>JAWKVJ010000022.1:0-55329 GCA_041398085.1 Parvularculaceae bacterium
CAAGCAATCAGGCTCGAGCGACGATGAATTACGCGCCCGCCTTGGCGCCGCCTACGACCGAAGCCATTATCCCGCTGGCCCGCGCCGGCAATTGGCGGCGATCATCGACACGGGCGATTTACGCAAGGATTACACGACGCGCATCAAAGCGCCGGCGCTGGTCATTCATGGCGCGGCCGATCCATTAGCGCCGCCCGCCGGCGGTGCCGATATCGCGCGCAACATCAATGGCGCCGACCTTCATATGATCGAAGGCATGGGCCATGATCTGCCGAAGAAATTTCTGCCGGAAATTTCCCGGCTCATCGTCGACCATATGTCGTCGCATGACGAGCGCGCCACGAGCACAGCCTGACCGGCGCACCTCAGCCGAGATAGCCGTTTTTCGACAGATGCTCGACGATGGCGGCGGCCGCGTCAGGCGCGCTCACCTCAGATGTATCGAGCGTCAATTCCGCTTTCTCCGGCGCTTCATAATCGGAATCGATGCCAGTGAAATTCTTGATCTCACCACGGCGCGCTTTGGCGTAAAGGCCTTTCACGTCGCGTTTTTCGCAGACGGCCAGGGGCGTTGAAATAAAGACCTCGAGAAACTCGCCATCCTGGACAAGTTCGCGCGCCATGCGCCGTTCGCTCTGGAAAGGCGAAATGAACGAGACGAGGACGATCAATCCCGCATCGACCATCAGCCGCGCGGTTTCGGCGACGCGGCGGATATTTTCAACGCGATCAGCGTCAGTGAAGCCAAGGTCCTTATTGAGCCCGTGGCGCACATTATCGCCGTCAAGCGTGTAGGTATGGCGCCCCATATCGTGGAGCTTCTTCTCGACAAGGTTGGCGACGGTGGATTTGCCGGCGCCCGAGAGCCCCGTAAACCAGAGAATGCACGGCTTTTGATGTTTCGACGTCGCGCGCGAGATCTTATCGACATCAAGGTCCTGCCAGTGGACGTTCTGGGCGCGGCGTAGCGAGAACTCGATCATGCCGACGCCAACGGTGTTGTTGGTCCGCTTGTCGATCATGATGAAGGCGCCCGTTTCGCGATTATGCTTGTAGGCGTCAAAAGCGATCGGCGCACTCAGCGACATATTGCAAAAGCCGACCTCGTTCAGTTCGAGCGTTTTGCCGGACATGTGCTCCAGCGTATTGACGTTGACCTTGTGCTTCAGCTCGGTAATCGAACCAGAAACGATGCGGTTCGCCGTCTTGATCAGATATTGGCGGCCCGGAATCATCTCATCATCATGCATCCACACGACATGGGCGGCTATCTGGTCGGATTGCTCAGCCGGCGCGCGGCCCGCGCATACTATATCGCCGCGCGAAATATCGATTTCATCGGCGAGCGTGATCGTGACAGCGCGGTCGGGGCCCGCCTCTTCAAGGTCGCCGCCCTGCGTTACGATTCGGCGCACGGTCGAGCGCTTGCCCGAAGGCGCGACGACGATTTCATCGCCGGGTTTAACGACTCCGGAAGCGATCGTGCCCGAAAATCCGCGGAAATCGAGATTTGGCCGGTTCACTCATTGAACCGGCAGGCGGAACGGTTCGCTCGTCCGGTCGGACGCGACCTCGATCGATTCAAGATAAGAAGAAGCGCCGGGCCTTTGTGCCAGCGCGTGCGTGCGCTCTTTGTCATTGATGTTGTCGCCTTCAAGCGCCGACATCGGGATGCAGACAATCGACGAAAGCCGAGTTTGCCGCGAAAGCGCGATATTCCGCTTCGATCTTTTCAAGACGTCGCGCGAATAATCGACAAGATCCATCTTGTTGATGGCGACGACGATGTGACGAATACCGAGCAGCGAGCAGATATAGGAGTGGCGGCGCGTCTGTTTCAGAACGCCCTGGCGCGCGTCGATGAGGATAACAGCCACATCCGCCGTCGGGCGCGGTCGCCATATTGCGCGTATATTGTTCGTGGCCCGGCGTGTCGGCGACGATGAATTTGCGTTTTCGGTAGAAGAAACGATAGGCGACGTCGATCGTGATGCCCTGTTCGCGCTCGGCGGCGAGGCCGTCGACCAGCAGCGCGAAATCGATCTTGTCGCCCTGCGTACCGGACTTTCTGGAATCGGCCTCGAGCGCTGCGATCTGGTCCTCGTAGAGCAGCTTTGTGTCGTAGAGGAGGCGGCCGATAAGGGTCGACTTGCCGTCATCGACGCTGCCGCAAGTGATGAAGCGAAGCATCGACTTTTTCATGCGCGTCGAGATAGGCGAGGATATCGTCCGCGGCGAGGGCGTTAGCGTGCGCCATCAGAAATACCCCTCTTGTTTCTTTTTCTCCATCGATGCTGACTGGTCGCTGTCAATGACGCGGCCCTGACGTTCCGATGTCGTCGTCAGCAGCATTTCCTGAATGACTTGCGGCAATGTCGTCGCCGTCGACCGAACGGCGCCCGTCAACGGATAGCAACCGAGCGTTCTGAACCGCACCATTTCCATTTTCGGCTTCTCGCGCGGTCCGAGCGGCATGCGCTCGTCATCGACCATGATGAGAGCGCCGTCGCGCTCGACGACCGGGCGCTCCTTTGCGAAATAAAGCGACGGGATCGGAATGTTTTCCCGATAGATATATTGCCAGATGTCTAGCTCGGTCCAATTTGAGATTGGAAAGACGCGGATCGATTCACCCTTGTGAATGCGGGTGTTGTAGATGTTCCAGAGCTCAGGGCGCTGGTTCTTCGGATCCCAGCGATGATTGGCGGAGCGGAAAGAAAAAATTCGCTCCTTGGCGCGCGATTTTTCTTCGTCCCTTCGGGCGCCGCCGAAAGCCACATCGAATTTATGCTTGTCGAGCGCCTGTTTCAGCGACTGCGTTTTCATCACGTCGGTATGGATCGCCGACCCGTGCGAAAAGGGACCGATGCCTTGCGCCAGTCCGTCCTCATTGATGTGAACGATAAGATCGAAGCCTAACTCTTTGGCGATCCAGTCGCGATGCGCATACATGTCCTTGAACTTCCACGTCGTATCGACATGCATGAGCGGGAAAGGCGGGCGCGAGGGAAAGAACGCCTTTGCCGCCAGATGCAGCATGACGGACGAATCCTTGCCGACCGAATAGAGCATGACAGGGTTTTCCGCCTCGGCGGCGACTTCCCGCATGATGTGGATTGCTTCCGCCTCCAGCCGGTCGAGATGCGACATCGCATCGGCTGAAATAATCGGCGCTGCGCTTGGCTCCTTGCGCTCGGCGACCGGCGGCGCAGCGTGCGGGCGGCCGACCACTGTTTGCACAGGCGCATCAGGATTTTCGCCATTTTCAAGCGCGGTCAGTCTATCGAGCGCGCGCTCCATGGTCCTGACAGTCAATTGCCCGCCAGCCTTCAACCGGGCGAGGCCTTTGCCATCGTTGAGGAGCTTTCTGGAGACCGTTGAGAGCGAAAGATTTTCCCGCTCGGCGAGGCGTTCGGCTCGCGCCATCAAGGAGGCGATACTAGACATTAAGGAAATATCCCACGTTTTCGGTGGTTCTTTATAGACTCCCACGCGTGGGAGTCAAGAGCATTCGACCAAATACGTGGGAATTAACCACAAAATTCTTACGAGAAAAGGAACCGCGACACCATGCGGTTGAGAAGATGTTTGAAATTTCGCCCCACCGGATCGTCAGTATAAAGCCGGGCCGCTAAGACCCGGCTTTAAATTCACTCTCGGAACCCTGGATCAGGCCGCCGCTTTTTTCTGCTGCAACGACGCGTCGAGATCGGCAAGCGCCTTTTCAAGCCCGTAATTCCTGACCGCGGCAACCTCGCGCGCCAGCCGATCGAGCGCCGCTTCGAAGAGCTGGCGTTCTGAATAGCTTTGCTCGGGCTGGTCGCTGGCGCGGTAAAGGTCGCGCACGACTTCGGCGACAGCGATGATATCGCCGGAATTGATCTTGGCTTCATATTCCTGCGCGCGGCGGCTCCACATGGTGCGCTTGATGCGAGCGCGGCCTTTAAGAACATCGACCGCTTTTTTCACGAGCGCTTCATCGGAAAGTGCGCGCATGCCGACGCTGATCGCTTTTGCGGTCGGCACTTTGAGCTTCAGCTTCTCCTGCTCGAAATCGATAACGAAAAGCTCGTTGACGATGCCGGCGATATGTTGCTTGTCGATCGAGACGATGCGGCCGACGCCATGAGCGGGGTAGACGATCGCGTCATTGACCTTGAAAGTCTGCTTGGCTTCCTTCGATTCAACGGTAGATTTCGGCGCTGTCGCCATCGGCGTTTCCGACTCCTGGAAGGATGTCAGGAAATTCGCCGCTGTCATCGGCGTCGCCGCTTTTTCGCTACGCGGCTTTTGGCCGACATTGAGCTTCACTTTCGGTTTTTTTGGCGCTTCCTTGGCGGCGGCTTTGGCTGCGGCCTTTGTGGTTTTAGCCTTCGTCGTCTTAGGCGCTGCTTCCTTTTTGGCGGGTTTTGCAGCCTTTGCTTTAGGTTCAGCCTTCTTCGGCGCGGCTTTCGCTTTCGCCGTTTTCTCAGCCGCTTTTTTCGGCGCCGCCTTCTTGGCCGGCGCGGCCTTTTTCGCAGGCGTTGCTTTTTTTGCAGCCGGCGCCTTTTTCTTGGCGGGCGCCTTGGCCGGCGCTTTCTTCGCAGCGGCCTTTTTTGCGGGCGCTTTCTTTTTCGGCGCGGCCTTGGCCTTTTTCGCCGGAGCGGCTTTTTTGGCGGTTTTCTTTGCAGCAGTCTTGCTGGGCATGAATCAATCTCTGTCTATGCGATCGGCATCGCGGATGCTGACCTGATCAACCCACCGATGCGGCAGGACTTCCGGCCATGATTCGCGCGATGCGATCCGTTATTTTCCGAACACAGGCCACCGCCGATCCTGGCTGGCTGTTAGCATGCTTTATTTCAGGGTGAACGAATTGGGCAATCCATTTGCTAATTCAATGGGTTGCAGCCAATTTCTTGATCTCTGAATGAAGGTTGGGCCTCAACCGCCAGCGGCTATGTTCGTTTCGTCCAAGACGATAGCACAAAATAGGCCCTGACGCCATGGGGTGTCGCGGAACCTGCCAAATAGCGAAATTCACGCTCCCGACGAAGGGGCGCTAATTACCCTCGCCGGCATTGGAACTGAAATATTTGTCGAGCTTGCCGGTTTCCTTGGCCATATCGTCGGCGTCGGCAGGCGGGTCTTTTTTCTCGGTGATGTTCGGCCATTCGGCGGCGAATTTGGAATTCAGTTCGACCCATTTGCCGTCCGGATCGTCGGTATCGGGCACGATCGCTTCGACCGGGCATTCCGGCTCGCAGACGCCGCAATCGATGCATTCGTCGGGACTGATCACCAGCATGTTCTCGCCCTCGTAGAAACAGTCGACGGGGCAGACCTCAACGCAATCTGTGTATTTGCAGCGAATACAGGCGTCCGTGACAACATAGGTCATGGCTCACTCCTCAAGACCCTAAAAAGCCAGAATTCCGGGCGCCCTTCATAACGTCATCGCGCGTCTGCGCAAGCGGGTACGGCGGGGCCGGGCGCCAGCAAGCGGTAAAGCTTTTGCGCTTCTGACGCCGGGCCGCGCCGCATAGCGAACCCCTCCACCGCCAGAATGACGAGCCGCTCGCCCAGCATGAAGGCGATTTCGTCGCCGGCCTGAAGGAGGCGCGATGGCTTGTCGATGCGTTCGGTGACGCTGGCGCGGGTGAGCCTTACCGTTTTCTCCTCGACAAATCGGGCGGCGAGACTTCTCGTCTTGAATTGACGCGCGCACCAGAGCCATTTGTCGAGCCTGCGACTCGATTGCGTTTGCAGTTCGCTCACTCGGCCTTGCCGTCGCGGTCGCCCATATCCGCCTTTAACGCTGCAAGAACGGCGAAGGGGGAGTTGGGGTCCGCTTCGCGCTTGCGCCGCGGCTCAGACGAATAGCGCCGCGGTTCGCGTGGAGGACCTTTCTTACCGGGCGGGCGCTTGCCGTCGCGTCGCGGCGGACGGTCGCCATCGGATTTGCGATTCTTGCCGGCGTTTCGGTCGGCGCCGTCGGCTTTCTTGCTAGCGCGATTATCACGCTTTTGCGGGGGCCGACGCGGCGCCATGCGCCAGAGCGTGACTTCAATCTCGGCAGGTTCGGCTGAGGCGGCCGGTTCAATGACGTATTGAACTTCGGCCGATTGTTCAGCCGATGGCTCAGCTGCAGGCGCTTCCGGATCACCCGATTGCTCGGCTGAAGATTGAGTAACAACTGCATCAGCCGCTGTTTCCGGCGGCGCCGGTTCATTTTCAGGCTGCGTTTCCGCCAGCGGCGCTTCGCTTACCGTTTCGCTCGCTGTTTCACTTGCTACTTCATCGGCTGCTTGATTCTGCGGCGCAGCTGATTGCTCGCCAGCCGGTTCTTCAGGCTTTTTCGTTTCAACAGCGCGTTTGACGGTGTGTTTGCGATAACCAAGCGAGCGCAGGATGCCTTCAAATTCGTCACCCGAGCAGCCGACCAGCGACATCATCTGCGAGGTCGCTTCAAAACCGCCGCGATCGGCGTTTGTGCGCGCCGAACGGATTTGCTGGGCGAGCCGCTCCAGCATGTCGATGCGCACCGCGCGTTCGCCGGACGGGCGATAACCAAGCGCATAATAAAACGCGTGCGGAAGATCGCCGGTCATATGAAATGAAACGAGACCTGGTTTCGGCAGCACGAGATCTTCAAGCTTCTTGTCAGTCCAAAGCGCCCAGAGGAGCGCCATCATGCGCGCCGCGGCCGGCTTCAAGAGCGTCGGCATATGCAGCGTATATTCGCCAAACCGGAGGCCGATCTTCCTGAGCTTGGAGCGCTCTTCCTGCCCGATCTGTTTTAAATCGTCGCCGAACTGGGCGCGCGACATGGCGCCGAAATTTTCAAAAACACGGAAGGCGACGCCGCGGCTGACGCCTGAAAGCGCGTCATCGCCGGTCGCGTCAACAGCGCGTCCAAGCGCTATAAGATCGGCGAGCAAAATCTCGATGCGCGACGTCATAAAAGCGGTGAGACGGTCAACGATGCGGCCGCGAAGATTTGGCGAAAGCGCATCAAGGCCGCGAATGACGAGATCGGGCCGCAAGGGGGCCGGGCCTTTTTTCAGTTCGGCGACCGCTGATGAACGCCAGAAAATGACGCCGTCGTCATTGAGCGAAAGCTCACCTTCCTCCGCATTAGCGAGCGCCGCCGCGCGGGCGGCGAGAACCGGGGCTAACGCGCGTTCGGCTGCGCCGCGCATGCGTTTGGCGTCGGCGCCGCGCGCACGCGGATCGACGATGAATTCAAAGCCCAGGAGGCGGCCGACAAACTGGCCTTCCACAATCACGTCTCCGTCTTCCGTCACCCCTGCAAGGAGCGGCGCGTCGTCCCGCAATTTCTTCAGAAGAATTGACGTGCGCCTGTCGACAAATCTCTGCGTCAGCTTTTCATGCAAAGCGTCAGAGAGGCTGTCTTCTATCTCGCGGGTCTTGCCTTGCCAATAGGAGGCGTTTTCGATCCAGCCTGACCGATTGGAAAGATAGGTCCAGGTGCGGACATAAGCGATGCGGGCCGAAATGGCGTCAATATCGCCATCGGTGCGTTCATGACGCGATATGCGCGGTTCGAGGAACGCCTCGCCGATGCGCCCTCCATCGACAATTTGATCGTAAATTTCGCCAAGCAGGCGAACATGCTGCTCAAAAGAAACCTTACGGAAATCGGGGATCTGGCAAACCTGCCAAAGAAGATCGACCGCCTCGCGGCCTTTCGCTCGTTCCCTGACATCTGCGAGAGATGATAGCCGCGCCAGCGCGTTTTCATCGTCGTCCGGCCGTGCGCGTAAAAGATCGGGCCGCGGCGAAGGTGCGGCGAGCGATCTTTTGAGCGCCTCCAGCGAAAAGAAATCGAGCGCGTCAGACCGCCATTGCAGCGCCTCGACCGGATCGAATTGATGGTTCTCGATCGCCTCGACAACGCTTTCGTCAAACTCGTTGCAATCGGCGGTGACGCCGAATGTGCCGTCGCGCATATGCCGGCCGGCGCGGCCGGCGATTTGCGCCAGCTCATGGGCTTTGAGATCGCGAAAGCTGCGACCGTCGAATTTCCTCGCCGCAGCGAAGGCGACATGGTCGATATCCATATTGAGGCCCATGCCGATTGCATCGGTGGCGATCAGATAATCGACCTCGCCGGATTGATAGAGTTCTGCCTGCGCGTTCCTCGTGCGCGGGGAAAGCGCGCCCATGACGACGGCTGCGCCGCCGCGTTGGCGGCGGACGAGTTCTGCAATCGCATAGACCATATCGGCGGAGAAGCCGACGATGGCGGTGCGCCGCGGCGTGCGCGTTACTTTCTTCGAACCGGCATAGGAAAGTTGCGACAGGCGTTCGGCGGAGAGAAAATTTATTTCAGGAAAGAGAGGCTTCAGGATCGGACGCATCGTATCGGAACCCAGGAACAGCGTTTCCTTCACGCCGCGCGCATAAAGAGCCCGCGAGGTGAAGACGCGGCCGCGCTCCATATCGGCGGCGAGTTGGATCTCATCGACGGCGACGAAATCGGTCCGGCGATCGAGCGGCATCGCCTCGACTGTCGAGACCCAATAGGAAGGCGAGGGCGGAACGATTTTTTCCTCGCCCGTGACGAGCGCCACTTCGCCCGGCGTCCGCCGCGCGACCAGCCGGTCATAAACCTCGCGGGCGAGAAGCCGCAAAGGCAGGCCGATCATGCCGGTCGGATACGACAGCATCTTCTCGATCGCGTAATGCGTTTTGCCGGTATTGGTCGGCCCGAGCATCGCCGTCAGCCGGGGGCGGAAGGCCTCCGGCGCGTAATCGATGTCATGGGGCTTGAGCTTGCGGCGGTTCATCTGGTTCGGTCGGCCTTCGCACGCGGAAGGGTCCGATTTAGAGGTTTCACATAGGAATAAAAGGGCGTCACCGCCATCCGGTCCGTGGAATTTCAGATCGAAAGGTGAATTTCCAGCCTTTATTGACGGCTCGTTGAAGAAGGATAGGATCAACGCTCCATACGCAGGGAGGGGAGTATGCGCATCCGCGCCATCCGGTTTCTGGTTGCGTCTTTTTCAGTTTTGGCGATTGTTCCAGGTCTGGCTCACGCTGTTGTCACGTCGGAGACGAATATTGACCGCGCCGGCTCGGATTACGCTGGATACGATCTTGATTCCGCTAATCCCGCCCTTTGTAAAAAGGCCTGTGAAGACGACTCCAAATGCAAGGCCTACACATATGTCAAACCAGGCGTGCAGGGGCCAAAAGCGCGTTGTTATCTGAAAAGCGCCGCACCGGCGGCAAGCGTCAATAATTGCTGCGTATCCGGAGTAAAACAAACGCTAACGCAATCAGCGTCCAGCCAACCGGTAACTCGCCAGCTTGATAGAAAAAAAAGCGCCACTATTACGCGTATTCCGCGTGGCGCAGCCGTAATTGCAGTGGCCCCGAAAGATCCGGGTCCGCTTGGCAAAGGCGCAGCCACTGGCTCTCTCAACGCAAAATCGCCGGCGTCTTATCCGGTTTGCAAAAAGAGCGGCGCCGGCAAAGCTATTTTCGCCATATTCGATCATCTCGCCGAATGGTTTGGCGGCGACATCAATTTGAGCGCGCACTGCGGAGAATATGAACGCGAACTGGCGACTGGCGTGACGCTCGGAGCAGCGCCGGCATCAGCACATGAGCCGCCAATATGGATCGATATGGGCGGTCAAGGCGATCTAATGGCTGACTCGCTGCTTTGTTTGATGAAAGACATTGGCGACGCGCCCGGCGGCAAGGTTATCCGCAAATCAACCGCCAATGTCGGCGGTATCGGCCTTTCCATCCAGCAAGTCGTCGGGCTTTCCGATTTCAACGCCGCAGCGCGGCGTGCACAGCTTTATCAGCAGGTCCGGGTCTGTGCGCCGGTCATCGGTTGTTTCGATACGCAGCGCCAGACCATTACCGTCGAAAAGCGAATAAGCGCGCCGGCCTGGCCCGGAAAGATGAAAGCCGGCGAATACCCGATCGCCAACTCCTATTCGCTCGATGTCAAAGCCAATTGGGCCGATTCAAAGTTTAATGCTTCGACGCCCCCAATCACCATTACAACGCCTTACGGTTCGGGGACGCTGCAAGCGAAGTTCAACTATTTCTCAAGCCTCTACCCGGTTGACACCCCCTTCGACTACAAAAAAGGCGTTAAGCTCTTTTTCGATCATCCGGCCGCGCGCTCCTCCGGAACAACGCTTGCCCAAGACAGTTATGGACGTTCCGGAATCCCGTTCATCCTGAATCTGACGACAGCTCACAAACCCCCAACTGCGGATTGTTCGGGCAAGCCCGCTGGCTATATCTGCATCGATCCGGTTGATCCTGCGCCTCCGCCTTTTGCCTGGTCGAGCCAGATTCTGTTCGGAGCCCGCAACGCCGCCTATGACGCCAAACCCTGGCAGCCAGCCGCCGCGGCGAAATGGCCCGAGCGGCCCGACCTCGATCTCGAAACGCCGCGCAGCTTTCTCGAGCGCGGACCTACGGCCAATTTCGTCGCCTCGACGCCCGTCAAGATCAAGCCGCCGGTGCAAGACCTCCTCGACATGGTGCCGGCCGGCGTAAGAGACCTGATCGGCAGTATCGGTCTGGTGATTACGGTGACGCCGGAGTTCGCGGCCGATTACGCCGCCCAGCTCGGGCTTATGGCGCGCGAAGGACGGATGAGTGACTGTACCGGCAAGGGAAAGGAATTCGGCGGGCCGTGCTCGCTTTCAGAAGCATTACTCTACGCCCAAACCCGGGCGGAGGGGCGCATGCAACTCAAGACCCACATCAACCTCGACATTGACTTTAATATTCCCTCGACGCCGTTTTATGATCCCGACATTCATTTTTCAGACGGGTTCACGGTGCCGATTGGCGGTCCCAATAAAGGCTGGGACCCTGGCAAGCCGTCCGCTAATAATCCGTACGCGAATTTTGCGCGTGCGGCGCTTGTCACAGAATCGCCGACGTCAACGCCTTTCGGCCAGTTCGTCAAAGGACTCTCCGGCAAAAGCCACGGGGATATTGCAGAATGGACCGACCAATGTCTGAAAACACAACCGCAGAACATCTCGTCGCCACCGGAGCCGACGCATGAGCCAGGCGCACCGGAAGACCTCGAACCTGAACTTCTGCCCTGCAATATCTGTGTCGCCGATCTCCGCCAGAACAAATACAAACCGTTCGTTTTTCCCGAAGTAAAAGCGAAGTCATATTCGACGCCATGGTCGTGCGCCTGGCAGGAAAACACAGGTTGCCACGACCTTTGTTCCTGGCATAAGACGGCCGACGGCAAGGCGGTCTTCGATGTCGCTGTCAAATCCGCCGTCGATGTCGTCGGCGATCGCTGCAAATCGCCAGCGCCGCCGGTAATCAAATAGGCCAGATGGGCCGCGCCCGGCGTTCGATCCCCGCCGGATGGGGTTTCGGCTTGACACCCCGGCCCACCCCCGCTAGACGCGCGGGCTCTCATTTTATCGCGCCCTTTCCGGGGGTGCTGGAAGCCAAGGCAAGGGTTAAGAACATGGCTCGCCGCTGCGAATTGACGGGTGTTGGCCCGATGGTGGGCAACAATGTCAGCCACGCCAACAACAAGACCAAGCGCCGTTTCCTGCCGAATCTCTCCCAGGTGACGCTGCATTCCGACAAGCTCGGACGCGGTTTCAAGCTGAAGGTGACGGCGGCTGCGCTGCGCTCCGTCGACCATATCGGCGGTCTTGATGCTTTCCTCACCAAGGCCAAAGACGAGAAGCTCTCGGCTGGCGCCTTGAAAATCAAGCGCGAACTGGCGAAGGCTTCGTAAGGAGCCTTGACGCTCCGCCTTTAGCGGAGAAGCGCCGGTGGAAGTCGCCGCTGCGGTCGAAACTAGACGTCCTATCAAGGAAACACCGCTCCAGCGCCTTGGGCGCAAGGGGCGGCAATTGCTCGCCGGGCTTTTCCGCCTGTCGATCCTCGCCGCGATCCTGACGCCGGTTTTACTGTTCTCGATCCTGGCCATCGACATTCCGAACCGGTCATTCGACCATTATTTCTCGATAATGCGCGCCAAGCCCGGCAATTGGCTTTCAAACGGGCTGCTCATTATGGCCCTCGCGCCTTTCGTCGTCATTTTGATGAGCCGGCGCTTCGGCGGCGAGGAAGCCTCGCGCGTCATTACAGCGTCATGGGCGCTGACCGCCTTCGCAGCTTTCGCCGGCATTTCCTATCTGTCGCCCGCGCTTGAGCCTGGCGACCTGCCGAACGTCTCTTTCACGGTCGCGTTCGTTCTCTCCGCGATTGTTGCGCAGTTTACCGCGGCTGGCGTCTTCGACATTACCCGTGGCAGCGAAGCCTGGTGGCGGGCGCCGTTTTTTGCAGCGCTCTCGGCCTTCGTCGCCAGCGCCCTCATCTATTTTCCAATCGCCTTCTGGAATTCGAATGCGCCCTGGCCGAATTGGCTCGTTCAATATGTGGCGCTAACAACGCTGATGAGCGTCGTCTTCCTCGGACCGTATAAAATGTTGATGCGGCGCTTGCGCCCGCGCGGCGGCTTTGGCGGGTAAGATTTAAGATCAAGACTTATTTCTTTAACCGCGTTGATTTCCGCTCGTTCCCGCGCAAGTGGGAATCCAGATGACAGTTTTTACTGGATCTCTGCTTTCGCGGGGAGGAACGGGCGAGAAGGAATCTCCAAATTGTCATTCCAGGGCCGCTAATGGCGGAACCCGGAATCCGTAAATCCAGTCTCACACGACGCGCCATAGATTCCGGGTTCCTCGCTGTGCTCGGCCCCGGAATGACAGGCTGACGTGATCGGCTCCGGAATAGCCGGCAACGCTCGGCCCTAGCCAATAATCAAATAACGCCCAGCGACTTGCCGACTTTCGTGAACGCCTCAATGGCGTTGTCGACGTCGTCATCTGTGTGACCGGCGCACATTTGCGTTCTGATCCGCGCCTTTCCTTTCGGCACGACCGGATAGGAAAAGCCCGTCACATAGACGCCTTCATCCATCAACGCCGCCGCCATCTGGCCGGCAAGACGCGCATCGCCAAGCATCACCGGAATGATCGGATGTTCGCCGGGAAGGAGGTTGAAGCCGGCCTTGCTCATGCCCTTGCGGAAACGTTCAGCGTTCCTGACAAGCCGCGCGCGCAGTTCATCGCCATGACGGATGAGGTCGAGCATTTTTATCGTCGCGCCGAGAAGCGCCGGCGTCAGAGCGTTGGAAAAGAGATAGGGCCGAGCGCGATTGCGCAGCAAGTGAACGACATTGGCTTTCGCCGCGATATAACCGCCCATGCCGCCGCCAAGCGCTTTGCCGAGCGTGCCGGTCAGAATATCGACGCGGCCTTCTACGCCGCAATGCTCGGCCGTGCCGCGGCCGTTCTTGCCCATGAAGCCGGTCGAGTGACAGTCATCGACCATGACGAGCGCGCCGTATTTTTCCGCAAGGTCGCAAATCTCGCCGAGCTTGGCGATGTAGCCGTCCATTGAAAAGACGCCGTCAGTGACGACAAGTTTCGTGCGCGCGCTATCGGCGTCAACCTGTTTCAATTGGGCTTCGAGGTCGGCCATGTCGGAATTGGCGAAGCGATAGCGTTTCGCCTTGCAAAGCCGGACGCCGTCAATGATCGAGGCGTGATTGAGCGCGTCTGAAATGATCGCGTCTTCCGCTTCGAGGAGCGGTTCGAATACGCCGCCATTCGCGTCGAAACAGGCGGCGAACAGAATTGAATCTTCATAGCCGAGAAAACTCGCGATGTCGCGCTCGACCTTGCGGTGCAAATCCGTCGTGCCGCAAATGAAGCGCACCGACGCCATGCCGAACCCGTAATCCTTCATTGTGTCCTGTGCGGCTTTGACGATTTCCGGATTGTCGGCGAGTCCGAGATAATTATTAGCGCAAAAATTCAGAACGCGAACGCGCTTGCCGTTGTGCGCAACTTCAATTGCTGGCCCCTGCGCCGAGGTGATTTCCCGTTCGATCTTTTCAAGACCCTGCTCGCGAATATCGGCAAGCGTTCGATCGACGCGGTTATAGAAATCAGCATTCATGGGGGAACTCCGGGTTTTGCGGGCCGGTTGTAATCAAACCGGCATTACGGTCAACACAGCGGGAATTCGCCGCATTGCGGGCGAGGGATGGCGCGCCGATAGTCCGCTTCATGGTTGAACGAGTGGCTTTTGCGGCCGATGTCGGCGTTCTCAAGCCTTGGGCTGAAGACGTCTGGATCGCTGATGGCCGCACGACGCCCTTTTATTCCGTTCCCTATCCGACACGCATGACGATTGTGCGCCTTGGCGATGGATCGCTCGCTGTCATCTCGCCCATACGCCTTGCCGACTGCGACGTGAATGCAATCGATGAGCTGGGGCCCGTCAGCGCGCTCATTGCGCCAAACAAACTGCATCACTTGTTTCTTGGCGAATGGAAGGAGCGATACAAGGACGCAAAACTTTACGCCGCGCCGGGACTGGCGAAACGCCGGAAAGACCTTCGCTTCGACGCTGAGCTCAACGATCGGCCCGATCCGAAATGGGCGAGCGATATCGACCAGACAATTCTCGCCGGGTCATTTTTCATGGATGAGGTCGTTTTCTTCCATCGTAAATCGCGAACGCTCATCGTCACAGATTGCATCCAGCGGTTTCACTCGGAATGGCTGAACCCGTTTCACAGGTTATTGATGCGCCTTGACGGCATGCTCGGACCGAAAGGCGGCATGCCGCGCGAATGGCGAGCGAGCTTTATCAACCGGAAACGCGCCAGAACAGCAGTTGAACGGATGATCGAATGGATGCCGGAAACGATCATCATCGCACATGGAGACCCGGTCACCGACGACGCGATGGGCTACCTACGCCATTCATTTCGCTGGTTGTTTAAGAAATAGCGGCGCGCTAAAGGAAGCGCGCGACGACTTCCTTGTAGGAACGAGAAAGTTTCAACTCCGATCCGTTTTCAAGGATGACGAAATATTCGCCATTCGAATGCGGGTGGAGTTCCTTGACCTTTTTCACATTGACGATCGCTGACCGGTGAATGCGCTGGAAGCGCGCCGGGTCGAGCCGTTGCTGCAAGGTCTTCATCGTCTCGCGAATGATGTGCGTTTTGCCGGCGGCGTGAATGCACATGTAATCGCCGGCCGCGTCGATCCAGTCGATATCGTCAGCGTTCAGCATGACGACCTTGGTGCCGTCCTTGAAGGAAAGCCGCTCTGAATAGCGTTCTTTAGACGTCCAGGTCGGGTCTTGAATAAGCTCCTTGATCTGGTCGCGGTCTTCCTCGCTCAAAGAAGCTAGAAGCTCGACAAGGCGCGACTCGCGGCTTGCCGCGGCGCGCGTCTTGATCGCCTCACGGGCGCGATGGATGGCGTCTTTAAGCCGTTCTTCATCAACCGGCTTGACCAGATAATCGAGCGCATTGGCTTCAAACGCGTCGATTGCGTATTTATCGTAAGCGGTGACGAAAACGATCAGCGGCGCCGGCGCGCCGATCAGCGCGCGCACGACGCCGAAACCGTCAAGCCCCGGCATCTGGATGTCGAGAAAGACGAGATCGGGCGATTTCGCCTTTATATCCTTCACGGCCTCGCGGCCATTCGCGCATTCGCCGATGATTTCAATTTCGGGGAAAGCTTCAAGCCGCAATTTCAAACCGCGGATCGCGAGCGGCTCGTCGTCAACGAGCATGACGGTGATTTTCTGGTCGTCCATGGCTGCCCCTTCAGTCGATCTGACGTCGAACTTCGAATGGAATTCTCAATGTTACGCAAAGCCCGCTCGGTTCATTGCGGGAAAGGGCGAATGACTGGCGCCCTCCATAAAGATGCGCGAGACGGTCGCGCATATTGACGAGCCCGACGCCGGTCTTTGCGTCTGCAAGCAGCGCCTCGGGGTCTTCTGGCGCATTCGGGCCATTGTCGCAAACCTGGAGCATCAGCATTTGCCCGTCGCGCTTGGCGAGAATGCCGATTTCGCCGCCTGATTCCATCCGCGCAATGGCGTATTTTATGGCGTTTTCGATCGCCGGTTGCAGGATTAGCGAGGGAACGCGCGCTTCAAGTGCGTCTTCATCGATCTCCTTGCGGATTTTGAGGCGGTCGGCAAATCGTGTCGCCTCAATGTCGAGATAAAGTTGCAAGGCGCGCATTTCCTCAGCGAGGGAGGTTTTCTGCAAAGGGTCGCTGTCGAGCGAATAGCGCAGGAATGCCGACAATTTCGTCAGCATCTGGTTGGCGTGCCGATCGTCTTTTTCAAGCACCAGCGTGGAAATGGCGTTCAGCGTGTTGAACAGGAAATGCGGGTTAAGCTGATAGCGCAGCATCTTAAGCTGCGCCTGATCGGCAAGCCGCGCTGAAATAAGCGCGCGTTCCGATTCATCGCGCAGCTTCAGGTAATAATTGATGCCGAAATAAAATCCGCCCCACGACATCAGAAGGAAGAAATTCGGCGGCAGGTCGGGCCGGATCAACATCAGCAGATTTGTGGAGCCAAGATCGGCGCCGCGATTCAAAATCCATTCATTGCCGAAGATAAGAACAAAGGTCTGGAGCTTTGCAATCGACATCGCGACCGTCGCGACCATTGTCGTTGATATGCCGACAAGAAGGAGGATCGCCGGATGCTGCTTGCGCGCGAAACGATAGATCGGCCGCAAGACGATCGAAGTCGTCAACAGTCCGACAATCGACATGGCGATTGAATAGGCGACGGATTGCTGCGACCAGCCGGCGACGAGCGAAGAAACGGCGAGCACGTGAAAGACGAAAAAGCCGAGCCAGCCTGAAATCTGCAGGAACCAGAACAGCCGCTCTTTCGCCGCGAAGAACCAGTTCATGGCGCCGCGCGCATGGCCCTCCGGCGCGCCAGGGGCGGCGACGAATGGGCCGTGCTGCGAATTTGCCAGTTCAATTGCGGTCATGGAGGAGCTGTTCAACTGGTCCATAGAAACTCCCATCGGGCGTCGCCCGAAAGCCCTGATGCGGCGAAGGGACCCCGTGCTGCGGTGAGAAGCGCCGCTCCGCCAGTCGTAGCCTCAATCGGTCAGCGACAAAAGGCGAACGTCGCCGCCAGCCGCAGTCGTATTGATGGTTAACGTCCGCTCGACCGCATATCGCGCCGGATGGTCGCGTGAGGAGAGAAGCGGGGCAATCGGCCCGTCGCGCCGGGCGAGCAGCGCGGCGAGGTCGGCGCGCGATCCGGCGTCGCCGTCAAAAGCGACTGCGCGAATTCGGGCGTCAAGCAAGACCGCCTCGTTGATCGTTTCAGCATTGAATACGCCTTCAACGAGACGGGCAGGCGCGCCAGCGCGCGCGAGCGCGTCCGAAAGCCGGTCCGCAAGTCCTTGCGCGCAAAGAACGCCGGCGCCGGAGGCGAGCGCGATTGCGATCTGACGGCGGTTCGCCGTTTCATTACCGCCGCCGAGGCATAAAATCAGTCCGCGCGCTTTCAAGCGCAGCGTGTTCGATTCGCCGGTTGGACCCGGGAGCGTTTCAGCTTCCGCGAAATGTTCGCCGAATATTGTCACAGCTTGACGGAAAATTTCCGCCGTATCGGCGTTCGCCGCCGCCGCTTTGACGAGCAAATCCCGGCGGTCCGCAGCGAGCGAATATTTCTCGAACGCGGCTGTTGCGCGCGCCATTTGCTGAATGAAAAGCGGCAGCGGCGCAGACTTCGACAAGACGACCTTGCCCTCGCCGTCGTAGGCGGGCCGCTTTTGCAAAGCGGGAAGATAATGCGGGCCGCCGGCTTTGGGACCAGTGCCTGACAATCCCTCGCCGCCGAATGGCTGCACGCCGACAACAGCGCCGATCTGGTTCCTGTTGACGTAGATATTGCCGACGCGGGCGCGCCCGACGATTTCATGCATCGTTTCATCAATACGCGTATGCACGCCGAGCGTCAGGCCGAAACCGAGCCCATTGATTTCGTCGACCAGTTTGACGATGTCAGCCGCGCGGAACTGGACCACATGAAGAACGGGGCCGAACACCTCGCGCGTCAAATCAGCGATTGACTTCAATTCGAAGGCGACCGGCCGCAGGAACGCGCCATTGGCGCCGTCAACGACTTCCGGCGCGCGCGCGATGAGGCGCGCCTTCTTCTCCATCTCAGCCACGTGGCGCTCAAGGCCTTTGAGCGCTTCTGCGTCAATCACCGGGCCGACATCGGTTGAAAGCTTCGCCGGATCACCGGTGGCAAGTTCGGCCATCGCGCCGGCGAGCATTTCCATGAAGCGATCCGCGACATCTTCCTGAATGCAGACGAGACGGCAGGCCGAGCAACGCTGGCCGGCGCTCTGGAAGGCTGAAGCGACGACATCGCGAACCGCTTGCTCAAGGAGCGCCGTTGAATCGATAATCATCGCATTGATGCCGCCAGTTTCCGCGATCAAGGGCGCGCCCGGCTTTCCCGCCTCGCAAAGCGAGCGGTTGATGATTTGCGCCACTTCCGTCGATCCGGTGAAGACGACGCCTTTGACATGTTTGTTTTTTACGAGCGGGCCGCCAACTGAAGGCCCGTCGCCCGGAAGAAGGTGGAGCGCGCGCGTCGGTACGCCCGCCTCATGCAAAAGTTTGACGGCGGCGTCAGCCATGATTGGGGTCTGCTCGGCGGGTTTTGCGATCACCGCATTGCCGGCGGCGAGCGCTGCGGAAACCTGGCCCGTAAAAATCGCCAGCGGAAAATTCCAAGGGGAAATGCAAGCGACAACGCCCAATGGGTCGCCTTCAAGATTTTCGGATTGGTCGGCGTAATAGCGGAGGAAATCGACCGCCTCGCGGATTTCGGCGATTGCGTCGATGACGGATTTGCCGGCCTCCCGCGTTGCAATCTGCATGAAGGAGGGGGTGCGCGCCTCCATAAGGTCCGCCGCCTTGCGCAAAATCGCCGCGCGTTCCGTCGCGGGCGTCGCCGCCCAGTCCTTTTGCGCGGTCGCCGCTTTTTCGCAGGCCATTTCAACTTGCGCCGGCACGGCGAAAGCGACGCGTCCGACGATTTCTTCATGGTTTGCCGGATTGGACGAGGGAACCAACGCGCCAGCGCTGATGACGCCGTCGATGATCGGCCCGTAATCGGCGCGATTTTCCATCGGCGTTGAAAGTTTCATTTCCAGCATCGCCGCCGTGTCGGGATCGGTTTCGTCGAACCCTTTGGCGGATAGACGTTCACCGTCGAACAAATCGCGCGGCGCCGGGATCGACGGGTTGGAAATGACGTTCAGTTTTTTCGCGTCTTCGATCGGGTCGGCGACAATATCATCGACAGAAAGGTCAGGATCGAAAAGCTGATTGACGAAAGAGGAGTTGGCGCCGTTTTCAAGAAGCCGCCGCACGAGATAAGGCAGAAGCTCCTTATGCCCGCCGACGGGCGCATAAATACGCGAGCGCGCGCCGCCTTCCAGAAGGCTGTCATGCAGCGCCTCGCCCATGCCATGCAGACGCTGGAGTTCGTATTCAGTGACGTCGCCCGCCATTTCGCGAACGAGCGCCGCTGTTAGCGCGTTATGGGTTGCAAATTGCGGATAGATGACATCGGCGTTTGCGAAGAGTTTCTTGGCGCAGGTTTCAAACGAAATGTCAGTGAGAATCTTGCGCGTAAAAACCGGATAGCTTTCGAGCCCCATCATCTGCGCGCGTTTGATTTCCGCATCCCAATAGGCGCCCTTGACGAGGCGAACCATGATCCGCCGTTTCGTCTGGCGCGCAAGCGTTGCAAGCCAGTCGATGACGAAGGGCGCGCGGCGCTGATAGGCCTGCACGACGACGCCAAAGCCTTCCCAGCTTGAAAAGCCGGGGTCGCGCATCAACGCCTCGATTAGGTCGAGCGACAGATCGAGTCTTGCGGCTTCCTCAGCGTCGATATTGAAACCGATATTGGCGTCGCGCGCCTGCGCGGCGAGCGTGTTCAGTTTGGCGCCAAGCTCTGAAAGCACGCGCTCGCGCTTTCCGTATTCATAACGCGGGTGAAGCGCGGAGAGCTTGACCGATATGCCGGGATTATCGACCGGCCGGCGCGCTCTTGCCGTTTTTGCGATCTCGGCGATCGCATTACGATAGTCGTTGAAATATTTCTCCGCGTCTTCGGCGGTGTGCGCCGCTTCGCCGAGCATGTCGAAGGAAAAGCTGTAGCCTTTCTTCGCGTATTCGCGGGCGCGCTTTTGCGCATCGCTAATAGTTTCACCGAGAACAAAATGCTCGCCCATGATGCGCATCGCTTGCGCAACGGCGCCTCTGATAACCGGTTCGCCGACACGGTCGAGGATATCCTTTGTTGCGCGGACGAAATTGCTTGCCGGGCCCTTGCCCTCAATATCGTCGAGCCAGGCGGCGGTCAGCATGAGGCCGCGCGTTGAAAAATTGACGAGCGGGAAAGGGCTCTTGCCCTTATGCGCAGCCCAGTCGCCGGATTCGACCTTGTCCTTGATGAGCGCGTCGGCGGTCGTTGCGTCGGGCGTTCTGAGCAACGCCTCGGCAAGGCGCATCAGCGTCACGCCTTCGGCGGAGGAAAGCCCGTATTCCTGCAGGAAGCGGTCAACGAGCGTTGAACGCGAGGCGCCCTCGCGCGCTGTGCGCACGAACTCGGCGGCCTTTTTCTGCGCCGCGGCGCGCAAAGCCGGGTCATGCGCGCCTTCGTCGACAAGGGCTTTGACGCGCGCTTCTTCCGGCGCGAGCGTCATATCGCGGATTTGTTGTCTTAAATTCAGGAGGGCGTCAGCGTCGTTCATGGAGCCTATGGAGCCAGTGCTGCAATGGCGGTCCGCATAGCCCGAAGCGCAGGGTCTGTCATGCCCGGTTTCTTGCTCCCAGATACGTGCTGCAACGCGACATTGCGCGGGGCGGGGGCCCGTCCTAGGTAGACCTTTCTAGACGAATTCCGAATTCTGCGGTCCCGGCCGGGCTTTGTTCCGGCTCGATCCGGGCCGCAGGACGGCCCATTGCGCGAGACGCCGCGAAAGGAAAATCCCCATGACCGAAGCCTTTGTTTATGACGCTGTCAGGACGCCCCGAGGAAAGGGCAAATCCGACGGCTCCCTGCATGAAATCACGCCCGTTCAACTGGCGACGCAGGTGCTCGAGGCCGTCCGCGACCGCAACAATCTCGACACGTCGAATGTCGAAGACGTCGCCTTGGGCGTCGTCTCGCCGGTCGGCGAGCAGGGCGCGGACATCGCCCGCACCGCAGTGTTGAATGCAGGCTTCGCCGAGACGACCGCCGGCATTCAGGTCAACCGCTTTTGCGCCTCCGGTCTTGAATCGATCAATATCGCGGCGGCCAAGGTCAAATCCGGCGAAGCGGATATGGCGATCGGCGGCGGCGTTGAAGCGATGAGCCGGGTGCCGATGGGCTCCGACGGCGGCGCCTGGCCCGTCGATCCTTCCGTCGCTTTCAAAACCTATTTCGTACCGCAAGGCGTTTCCGCCGACCTCATTGCAACGAAATACGGTTTCAGCCGGGACGATGTCGACGCCTACGCGGTGGAAAGCCACAAACGCGCTGACAAATCGTGGAAAGAAGGCCGGTTTTCGAAATCAATCGTGCCCGTCAAGGACGTTATGGGGATGACGGCTCTTGATCGCGACGAGACGATCCGCCCGAACACCGACATGCAGGCGCTCGGCGCGCTGCCGCCGTCATTCGCGATGCTCGGCGAGAATTTCGGATTCAACAGCGTCGCGATCCAGAAATATCCCGAGATCGAAAAGATCAAACACGTCCATCACGCCGGCAACTCGTCCGGCATCGTCGACGGCGCCGCTGCGGTGCTGATCGGCACCAAGGAGATGGGCGAAAAGCTCGGCCTGAAGCCGCGCGCGCGCATCGTCGCGGCGGCCTCGATCGGCTCTGAACCGACGATCATGCTGACGGGCCCGGAGCACGCCGCGAACAAGGTGTTGAAGCGCGCCGGCATGAACCCGAAAGATATCGATCTCTGGGAGCTTAACGAAGCATTCGCGTCGGTTGTCCTGCGCTTCATGCAGGCGCTCGACATCGATCACGCTGACATGAACGTCAATGGCGGCGCCATTGCGATGGGCCATCCGCTCGGCGCGACTGGCGCGATGATTTTCGGGACAATGGTCGATGAACTCGAACGCTCGGGCAAATCGACGGCGCTCATCACGCTCTGCATCGGCGCCGGCATGGGCACGGCGACGATCATCGAGCGCGTTTAAGTTTAGGGAACAGGCAAAAGATATGACCGATAAAGCGTTGAAAATCGAAATCGATTCCGACGGTATTGCACTCGTTACGATCGACCTGCCCGGACAGTCGATGAATGTCTGGAACGAACAGCTGATCGAAGAATTCCGCACCTTCGTCGACAAATTCGCTGAAGACGACGCGATCAAGGGCGCCGTCATCACCTCCGGCAAACCGTCAGGCTTCCTCGCCGGCGCTGACCTCAGAATGCTGGGCGGGCGCATGTCCGGTTCCGGAGACGGCACGAAAGAGCAATTGTTCGAGCAGCTCTTCGGCCTTAATGCGATGCTGCGAAAACTCGAAACAAGCGGCAAGCCGGCAAAAGCCTTGTTGAAAGGCGAAGCCTCGGCGAAACCGGTTGCAGTCGCGATCAACGGTCTTGCGCTTGGCGGCGGTCTTGAACTCGTCCTTGCCTGCCACTACCGCGTTTGCGCTGACAATCCGAAAATCCAGCTTGGCGTGCCGGAAGTTCAGGTCGGCCTTCTGCCGGGCGGCGGCGGCACGCAGCGTCTGCCGCGCCTTGCAGGGCTCCAGCAAGCTGCAATGATGGCGACGCAAGGAAAGCCGATCGATCCGGCGACCGCGAAGATGTCAAACATCATTCAGGAAATCGCACCGGCTGACCAAATCGTCGCCAAAGCGAAAGAATGGGTGAAAGCCAATCCGAAAGTAACGCAGCCCTGGGACAAGAAGGGTTTCAAATATCCGGGCGGCGCCGGGCCAATGAACCCCGCAGGCGTACAATTCCACATGGCGTCGAACGCCATGGCGCAGCGCGAAACGCAGCATAATTATCCGGCGGTGCAATACATCCTTTCCTGCCTTTACGAAGGATCTGTCGTGCCGATCGACACGGCGCTCAGGATCGAGACGAAGTATTTTTCAAAACTCGTCACCAGCCCGCAGACCCGCAATATGATCCGCACGCTTTTCATCAACAAGCAGGCGGCGGAAAAGGGCGAGCAACGCCCGAAAGATGTCGCCAAAACGCAGCTTAAGAAGGTCGGCGTTCTCGGCGCCGGCATGATGGGCGCCGGCATCGCCTATGTGACGGCGAAAGGCGGAATGGATGTCGTTCTGCTCGATCGCGACATCGCTTACGCCGAAAAGGGCAAGGGCTATTCGCAAAAGATCGTCGAGAAAGGCGTCTCTCGCGGCAAAGTGACGAAGGAAAAAGGCGAGGCGCTGCTCGCGCGCATTACGCCGACCACCGATTACAACGATCTTAAAGACGTCGACATGATCATCGAGGCGGTGTTCGAAGACCCTGACGTCAAGGCCGACGTCATCAAGAAAACCGAAGCGGTCATCGGCAAGGACGTCATCTTCGCATCAAATACCTCAACACTGCCGATCACCGGGCTTGCGAAGAATTCAGAGCGCCCCGACCAGTTCATCGGCATTCACTTCTTCTCGCCGGTCGACAAGATGCCGCTCGTCGAGATCATTCCGGGTGAGAAGTCAGGCGATCGTTCGCTCGCGACCGCGCTTGACTATGTGCAAATGATCAAGAAGACGCCAATCGTCGTGAAGGATACGCGCGGCTTCTACACGAACCGTGTCGTGCCGCCTTATCTCAACGAGGCGATGCTGATGGTGAAGGAAGGCATTTCGCCAGCGCTCATCGAGAACGCGTCGAAAATGCTCGGCATGCCGGTCGGCCCGTTGGCGCTCGTGGACGAAACCTCGCTTGAACTCGGCAAGCGCGTCATGGAATCGACCAAGAAAGAACTCGGTAAGGACTACAAGCCTTCGGGCGTTGAAGACCTCTTGAACGTCATGGTCGACAAGCTTGGACGCCTCGGGCGCAAGTCCGGCGGCGGTTTCTATGATTATCCCGAGGGCGGCAAGAAAACGCTGTGGGAAGGCATTGCCGACTATTTCCCGCCCGCGAAAGAGCAGCCGAGCGCGGAGGAGGTCAAGGAACGCATTCTCTACGCGCAGCTTATTCCCGCCGCGCAATGCTACGCCGAAGGCATCGTTCACGATCCGCAATCGGCTGATCTCGGCGCCATCTTCGGTTGGGGCTTTGCGCCATGGACCGGCGGCCCGATGAGCTACATCGACACCGTCGGCGTCGACGCCTTCGTCCGGAAGGCCGAAAGCCTTGCTCAGAAATATGGCGCGCGGTTCAATCCGCCGCAGAAATTCCGCGAGATGGCCGAGAAAAACGAGACGCTTTACAAGGCGGCGTAGCGTCATGCTTCGCTCCATCATTGGCATCGCCATTGGCGTTCTCGTCGCATCGATTGTCGTGATCTTTGCGGCGAGCGCAGTGCATCAGAATTTCTTTGACCCTGATGCGAACGGCATTGGCATTGGCGAACAGCTTGGCGTAATCGGCGCCTGGGCTGCATCGACCTTTCTCGGCGGGTTTATCACGGCGCTCATCGGCGGGCGCTGGGCGCCGGCCGTCTGGGTGCTTGCGGCGACAATGGTTTTGTTCGCTGTAACGAATATCGGCGTCAGTTCCGGGGCGTGGAGCATCGCCATTGGCGCCTTGCCGGCGATCGCCGGCGGCGGCTGGCTCGCAATCTTTGCAACGCGCGCCAAATACGGCCCGCCGCCGATAAAGCCGAAAAAAGGCGGCATATTGTGAGCGACGAGGCGGTTCCCGCTGCAACCGTTATTCTCCTGCGCGAGACGCCGGCGCTTGAAGTTTTGATGATCTGCCGGCATGAGAATTCTTCCTTCGCCGGCGGCGCGCTCGTTTTTCCGGGCGGCAAGGTCGATCCCGGCGATGAAGCCTCGTGCTGGCGCGATCACGCATCGGGACTGGCCGACAACAACGTGATTGCCCGCGCGCAGATCGCCGCCATTCGCGAGGCGTTTGAGGAAGCGGGCGTCCTGCTCGCCTTCGGGCCTGACGGAGAAATGCTTTCCGGCGCGAAGACGCTCGAACTGACGCCATGGCGCGAGCGCGTCCTGGAAAATGACGCAGCCTTTAGGGATCTCGTCATCAGCGAGAAACTGGTCCTCAATTGCGCGCCGTTGAAACTCTTTGCGCATTGGGTGCCGCCGGCCCGCCTGCACAAGCGTTACGACACGCTATTCTTTGTTGCGCCTTTTCCGGAGACCCAGAAAATCATCGCCGACGGAAACGAAGCGACCGAAGCGTTATGGATCAATCCGGGCGAGGCAGTCGCGGCGCGTGAACGCGGCGAACGGAAAATGATTTTCCCGACGATCCGCAATGTCGAATTGTTGGCGCTTTCCTCCACGATTAAGGAAGTCTACGACTTCGCGGCGCGACGGCCGATCGTTCCGGTAACGCCCGAAATTGAAATGCGCGAGGAGGGGGCTTTCCTCACCATTCCCGAAGGGCTCGGCTATCCGGTGATAGAAGAATCAATTGAACGCGCAACGCGCGGCTAAAGCATTTTCCGACGAAGTGGGAACCGGTTCGTCGTTAGAAAATGCGGTAAGAAAAAGAGATAGAGCAACGAAACGATTCAAATTGAATGAAAGTTGCTCTAGCTCTCGCCTTGCGCCGCGCGCCAACGGCGCAATTCCCGGCGGGTATAGTCAAACGCGACGAGATCATAGAGACCATGCGCAATAATGGGGGCGATCAGCCCCGCCGTAATATGCGCGACGAGCCCGAGCCAGACGCCGATCAACGCGGCGATAAGAGCGTAAAGCAGCGTTCGCGCATGCAAAATTCCGAAGATGATGTTCGGCAGAATGATCGCCAGAGAGAGCGGCATCGTGCGCATCGCCGCCCCTTGCAATGCGCCGCGAAACAAAAGCTCTTCGCCAACGCCGGCGACGATAGCCAGAAGAACAATCCTGAGATTTGTGAATTCAAATCCGATATTGGAAAAGAATTCGATCTGGGAATCGCGAAAGCGTTTCATCACGCCGAGTTCGGTTCTTGCAAACCAGGCAAGAAATACGAGGAGCGGGATTGTCGCCGCGACACCGTATCCGGCGTCGGCGATACCGCCCTTCAACATGACGGCGAGATCGACTTTCAGGAACGCTGCAAGCCCGATGGCGATCGGAACCATCAAAGAGCCGACGATGAAGGTCAGCCAAAAGGCGCGCGCATCTTTTATGACGGCGCTCCCCTTGCCGGTTTCTTCTTCCGATGGCCCGTCCATCGATCAGCGGCGCTTGAAGCTGCCGAGAATACCGCGGACGATTTCACGGGTGATCGTCGTTGAGAAAGTGCGGGCCGCCGATTTGATCGCCGCCTCGCCGACCGACTGACGGTTCGAGCGGCGCGTCTTTTTTTTCGGCGCGCGTTTAGACTCGCTCTCTTCCTTCTCCATGCGCTTTTCCGCGCGCTCCTGCAGCACTTCGTAAGCCGACTCGCGGTCAACGCTCTTGCCATAGCGGAGGAAGAACTCAGATGAAGCGGCGATCTTGCTGCGTTCAGTAGGCGTTATCGGCCCCATGCGCGAAGAAGGCGGACGAACGAGCGTGCGGTCCACCATGGAAGGGCGGCCCTTGGCTTCAAGCGTTGAGACAAGCGCCTCGCCAACGCCAAGATCGGTAATCGCTTCAAGCGTTGAAAAAGCGGGGTTAGGCCGGAACATTTCAGCCGCCGTTTTGACGACCCTTTGCTCTTTCGGCGTGAAGGCGCGCAGCGCATGCTGCACGCGCGCGCCAAGCTGGCTTGATACGCTGTCCGGCACGTCTTGCGGGTTTTGCGTGACGAAATAAACGCCGACGCCTTTCGACCGGATAAGGCGAACAACCTGTTCAATCCGGTCGAGCAGCGCTTTTGGCGTGTCGTCAAAGAGCAGGTGCGCCTCGTCAAAAAAGAATACGAGACGCGGCTTCTCCGGATCTCCGATCTCGGGAAGCTCTTCAAAAAGTTCCGACATCAGCCACAACAGGAACGTTGCATAAAGCTGCGGCGCCTGCATCAATCGATCGGCCGCAAGAATGTTAATGACGCCGCGTCCGTCGGAATTAGTTCGGATGAAATCGCGAAGGTCGAGAGCCGGCTCGCCGAAAAATTTGTCTGCGCCCTGTTCTTCAAGCGTCAACAAACGCCGCTGGATGGCGCCGACGCTCGCCTTTGAGACATTGCCATATTGCATGGTCAATTCGCTGGCGCGTTCTGCGATATTGATCAACAGGGCGCGCAGGTCTTTAAGATCGAGGAGAAGAAGGCCCTCATCATCGGCAACGCGAAAGGCGAGCGTCAAAACGCCTTCCTGCGTGTCATTGAGACCGAGAAGCCGCGACAGCAGCAGCGGGCCCATCTCCGAGATCGTCGTCCTGACCGGCGCGCCCTGTTCCCCGTAAAGGTCCCAAAAGGCGACGGGGAAAGCGTCCATGGCGTAATCTTCAAGCCCGATCGTGTCGGCGCGCTTCTGAAGGAAATCCTTCATCTCGCCCGGAACCGCGATGCCGGAGAGATCGCCTTTGACGTCAGCGGCGAACACCGGAACGCCGGCCTTCGAGAAGCCTTCAGCGAGGATTTGCAGCGTCACCGTCTTGCCGGTGCCGGTCGCCCCGGCGATCAGCCCATGGCGATTGGCGTATTTGAGGGCGAGGCTTTGCGGCGCCTCGCCCTTGCCGATGAAAACTGCGTCGTCGCTCATCCATGGATCTCCCGAATTTCGCCCATCGATAGCGGCGACCGGCCCTTGCAAGCAAGCAATCGGGCGCGCCGTTGCCGCGGGCGGCGGAAATGCCCTAGATTACTCCTGTCGTCAGCGCCGCCTCTGAGCGGCGGATCCAAGGGAGGCCCTTCGCCGTGATCAGAATTCTTCTTATTATCCTCGTTGCGATCGCTGTGATTATCGGCCTCATGCGCCTTACCGGAACAAAGCCCGGCGAGGTTGGCGACGCCGTTGAAAATGCAACGGCTGCAACAGGTGAGGCGGTCGAGCATACAGGCGATGCGCTCCAGGGCGCAGCAGACGACGCAGGCGATGCTGCAGCCGGGGCTGCCGGCGCGCTTGATGGTGCAGGCGACGCCGTTGTCGATGCTGCGAGCGACGCGGTTGACGCCGCGGGTGAAGCGGCAGGCGATGCGGCTGACGCGATCAAAGACGCAGCCGATTCCATGGAGGACGACGTCAGCAATGCTGACCCGATGGATGACGCCGCCAATGACAATCTCGATGATTCAGCAAGCGCCGCCGAAACGGCGGCGGCGACGTCGGACAACGCTGAGGACACGGCGCCGCAAAACTGATTTGAGCGCTTCCTGCGCGTTATTACGGTTAACGCTCCGTTAGCTGATACGGTTCATTTGTTAAAACTTCTGCAGTCAATTCGCCCTATCCCGATAGGAGGGAAAGAGGGAATTAGGCTGTGGCTGATCCAATCGATCTGAAGCATCTCGATCAATATGTGTGCGGCGATGCCGGCCTCCTTGACGAGATCTTGTCGCTCTTTGTCGAACAGGCGACGCGCTGGGCGAGGTGCTTGTCCGCCGATATGGACGATGAAGAATGGCGCCATGCCGCGCACACGCTGAAGGGCGCCTCGCGCGGTGTTGGCGCATGGGCGCTTGGCGATATCGCTGAACGCGCCGAGGCGATGACGGGCGGGCGCACTGGCGAACGCAAGGCCCTGCTCGCAGAACTCGCTCAACAGTCAGAATGCGCAATCGCTTTTGCATTGGAAGTCCGCGATCGCGCGGCTTAAGACTCACTTCATTAGAACTGGAAGCGGTTTCATGCAATAAAACGGGCCGGCTTAGACAATATTCTTCCTTTGAAACTCAAATCTTATAATAGAGCCAATATCGAGCCGATTAAATTCATATTCGACGAATTGGAGCGCTTTATTGGTTGCTTCTGACTTAAGTTCCAGACGTTTAAGGCTTCCGCGCCGTGAACCATGGTTGATTGAGCAGTGAACATTCTCAATCGAAATGCCGTCGAATTCTATCTTAATTTTTCTTCTATCCACGGGCTCAAGAATTGAAATTTCGTACGTTTCTTTGTGTTGGCTGAAGTCATTCGGAAGCGTAAATTCCTCGGTGAGCTCAAAATCTCGATATTTTTTTATTACACCCTGATCGATATTTATCGCCAAATTCATCTTACGGAACTGAGAAAATTCCGACTCGGCCTTAATAGCGTGATTCACCTGAACGTTTTTTATGAAATCTTCTTTGTGCGATCGGAGCAATGCCGTGTAGCCCATTTTTTTGAGCACGTCTGATGCATCCAACGCGCATGGATCTGTAACCAGTTGAAACGTGCTAATCGAACCAGCGTCGTGCGACCGAAAGTTGAAATGAGTCACTCTTGTGGCTTTTCCGACAACGACGGGAGGAGTTTGACTTCGATCTAGCTTGAAATTTATCACATGCTGAATTGACTTTTTACGAAGCGGAAATCCGCCATAAAAATAAAATCTTCGTATCCCGAATATTATTGCTATTACTCCAAATAATATTACGAGGGTAATGAGAAGCTGTGACGCCTCGACCGTTATTGATAAGACGCCAGCGGTCAACAATGATGCAAAGCCGACCCCAACAGAAAAGATATCAAGCGCCCGAAATGAAAAGAAATCGCTAGACCAACGAGACACAAACATCTCCCCTTGTTCTGCACCCGTGTTGATAATCATGTATTTGGTATAAAACACACTATTTTTCGATCAGCGCAATAGGCCGCTACGCTGATATCGGACAAAAACTGCAATCCTAACTTATGCTCTTCTAGCGCCTTAACTCAGTCATTGCTTCGTCAAGACCCGACAAGGTTAGCGGATACATCCGCTGGCCCATCAGATCGCGCATCATGCTGATTGACGGCGAATATTCCCAATGTTTCTTCGGAATAGGGTTTAGCCAGACCGCCCGCTCATAAATGCGCGTCACGCGCTCCATCCAGACAGCGCCGGGCTCGTCGTTGAAATACTCGACCGAGCCGCCGGGGACCGTAATCTCATAAGGGCTCATTGAAGCATCCCCGACGAAGATCACCTTGTAATCATGAGGATAGGTGTGGAGCACCTCCCAAGTCGGCGTCTTGTCGGTCCAGCGGCGGCGATTATCTTTCCACACGAAATCGTAGAGACAATTGTGGAAGTAGAAATATTCCATGTGTTTGAATTCGGTGCGCGCCGCGGAAAATAATTCCTCACACAGACGAATGAACGGATCCATGGAGCCGCCGGCGTCGAAGAACAACAATACCTTGATCGTATTGCGCCGCTCCGGCCGCATCTGGATGTCGAGATAACCCGCGCGCGCCGTCGCATCGATGGTGCCGTCAAGATCGAACTCGTCCGGAACGCCCTTGCGCGCAAAACGGCGCAGCCTGCGAAGCGCCATCTTGATGTTGCGCGTGCCAAGTTCGACCGTATCGTCGAGATTTTTATATTCGCGTTTTTCCCAGACCTTGACCGCGCGGCCCTGTCGCTCGCCTTCATTGCCGATGCGGACGCCTTCGGGATTATAGCCGCCCGATCCGAATGGCGACGTGCCGCCAGTGCCGATCCATTTATTGCCGCCCTGATGGCGTTTCTTCTGTTCTTCAAGACGCTGTTTCAGCGTCTCCATCAGCTTGTCCCAGCCGCCAAGCGCCTCGATCTGCTTCTTTTCTTCTTCGGTCAGATATTTCTGGGTGAGGAGTTTCAGCCAGTCTTCTGGAATTTCCGCCTCGACCGTTTCTGCGAGCGTTTCGACGCCCTTGAAGACATGACCGAAAATACGGTCGAACTTGTCGAGATTGCGCTCGTCTTTGACGAGCGTCGAGCGCGAAAGATAATAAAAGTCCTCAACCTTGCGCTCGACAAGATCGGCGTCCATCGCCTCCATGAGCGTCAGGTATTCGCGCAAGGAAACGGGAAGCCCCGCACTCTTCAATTCGTGAAAGAACTTCGTGAACATTCGTGGAGTGTATCGTGAATGCAGTTATCCTGCGAGGGTGTCGCGCAGTTCGCCGCAATCGATTAAGCCACCCCGATGTAGGTAATCTTCCTTGACAAAAATGGCTGGATGTTTTTCGTTTCAATTGGGGAATGGGGCGAAATCAAAAATCTTGGCTTTCAGATAGATCGGGAAAATTCCGTTGCGGCTCGGCTGCGACCGGCCGCACGGGAAGTAATTTGGGGCAACAAATCGATGCGTGGGGCACTTGAAACGCCGCAAACCGAAGGCGCGGACGATAACCGTGAAGGCCGCCTGGGGGGCGGAAGCAATCGCCGGATTACAGCCATTGTCGGAGCAGTCATATTACTGTTGTTGACAGGCGGCGGCGCGTATTTCACGTGGAGCCGGTTTTTCAAACCCGAACCGCCCGCCGAGCCGACTTATGAGGCGAAATTCGAAACGCTTTATGATAATGGCTGTGAAAATAAGGACGCTGACCTCGCGTCCGGGCATTGCGTGGAGATCTTCTATGCAACGCCTCGGGCTTATTCGCTAAGCGCGCCGTATTTTGCCGACGGTCTGTCGAACTATATGGAATTTGGCAGAAGTATAGCTTCCGTTCCCTATGTATTCCCGACCGAAATTCATGGCAACAAAGACGCCAAATGCATCGTCGATATCAAAACACTTGCCGACGCCGACAAACTGCAAGCTCAGTGTCTTGCAAACGACAAGAATCTCAAGTTTTCGCAGAGATTGCGGACATTGTTCGCCAATCTGGAGCGCAACAGAGACAAATACGACGCGCTTTTCAGTTCGGATTACGCTGACAGTTTCGCCTTTACGCGCGCAACGCGCCAGCTCGCGACCGTTGATAAGCTTGAGAAAATTACGATTGAAGAGCGGCGTCCGGGAGAGGGCGTGCGCAAGCTCGCTGGTGCGGAGGCCCACGCCCATGATGAATTGCGCGACCGGGCGTATTTTGGGGCGATTGACAAGGCCCTAAACGATGAAGCCGCGCGGATAACCGGCGCCATGCCCGACAAGAAAAAGTCGGTGCTTATTTTCGTTCACGGATTCGACACGGCATTTGATGATTCCGTTAAAACGGCTGGGTATCTGGCTGCCGATTTGAATTGGTTCGCCAATCCCGAGAGCGCCGATGCGCGCGATCTCGCGCTCGGTGTGCCGATCGTCTTTAGCTGGCCGACGCGGAAATTGATTTATTCCGATAGCGAAGGAAATGCGTCGGAGACGTTTAAGATTATCATTGCGCAGAAAGCCAATCCACAGGCGGCCATCGCCGCAGCTGGAATTGGCGCTGTTCGGTCATATGACTCAATGCGTCTCAACTATTTCGAAAGCCAGTTGCGCGCAGATATCGACGCCAATGATTTTAGATATTTCCTGAGTGAACTCGTCAAAAACACAGATGTCGAGCAAATCAATCTGATTGCCCATTCCATGGGTAACAGGATAGTTTCGCGCAATCTCGGTGTTCTTGCCGGGCGTGATTTGCGTAACAAGGCGGGCGCGCCGGTATCTGTCAGGCTTATTCAAATTGCCGCCGATTACGGCCGGCGGGAATTCGATGGAACATTGCCAGAGGAAAGCGCTGCCGGCGATTTTAGATCGACCGTCTATTTCTCGGACGACGACTTGGCGCTCAACCTGTCTCGCATTTTTCAGCCGACCAAGAGCGGCCTTTTGAATAACGGAGCACTTCTTACCGAGCGGCAAAAAGCGCAATTGGAGCGTGTTAAGGCGCTATTGAGCAAGAGCGGCAAGGGCGAGGATGAATGGACGAAGGAGGATGGGTGCAGGCTTGGGCTTCTGACAAAGGCGTGCGGCGTTTACCAATCGTCGCGCAGCTATCTCGACGCCATTGACGCTTCTGATTTCCGTAAGAGTTGGAACCAGAGGGAATCGGCTATCGCGCACAACTATTTCGAATATTCGCCCCTCGTTCTATCTGACATGAGCTGCGCCCTGCGCGGAAAAAACGCTGAGGAACCGGGCCGGTCGCTGAAAAAGATCAAAGGACGCAATTGGAAGCTGGTGACGGCTGGTTTGTCGGATTTTCCTGACAAAGTTGATCCTGATTGCTCATCGGTCGGTCGACTGGCGATCGGCGCGCGCCTTCCTGATATTCCGGATGTTAAAATAAATGTGTATTTCGACGTTGCCGCCGTCACCCCTTGCAGCACGCCCTTCAACAGCGAGGAATTGCAATCAATCGCGCCTGATCTAAACTGCCCGGAAGGCCTCGATGGCGAACCCTTGGTTCGCGACGCTATTCGCACGGCTGCGGCGAATGTCGCTGAACGGCCCAGCGTGACTCTGGAGATTAGAATTCGCGGCCGGGCTGATTGCAGCAATGTTTCCGGCAAGTTCGACAATCGGGATTTGGCGCGCCGGCGCGCCGACGCAATTATCCCGATTGCCATCGACGAGGTGAAACGGGCTGGCCTTGCCGAGCGAACGACGGTCTGGCGTTTGCGCGAAGACACATGCCTTATCGAGTCGGAAAGACGTGACGACAATAAACGACGTGCGAGTATCACGATACGCTTCGACGATTAAGACGCACTAACATTAGTTTGGCTTGCGCAGTCGCCCGGGCGGCGCCAATAGTCGAATTGTATCCCACCAAGGAGCCCGATCCATGGACGACGCGCCCGCCGATCTAGTCATCATTCTCATTACCGGCCCGGAGAACCCAAAGCGACTGCCATCGGCGTTTTTCCTGGCGTCAACAGCCGGCGCCGCGGAAATGAAGGTCGTCATGTATTTCACGGGGCCCGCGACGGAGCTGCTCGCCAAGGGCCGCGCCGAAGAGATCTACCCGATGGAAGGCGGCAATTCCGTCGCCCAGTTCATGAAGCTTGCGACGGACAATGACGTGCAGTTCATTGGCTGCCTGCAATCGCTCGAATTGAACGGCATGACCAAGAACGACATGATCGAGGGCGTGCCGCTCCTGACGCCGTCCATGGCGCTGCCATCGCTCGGCGCCGCCGGCAAAGTTCTGACCTGGTAACTTTAGCAGCGCCGCCAATCATTCGGAAGCCGGCGCAGGCGGAGGGATTCGCGTGTTCTGATCGTGGAGCAGCCGCCATGCGCCATTTTCCAGTTTGAAGATCAGAACCAGCCACGCGGCGCGCGGTTCGCCCTCCGGCGTATCGCGATAATCATATTTGATTAGGGCGTAGGACAGATCCTCGCCACCTGAGACTTTTACAATCTCGGGGTCCATTCGCCAGCTTGGATCGGCAAACCATTCCTTATGAAAAGCGACGACATCGTCGCGCTTTTCCAGCGTCTCGCCATTTGGAAAGATCAGCGTCATTTCCTCGCCCGATGTGATCGTCGCTTCATATGCCTCAAGATCGCGCGCAGCGATCGCTGCGAGATGGGCGTCAAGCACTTTGCGGAAATCGGGCTTACTCGCCGTGTCGCAGCCTGCTATAAGAAACGCGAAGGCAAAGGCGATCAAATGTTTCATCATTGCTGCTGCCTTCAACCGAATAACGAAGCGCACAAACGCGACAGTCTTTAGCGCCGCCTCGGCCGCTCGATGAGATCGTCGGCCGTAGGGCCCGGCGGCAATTGCTCGCGTAGGTCCTTCGGATTCCACGGTCCATAGGAAAAACTTCGCGCGCCGGCGTGCGGCTCATAGCCGGTGAAAGGCGAGCGCTCGGTCATCGGCTGCGTTCCGCGCATCTCAGGTCGCGGCTGCGGCGCCTTTGCGCGGCCGAAACCGAATAGTCCGGCGTTGGGCGCCACGAATTTCGTCGTAGATTTCGACAGCCGGTCGGGGAAGAGCGCCATCAATTCGGAAATTTCAGATGGCATCTTCGTTGAAACATTAAGCCCGATCTCGCGCGCTTCAGCGGCCTCGATCGGGTAATCATGCGTCCAGCGCCCGGTTGAAAGCTGTTCGGCGATTGAGACAGCAGCGTTTTCGGAAACCGTACCAGCGAGCAATTCGCGCGCAGCGCGCTTCAATTGTTCAATCGCCATATTGCCGACATCGGCGAGCACAAGCGTGTAGTCGTCCGTCGCATCTGCGGATTTTTCCGCACGCAAGCGGAGGAGCGAGGCGGCCGGCACACCGCCGATTTGAGGATCGATTGGCCCCAGCACGGCGTGCTTGTTAAGAACGATCTCGTCCGCCGAGAGAGCGATCAGCGTGCCGCCGGACATGGCGTAATGCGGCACATAGACGGTCTTGCGCGCCGGATGCGCCTTCAGCGCGCGGGCGATCTGCAAAGCCGGGAGAACAAGACCGCCCGGCGTGTGCAAGACCATTTCAATCGGCTGGTTGGCCGGCGTCGTCCTGATAGCTTCGAGAACGTCCTCCGCGTCATTGAGATCGATGTAGCGAAGCACGGGAATGCCGAGAAAACCCATCGGCTCCTGACGATGAACAAGCGCGATAATGCGCGATTTTCGTTTTTTCTGGATTGATGCGAAACGCCGCTCAAGCTCGGCCCCGCGTTGACGGCGCGTCAACGCCGGCAGAATGAAAAAGATAAACAGGAAAAACAGGAAGGGAAGCGCGCTCATCAAATCGTTCATAATCGGCGCTCCTATACTTCCGGTCCGGTCGGCGTCGGGTTGTCGCGCGTATGAATTTCGACATTGAGGTAATTGCCGGAAAACATTGTTGCGGCGACAATCTCGGTTACCGGATCGGATTGCGGATAGGTGGCGCGCACCTTGACATGCCAGCCGCGCCGCTCGCCGAGCCAGAGCGCAGTCTTGAACGGCACGCCGATTATTTCGCCGACATCGAACCCCCCGACCACAAGCGGGCCGAGCTCGCTGATCTTCTGGCCTGTAACCTTGTCTTTGACATCGACAAACAGCGTTTCCAGAACGCCGTTAATCGTGAAATGCTGCCGGATGGCGCTGATCACGGCTTTTGCATGCTGCTCAACCGTCACGTCAGGATAGAATGACGCGTAAACGGTCACCGCCGCATCGCCATCGGTTAGGTAATGGCAGGCGACATCGCGTCCGGCATTGTCGAACTGTTTAATGCCGGCGAGTTTTATCTGGTATGGTTTTCCATTGACGTCGAAATTAAACCCCGCCGCGCAGGCAAGACCGCTTTCATTGTGGACGATAGCCTCGCCGCGCCGCCGCCATCCATAGGGTAGTTCGTCGTCAATACTCCTGATCGGCGTTTCGGTGACGCGTTCATCAAGAATTTTTCCGTGTGCGTTATATAAAGCGCCTGTCCAGAGCGCGGCGGCTTGACCCTCATGCGACCGGATGGCTTCGACAGGCGCAGCGGTCGGCTCTGCATTGGCAAATAGTGGCGAGAGTTCTTCGCGTTTTTCCGCGCCCGCCGTCAGCGCTGCGAGCGGATCAGCCGCGGCGGCGATAGAAGCAGGGCTGAATACGGTTTCTTCTTGCGGCGCAGTTGTAACGCAAGCGGATAATGAAAGCGCGGCGATGGCGCCTGCAAAGACAAAAGCGGATTTCACCCCGGACCCCTCCAAACTCTTTTACTCTCCACGCCTTAACTGACGTATGAGGGCCGAATCCCCAAATCCGGCCTTGCCCCTTGGAACGGAGCCAGTTTGACCGATCGGGGCGGCGAGCGCCAGTCTTGACGAGGGACAGCCGATTTCACCTGGCGGCGCAGTGGCGCGCCAGCAACGCCGCAGTCTCTTGGGGCTTGTCGAGCTGTAACCAGTGGCTTGAGCCTTCAAGACGCGCGTAGGTCCACGGCGCTTCGACATAGTCAGATGACAGCATCATCTGCTTTTCGGTCAGATATTTGTCGCCATCCGGCCAGACGCCAAGCGCCGGGATGCGCACGATCTCCTCGCCCATTTCGCCTAATTGGGGCGGACGCACCATTCGCGAGAGCGGGAGATTGGCGCGATACCAGTTGAGTCCTGCGGTCAAACGCCCCGGCCGGGCGAGAAGCGCGATAGCGTCGTCAATGTCGGCTTTCGCGGTCCATTGCCGTTTCAACGCCGCCCACTCATTGCGCCGGTAAATCCATTCCGCAATGCCGCGCAGTTGATGAACCAGAATATAGAAGCTCTTACGCTTTTGCTCTGCACCCGCTTTCAGGAAAGCGCGCGGATGACCGACCGATAACGCCGACAAGGTAAAAAAGCGCGCCGGATATTCAGCTGCCAGCGACCAGGCGAGCGCCGCGCCGAAATCATGCCCGACCAAATGCGCGCGTTCGATCTGCAAGGCGTCCATGAGCGCGATGACGTCGCGCGCCGCGCCGTCGCGCAGATCATAGTCTTCAACGCGTGCCGCCATGTCCGTCTCGCCAAAGCCGCGAAGATCGGGCGCGATGACGCGATGACCCTTTTCGACGAGCAACGGCGTCAGCATGTCCCAGACCGACGAGGAATCCGGGAAACCATGCAGCAAGATGACGGCCGACGCAGCCTCATCGCCGCTATCACGAATGAAATGGCTGAGGCCGTTGGCCGCAATCCGGTGCGTTATCTGGCGCAAGCCTTATGCGCCTTCGCGGCGCGCAAGGAATGCGAGCCGTTCGAACAGATGCACATCCTGCTCGTTCTTCAGGAGCGCGCCGTGAAGCGGCGGGATCGCTTTTCGCGGATCGCGCTCGCGCAAGACGTCTTCGGAAACGTCTTCCGACATCAGGAGTTTCAGCCAGTCGAGCAATTCCGATGTCGACGGCTTTTTCTTGAGGCCCGGTACTTCGCGGATTTCGTAGAAAATTTTCAACGCGTCGCCGACAAAGCGCTGCTTGATGCCGGGGAAATGCACATCGACAATTTCCTCCATCGTCTTCGGATCGGGAAATTTGATGTAATGGAAAAAACAGCGGCGCAAAAACGCGTCCGGCAATTCCTTCTCATTGTTCGAGGTGATGATGACGACCGGCCGGCGCGCCGCCTTCACCGTCTCGCCGGTCTCGTAAACATAGAACTCCATGCGATCGAGTTCTTGCAAGAGATCGTTCGGAAACTCGATATCGGCCTTGTCGATTTCATCGATTAAGAGCACCGGGCGTTCATCGGCCGTGAACGCCTCCCATAATTTGCCGCGCTTGATGTAATTCCTGACCTCGCGGGCGCGCTCCTCGCCGAGCTGGCTGTCGCGGAGCCGCGCCACCGCGTCATATTCGTAAAGGCCCTGATGGGCCTTGGTGGTCGATTTGATGTGCCATTCGAGGAGCGGCGCGCCGAGCGCCTTTGAGACCTCCTGGGCGAGCACCGTCTTGCCGGTGCCTGGCTCGCCCTTGACGAGGAGAGGGCGCTCCAGCGTCACGGCGGCGTTAACCGCGACTTTCAGGTCCTCTGTAGCGACGTAATCCTTGGTGCCGGCGAACTTCACTGAATTTTTCCTCTGGGCTAGGCGCGATGGACGACGAACTATAAAAAGCGCCTTTTCGGGCGGCAACGCCGCGCAGCAGCAGGAGAGCGCCCTTGGCCTCCGTCTATGATTTTTCGGCGAAACGCCTCGACGGCAAGGAGCAATCCCTCGCCGACTACAAGGGAAAAGTGCTGCTTATCGTCAATGTTGCGTCGAAATGCGGTTTCACCCCGCAATATGAAGGGCTTCAGGCGCTATACGAGAAATACAAGGACAAGGGCCTCGTCATTCTCGGTTTTCCCTGCAACCAGTTCGGCGCGCAGGAACCGGGCGACGAGAAGGAAATCGCATCCTTTTGTTCGCTAACCTACGGCGTCGATTTTCCGATGTTTTCAAAAATTGATGTCAATGGCGAGAATACCGCGCCGGTCTATCAATTCCTGAAATCCGAAAAAAAGGGTCTTGCCGGTTCGCAATCGATCAAATGGAATTTTACGAAATTCCTTGTTGACCGCGACGGCGCCGTCATCGCGCGGTTCGGGCCGCAAGACACGCCCGAACTTATTGGCCGTAAACTCGAAAAAATTCTCTGATCCGGAGTCATTTTGCGATGAGAAAATTCGCGCTCGCCGCGCTTATCCTCGTTTCATCCTGCACAGTCGACCGCACTGACGGAACCGGCGGGCGAACCTACGCCTTCGGCGGCGCCGGCGACATTATGGATGTCGACGCAAACGCTGACGGCAAGGTTTATATCCGTCTTCAAAAACCGAACCGCGACGGCGTATCGCTGCGCGTTATTCATGCGGTCGGGCTGACGGCGGGTCTTGGCTCGAACCCAGTCGGTCTCGACCGCGGATTTTCCGATGACGGCAGCATCATTTCCTTCCGCCGCTATGGCGACCGCGTCGTCATCATGGAGGAGAATACCGGTTATCGCGCCGACACGTCGAATGAGGACGAGAAAAAAGCGGTCCAGCAATCTTTCGCCTCATCGATCCTGTGGACAGGCAAGGCGGAGGATGAAAAGCCCGACGGCACTTACGCCGTCGATATCTCAAGCTTCCTGACCGCCGACACGCTCAATATCACCGGTATTCTCGAAGCGGGCGGCCAGACCGGTTACAAGCTCGCCGCGGAGCGCAGCTTTGTAGACGCCGGTTCCGCGAAATCCTTCCCCGACAATACCGAGATCGACGCTTATATGACCTTCTCCGCCGACAAGGCGGGCGGTGAAGTCGCGGCGACCGCCGCCAATGGCCTCACTTTTACGCTCATCCAGCATCATTCTTTTGTGCGGCTTCCCGAAGACGGTTTCAAGACGCGCGATTTCGATCCACGCACCGGCGATATCGATGTCGGCTTTTACGATTTCGCCGCGCCGCTCGATAAGCCGATCATTCATCGTTACGCGCGCCGCTTCCGCCTTGAGCGCAAAGACGCGGATGCGGCCTCGGGGCCGGTGAAAAAGCCGATCATTTTTTATGTCGACCGCGGCGCGCCGGAGCCTATTCGCTCAGCGCTTGTCGAGGGCGCTTCATGGTGGGCGGACGCATTCAAGGCGGCGGGTTTTGAAGACGCCTACAAGGTCGAGCTTCTTCCCGAAGGCGCCGACCCGATGGATGTTCGCTACAACGTCATCCAATGGGTGCACCGGCAAACGCGCGGCTGGTCCTATGGCGGCGGCATCGCCGATCCGCGCACGGGCGAGATGATCAAGGCTCATGTCGTGCTCGGCAGCCAGCGCGTCAGACAAGACCGGATGATCTTCGAAGGTCTTGCCGGCGCGTCCAAAACCGGAACGGGCGAGGCTGACGACCCCGTGCAATTGTCGCTCGGGCGCATCCGCCAGCTCGCCGCGCATGAAGTCGGCCACACGCTCGGTTTTGCGCATAATTTTGCGGCGAGCACCAATGACCGGGCTTCGGTGATGGACTATCCGGCGCCATGGGTGCGCCCGGCGGCCGGCGGCAAGCTCGATTTCTCCAAGGCTTATGATGTCGGCATCGGCGAATGGGACAAGGTGACCGTCAACTGGCTTTATTCGGAATATCCGGATGGAACCGACGAGAAAGCAGCGCTCAACAAGATTATCGAAGACGCCTACGCGAAAGGCCTTCGCTTTGTCGATGACAATGAGGCGAGGGGCCTTGGCACGGGCGAGCCTTTTGGCGCGGTCTGGGACAATGGCGCCGATCCGGTCGCGGCGCTTAACGAGACGATGCGCGTTCGCCAGATTGCGTTATCGAATTTCGGACCGAATGTTCTGACCGGATCGAGCCCGGTCTCTGACCTGCGTTCCGTGCTCGTGCCGATCTATCTTTATCATCGCTATGAGGTTGCGGCGGCCGCGAAATCGATTGGCGGCTATGAATTCCGCTACGCGTTGAAAGGCGATCCGAAATCAGCCGGCGCGCCGGTCGCCGCCGACCGTCAACGCGCCGCGCTCGCGGCGGTTCTTGCGACGCTTGATCCGGCCGCGCTCGACCTTCCCGATGGAACGCTCAATCTATTGAACCCGCCGATCGCCGCTTTCGACGGCGGTTCGGGAAAGAGTGAGCATTTCGACAACGATACCGGCGCAATGTTCGACCTTCTCTCAGCCGCGGACGCCGCCGCGACGGAGTCGCTTTCCGCGCTGTTGCACCCGGCGCGCGCTGCGCGGCTCATCGAAACCGAACGGCGCGATCCGCAATCGCTCACTTTTGACAACGTCTTGTCGGCGATTGAAGGCAAGCTTTTTGCGCCGGCGGCCAATCCCCGGCGCGCAGAAATCAAACGCCGCGAGCAGGAGCGGTATGTCTCCATGTTGATTGGCATTGCGTCTGGCGGCGCTTCATCAAATTCAAGTCAGGCGCCGTCGCTTTTCGTCAATTTCGGTCCTGGCGCGACGGCGAGCCCCGCGGTCATGGCCCGCACCAACGCCTATCTTGAAGCGCTTGCAAAACGTCTCGCCGCATCGCCGCGCGCTTTTGCACCGCCGGCGGTTCCCAATGAAACGGATGAAAACGGCGAGACGGCGCCCGTCGCAACGCCCGTCCGCGCCAGCAGCGCCGATCTTGCAACGCGCGCAGAGCTCATCCGCCGCATCAATGCGCATCTTGCAGCGCCCGCGCCCGCGATTACGCCGACAACAAAACCCGCGGACATTCCGCCCGGTAGCCCAATTGGGTCGGCTGCCCGCGAGGAATGCTGGTTCTGCGATCTTTGAGGCCGCGCTTATTGATCAAGCAGTTCGTAAGTTACGCTGGCGCTTGAGACGACGCTCAGCTTCTCCGGGTCGTAATTCTGAAGCGAACGCGCTGGGGGACCGGACACGTTAATGCGGGTCGGCTTGCCAAGCCTGAAGCCATTCGATTGCGCAATAGTTGTCGCCGTCCGTTCCGCTGAAACAACCGCCGCGATTTGCGCAGAACTGATTTCCGCCTCCGAAAGGGCGGCGCTGTAAAGAATGTTGGAAATATTGGTAAGATCATCAAGGCGCATGACCGCCTTTAGCGCCTTTTCTGAGCCAGCCGCGTCTACGGCCAGCGACTGCGTCGCGTTCAGCGTATAGGTCGTCACCTCGATATTCTCATAGGGGTTTTGCTTCTTCTCCGGCCGATAAACGCGTTCGTTGCGCGTGCGTTTGCCAGTGTTGATGTTCTTCGTCGTAAAGCAGATGAGCTTGCCGCCCTCCGCCGCGACCGCCGCCTTAATCGCCGATTGGGAAGCCTTGAGCTGCGATTGCGCTTCAGCCGCACTCGGCGCGGTAAAGGAAATCGAATACTGGATGGAGGCTTCCGACGGCTTCACGATTGTCGTTTGAGAGGACGAGAGCGAAATTGTGCGGTTGGGCCCAGCGGCGAAGGCGGGCGCTGTAAGCGCCGAAGCACTGATGAGGAAGGCGGCGAGGGACGCATATTTTACCATGAGATTACTCCTTAATGGGACTGGCGAGAGTTCGAATTTCGGAGTCGATCAAGGCGCGAGCGGGGAGCCGCCGCGGCATTCAATAGGATATTTCATGGCGGCGGCGCCCCATTCCCCATATAGTTGATAATCCGTTTACGGAGCGCCCGTCAGCGGATGTAATTCGGGGTTGCGTTCAGCGAAAATGCGGGATAACGCGCTCGCCCATCAAGGCGATCGCCTTCGCAGCGTCAGGACCGAAGGGACCGCCGAGATTGACCTGAGTCACGCCGGCATCGGCTAAATCCTCGATCTTGCGAATAACGGATTTCGCGTCGCCAGCGAGCGCGAGGCGCAGCATGTCGTCGGTCACCGCCGCGGCGGCGGCCTTGTATTCCTTCGCCGCGACCAGCTTTCGAATTTCAGCGAAATCCTCACCGCTGACGCCGATTTTCGCGAGCGCGCGCTCTTCGAGATAAGGCCCGAAATAGGCAATGAGATCGCGCATCTTGTCTTTCGCCGCGGCGCTGTCCTCATCGATCGAGAGCCAGGCGCAACCAGCGATATCGACGTCGCGAACATTGTTCACCGCGCCGTCGCGGATGAAGCGGACAACATCGGCCGCCGATTCCGGCGGGGTAATCATCGGCGCGACGCCGTCGCCAATCTCGCCGCCAAGCTTCATGAAGTCGTCGCCAAAGGGGCAAATATAGATCGGCACCTCGGCGCGTACCGGTTTGAAGCGGAGGTAGCACTGCTCGTTCCAGTGGAAATTCTCGCTATTGCGCGCAACGACCTCGCCGCGCAGCAAGGCGCGGATCATTTCCGTCGCCTCGCGCGTGCGCCTCAAATAATCGCTCGCATCATAACCGACCCATTCGACCATTTTCGATGTGTGAACGCCAAAGCCGAGCACCGCGCGCCCGCCTGAAAGCTCGTCGAGCGTCGCCGCATAGGCGGCGACCTCGCTTGGATCGGTGAGATAAGGCGTCGTTCCAAGACTGCCGATCATAACGCGCGTGGTTTCACGCGCGATGACCGCCGTCGTCGCCCAGGTGCATTTCATGAACGGGTCGTGCGAATTCCAGACGAAATCGAAACCGGCCTTTTCGGCTGCGACAGCGAGCGAAACGATTGTGTTCAAATCGCCGGTGAAGTCGGTGAATCGCGCGCCGAATTTCATGGTCTGTTCGTTCCTTGAGCCTTGCGTGCGCGGCGCGCTCCGCCAGCGCCAATCATGCGGAAATAAATTTTCGCGTTCAACTTCAAGGCGCGCACCGTGCTTCAAATTCGCGCGAAAGGGGAGCTGAAATTATCACAAAGATCAAACCGCTAAGGCGTTTTGACCAGGTTATCCCCCAGTTTATCCCCCACCTTATCCAACACCTTTCCCAAGGCCCTATGATGGCTTCGTTGAAATTGCGCGCGGAAGGAAAGGAGGGTGCGGAGACGTACATCGATTTTATATTGCATTCAGTGTTTTCTGATCCTCGCAGCATGTTCGAAAAACAATTGTCATCCTCCGCTCTCCCCCGCGAAAGCGGGGGACCAGAATCTATCACTCTGGATTCCCGCTTGCGCGCGAATGAGCGGGCGACAGGTGAATTAGGTGAGAGCGTTGAATACAGAGTCCTACCTCCGCACAATACGCACAAAACGTCTGCAGCCCGCATGAATGTTCGAAACATCCTATATGCCGGGCGCGGGACAAAGCGTACAATTCGGCGCGCAGAATTCTCAGGCGGGAATTTTATGCGCGCGGAAATCGTCAAGGATGGCGCGCGCCGCATTGTGGCCCGGCGCGCCAGTGACGCCGCCGCCGGGATGCGCGCCCGAGCCGCAAAGATAGAGGCCCTTCACCGGCATGCGGTAATCGGCGTAGCGCGGCATTGGCCGGGCCGAGAACATCTGATCGAGCGACAGGCGGCCATGCATGATGTCGCCGCCGACAAGCCCGAATTTTTCTTGCAAGTCCGCCGGCGAATGGAGCTGCGCCGCGATAATGCTGTCCCGGAAATTCGGCGCGTAGCGCGTCACCGTGTCGATGATTGTTTCAGCCGCTTCCTCGCGCGCCTCCGCCCAGCTTCGCCCTTGCGGCAATTCCGGTGCGAATTGCTGGCAGAAAAGGCTGGCGACATGCTTTCCCTCCGGCGCGAGGCTGTCATCCATGGTCGAAGGGATGAGCATTTCAACAATCGGCTCGTTCGACCAGCCATTGATGCGCGCATCGAGAAAAGCGCGGTCGAGATAATCGATCGACGGTCCGATAACGATGCCCGAGCGATGATGTTCGCCGGCGCCGTCACTCGGCAAAGAGGAAAATTGCGGCAGTTCGGAGAGCGCCACATTCATGCGGAACGTGCCGGACCCGCAAGCGTAGCTTTCCATCCGCGTTCTGGTTTGCGGCTCGAGATTCTCCGCGCCTACAAGCTGCGTCAAAAGGAGCTTCGGATTGACATTGGCGACCACGATGCGCGCCCGGATCGTCTCGCCATTTTCAAGGCGCACGCCAACCGCGCGCCCGTTCTCGACGAGAACTTCTGCGACCGGCGCGTCGGTTGTAATGTCGACGCCGCGGCATTCTGCAACGCGTCTCATGGCGCCGGTGATGGCGCCCATGCCGCCGATTGCATGGCCCCAACGGCCCTTCTTGCCATTCACCTCGCCAAAGGCGTGGTGAAGAAGAACATAAGCCGTGCCGGCGGCGTAAGGCGAGGCGTAAGCGCCGACAATACCGTCAAAGGCGAAGGCGCCGATGATCGCCGGATGCTCGAAATAACGCGACAGGAATTCGCCGGCGGATTTCGTGAACAGGTCGAGAATGAGCGCCTGATCTTCGGGCTTCAGCTTCGCCATGCGCCCGCCTGTCATGAGCGCCCGCCAGATGTCGGCGACGCCGCCGCCAAGATTGGGCGGCCGCGTCAGCACGAGATCGCGCAAAACGTCCGCCGCCTTGTCGATATCCTCGTAATAGCGGGGAAGGGCGTCAGCATCCTTCTTCGAATGACGCGCGAATTCTTCGGCGTTGCGCGCCGCATCGAAAGTGAGCTTCAAATATTCGCCTTCTTTCTCGCCAAGCGGCCAGAAATTGGAAATATCGCGCTCAACGACGGTGAGGCCGTTATTATAAAGGTCGAGATCGTCGATGACCTTGGGGTTCAACAGGCTGACGGTGTAGCTCGCTGTCGAATTCCTGAAACCGGGATGGAACTCCTCGGTGACGGCGGCGCCGCCGACAATGTCGCGCCGCTCGACCATCCTGACGGTCAATCCGGCGGCGGCGAGATAGGAGGCGCAGACGAGCCCAGATGCAGGCCGATGATGAGAACATCGGTGCCGCTCACCCGGCAAGACCGATTTCTTTAAGGCGTTGCTTCAGGAAGGCGTCCGCCGTGATCGGCGGATATTTCGCGCCGGCGCCCTTGCAGCTCGGGATGCATTCAAGAACGGCTTCCGAGTGCGGATGCATGAAGAACGGCATCGAATATCTTGAAACATTCGGGCCTTTCGGATTGACGACCCGGTGCGTCGTCGCCGGAATAACGTCATTCGTTGCGCGCGCCAGCATGTCGCCGGCATCGACGATGAGATTGTCGGGCTCGGTTTCAACCGCCAGCCATTTGCCGTCTCGATCGAGGAGTTCCAGTCCGCCGCCCTCGGCCGCAACAAGAATGGTGATGAGGTTGATGTCTTCATGCGCGGCGGCCCTCACTGCGCGCGGATCGGCGTTGGCGGGGACGGGCGGATAATGAAGGAGCCGCAGGATCGAATTGCCGTTGGTCGCCATCTTCCGGAAATAATCGTCCGTCAGGCCGAGCGAGGGCGCCAGCGCTTCAAGCATCGCAAAGCCCGCTTCTTCCAGCGCGGAATAAAGCTGCAGGAACGTCTCACGGAAACGCGGCGGATTTACCGGCCAGACATTGGGCGGATAGATATCGGCAAGCGGCGAGGCGAAGGCGAATTCGCGCCCGACATGCCAGAATTCCTTAAGGTCGCCGACCGTTGCGTCCTTTGCATGTTCGCGCCCGAAAGGCGTGTAGCCGCGTTGGCCGTCAGGGCCTGCGGCGTATTTCATCTTTTCTTCGACGGGCCGGTCGAAAAACTCGCGCGACATCTCATAGGCCCGCGCAAGCAGCTCGCGGCTCACCGCATGGTCTTTCAGGATGATGAAGCCGAAATACTGAAAGCCCTCCATCAGCGCGTCGATGAATTCCTGGCGCTCCTCGGCGCTCCCTTCGGTGAAGGATTTAAGGCTGAGCTCGGGAACGCGGTCGAAATTGCGGGCCATGACGAAAGTCCTCTTCTTGGGCCGAAAAAGCCTCCACTCGGGCGCCCGCGTCAAGAGGCGCGCCGCCGCAATCGCACAATTCCTTAACCTTGGCGGCGTCTATTGGACGAAGGAGCGGGAAATGGGCCTGAAACTCACTCTGAAACCGGGTGAAAAGATCGCCGTCAATGGCGCGGTCATCGTAAATGGCGACCGCCGGACGGAGTTCGTCATTGAGAACCGGGCCAATGTCCTACGCGAGCGCGACATCATGCAGGCCGAAGAGGCGACGACCCCGGCGCGGCGCGTTTACTTGCCCGTCATGATGATGGCGCTCGATCCGGCGGTCCGCGTCGAGGCTTTTCCGGAATTTGAACGCCGGATCACCGAACTTGCCGGCGTCATCCGCGATCCTGACGCCCTCAATCTCTGCCTGAAAATTTCCGCGGCGGTCGCCAATGACGACTTCTACAAGGCGCTCAGCTCCTGCCGCAAACTCATTGAATTTGAAGCGAAGAGACTGCCCGATGTCGCATGAAGCCTACGCAAGAGCCCAGAAAGCGACCGCCAATCCGCGCGATGCGGAATATCGCGCCTTTTCCGAGGCGACCCGCCGGTTGATGGACGCCGACGAGGCTGGGCGCGAGGATCTAAAACGCCTCATCGACGCGGTGCATCTCAATCGCGCGCTTTGGGGCGCGCTCGCCAGCGATTGCGCGCAGCCTGACAATGCGCTGCCGACCGAAACGCGCGCGCTCATTATTTCGCTGGCGCGCTGGGTTTCCGCCTATTCAAGCGACGTCATGCAAAAGCGCGAAAGCGTTGAGCCGCTGATCGACGTCAACCGCATCATTATGGACGGATTGGCGGGGCGAAAAACGGCGGCCTGAGGCGGGCATAATATGCCGGTAGGCAAAAATTGCCCGGCAGTTATTTCCATTTTTCGATACTATTCTGTTTACGGACTATTAGGCTTACTTATAATTTGGCGTCTCCATTGGCGCTCAGAGCCTCTCATTAACCGCGTTTGGCGCGTCTTCAAACGGCAGGGTTTTTGCTCGCTTTTCAACGCCGGTATTGCGCAGGACACGCAGACCGGGGGAGCGAAAAATCGCTCTTGAACCCAGAAAGGGAGCTGACCGATGGTCAACAATGTCACCACGAATCCGGGCGCGCTTGTCGCCCTTCAAAACCTCAACCGCATCAGCGCGCAATTGAACGAAGTTCAGCGCCGCGTCTCCACTGGCAAGGAAGTTTCCGGCGCCGGCGACAACCCGACGCTCTACGCTTTGGCGCAGAAGCAGCGCGCCGAACTCGGCTCGATTGAATCCGTTCAGCAGGGCCTTCGTATCGGTTCCTCGGCCGTCGATGTCGCGGTCGCAGCGGGCGAAAGCGTTTCCGATATTCTTGTCGAGCTTCGCGCCATCGCCTCGCAGGCGGCGGACTCGTCACTCGGCGCATCCGAGCGCACGCTTCTTCAGAGCCAGTACGCCGATCTCGCCGACCAGATCACCCGCCTCGTTGATAGCGCCACCATTGGCGGACGCAACCTTCTCGACGGCACGACGACGACGCTGTCTGTAAACGCCAGCACGGATGGCTCATCAACGATCGACATAGCCGGCTACAATCTCAACAACGCCAGCGTTTTGACGATCTCGCGCGACGGCTCCGATCTTGGAACGGCGGCGGGCGCTGCGACCGAACTCGCCGACATCGACACGTCGATCGACAATCTAACGAACGCGCTCGCCTCTCTCGGCGCCGGTTCGCATTCGCTCGATCTGCAGGGTACGCTTCTATCGCGCGTCTCCGACGCGCTTGAGGTCTCGATCGGCAATTTGACGGACGCCGATCTCGCCAAGGAAAGCTCGCGTCTGCAAGCGCTGCAAGTGCAACAGCAACTCGCCATCCAGACGCTTTCGATCGCCAATGCGGCGCCGAATGCGATCCTGGCGTTGTTCAGCTAAGGCTAACCCGGAAGCCGCCGGGCGGGAGCAATCCCCGCACCGGCGGCAGGTAGGGAACGATGCAAGTGAACCCGCTTTCACAAACGTCATCCGCCCCGCAAACTGATTCCAGTCCGGGGGGACGGAACGATGCGGCCGCCGAAGCGCGCCGTCGCAGCGCTGCGGAACTCGCCCAGCGCCAACAGGAATCGCAGGCGCGAACCGCTGATCGCCTTTCAGAGGTTCGCGAAGCGGTCGCGCGCGTGCTCGGATTGAATACAAGGCTGTCGATAACCCGGCCGGAGAACTCGCTCAATTTCGTTTACCGTGCGATCGATATCGACACCGGCGAAGTCGTCAATGAATGGCCTGAAGACCGCTTCATCGATCTTGTGCGCGGCGTTAGCCAGGACGTTCGTACTGACGTCAATGCCGGCGCCATCCTAGACAGCGTCGCCTAGTCAAGGCGGCCTCCCCAAGCCCGGCGCAGCTCCTCGCGCCGGGTTTTTTCTTGTCATTGACCAGCGGAGCAGCGGCGGCGCATAAGGGCCGCCATGCCGCGACAGACAGCCGCCCGCCATCTCGTTGACACCCTCGTTATGAACGGGGCGACCCATGTTTTTTGCGTGCCCGGCGAGAGCTACCTCGCCGTGCTTGATGCGCTTTACGACGTGCGCGATCGCATTCAGCTCGTCGTTTGCCGGCATGAGGCGTCAGCCGCGAACATGGCCGAAGCCTATGGAAAGCTGACCGGCAAGCCGGGGATCGTCATGGTGACGCGCGGCCCCGGCGCCACGCAAGGATCGGTCGGCGTTCACACCGCCTTTCAGGACTCAACGCCGATGATCATGTTCATCGGCCAAGTCGCGCGCGACATGACCGACCGCGAAGCGTTTCAGGAAATCGACTATCGCCAGATGTTCGGACCGGTCGCCAAATGGGCGAGCGAGATCGACGTCGCGGCGCGCGCCGGCGAATATGTGAACCGCGCCTTCGCCACGGCGCAGAACGGCCGGCGCGGTCCGGTCGTGCTTGCTTTACCCGAAGACATGCTCGTTGAAGAAGTGGACGCAGAAACACTGCCGCCCGCGTCTATCTCTTGCGCTGCCCCCGACGAGCGCGCGCTTGAACGCCTGCGCGAGATGATGAGCGGTGCGGCCCGGCCATTCCTGCTTGTCGGCGGCGGCGGCTGGACAGCAGACGCTGTCAGGGATCTCAAATCCTTTGTCGAAGCGACAGGCTTGCCGGTCGGCGCTTCGTTCAGATCGAAAGACCTGTTCGATAATCTCCATCCCCAATATGCGGGGGATGTCGGCATTGGCCCTAACCCGAAGCTTGCCGATCGTATCAAAGGTTCCGATCTCATCATCGCTTTCGGCCCGCGACTCGGGGAAATGACGACGTCAGGTTATTCGCTTCTGGAAGCGCCGTTGGCGCGCCAGCCTCTCGTCCACATCCACGCCGGCGCCGAGGAACTTGGCCGCGTTTACACGCCGATGCTCGCCATCAACGCAGCGCCGGAAACAATGGCGCGGGCGCTGGCAGCCGAACCCTGGATGCTCGATGAGGGGTGGCTGCAACAAGCCTATGAGGCGCATACCGAATTCGAGGCGTTCTCAAAACCGGTGCCGGTGAGCGACGGCGTTAACCTGTCGGATGTGTTCTCCTGGCTCGACAAACACCTGCCCGCCGACGCCATTATCACAAACGGCGCGGGCAATTACGCCGCCTGGCTTCATCGTTTCTATCGTCACAAGACATTCAAGACGCAGCTCGCGCCGACATCCGGCGCCATGGGCTACGGCTTTCCGGCGGCGCTCGCCGCCAAAGCCGTATTCCCGAAACGCGATGTAGTCTGCGCGGCTGGCGATGGCTGCTTCATGATGGCGTCGAACGAACTGGCGACTGCTGTCCAGTACGGGCTCAACGTCATCACCATCATTTCCAATAACTCTACCTATGGGACGATCCGCATGCATCAGGAACGCGATTATCCCTCGCGCATCTCGGGCACAGACCTGAAAAACCCGGATTTTGCCGCTTATGCGCGTTCATTCGGGGCTTTTGGCGTGACGGTCGATAAGACAGAAGATTTCGCGGCGGCTTTTCATGAAGCACGCGCCAGCGGCCTTCCGGCGGTAATTGATCTTAAAACCTCGGCGAATGACATTGCGCCGGGACGGACGATCGAAGGCCTCAGGACGCGTTGAGTTTCTTCTCTGGCGATGCGGAATTCGTCAGCATGGCGATTTCGGCGAGCGCCACCGGAAGAGAAAATGTTCCTTTCGACGCCAGGTAGCGCGGCGCCCAGTCGGGCGAGAATTTCTGTTTGAAGCGGCGCAGCCCTTCGAAATTATACCAGCGTCCGCCTTGCTCATAGATGAGGCGGCCAAGGCGAGCGAATAGCGGCGCCTGCGATTCCTCGGCGAGACCCGAAAGCGGCGCCATCGAAAGATCGAATTTCTGATAGCCTGCATCCTTCGCCCAGAGCAGGATTTCAGACAATAAAAAATCCATCGTCGCAGGCGGCGACAAATCCTGATCATAGCGCATCAGGTCGAGCGCTGCCCATTCCTTGCCGGGCGTCGCCAGTATCGATCCAAATGCGATTGTTTTTCCGCCGATCGAGGCTTCGGCAACCGGGCAGCGGTTCAAAAATTCTTCTTCGAAGCGCCCGAGTGAAAATCGTTTCTCACCCGACCCTTGCGCCTTCAGCCAGGCATCGGAAACAGGCCTCAACTTTTCGAGAAATGCGGGTGGGTGCGGAGGATAATGCATCTCAAACACGGCCCCTTCGCGGGTCGTCAGCTTTCGGTTGGCGTAACGAATATCCTGCCTCGATTTTCCAGCGAGAGAGAAATCAGCAAGTGGAATGACCGCGTTCTCGCCAATTTTTTCTACCTTAAATCCAAGATCGAGCAGGTCGGGCAAAATCGCCGACGGCGCAGCGTAGATGACCGGTTTCAACCCCGCCTCGTCGGCGTCCTTGCAAAATGCGGAGAGCAGCGCGCGGCGCTCCTCCGGCTGGCCGGTCGGGCCGCCAAGAGCGATCATACTCGATCTAAAAACCGAATAGCTGATAAAACTTCGGCCGCTCTCAGAGAACTTCAACGAAAGATCGCCGGTAAAGGTCAGCATGGCTTCAGGACGCGCATCAACAGCTTCGGCGATCGCGGTTTCGGCCTTCGAAAAATCATCGACGCCCGGCGGCGGCGGCTGATGAACGCGCACCGTCGCAATATAACGCCAAATCGCCACGATAAAGAGTGCGACCGCCGCAACCGCCACCGGTCGGCCTGCGCGTCCAATGATCGGGTCGAAGAAAAGCGACCACCATGGCGCCGTCCTAAAGGCGCGGTGAGTGGAAGCCCACAAAACCCCGCCTATCGACGCTATCAGGATTGTTATTGAAACAGCCGCAAACCAGAGCGGCGGTAGCTTTAGGGAAAAGGCGCGCGCGCGCCGATAGAATGCGTGGCGTGTCGAAACCAGAAATCCCGCAAAAGCGAGCTGCATTCCAGCGTCGACATAGCGCTCGTGATGGAGCACAAAATAGACGGCTGCCACGACCGAGAGGCTAGCCGCCATCCACATCGACGCATCGACACGGCGTCTTAGTCCATAGGCCAAAGCCATTTGTGCAACGCCGAGCAAAGCGGCGAGCATGTTGGGCGCCTCGACCGTAATCAACGAAATAACATCGGCGGCCCGTGGGTGATTGCTTGGATTGGCGGCTGAGATGATCGTTGCAGCGCCCGCTGCGAAGGCGAGAAGCGAGGCCGTCGTAGGCGCGGCTTCCGCTAGCGCAGGCGCGAGCAGCTTCGCAATTGGATTGGATGGCTTAACAGCTGACACTGGATGACTCGCAATAATCCCGCGATTTCGGCCAGCAATAGATGCTTCGGTCGAGAATAGGCAAAAAAAATCCCGTCAAATTGACGGGCGAGCAGCTTTTTCAAGAATATCAAAGGAATGAATGAGATTCCGGCCGGCAAGCGTCGGGGAACCTTGTTTGTCTAGCCAGCACCGCTCAATCGCCGATTGGAGCACACGCTCTTCGGACTGAAAGCCGTCAAGCTGGCGAACAAATTTCAGGATATGTTTGGTGATGACTTCGTCGGTCACAGGGCTTCCTCGATTGGACGATTTCGCCAGCCTGCCCCACCAGATTGAAGGGATTTGCCGCCGAACGCCGCTTATTTGATACGCCTACGATGTAACGCGACGCCGCGATTACACACGCTAAGCAGGAATCTGGCAAGTGGCGAGGGCGTGAAGCAGCGAGAAAAAGCCGCACATTGCCAGCCCCCTGTAAATTTAACGGGAACATGCTAAAGCGCCGCCAACTCGGCGATTTTCCTAGGTATTGAGGTTTTTTCGACATGGATCACGGCAAAAACGAATTTACGACCAACGCCGCCCTTAAAGCGCGCCGCGACGATGCTTTGCCGGTTGGTTTGCCTTCAAAATCAGGCATTTACGTCGAACGGGCGGAAAATGCCGAGCTCTGGGACGTCGAAGGCAAGCGTTACATAGATTTCATCGGCGGCATTGGCGTTTTGAATGTCGGCCACCGTCACCCGAAAGTCGTCGAGGCGATTAAGCGTCAGGCGGACGCCTTCATCCATACGAGTTTCGGCATCGCCCAATATGAGGTTTATGTCGAACTCGCCGAAAAACTGAACAAACTCGCGCCGGGAAGCTCGCCAAAAAAGACCGCGCTCTTCAATTCCGGCGCTGAGGCAGTCGAAAATGCAGTAAAATTTGCGCGCCGTATCACAGGCCGGCCGGGCGTTATCGCATTTGAAGGCGCCTTCCATGGCCGGACGCTTCTGGCGACGACGCTCACTGGAAAATCGAAGCCCTATAAAGTCGGGTTCGGACCGCTCGTGCCAGCCATTTTCCATGCGCCCTATCCGGATGCCTATCACGGCGTCTCCGTGAAAGGGTGCATTGCCTGCCTTGACCATATGTTTAAAACAGCCATTCCCGTTGAAGAGGTCGCTGCTATCATTGTCGAACCCGTACAAGGCGAGGGCGGATTCAACCCTGCGCCAAAAGAGTTCCTGCAACATCTGCGCGATCTTTGCGACAAGAACGGAATTGTCCTGATCGCCGACGAGATTCAGTCAGGCATGGGCCGGACCGGCAAGATGTTCGCGTTTGAACATTCAGGCGTGGAGCCGGACATGGTGTGCGCCGCAAAGTCGATCGCTGCGGGGCTCCCCTTGTCAGCGCTGATCGGTAAAGCCGAACTCATGGACAAGATTGCGCCAGGCGGTATGGGCTCGACCTATGGCGGCAATCCGGTCGCATGCGCGGCGGCGCTCGCCGTGCTCGATATTTTCGAGGAAGAAAACCTTCTTCAGCGCGCTAACATGATCGGGGAGCGCGTCGCAGCGAGCTGGCGCAAATTGCAAGCAGGTCCGGCGAAAGGCCGCTTTGGCGATGTTCGTCAGGTTGGCGGAATGATCGCGGTTGAATGCGTCAAGGATGGTGACGCTTCCAAACCTGACGGAGAGCTCGCAGCAAAAATCCAGATCGAGGCGCGCGAACGCGGTGTCGTGCTGACGACGGCTGGCGCTTACGCGCAATGCCTTCGCTGCTTGACGCCGTTGACTATTCCGGACGCTGTTCTCGATGAAGGCGTCAAGCTGTTTGAAGAAGCAACCGTCGCCGCGCTTGGCTAGGAGTTGAAGATTTCGTCATGGCGCGCGCAAATTCGCGGCCACAAGGATGCGGCCTCTGGTAGGTCGAGCGAGAAGACGTCTTTCAAGATCGTTACATATTCATCCGCGCTTTCGACAAGCGTTTTTGTGTCTGCCGATGCCGTAAGCTTGCGCAAAACGCGACCGCGCATTGAATGGTGAGCATTATTCGACCAGCGCTGCACAACGGCGTTCTGGACAAAGGGCGAGGCCGGATCGGATTGAAGAAACTGACATCGATCTTCGAGAAGTGTTTCGTCATTGATCTCGAGGTTAAAGTCGAAATTAGGTCCGCCAGACCTTGCATCATTAAAATATCGCCACCATCCGTTATCCAGTTGAGTAAGTTCGCAATCAAGTGGACCGACTTTTATCGCACCATCACGGAGCGGCTGCGGTTCAATAAAACCATCGCCAAAACCGACGTCGCCAACCCAGTTTTGACCTTTAATGCCGACGATCAAGACGAGATGGTTGCCAATAACGTTGTCGCCTGCGACATCGCGCATGACGGCCCCGGCGAGATGACGAACATCGAAGCCGATTTCTTCGAGCGCCCAGCCAAATAGGCCATTCATTTCATAGCACCAGCCGCCGCGGCCGCGCATGACAATCTTTTCGTAAGCATCTTCGGCGCGGCGGGTTACCGGCGCGCCGAATTGAACGTCGAGATTTTCGTAAGGGACCGCCAGTGCATGCGCCCGATGAAGCTGACGAAACGTATCGATGTTTAGATGCAGCTTTCCTTTAAAGCTGATCCGGTCGAGATATCGTTGCACTTCCATGAATCATTCCTGCGCTGGCGGATGCAGCGAATAAGGTGAGGCTTGGCGGGTCCGCAAGTTACCATGCGCCGGCATGAATGCATTTTGCGATGGTTAAATTTTTGCGATGCCTTTCGCCCCGGCTTCCAGCCGTTCGGGCTCTGTTCCCATGATCTCGGCTGGTTCTTCCAGGCGGTCGGCTCGAGAAAGGGCTGGAAAGTATTTCAGCCAGGACAGGGCGGTCACGATCGCCATGCCGCCGCCAAGAACAACAGCGCCGACCGGACCAAGGAAACGCGTTGCAACGCCCGATTCAAACTCGCCAAGCTCGTTCGATGCTGAAATAAAAATAAACGCCACCGATGAAACGCGCCCTCTCAATTCTTGCGGCGTTGCAAATTGAATGACCGACTGACGTACATAGACGGATATCATATCTGCTGCCCCCGTTACCGCGAGCGCCAGCAGCGAAAGTGAAAATAGTCGCGAC
>JAWKVJ010000023.1:0-54316 GCA_041398085.1 Parvularculaceae bacterium
GGAGACAGCACGGCCGTTGCTGACGCCCGGCGAAGTCATGCAGCTTCCGCCAAATGAAGCGATTGCGATGGTGTCGGGCGTCGCGCCGATTCGCGCCCAGAAACTTCAATATTTCCGGGACCAGAATTTCACCGCCCGTTGCCTCGCGCCGCCTGACATCAGAGCCGACGATGATTTCTACACAGATGCGCCGAAGGCCCGTGATGACAACTGGTCCGGCATCGTCGCCAGGACGGATGCACGCCTGAGCCAACCCTGGTTCGATATGGTGAAAAGCGAGGGCGAAAATGACGATGGCGGACACGCCATGCAGCATGAATTCGCCATGCCGACCCCGAACAAGTCCGATCCTGAACCGCGCGACCCATCGACATCAGAGAATGATGACGACGCTGCGCAAGCCAAGAAACTTCAGGATATCGCGAGGACCGCGACGCAGCGCGCGGCCGTCATGGATCGGCATCCCGACAGCATTACGCCGAGTTTTTAAGCCATGAAAAAAGCGAGACTGCAGGTTCGGTTGGGAGAAAAAGCGGAAACGCTCTTGTCGCGCGCCGCGGAAAGGCCCGGCGTCACCAAGGCGTCGATTGTGGAAGCGGCGATTGTCGAGCTTCTAAACCCCAAAGAAGATTCTCAGGAATATGCAGCGCTGATCAAACGGCTCGACAAATTGACGCGAGCGATGGAGCGCCTTGCCGACGACGCATCAGCGCAGACCGAAACGCTCGCGCTCTACATTCTCTATTATCTCTGCATCACGCCGCCACTGCCGGAGCAAAACCGCGCCGCCGCAGAAGCGTTGGGTCAAAAGCGGTTTGAGCGGTTTATCTCGCAGGTCGGCGATCGCCTCATGGGGCAGGAGCGATTCACCGACACGCTGCTCGAACATATGGGCTTGACCGCAGCGACAAGCGAACAGCGCGGGGAGGCGGTCCAATGACCAACGTCCATGGTCAACAACACACTGCGCGGGTCGCGTTTCGCCGGATTTCGATGCTCAAGACTGCGTTTGGGCCAGTAATCGCCAGCGCGCTTGACGATGATAGCGTGACCGAAATCATCGCCAATCCCGACGGCGCGTTGTGGATCGAGCGCGCCGGAATTGGTCGTGAGAGAGCGGACGCGCCAATGGCGGCGGCCGATGTTGAGCGGATTATCCGGCTTGTCGCGTCGGCTCTCGATACGATCTGCAGTCAGGAGCACCCGATTATCTCCGGAGAACTGCCGGGAACCGGCGAACGCTTTGAAGGCGTCTTGCCGCCAGTCTCAAACAATCCTGCGTTCACAATCCGAAAACCTTCGAAGATCGTCATTCCTCTCGACGATTATGTTGTGGCCGGAGTCATGACGCAACGCCAGGCGCAGGTTCTGAGATCGGCCGTGCGCATGCGGAGCAGTATTCTTATCGCCGGCGGTACGGCGTCCGGCAAAACGACTCTGGCGAACTCACTGCTCGCTGAAATCGCAGAACACAATGAGCGTGTCGTCATTCTCGAAGACACGCGAGAGCTGCGATGCGAGGCAAAGGACTCTATCGCTTTGCGCACATCGCAGCGCGTGACGCTTGAAGCGCTCGTTCGTTCGACCATGCGGTTGCGACCGGACCGGATCATCGTCGGGGAGGTCCGCGGCGGCGAGGCGCTCGACCTCATGAAGGCCTGGAACACGGGCCATCCCGGCGGCATCGCGACTATTCATGCGAATTCAGCAGTCTTGGCGCTCGCACGTCTGGAGCAACTGATCGGAGAGCGATCGCAAAGCGCATCGCAATCCCTGATCGCGCAAGCCGTCGATGTCGTCGCCTTTATCGAGAAGACGCAAGAAGGGCGGCGCGTCACCGAAATCATTCGCGTCACAGGGCATGACCGACAGCAAGGCTACATGCTGGAGCCAGCAGACGCGCCTGAACTTTTCATCGTCAATAACGGAGACCATTCATGATCGCTCGCAACTATTCTCGCGCCCTTCACCTGTCGGCATTGCTTGCCGTCGTCCTGTTGTTCTTCAGCGGACATGCTCACGCTGCGGGATCCGGCATGCCGTGGGAAGCGCCATTGACGCAAATTCTCGCCTCGATTGAGGGGCCCGTCGCGCGCATCGTCGCTGTGATCATCATCATTATCACCGGACTGTCACTCGCGTTCGGGGATACGTCCGGCGGATTCCGCCGCCTTATTCAGATTGTTTTTGGGCTCTCGATCGCTTTTGCCGCGACAAGCTTCTTCCTCGCCTTTTTTTCCTTCGGCGGCGGCGCGCTGGTTTGAGGGGAAAGACAATGATTGAGGGCTTCTCTATCCCAATTCATCGCAGCCTGACGGAGCCGCTCTTAATGGCGGGCGCGCCGCGCGGCATCGCCATCATTAACGGCACCATCGCCGCCGCCGTCGGTCTCGGAATGCAGATGTGGGCAGCCGGCGTCGCACTGGGACTGATCGGACATGCCGCCGCGGTTTACGCCGCGAAGAAAGACCCGAAATTTCTGGAAGTGGGCGTTCGACACTTGAAGCAGGGCGCGTATCTCTCATGCTGAACCTTGCTGAATATCAAAAGCGTCCGAAGCGCCTTGCCGATTATCTTCCCTGGGCGGCGCTTGTCGCGCCGGGCGTCGTCCTCAATAAGGACGGCGCCCTGCAACGGACTATCCGTTATCGCGGTCCTGATCTCGAAAGCGCCAGCCCTGAAGAACTTCTCAGTTATACGGCGCGCATCAACAATGTTCTGCGCAGGTTACGATCTGGCTGGGTGCTGCATTTTGAAGCGGATAGGGTTCCGGCAGCAGATTATCCGACGAGCGAGTGGCCGTGCCCGCTATCATTCCTCATCGACGAGGAGCGCCGCGCTGCGTTTGAGTCGACTGCAGAACATTATGAATGCGAATACTTTCTCACCTTTGCTTATATGCCGCCGGCGGACAGGACGGCGCGAGCCGAGCGAGCATTCCTGAAACAAGACGAACTTGCCGCTCCGGACCATGCGGGCGACCGTCTCGGCTATTTTGTCCAGGAGACGGACAAAGCGGTCGATCTTCTGGCGCTGGCGATGCCGGAATGCCGCCCGCTCGATGATGACGAGACGCTTTCCTATCTACATGCGTGTGTTTCTTCAAAACGGCACAGTATCATCGCGCCGGAAACGCCTCTCTATCTTGACGCCCTGCTGGTCGATGAGCCGCTAACGGGCGGTCTTGAACCAAAACTGGGTGAAGCGCATCTGCGCGTGGTTTCCGTCCTTGGATTCCCGCCGGCCAGCGAACCTGGCTTCTTGGATAGCCTCAATACGCTCGCGTTTCCGTATCGCTGGACAACGCGCTTTATTGCTATGGACAAGGCGAGGGCGTCCGCTGAACTTGCCAAATACCGCCGCCGGTGGTTCGCCAAACGCAAATCCATCGCTGCAATTATCAAAGAGACGCTGTTCAATGAAGCCAGCGCGCTCGTGGATACGGACGCCGACAATAAGACGGCGGATGCGGATGCGGCGCTGCAGGAGCTCGGCGCGGACGACGTTTCATTTGGATTTCTAACGACGTCGGTTGTCGTACACCATCAGGAGCGGAGCGTCGTTGACCAGCGCGTGCGGGAAATCGAACGCGTCTTGAACGAACGCGGCTTTGTGACCATTCGCGAGTCGGTGAACGCCGTGGATGCATGGCTCGGCAGTTTGCCCGGACATCTCTACGCCAATATCCGCCAGCCGCTCGTCCATACGTTAAATCTTGCGCATATCGCGCCATTGTCCGCCGTCTGGGCGGGGCCGGCGCGAAACGATCATCTGGGCGGACCGCCCTTGGCCCTGGCGACGACCCGCGGTCATACGCCGTTTCGGTTATCGACCCATATTGGCGATGTCGGTCACACGCTGATCGTCGGGCCAACCGGCGCCGGGAAATCGGTGCTTCTCGCTTTCATCGCCGCGCAGTTTCACCGTTATGAGAAAGCGCAAGTTTTCGCATTCGATAAAGGCCGCTCGATCCGCGCTGCATGCCTCGGTCTCGAAGGGGTCGTCTATGATCTCGGGTCCAAGGCGGATCTTTCCTTCCAACCCTTGCGCGATCTTGAGGCGCCGGAAGACAAGGCGCGCGCCCAACGCTGGCTGCTCGGCTTGCTGGCGCAGGAAGGCGTGACGGTCGATCCTCCAATAAAAGAGGCGGTTTGGTCGGCGCTATCCAGTCTTGCCGCGGCGCCGACCGCCGAGCGCACGCTCACTGGCTTCTCGCTCTTGGTCCAAGACCGGAGCCTCCGCAATACATTGAAGCCTTTCACCGTTGAAGGCGCATTCGGCGACCTCTTTGACGCAGATAAGGAGGCGTTTTCGTTTTCGAAATTCGTCTGTTTCGAGATGGAAGAGCTTATGCGACAGCAGTCGGCTATCGCACCGGCGCTCACCTATCTCTTTGATCGACTGGAAAAGCGGTTCAACGGAAATCCTACGCTGTTGTTGTTGGACGAAGCCTGGCTTTTTCTCGACAATCCAATGTTTTCGGGAAGAATCCGAGACTGGCTGAAGACGCTTCGCAAGAAGAATGTTTCTGTCATTTTTGCGACCCAGTCGCTGAGCGACGTGCAAGCCTCGACGATTGCGCCAGCTATTATCGAATCCTGCCCGTCGCGAATATTCCTGCCCAATCCGCGGGCGCGAGAGTCGAGCATCTATTCAGCATATTCGAATTTTGGACTGAACGACCGGCAAATCGACATCATCGCAAGCATGACGCCCAAGCAGGAGTATTATTACCAGTCTCCCGTGGGCAATCGCATTTTTGATCTTCGGTTGGGAGACATTGCGCTCGCCTTTTGCGGAGCGTCTTCGCCGCAGGATCATCGGCTCATCGACAAGATAATTGCCGACGCAAGCGACGAGTTGTTTGCAAGGAAACTGCTCGCGGCGAAGGGGCTCGACTGGGCCGCCGCTCTCTTGCCGGATTCATCATCATCGAAAGGAGAAAGAGAATGAAACGCAAAATGAAAACCCTTGTTTCAACGCTCGCGCTGGCGATCTCGGCGAGCATCGCGCAAGCGCCCCCGGCCAACGCCTTTATCCTGGGCGGGATCGTTTACGACCCGACCAACTATGCGCAAAACCTTCTGACAGCCGCGCGCACGCTTGAGATGATCAACAATCAGATCAAGCAATTGACGAATGAAGCAGCGATGATCGCCAATCAGGCGAAAGAGCTGACGCAGCTTCCCTATTCCGCAAAGGCGGCGTTGAAGGCGCGCCTTGTCGAGATCGACAAGTTGATCCAGACCGCCAATGGGCTCGCCTATGATGTTGCGACCATCGACGCCGCCTTCAAAACGCTCTTTCCTGAAGATTATGCGGCCTTTTCCAATCTCGCCATGGGCGCGGCGGCGAACGCTCATTGGAAAGAAGCGAGCAGGGCGCTGAACGACGCCCTCGTCATGCAGGCGAAGGTGACCGAAACGATTGCCCTCGACGTTTCGACGCTCGAAGAAATTGTCACCGAGAGCGAAACCGCCATCGGCGGCCTGCAGGTGGAGCAGGCGGGAAACCAGCTGCTCGCGCTTCAAACCAAGCAGTCCATGCAGACCGCGCAATTGCTGGCGGTTCAGTATCGCGCCGAGGCGCTGGATCGCGCGCGCCAGCTGCAAACGGAAGAACGCGCCCGTATTCATCGCGGACGCTTTCTCGGCGACGGCTCCGCTTACACGCCCTCCTAATCAACGAGCACGCCCATGGACGACCTCAACGTCATCGACGATTTCACCAGCACGTTCATCGCCTATATCGATAGCGGCTTTGGGCTGCTTGCCGGCGATGTCGGTTTTCTGACCGCTGTCCTGATTGGCATTGATGTCGTCCTTGCAGGATTGTTCTGGGCGTTTGCCGGCGAACAGAACGTCCTGGGTCAGTTTGTCAAAAAAGTGCTCTATGTCGGCGCGTTCGCTTTCATCATTAACAACTTCGCGTTGCTCGCGAATGTCATCTTTTCGTCTTTTGCTGGGCTCGGCCTCGTGGCGACGGGAACGTCGCTTACCGCAGCGGACCTTCTAAAGCCGGGCTTTGTTGCAGCGACAGGATATGACGCGGCTTATCCGCTTCTTGGAGGAAGCCAATTCGCTAATCGGTTTCCCCAGTTTCTTCACCAACTTCGTCACGATCATGATCATTTTGCTGTCATGGGTGATCGTGCTCTTCGCGTTCTTTATTCTCGCCATTCAGCTTTTTGTCACAATCATTGAATTCAAGCTGACGACGCTTGCGGGATTTGTCCTCGTTCCCTGCGCTCTGGAACAAGACATCGTTTCTGGCGGAGCGGGTGCTTGGCAATGTCGTCGCGTCCGGCGTCAAGCTCATGGTTCTCGCCATCATCGTCGGCATCGGCTCGACCATATTCGGATCGGTCACCTCAACATTCACGCCTGGATCGGTGACCCTTGAACAGGCAGCGTCAACGATACTCGGTTCTCTTTCATTATTGGCGCTTGGCATTTTCGGGCCTGGGATCGCCACAGGCTTGTCGCCGGCGCCCGCAACTCGGCGCAGGCGCAGCGGTTGCCACGGCTGCAGGCACAGGCGCGGCAGTGATATGGCGCGGGCGCGCTTGCGGCGTCCGGCGCCCGTGCGGGCGTCGCGGCCGGTCAATCGGCTGTGCGCGCGGGAGCGTCCATGGCTGGCGGCGCAAGCGCTGCGTACTCCCTAGGTCGCGTCGGGTCCGGCGAAAGCGGATGGCGTTCAACCGCCGCCGGCGTCGGCGCTGTCGCTCAGGCGGGCGCCGCTGGCGTTGCGGACCGCGCTCGCAGTTCCGTATCGCGCGCAATGGGCTCGCCGGGCGAAGCCTTTCGGTCCGGCGCGCGGCGGGCATTTACGTCAACCGGCGGATCAATCAACCAGGCGCTTTCGGCGGCCAAAGACGTGCCAGGCGTGAAAGACGCAGCGGCAAATAACGCGCCGGATTGGGCGCAACGCATGCGCCGCGAGCAGGGATTGCGGGACGCGAGCCTGACGGCGACGCACATGGTCGCTTCGGGAGACCGACCGGGTTCCGGCGATGCGCCAAAACTTCGACAGGACGAGGACTGAGATGATGTTCAAGCGCTCTTCCGTAAAATACGGCGAAACCCCGGCGCCGGAGACTCCCTATCAACGCGCGCAAGCGATCTGGGATGAGCGGATCGGGTCCTCGCGCGCACAGGCAGCGAACTGGAGATTGGCGGCTTTCGGATCGCTCGTCATTGCGTTGTCAGCAGTCGGCGGACTCTTATGGCGATCGACGCAATCGATCGTGACGCCTTATGTCGTCGAGGTTGACGCGGCGGGGACAGTCCGCGCCGTCGGCCCAGCGGTTGAAACTTACAAACCGAAAGACGCGCAGATCGCCCATCACATCGCGAATTTCATTCGTAATGTGCGCTCCATTTCGATTGACCCCGTGGTGGTCCGGGAAAACTGGCTGAAGGCTTATGACTTCGCCACGGATCGCGGCGCCGTCGCGTTAAATGATTATGCGCGAGAGAATGATCCCTTCGCCGAAATCGGCCGACGCAGCGTCAATGTGGAAGTGACCAGCGTGGTGCGCGCCAGCGATGACAGCTTCGAAGTGCGCTGGATCGAAAAAACTTACACCAACGGCCAGTTTGAGAGACAGGAGCGGTTTACCGCCCATATCACGATCGTCCTGTCGCCGCCGCGTACAGCGGAAGCGATCCATAAAAACCCGCTCGGAATTTACGTTCACGGAATCAATTGGTCGAAGGACCTCTCATGAGGAGGCTTGGTATGAGGCGTTTATTATTAGCAGCGAGCGTCGCCGGATTAGCCGGGTGCGAAACGGCGAAGTTTGAGGCGCCGCTTGATCCGGCGCCAATGAAGCCCGCGCGAGAGATCGCCTTTGGCGCGGACGAGCCATTGCGCGAGATCGTCGAGACGGCAAGGCCTTATCCGTTACCTGGACAATTGAAACCGAAAGAAGAACCCGCGCCGCCGCCATCGCTCGCCCCTTTCGAACGGATCGACGCCGCAAACGACCGCGCCAAGGTGGAGCCCGACCTCGACCGGTTTCTCAATGCCGTTCAGGTCTATCCTTTCATGGACGGCGCCCTTTATCGACTTTATGCGGCGCCGGAGCAGGTGACGGATATCGCGCTGGAGCCAGGCGAAATTCTCAATTCGGTTTCCGCCGGCGACACGGTTCGCTGGATTGTCGGCGATACGACCAGCGGCGGGCCGAGCGGTGAGCGCGTGCATATTCTCGTGAAGCCCATTGCGCCGGACCTGAAAAACAAATCTTGTCATCACAACGGACCGTCGCGCTTACCACCTTGAAATGCGCGCTCGTTTCGGGCGAAACCTATATGGCCGCGATTTCCTGGACCTATCCGCAAGACCAGGGTTCAAACGCCGTCGTGATGAGAATGAACAGTTGCGCAAGCGCGATGAAATGATTATCGTTGCTGGCGTATCGCCCGGCGATTTGCAGTTTCGATATGAAATCGAGGGCGACAAACCCCATTGGCGTCCCGTCCGCGTCTTCGATGACGGGCGTCAGGTGTTCATTCAGTTCCCGGCGAACATATCGCAGGCGGCGCGCCGCCGCTATTCGTGCTCGGACGCAAAGGCGATCCTGGAACTGTCAACTACCGGATGCGCGGCAACTACTATGTCGTCGATCGTCTCTTTGCGGCTGCTGAAATTGCGTCTCGGCGGGAAGAAACAGGATGTCGTCCGGATTGTAAGAACCGACCTGAAGAGGCGGTCGTGACCGAACGTGAAAGTAGACCCATCGACGCTCGAACTGCGGCCCGGCCGCGGCCCGTCACGCGTCTTAACAAGAACGCGCTGATGCTGGCGGCGGGCGGAGCGGCGCTCGTCATCTTCGCCGCAACGAGCATTGCTCTTGAAGCCGCTGCGCGCGGCGAGCGATGCGCGTCCTCAAGAGCTGTACACGTGGATACAAAGCCGACCGCCGAAGGGTTGGAGGCGTTGCCGGCGAGTTACGCCGATATCCGCCCGCCGCTTGGCGACCCGTTGCCCGGCGATCTTGGCGCAGCGCTTCTTCGCGCACAGCAGGCGGCGCTCGGGCCAGTCCGAAATTGATCTTCGGCTGCGCTGCCGCCCGTCGCGCCGTTTCGGAATTCGCCCGAAGCCGATGCGGCGAGGGAGGCGGCGCTCCGGGAAGCGCAAATGGCCGCCGATGCGCGCGAGGCTGGGGTGTTCTTTCAATTGTCGACGCCCGCAGTCCAGGCGATCAGCAGAGAAAGCGCGCCCGAACGCGTGTCGCTCTTTGATGGTTGCAGATCAGCCTTCAAGGTGCCGCAGCGACGCCGGCGCCTGTTCGGCAGCGCGAACGGGAAAACGATCCGAGCCGACAGTTCCGCAAACTTCAGTTTCTGGAGGGTGATCTCGATCCTGCAACTGACAACAGCCATCGTCTGAAGACCCGGAAACGCCGTTCGAAGCTATGGCCGGTCGGGCTATCCCGGCAAGCCTCTGATCACGGGCGTCAATTCCGACTTGCCGGGAACGGTCGTCGCGCAGGTCACGCAAAAATGCCGACACGGTGACCGGCCAATATGTGCTGATCCCCCAAGGCGCGAAGATTATTGGTCGATACGACAGCGTGGATCGCATTTGGACAGTCCCGCGCCCTTTTTAGTCTGGTCGCGTATTATCTATCCGGACGGCGCATCCATCGTAATCGAAAACATGCCAGCGAGCGACGTATCCGGTTACGCCGGTCTCGCCGACAAGGTGGACTTTCATACATTCCGCTTGCTGAAAGGCATCGTGCTTTCAACATTACTTGGCATCGGAACGGAATTGTCTTTCGGCAATTCTGAAAGCGACGGCTGGAGGCGCTCAGAGAGTCCGCGCAGTCATCCGCCAATCAGGCCGGCCAGAAGAATTATTCAGCGAAATCTCGACATCCAGCCGACAATTAGATCAGGCCAGGATGGCCGTTTCGCATCATTGTTCACAAAGATCTCGTTCTTCGCCCCTATGAAGCGGAGGGAGCGATCCATACGAGTCTTGCCGGCCCGATCCTTGAACGCGCTCCGATCAAGCCTGCCATATCGCGCCCAGCTCCCCGTTCACGAAGCGCTTGTCGATTATGCGGCGCTTTCACGAGCGCGCCGGCGGCGCGGAAGGCGTCGATCCCCGAAGTCGCGGCCCTGATGATCGAAAACTTCCTGGAAAGCGACCGTCCTTTCGGCGCGCGCAAAACCCTTCATCAACCCGTGAAAACAAAGGAGACTTCAAAATGAGCGTAATCGGCACATTTTCGAAAAGCCCGGATGGATACGTCGGAACGATCCGAACCATGACAATCAACGTGAAAGCGAAAATCGTCGCCAACGACAAGAACGGCAATGACAAAGCACCAGATTTTCGAATTATCGCCGGCGGCGCGGAGCTTGGCGCCGCCTGGCGTTCGAACAGCTCAGGCGAGGACAAAAAGTCGTTTCTCAGCGTTGAACTCGATGACCCGAGTTTTGCGGCTCCCGTCCGCGCGGCGTTTTTCGAGAATGCGGACGACGGGACCGGCGCGCTTGTGTGGAACAGGTCGCGCAATTCGTGAGCGCCAAATAAGCCCACTACGTTCTCTTTTGAGTAGGAGTATGAAATGTCGCTTGCAGTAAGAAACCATCAAACCGATCTGACTAAAAAAGATCGGCTCAACAACGAAGAAGCGGCGAATTATCTTGGTCTGAAAGCCGCCACTTTAAATAAATGGCGGGTTTATGGCGAAGGGCCCCCGTTCATCAAGGTAGGCCGTCTAGTGCGTTATAGGCGCGTCGATCTTGATGCTTACCTTTCGGGACGCTTGGTGCAATCTACCAGTGAATTGTCAGCGCGTTAAAGTCTATACAAGAAATTTCGCAATCGGCTTCCAAATGGTTTCTCGATACAAGAATCGCAAACGGTTGGAATGCCTCGTAGCGACATTAGCAAGCGATACGGGCCCGTTTGCATTTCAGAGCGGTTTGAACGAATATTTTGCTTATGTGCGGACGATTTTGGGCTTCGCTGACATGGGAAGAATATCGCGAGCTGCTCGACCTGAAGGGCGAGCCGCCGGAGACGAATTTCCGTCCAAACTGGAATACGGCGCCGACCCATGACGTCCTCATTTGCTCGGAGCGCGACGGCGAACGGCGCATCGAGCAGATGAAATGGGGGCTTGTTCCGGTCTGGATGAAGGACAAGCCGAAATTTTCAACGATCAACGCCAAATGCGAAACCATAGAGGAAAAGGCGACCTGGAAGGGCTCGCTTAACAAGATGCGCTGCGTCATTCCGATCAGCGGTTTTTACGAATGGCGGCGCGGTCCCGGAAAGTCGAAACAGGCTTATGCGATCAAGCGCCGCGACGGAAAGCCGATGCTGCTTGCCGGTCTCTGGGCCTTCAACGACAAGGTCGATCCTGATAACCCGCGCACTTTCACCATCATCACCTGTCCCGCCAATGAGGTCATGGGCGCCGTTCATGACCGGATGCCGGTCATTCTCGATCCCGGCGATCTCGATCTCTGGATCGGGCCTGAGCCCTGGGGCGACGCGCATCGCGCGCTCCTAAAGTCCTGCCCGGATGAATGGCTCACGGCCTATCCGGTCTCCAATGATGTCGGATCGGTCAGGAACAACTACGCCGAACTCATTGACCCCGAAGGCGACCCGATTTTCTAGGGCCTTTGGATTCAAGGGGTTAGCGGTGCATAGTTCCATGCGGAATCGATCCGCTTGACTCAAAAGTTCTCTTTTTGTTCTAATTCCCGTCCATAGCTGAAAACGGAATTCGCGGGATGCAAGCCATCGCCCGCCGCAGGAGCCTTGCGGGGCTCCGGCGGCGCATCGCCGACATTGAGAAACGGGAATTCGCCGGACTTCCGGGTACGGACGATCTTGCTTGCGGTCCCGTTTCGCTTGCGCGCGGCGCCGTTCACGAATTCCGCGCCGGCGACTATCGCGACGCGCCTTCCGTTCTCGGTCTTGCGCTTGCGCTCGCCGGCGCTGCAAGCGCCGAACGCGCGCAGCCGATCATCTGGATCGGACAAACGCGCGACGCATTTCACGAAGGCGTTCCTTACGGCTGTGGCTTAAATTTTTACGGCGTGGACAGCGCGCTTTGCATCTTCGTTCACGCGCGCGACGCCAAGGCTGTTCTGTGGGCGGCGGAAGAAGCCGCGCGTCACGACGCAATCGTTCTCATGGAATTCTGGAAACCACATTCGCTGCTCGATCTGACGGCGACGCGGCGCTTGCAGCTCGGCGCCGAACAATCGGGCGCGAGACTCTTTTTGTTGCGCGATGCGCGCGACGACGGCCCGAGCGCCGCGCGCACGCGATGGCGTGTGGCGCCGGCGCCAAGCGCTGAAGATCCATTGGACGAACGGGGCTTGGGACTGCCGCGCTGGAGTGCGGTGCTGGAGAAAAGCCGCGACGGGGGTCGCGGCCTGTGGGTATTGGAATGGGATCATGCAGAAAGAAGACTTGTCGAGGCCGCGCCGCATTCTCGCGGCGTGGTTTCCGCGATGGCCGACGGACCATTTGAAGAAACAACGGCCGTCGCTTGAAAAAGCGTCCGCGCCGATCGTCATCCATGAAAAGGCGAAGAGCGCCTTACGCATCCGCGCCATGGACGTGAGGGCGGCGAAGCTTGGCTTTTATCAAGGCCAGGCGCTCGCCGATGCGCGCGCCATCGAGCCGGAACTCATCGCCGTCGAGACAGATGCGCGAGAAGAAGCGCAAAGCTTTCGCCGGCTCGCCGAAGCGCTGATGCGCTATTCGCCCGTCGTCTCGGTTCAGGCGACCGGCGAACTCTTCATCGACATCACCGGCTGCCAGCGTCTGTTTGGCGGCGAGGAAACGATTCTTAGCGATCTTAGAGAGCGCATCGCGCGCGCCGGCTATTCGATGCGGGCCGCAATCGCCGACACGGCCGGCGCCGCCTGGGCGCTGGCGCGTTTCGGGGAATTGGAGATCGCCGATGATGGCGCGCATCGTTCGGCGATTGCCTCCCTGCCGGTCGAAGCGCTGCGCCTGCCGCCCGAATTATCGGACCGACTGCGCCGGCTCGGGCTCAAGACCATCGGCCAGCTTTACGACATGCCGCGCGCGCCTTTGACGGCGCGATTTACGAAAGAGCTTTTGTCGCGTCTCGGACAAGCGCGTGGGACGGAGGTGGAACCCCTTGTCCCGATCATTCCGGCGCCGCGTTATTATTCGGAACGAAAACTCGCCGAACCGGTCTCTACCGTCGAAGCCGTCAAATCCATTCTGGCGCTGCTCGCCCATGATCTCGCTGAAGACCTTGCGCAGGATGCGCTTGGGGCGCGGCATTTTGAGCTGGCATTGTTTCGCGTCGACAATGAGATCACGCGAATGAGCATTGGCACCAGTGCGCCGGCGCGCGATGCGAAACATATTGTCCGTCTTTTCGAGAACAGGCTCGATGATCTGAAGGACGACTATGACGCTGGCTTCGGGTTCGAACTGTTGCGCCTCTCGGCCTTCGACGTGCGCCCGCTTGACGTCCGGCAGCGCGCCGCTTTCGATCTGCAATCGGATAGAGAAGCGCAGGAAGAAGCCCTTGCGGAACTGAAAGACCGCCTCAGCAACCGGCTCGGGGCGATGAATGTCCGTCGCGTCAGTTTCAGCAATTCGCACCTGCCAGAACGCGCTGCGCATTTCAAGCCGGTCGTCCATCCCGCGAGCCAATCCGACATTGGCCCTGTCGCTTATGCGCGGCCCGTGAAACTGCTGCCGCGCCCCGAGGAAATCGAGGCGCTCGCGGAAGTGCCGGACGGACCGCCGATCCGATTTAAATGGCGTCGTGTCAAATACTCGGTCGTGCGAGCCAACGGCCCCGAGCGTATCGCCGACGAATGGCAAGACAAAGAAGCAGCGGGACCGACGCGGGACTATTACCGCGTCGAGACATCCGAAGGCCGGCGTTACTGGCTCTTTCGCGAAGGACTCTACGGAGCTGAGACGACAAATCCCCGCTGGTTCCTGCACGGGTTTTTCGCATGACGCACTACGCCGAACTCGCCGCCATGAGCAATTTCACCTTTCTCAAAAGGCGTGTCGCATCCGGACGAGCTGGTGTTCCAGGCGGCGGAAACTCGGCCTCGACGCCATCGCACTTACTGACGTCAATACGCTCGCCGGCGTCGTGCGCGCCCATACGGCTGCGAAAGAAATAGGCTTCCGGTTCATCACCGGCGCGCGGCTTAAATTCATCGACGATACGCCCGACATGCTGTGCTGGCCGTCAGACCGCGCCGCCTATGGGCGGCTTTGCAAATTGCTCACCCGCGGAAAAATGCGCGCGGCGAAAGGCGATTGCGAGATTGCGCGCGCCGATGCGCTGGAGTTCGGCGAGGGACAATTATTTGCGGTTTTACCGAACGATCCCTTTGCGCCGGTCATCGCCGAAACGCTCAATGACTTTCGCGCCGCCTTTCCGGGATCGGTCTGGCTCGCTGGCGCGCGGCGGTTCCGGGACAATGATCGCCGTATCCTCAATCAATTGGCGATGACGGCGCGAGATGCGCGCGTTCCGCTGCTCGCCGTCAACGACATTCTCTATCATGCGCCCGAGCGTCGACGGCTCGCCACATTGGTTCACTGCATCCGCGAGCGCAACGGTCTTTGAGGCGGGCCGCACGCTTGAAGCGAACGCCGAACGGCATTTGAAGCCGCCGATGGAAATGCTGCGTCTCTTCAAGGATCATCCATACTCTATCGAAGAGACCTTGCATGTGGCGGAGCGGGCGCGATTCTCGCTTGACGAGCTACGATATGAATATCCGGAAGAAACTTGCGGGCCTAGCGCGACGCCGCAGGAGGAACTGGAGCGCCTCACATGGGAGGGTGCCAAGACGCGCTACCCTGACGGCATTCCTGAAAAGATTGTCGCCGCTCTCAATCACGAACTGGCGCTCATCGAACAGCTCGATTATGCGCGCTATTTCCTGACGGTTTACGACATCGTGCGCTACGCGCGCAGCCAGGGAATTCTCTGTCAGGGTCGCGGTTCCGCGGCGAACTCCTCCGTCTGTTTTTGCCTTGGGGTCACATCCGTCGATCCGGCGCGAATCGATCTTCTCTTCGAGCGCTTCATCTCGGCGGACCGCAACGAGCCGCCCGATATCGACGTCGATTTTGAGCATGAGCGGCGCGAGGAAGTGATCCAGTATATTTACGGCAAATACGGCCGCGACCGCGCCGGCATCGCCGCGACGGTCATCACCTACCGCACGAGAAGCGCCGTGCGCGAAGTCGGCAAGGCGTTCGGGCTTTCCGAAGATGTCATCTCGTCGCTCGCTAAAAGCAATTGGGGCGGCGATGCGTCCGGCGTCAATGAAACGCGCGTGAAAGAGCAGGGCCTCGATCCGACTGATCTCACCTTGCGTCATGCGCTTCACTTCTCGAAAGAGCTGATCGGTTTCCCTCGCCACCTTTCGCAGCATACGGGCGGTTTCGTGATGACGCGTGGGCCGCTGGAGGAAGTCATCCCGATCGGCAACGCGGCCATGCCGGAGCGCAGCTTCGTCGAATGGGACAAGGACGATCTCGACGCGCTCGGCATGATTAAGGTCGATGTGCTTGGTCTTGGCATGCTGACCTGCATCGCGAAAGCTTTTGCGTTCCTCAAAAAACATTACAGCGTCGATCTCGATCTCGCCTCGATCCCGGCTGAAGAAGCGGAAGTCTATGACATGATCTGCAAGGCCGACACGCTCGGCGTCTTCCAGATCGAAAGCCGGGCGCAGATGTCGATGCTGCCGCGCTTGAAACCGCGCAACTTTTACGATCTCGTCATCGAAGTGGCTATCGTGCGGCCGGGTCCGATCCAGGGCGATATGGTCCATCCCTATTTGCGGCGGCGGGACGGAATCGAAAAGGTCGAATACCCTAGCAAGGATCTGGAAGAGGTGCTCGGGCGCACCCTTGGCGTTCCCCTGTTTCAGGAACAGGCGATGAAGATCGCCATTGTCGCCGCCGGTTTCACGCCGACTGAGGCGGACGGGCTGCGCCGCGCCATGGCGACGTTCCGGCGGGCCGGCACGATCCATCAATATCATGACAAGATGGTCGAGGGCATGGCAGCGCGTGGGTATGACCGCGAATTCGCCGAACGTTGCTTCAAGCAGATCGAAGGCTTCGGGGAATATGGATTCCCCGAAAGCCATGCGGCGAGCTTCGCGCTGCTGGTCTATGTCTCCTGCTGGCTAAAATGCCGATATCCGGATGTCTTCTGCGCGGCGCTCGTAAATGCGCAACCCATGGGATTTTACGCGCCGGCGCAGATCGTTCGGGATGCAAGGGAGCATGGCGTCGAAGTTTGGCCCGTCGATGTCAATTATTCGTTCAGCGATCTGACGCTTGAAGACTCTGGCGGCCTTAAAAACATTCACGCGCGCCATCGCGATATGAAAAAATCCATGCGCGGGCGCCATGCGGTGCGTCTCGGCTTCCGTCTGGTCAAAGGCTTGGCGGAGAAAGACGCCGAACGCATCGAAGACTGCCGCGGCGCAGGTTACGATTCCGTGCGCGATCTCTGGCTTAGGACGGGTCTCTCGCAAGCGGCGCTCGAAATCCTCGCTAATGCCGACGCCTTCGGATCGCTCGGGCTCTCGCGCCGCGACGCGCTGTGGGCGGTGCAAGGCCTCGACAAGGTGAAGGGCGACGAGCAGATGCCGTTATTCGCCGCCGAGCGCGCCTACCGCAAGGAAGAAGAAGTCGCGCTTCCAACCATGCCGCTCGGCGAAGAAGTCGCCTATGACTACAAGACCCTCAAGATGTCGCTGAAGCGTCATCCGGTTTCATTCCTGCGCGGTTGGCTTCAATCGGCGCGCTACGCCGCTAATGAAAATTTGTGGAAGATGACGAACGGCCGGCTCGTATCGGTATCGGGCCTCGTGCTGGTGCGTCAGCGGCCGGGCACGGCGAAGGGCGTCATCTTCGCGACCCTCGAAGACGAAACCGGGATCGCCAATATCATCATCTGGCCGAAAGTCTTCGAACGCTTCCGGCGGGAAGTTCTGGGCGCGCGCTTCCTTGGCGTCTCGGGCGTCTTGCAGCGCGAGGGCGATGTCATCCACGTCGTCGCGCGGCGGCTTAATAACCTGACACCAAAGCTCGCGGACCTCAGCGACTATCACGGTGAAATGGATGACGGACTCTCAAGAGCCGATGAATTCAAGCGGCCGGTTATTGAGGATTTAAGAAAGGGCGATTTCCGGCGGCGCATGGAGCGCGCCAAACATATGGAGGACATTCTGCCCGGCGGTCGGAATTTTCACTAGGACGCCCAACTGACAATCAGCCTGTGCCTGCAACTCAGATATTACGAGTCAGCGGTGACTCTTCAAATTAAGCGCGATTTTCCGCCTTTATATTTGAGTGAGAACTGGCCCACAGCCGTTTATGCGGCCTCGCGAGCTTCTGAATCCTCGACGCTTGATTTTTCGCCCGAGTTTAGCCGTTGTAGGATTGTTTCACTGACGCGATCCGCAGCGTCCGCAAGCACATAGTCGACACGATGGGCATATCGGCTCGTTACGCTCGACAGCTTGTGTCCGAGCAGGCCGGCAATGATTAGCTCGCTATAGCCCAGCTCAAAAGCTACCGTCGCGTAGCTATGTCTGAAGACGTGAGGCGTCACTCCACTGACCCCTGACTCCTTCATAAGCCAGGCCAGAAATTTTCTGATTTCTTTGATGGGCCCGTCGCACAATTCAGACGGGAACACGAAATTGGCATCCATTTCATGCGGAAGCGATGATAAATGATCGAACGCCGCTTTTCCGCAAGGACGAAGCTGCGGTCCGGTCTTTGAATCCTGAAGCCGGAGGCAGCGGCTTTGAGAGTCAATCTCGACCCACTTCAGATTCAATATTTCTCCTCTTCTGCAGCCGGTGAGCATGAGGGCGACGGCGGCGTTCATTAGGGTAGGGCTGAGTTCCAGCTCTCTGGCCCGAACCAGCGCGAGGCCGATCGCCTTATACTCAGCCTCTGATAGGAATCGCGTGCGTTTGCCCTCCGCTGGTTTGTCGATATTCAGGCAAGGATTGTCTTCGACCCATCCTGACCGCATGGCGAATTTGTACATCGCAGAGAGCAGATGAACGGACTTGGCGCCTACCTGCGCGCCGCCGCGGACAATCGAGCGCCGTCTCGGCCCGGTCTTGACATCGACGGCGGTTTTTCCGTCGCGAACGTCATACATAAAGCGTTCGATGTCCATCCGTTTCAGGTCGGCGATTCGCTTTTTACCGAGCAGGGGTTTGATGTGCCTTTCGATTCGCCCCTTATCAACCGCCAACGTCGAGGGCTTTTTCGGGCGGTTTCGATGAAGAATTCGCCCAGCTTCCGCCTCCGTAAAGTATCGGTCGCAAAGTTCAGTGATCGTCATTCCGTTTCTGTATTCACGCGCCTCGCCCACAGGGTCGGCGCCAGCGGCGACCTTGCCGAGTTCGACGAGAGCCAGTTTTCGGGCTTTCTCGACGGTCAGAGCGCCGTATTTCCCCAAGGTTGTTTTGCGCTGCTCTCCGTTCGCAGTCCGGTATTTGATCTGGAATGACTTCACGCCAGATGGTTTGACCCGAACACCGAAACCGGTCAGATCTGCATCCCATACTGAGTAGTCGCGGCCGGCGATTGGCTTCAACTGATCAACGCTTCGTTTTGTAAGTCGTTCTATGTTTCGGCGGGGCATTTTCGAGTCCCTATTTCCATCACGCCGGAGGTCGGCGGGGTACCTAGGGGGTACCAAACGGCGTCAAATTCGATCCAAAATCAGAAAACCCAGTTTAACTTTTTTGACGCCGAAAGTCCAATAAACCACTGAAAAATATGGCTTAATCACACTAGAGAAAACTGGGGAATATTTCGGAAAAGATGGTATCCTGAAACTGTCACGCCGGAGGTCGCGGGTTCGAGCCCCGTCACTCGCGCCATTGATTTCCAATATTCTGGGAAAGCAAGGCGGCCCATGGTGGGGCCTGCGCCTCCATTCTGTCTGATTTTGACCTCACGAACGCCCTGGAATTTGGGGGAGAACCCGACTTGTTCGCTTTCGGGCGTCACTATAGCGTTTGGACAAGACGGTAATTCACACGGTTTTCGGCCAAAAATCATCGGCCGGTGAATTGAGAGAGAAAGGGGGCCGGGATGGGGCTCAAATCTTTACTTGCGTTTATGGGCGCCGGAATGCTCGGGCTCGTGGCCGCCTCATTGCCAGCCTTGGCGCAAGACGAGACGCCGGCGCCGGCAGATACGTACAGGCCGGATATCGCCGAATTTGCGGGTGCTGATTCTATAGAATTAGCGCCAAACTCGTCTTTATTTCTTTATGGCGACGGAACGATTGAGTTCTGGGCCGTTCCCGACTGGAAAGACGACCCGGGCTACGACCCGGTTGTCATTTCGAACGCGGGGCCCGATGGCGCTTCCTATCTGGTTTCCATTCTTGGTGACCGGACAGGCGTCGGGGTTCGCTCCGGTGAAAGCGAAGGCTACGCGCCGTTCGATTTTACCGATGGCCTGTTGCATCACATAGCGGTTGTTTCCGAAGAAGGCCTGACCAAGGTTTATGTTGATGGCGCGCTCCAGGGCGCGTTCGACATGCGTTTCAAACCGATTGGGTCCGAGGGCGTATGGATCGGGTCGGCCGATGGCGAAACGGCGCCCTTTGTCGGCGCGATCGCGCAGCTCAGGATATGGGACAGCGCGCTGACGCCTGAAGAGCTGGTCGCTTATTCGCAGGATAACCCATTCGGCGGGGTTGATGGAGAGCATCCGGAAATTGCGAACCTGTTGGCGGTGTCGGCTTTTGAAGACCGTGAGGTTTTGATTGCGTCTGATCTTGATGCCGAAGAAGGCGCGTCAGACAAGGACAGCGCCGCCGCCGCGCCAGATGGCAATTGATTGCGAGGAGAAACGCCATGAGGAAACTATCAATCATCACCGCAGCGATTCTGGGGCTTTCAATTATTGCAGCGCCGGCAGCCAATGCATGGCCCGTCAAGGGGCACGGCAATTCCGGGACGTCCCAGAGCGGCAAAGGAAAGCAAAAGAAACCAAAAGAAAAAACGTTCAAAAATGTTCCGCAAGCATCTCTCGATGCCGGACTGAAAGCGCAGGCGCGGCGCGGTGCCGGGCGGCATTTGCCGGAGCCTAAGACCAAAGGCAAAGCGCCGGCGCGCGGGGTCACCATCCTGGTGCCGGGGGCGAGCAAACCGACGCGCCCTGGACAAAGAGTGACAAGCGCCGAGATTGCAGCCGCGAGGCAAGCAGTCAGGCAGTCGCCTGGCCCGTTCTATTCTCAGACAACAGCGTCGGGCCGCCGCTTCGGGTTTCTTCCCGATGGATCGAGACCGGGTGCAATCCGTGGCGGTGCGCCGGTCGCCGGACCGTCGGGGGAAGCTTCGAACGCCGGGCCCTCGAACAAGCGTTATGCGCGCCGGTTTAATCTCGACAAGAACGGCAATCCGGTTGACTCAAGCGGCGGCGGCTCAACGTCGAACTAAAGCAACGATTTGTTCCGCGCGGATTTGCGCCGCTAACACCTGTGGGAGAGCAGGATGAAATATAGCCTTCTGAAATTAGCGGCTTGTGTCGCGCTTATCGGCGCAGTCCCGCTCGCCGGCGCTGCAGCTGATGACGCCGCCTATACGCCGGATATCGCCGAATTGGCTCCGGGTAATGAAATGGCGTTTCCCCCTGACCAGGATTTCTATCTGGAGAATAAGGGAACCATCGAATTCTGGTTGGCCGCCGACTGGGAGACCGCTCCGGACTACGATCCGGTCGCAATTTCAAATGCCGGCTCTGACGGCGCTTCATACATGGTCGCAATACTGCGCGACCGTGAGGGGCTCGGTCTTCTGTCGGGCGACCGGGAAGAAACAATTCCGTTCGATTTTTCTGACGGGGCGTTTCATCATGTTGCGGTGACCTCGGGCGATGGCGTTGTTCTCGTCTACATTGATGGCGAGGTGTGCGGCGCTTACGAAGCGTCGCTGACTGATCTTCCTTCAAGCGGGTTTTTTATCGGATCGTCTGACGGCGCGCATGATCTTTTCACCGGCGCCATTGCAGGGCTCAGGATCTGGTCGGCGCCCCTCGAGGTCGACGATCTCGTCTCGTACGCGCGCAAGGATATTTTCGCGCAAGGCGATGAACATCCTGCGATCGAAAATCTTGTCGCGCTCAGCGTTTTCGACAGCCGTGAATTGCTTGTCGTCAACAGCATTACCGAAGAAACCCCTAGTGAGGGAGAAGCGCAATGACCGTTTGCGGCCATATGAAATTGCTTATAGGCGTCGCCTTGAGTGCGCTTGTCCTGGCCGGCGTCGCGGAAGCTGGCGGCAAAGGCAGCCGTAGCCCCTCGGCGTCTTCGTCTTCATCAGGGTCTGCATCGAAGAAGAAGCCGTCATCTTCCGGCGCCACCCTCAAGCCGCCAAAAGACAAACAACCGAAGCTTTCCCGTTCCAGCTACGCTAAAAATCCAAGTGCTGATGCGCGTCTTTCGCAACGCAACGCTGAGGCCGCGCGTAAGAAAGCGTCTCGAGCGTCCAAGGGTCAAAACCTCGCGCGACCGCGCATTGATAGCGGCAGTATTATTGTCGGCAACAAGTTTGTAGCAAGCGGCCCTTCCGGCGCCGTTCTGGTTGCGCAGCCCCCAGTCGCGCCGCGCCGCGATTCCATTTCGTCAACGACGGCGGAGCGTCCGCGCAGAGATTCGACCATAAGCGCTCGGTCGACAAATTCGACATCGACGGCGTCATCGTCGAGCGCTTCAAGTTCTTCTTCTGCAAGCTCGCGCATGCTCAGCGATTCCAGTAAAACGCTGACGCCGCCCGCGTCGGCCGGATCGCGCTCCGCGCAAGGCGGTATCGGACCTCTTCAAACGATAAGCGCGAGTTCCATGTCGGAACTAAGACGTGCGGTGCGCAGCAGTTCGATTCCGTCTAGCGCTGTCAGCCTTTCATCAGGATCAACGAGTTCGACCGATTCGGCGATCAGCCTCTCGTCGCGTTCATCGACAAGTGCGTCGAGCAGCATTTCATCGGCCAATTCGGCGCCGAGTATTTCGTCGGCGACTTCAATTCAAACATTGCGGTCGGTGTCGGTGGTGCTTCAACGGGCCAATCATGGCGCGCCGGGCGCAATTCTTCATGAAAGAATTAGTTTTGACCGGCTGACTTCAGGCGGTTGATCGTTTGTCTGCCTTGCGCACCGCTTGCGCATTTTGCGATTTCGACACTGGCTGATGCGCAATCTGTCGCGTGTTCAAAATGACACTCGTGAATTGGACGATCCATTTGTTTGAATGCGCACGGCGTGCATTTGCGAGCGCATGTGAACCCTTAATGCGTTAATTTTCACTGCTGATTTTTTAACAGGCCGCATTCGGTGCGCATACGCACCAAATGCGCAAATACACACGTCATAATTCTGCAATTTGGATGTCACTTGTCTGTCATGACGCAGGACTAGCAGCCGCCACGACGCGGCGCGTGGGGCGCTGCGCATCCAGGATTCATTTTCGATCTTAATCGCGGGGCAATCCAACCATGCGCTCTAACAACTCTCTTCGTGCTCTAACGCTCGCGCTGCTTCTGTCGGCGTGTTCGCAAGGAACTAATATCGCGTCGCCGGGCGCCACCAATGGCGGCGGCACCGGCGGCGGCGGCACTGGCGGCGGCGGCACTGGCGGCGGCAGCACGGTTAGCTGTCCTGCGGGCACGACCGTTAACGGCACGATCGGCACGAACACGGTTTGCGACGTTGCAGGTGAAATTCTGCAGGATCTGACGCTCCCGTTCTTGAACAATGTTGTTTATCATATCGCTGGCCGCGTCGACGTCGGTCGCGACACCGGCTCGCAAGGCAACGCTGCAAACGGCGCCTCAGCTACGCTGACGATCGAACCGGGCGTTACGCTTTATGGCGGTTCGTCCACGGACATTCTGATCGTCAATCGCGGCAGCCAGATCAATGCGGTCGGCACGACTTCGCAGCCGATCGTATTCACGAGTATGCAGGACGTTCAGGGATTGAACGATCCGACGACCGCCAGCCGGCAATGGGGCGGCGTCATCCTTCTTGGCAACGCGCCGATCCGCGGCTGCAACAGCGCCGTTCCCGCCGGCTCGGCAACCTGCGAAGACGAAATCGAAGGCGTTACAAATGCTACGGGCCGCGTCGCGCTCTTCGGCGGCGACAACCCGGCGAGCAATTCCGGCACGATGCAATATGTCCAGATCCGCTATCCGGGCGCATTCCTGACCTCAGCTTCCGCCGGCGACGATCTCAACGGTCTTTCGCTCGGCGGCATCGGTTCTGCGACAACGCTTGACCACATCCAAATTCACAATTCCGGCGACGACGGCATCGAAGTCTTCGGCGGCACGGTCAATCTCGGCTATATTGTCTTGACGGGCGCGAATGACGACACGCTCGATTGCGATTATGGCTGGACGGGCGCTGCGCAGTTCGTCGTCATCTCGCAGACTTCAATTGCCGGGTCGGGCGGACCGGACGGCCTCATCGAATGCTCCAACGCTTCGAAGTTGAGCACCGGCGGTTCACTCCAGACCGATCCGGTGATCGCCAACTTCACATTTGTCGGCGTGCCGGTCAGCTCTTCGGGCGGCTCGACAAAAGGTGTTGAGTTCAACCAGTCAGGCGGCGCGCCGGGCGCTTCCGGCCAGCTCTATAACGGCATCATCACCGGCGCCTCGCGCTGCTTGTCGATTGATGCGTCGGAGACCGGCAGCCGCGGTCCGGCTGATACTGCGAATCCGCCGACCGTGAACTCGGTTGAGATGGATTGCGCCGGATGGACGCCATCGACTTTCGCCGGTCAGGTTATCGCCGCCGGCACGAACAACACGACGAACGTTACAAATACGCTTCAGAACCGGTTCTTCCCGGGCTCTGCGGAAACGGCGGTCATGCCATTCCCGCTAGGAACACTCTCGAATACCTTCCTGACGGCGACGAGCTATATCGGCGCCTTCTCACCGACCGAAACGGTTGCGAGCAACTGGGCCGCAGGCTGGACGATCCAGCTTCTGCCGGTTTCAGGCTGCCCGGCCGGTACAACGCAAGGCTCGCCCGGTTCAGAGGTCGGCGGTACGACGCGGTGTATCCTCGCCGGTCAATATGACGGCTCCGACGCCAATCACCCGGCATCCATCCGTCTGACGCCGGGCTTCGTCTACGAAATCTCAGGCCGTATCGATATCGGCGCTGATCGCGGCGCCGATGGCATGGGGGGCGTTGGCGGTTCGCTGACGATCGATCCGGGCGTGACGCTTTTTGGCAATGACGCGAGCGATCTGATTATCGTCAACCGCGGCTCGACGATTGTCGCGAATGGTTCGGCCTCGCAGCCGATCATCATGACATCGCTTCGCGATTTGACATCGGCGACGGACACTGCCGCCAGCCGTGAATGGGGTGGTCTCATCCTGCTCGGCCGCGCGCCGATACGCGGCTGTAACCAGGCTGTCGTCGCCGGCTCAGCGACTTGCGAAGACGAAGTTGAAGGCGTCACCAACGCAACGGGCCGTGTCGCGCTCTTCGGCGGCGGCGACGCCGCAGACAACTCAGGCACCATCCGGTATCTGCAGATCCGCTATCCCGGCGCCTTCCTGACTTCGGCTGCGGCGGGCGACGATCTCAACGGTCTCACCCTCGGCGGTGTTGGCTCCACGACCAACCTCGATCACATCCAGATCCACAATTCCGGCGATGACGGTATCGAAATCTTCGGCGGAACGGTCGGCATGAAATATGTGATCCTCGACGGCAACCACGACGACACGCTCGACTGCGACTATGGCTGGCAAGGCAACATGCAGTTCGTGCTGACGATCCACAATTATGAAACGGGCACGCCCGACGGTCTTGTCGAATGTTCAAACGCGGCGAAGTCAAGCTTGCCGGCAACACCGGCATTCCAGACCGACCCGATTATCTCGAACTTCACCTTCATTGGCAGCGGCGGCAAAGGCGCAGCGTTTGACTCGGCGGGCGGCACGCCCGGCGCCAGAGCGACGCTCGTCAACGGCGTCATCGCCAATCACCCGGACGCCAGCGCTGTTCGTTGCCTTTCGGTTGACGGCTCGGTTGGAGAAACAGGTTCAGGCCGAGGCTCATCTGATGGTGTAACGCTCGACTCGGTGCTCTTCGATTGTCCGGGCTGGACGCCGTCCACGCTTGCATCGACCTATATCTCCGCGGGTACGAATGTAACGCTTGGTGCAAGTTCGCTCGCCGCTCCGAATGCTCCGGCGCGCGCAGTGCAGACTGGACCTAACTGGTTCCGCACTGAGTTTGTGAACGGCGCTACGGAGATGGGTTACACGGCCGTAGATCCGACAACGCTCGGAATGTTCTTCTCGAGCGGCTCCTATATCGGCGCTGTCAGCGGCCAGTCCGATAACTGGTGGCGCACCTGGTCGTGCGGACTTGAAGCGGCCGATTGCTAATCAGCAGCCTCCTAACCGGGCGGCGGCGTTAAGCCGCCGCCCATCCCAGTTCGCATAATCATTTCCGGGGCAAAATCATGAAATCGCCATCTTCCATCAGATCATTCGGAAAGCTTGCTCTGCTGCTTGGCTCAACGCTTTCCACAACGGGGATTGCGCTCGCGCAGGACGCGCCGGCCATTGACATCCCGCCGACAGACGAAATCGTCGTGCGCGGCACCAACATTCCAAACCCGCAGCGTGCGACGTCGGAAGTCGTCAGCGTCTTGTCTGCGGAAGATATCATCCGATCGGGCGACGACAACGCCGCCGAGGCGCTGAAGCGTCTCTCAGGCCTATCAGTTGTCGGCGGCAAATATGTCTATGTCCGCGGTCTCGGCGATCGTTACTCCTCGGCGCTCCTCAACGGTTCGCCTCTGCCGAGCACGGAACCGCTGCGCCGCCAGGTGCCGCTTGATCTCTTTCCGTCGAATATCCTTCAGGGCGCTATCGTTCAGAAGACATTCTCGGCCGACTATCCGGGCGAATTCGGCGGCGGTGTGATTGACCTCCAAACGCTTCGCACCCCGTCAGAACCTTTCTTTACGCTGAAGCTTGGCACGGGTCTCAACACCGTCTCAACCGGTGAGGGCGGCCTCGTCTATCGCGGCAGCAGCGCCGACTGGACAGGTCTTGGCGGTTCGATCCGAAACGTGCCTGACGCGTTACAGGCGGCGATTGACACAGGCCAAAAAATCAACGCGTCGAATTTCACTGCGGCTGAACTCGAAACAATTGGCGAAAGCTTCGTCAATACGCCGCTTACGCTCATTCAATCGGATACGCTCGAGCCTGACGCCAAGTTTGAGGCGACGGCGGGAACGACAATTGATATGGGCGATAACCGTCTCGGTCTGGTCGGCGTATTCGGATATTCCAGCCAACAGCGTAATTTACGGGATGTGTGCCGTCAGAACGTTGTCGTCGGCAACCTGGAATCGAGCTTTTGCCCCGACTTCAACAATGGCGCCGCGGCGCCAGGCGTGACCGACAATCTCGGCCAGCCGCTCGGATATCGCATTACGACGTGGGATATCGTCGCCAATGCGTTTGCGAGCGCCACTCTTGAATTGGGTGATTATCACTCAATCACGGCAACGGCGCTGGTTGTTCGCTCGACGCAAAAGCGTGCTGAAATAGGCGTTGGCACCAGCGCGAACCAGCTAGGCAGCACGGACTTCCTGCACCGTGAGCGCACTGCATGGTATGAGCGCCAGCTCGCCGACTTCCAGCTGTTGGGCAACCACACTTTTGGCAATCTGGATCTGAAGTGGCGCACCTCTGCGGCTGAATCGCGCCGCGATGCACCGTATGAACGCGATCTCACCCGGATTGAAACGCCGGCTAATCCGATCGATTACAACGAAAACGACGGCGGCAACGAAACGCACTTTTCGTATCTTAACGATCAGGTGTTTTCGGCGGGCGCCGATGCGTCATACACAATGGCGCTCAGCGATTACCGCGATGCGGTGTTTTCGGCCGGTTTCGACTATTCAAAGACGGACCGCGATTACACCTATCGTAACTTCGTTTTCGCACTGGCGAGCACAAGCCCGTCATTGCTGCCGGATACGACCAACCGCGCGGATTATTTATTCCAACCGGATGCGATCAGGCCGGACGGTTTCCAGATTCAGGAAGTTACCGTCGACAACGACAGCTATGACGCCCAGCTGGAAGTCAAAGCGGCTTATGTAAACGCCGACGTTGAAATTGTGCCTTTGGTGCATATTTCTGGCGGCGTTCGCTATGAATATGCGAACGAGAAAGTGCAGACGTTCAACACCTATGGCGCGCCCGTCTTTCCACAGGTCAAGCTGAAGAACGACTACTTCCTGCCTGCGGCGACATTCACTTGGAATTTCGGCGACAACAAGCTTCTTCGCCTTGGATATTCGCAGACCATCGCTCGCCCGCAATTCCGCGAACTTGCCTTCTCGCCTTATGTTGATCCGGAAACCGGCCGCTTTTATCGCGGCAACCCGTTCCTGGTCGACAGCAAATTCCGAAACTATGATGCGCGCCTCGAATGGTATTTCGGCCGAACGCAATATGCGACGCTCGCCGGCTTTTATAAGGATATCGACAATCCGATTGAGCAGGTTATCGTTCCGACCCAGGGCGATTTCGATACGCGCTTCATCAACGCACCGCAGGCCAAATTGTTCGGCGGCGAAATTGAGTATCGCATCAACTTCGAAATGCCATGGAAATTCTTTGCGCTTGATCCCGCGGCGGACTGGTTGTTCTCGGTCAACTACACCTACACGCATTCAGAAGTGCAGGTTGGTAATGAGCTGATCAACGATCCGACGCGACAGCCGAGCCAGACTCAACTTGCTCCGGCCTCGAACTTCATTGTTGACGGGTCGAGACTGCAAGGCACGCCGACGCATATCGTCAACACGCAGTTTGGCTATCAAACAGATCGCCAGCAAACGACGATCCTGCTCGGCTGGGTCAGCGACCGCGTCGCTCGTCGCGGTCTTGGGCAGGTTGCGCCAGTCATCGAAAAACCGGGCGTCATTCTTGATGTAGTCCACAAAGAAGACATCACGATTGGCGGTCAAAAGTTCACGCTCGGCCTTGAGGCGAGAAACCTCCTTGGCACGCAGCATGAGGAGTATCAGTTCGATCAGCTGCTTGGCAGCCGGACTGAATACAACACTTATCGCTACGGCCGGACCCTCTCAGCCAGTATCACCGCCGAGTTCTAGGCAACCTTCTCCGGGGGGGGAGAACGGGGCGTATTCCCGATTTGTCAGGCCGGCCGCCCGAAAGGGCGGCCGGTTTTTTTTGTTAACCATTTTGGCCTGCGGGAGGGCGTTTGCTGTTCGCTAAGCGCCAATCGGTATAGATCGCCTCCATGACAGGTTCGAATGAGCGTGCGCTGGCGGCCGTCGCAATTGGCCGGAATGAGGGGGAGCGTCTCGTCGCGTGCCTGAAATCCATGCTGCGTGACGTTCCGACCGTCATTTATGTCGATTCCGGTTCGACGGACGGAAGCGCAGAAATGGCCGAGCGTCTCGGTGCGCGTGTTGTGGCGCTCGACATGTCGAAACCCTTTACCGCGGCGCGCGCGCGTAACGCCGGCTTTGACGCGTTGATGTCGGACGCCGAGCCTCGTTTCGTGCAGTTTGTCGATGGCGATTGCGAGGTGGAGGCGGGCTGGCTGGAGGCGGCGCAAAAATTCCTGGAAGAACGGGAAGACGTTGTGCTGGTTGCCGGCCGCCGGCGCGAGCGATTCCCTGCCGCCACGGTCTTCAATCGGCTTTGCGATATCGAGTGGGCGACCAAACCTGGCGAGGCGAAGGCGGCGGGCGGCGACTTCCTTGTTCGCGCTGACGCCTTCCGCTCGGTGAACGGATTTAACCAGGCCTTGATCGCCGGTGAAGAGCCGGAACTCTGTTTTCGTCTTCGCGACAAGGGCTGGAAAATCTGGCGGCTCGATCAACCAATGACGATCCATGATGCGGCGATGACGCATATTCGCCAATGGTGGACGCGGGCGCGCCGCGCCGGCTACGCCTATGCGAACGGATTTGCGCTGCACGGCAAGTCGCCGGAACGTTTCCGGCGAAGGGAGGTCATGCGGTCGCTGTTGTTCGGCGCGGTCTTGCCAGTCGTGGCGTTGTCGTTGGGTGCATTCGTAAGTCCCTGGTTTTTTCTTTTCTTCTTATATTACCCGGTGCAGACGCTTCGCATTTTTCTCACGCGTAACGACATCAAGGAGGGGCGTTTGGCTTACGCGATTTCCTGCGCCGCCGCGCGCTTTCCAGAGGCGCAAGGAATGATGCAATTCTACCGCGCGCAAAGAGCGGGTAGGCAAGAAACGCTGATCGAATATAAGTGATGCGCTCGTTTCGCATATGTTTTCTCGGACCCGAGACGCCCGCGCTTTCGCAGACATTCGTCTATCGCGAAGCGTTAGCTCTTCAACGTCGCGGCCATTACATCTTGCCTGTCACCATACGAAAGCCGAAGGACCCGGCCGGTGATGTTGAAGAGTTAGGCCCCGTCATAACGCTCTACGATTGCGACAAGAGCGCATACGCAAGCGCATTCTTCAAAATGTTTTTGCAACGTCCGGTCGGCGCGTTAAAGGCAAGCCTCATGCTTGTCTCTGACTTCATCGCGAGTATAGGCGAGGGGCGTTTCAAGCCGGCGTTGCTATTTCATTATCTGGCCGGCTTTCGGCTGGCGGCATTGATGCGCGATGAAAGGATCGAGCATCTGCATGTTCATTTTGCACACTTTCCAGCGCAAATAGGGATGTATGCTTCGGCGATTTCCGGAACGCCATTCACAGCAACGGCCCACGCCAATGATATATTTGAAAATGCGCTATTGTTGAAACGAAAGGCGAAACGCGCCGCCGCGCTTTTCATGATTTCGGACTATAATCGCCATCTGCTGGAGCAGGCGGGCGTCGACCCGCAGAAGATGCAAGTCGTTCGATGCGGCGTTCCGGATCGCAAGAGAAGCGCGCCGCGCCCTCAGCATGGGGTGCGTCCCTTTCGCATCGGTTCGCTTGGGCGTCTCGTTGAAAAAAAAGGTATGGCGACAACGATTAGAGCCGCCGCGGCACTCGCCAAGGCTGGTGCTGATGTAAGGCTGGAAATTGTCGGCGACGGGCCGCTCAGGGAATCTTTGCAAGAGGAAATCAACGAGCTCGGATTGTCTGGGTGCGCGGTGTTGCTCGGTGCTATGCCGAATTCAAAAGTGATGGAATGGCTTGAAAGCCTTCATCTCCTCGTTATGTCCTGCGAGGAGGATCGAAACGGGGACAAGGACGGAATTCCGGTGGCGATGATGGAAGCGATGGCGCTTGGCGTGCCCGTGGTCTCGACGCGCCTGTCGGGCATTCCAGAGCTCGTGGTCGACCGGACCTCCGGGCTTCTTGGCGAGCCTAAAGATGTCGAAAGCATTGCCGGCGCGATCGCCGAGATGATGAATGACGAGACTTTTTATGATCGTATTTGCGCGGGCGCGAAGGCGCGTGTTGAAGAGGAATTTTCCGAAGCGGTAAATATTGAACGCCTCGAAAAGGCGATCGAGGCGGCGGTGCGCCGATGACCCATCTCGTCATCTCGCCTTGCCGCAATGAAGCGGCGCTCATGGAGCAGACGCTCGTAAGCGTCGCCGCGCAAACGCGGCGGCCGGACCTCTGGGTCATCGTCGATGACGGATCGACGGATGCGACGTCAGAAATACTCTCGCGCTTCGCTGCTGAAAATGACTGGGTGCGCGTCGTTCAGAAACCGGATCGCGGATTTCGCGCCGTAGGGCCCGGCGTCATTGAGGCGTTCTATTTCGGGCTCGACGCAGCGGGCGGCCTTGGCAGCTTCGACTATGTCACCAAGCTTGACCTCGATCTTGTTGTTCCGCCGCGCTATTTCGAAATTCTCTTAGGTCGGATGGAGGCTGACCCGCGGATCGGCACATGCTCGGGCAAGCCTTATTTCAGGGGTGAAGACGGCTCGCTCAAGAGCGAAAGGCGAGGCGATGAAATGTCCGCCGGCATGACCAAGGTCTACCGCGCCCGCTGTTTTGAAGACATTGGCGGCTTTGTCCGTGAGGTCATGTGGGACGGGATTGATTGCCACAAATGCCGCCAGAAGGGCTGGATCGCCTGTTCGTGGGATGAACCCAATCTTGTGTTCGAGCATTTGCGGCCGATGGGGTCGAGCCAGAAGGGCATCCTGACCGGGCGCGTTCGGCACGGCTTCGGCCAGTATTTCATGGGATCGGATCCGCTTTATTTTCTGGCGACGGCCATTTTCCGGATGCGAGACAAACCTTATGTGATCGGCGGGCTCGCGACGGTCTGGGGTTATCTCAAGGCGTTGGCGGGCCGCGAAAAGCAACTCTCCGACGCGCCGCTGCGCGCCTTCATTCGCCGCTATCAGCGCCGTGCGCTCATGGTCGGGAAAAGCCGCGCCACGGCGGAATTCGACAAAGCCGGGGAGGCGATCTTTGAAGAACGCCGTCTACTCGATGAGGCGGCGGGCCGGATGCCCAACCAAACCGCTTGATTTCCCTCTATTTTGGCGCGTCGGAATGGCCGGTTTGGAGGCGTTGCCTTTCCACTGGCATCTCCTTAGGTTCCGCCGCGATTCCTGTAGCTTCCCAGCGATTGGAGCGGTCCGGTGGCGACCCCTGAATTTCTGCTCAATTACCTGCCGATCATCGTCTTTCTGGCTATTGCGATCGTGCTGGCGGCGGCCTTCGCGCTGATGCCGGTCATCATCGCGCCGAAGGACCCCGACCCCGAAAAGGTTTCGACCTATGAATGCGGCTTCAACGCTTTTGACGATGCGCGCATGAAGTTCGACGTTCAGTTCTATATCGTCGCGATCCTTTTCATCATCGTCGATCTCGATGTCGCATTCCTGTTTCCCTGGGCGGTGACTTTGTTCAATCCGACGCTTGGCGCTGATCGCGCCTTCCAGATATTTTCGTTCTGGTCGATGTTTGTTTTCCTCGCCGTGTTCGCGATCGGTTTCCTTTATGAATGGAAAAAGGGGGCGCTCGAATGGCGCTAGATCAGCCCGGCGATCTCCGCCCCGGCCTTGTCTATCGGCCCGATGCGAAGGACCCGTTTTTTACTGACCTATCAAGCGAGCTCGCGGACCGCGGTTTCTTCACCGCGCCCGCCGATGCGCTCATCAACTGGGCCCGCACCGGCTCGTTGATGTGGATGACTTTCGGTCTCGCCTGCTGCGCCGTTGAGATGATGCAGGCGTCAATGCCGCGTTACGATGTCGAGCGGTTCGGCTTTGCGCCGCGCGCATCCCCGCGCCAGTCAGACGTCATGATCGTCGCCGGCACGCTCACCAACAAGATGGCGCCGGCGCTCCGCAAGGTTTACGACCAGATGCCGAACCCGCGTTACGTTATCTCGATGGGTTCATGCGCAAATGGCGGCGGTTATTATCATTACTCCTATGCCGTCGTCAGGGGCTGTGATCGCGTTGTGCCGGTCGATATTTACGTGCCGGGCTGCCCGCCAACGGCTGAGGCGCTCGTCTATGGCATCCTGCAATTGCAGAAGAAAATCCGCCGCGAAGGCTCGATAGTTCGGTAGCGCAATATGACCGAAGAAGAACTGAATGAACTTGGCGAGCATATCGCCGCTGCAATCGACGCCGACCTCAAAGGCTGGCGCGTCGCTTTCGGCGAGTTGACGATTGACGCGCACGGGCCTCGCATCACGCAGGTATTGAAATTCCTGCGCGACGACTCGCTCTGCCGATTTTCAACGCTGATCGATCTTTGCGGCGTTGACTACCCGGAACGTTCGCAGCGTTTCGATGTCGTTTATCATCTGCTGTCGCTGCATAATAATCAGCGTATTCGTGTGAAGATCGCCGTCGGCGCGGATGAAAACGTGCAGACCGCGCGCGAAGTTTACCCGGCGGCGGACTGGTTCGAGCGCGAAGCGTTCGATATGTATGGCATCGTCTTCGCCGGCCATCCGGACCTTCGCCGTATTCTCACCGATTACGGGTTTTCCGGCCACCCGCTGCGCAAGGATTTTCCGCTGACGGGCGAGGTTGAGGTTCGCTATGACGATGAGCAAAAACGCGTCGTCTACGAACCGGTGAAGCTCGTGCAGGAATTCCGCAATTTCGACTACCTCTCGCCATGGGAGGGCGCTCAATATGTGCTGCCGGGCGATGAGAAAGCCACGACGAAGGAGTAGGCGATGACTGAACTTTCAGGACAGTGCCTATGCGGAGCGGTGAAATTCAATGCGACGGCGGAACGTGAGGAAATGGGCGTATGCCATTGCGCGATGTGCCGGCGATGGACGGGCGGCGTCTTTATGGCGGTGACTTGCAAACGCGTAAATGTGGAAGACAAAAGCGAACTGGGCGTCTTTGTTTCTTCAGATTGGGGTGAGCGCTGTTTCTGCAAAAAATGCGGATCGACATTGTTCTGGCGCATGCGGGACGAGTCGCACAATGCAGTTTCAATCCAGGCGTTCGACAATCCTGAAGCTTTTGCTTTTACGAGCGAAATTTTCATTGATGAAAAACCGTCGTCTTACGAATTTGCAAACAAGACAAAGAAAATGACTGGTCAAGAAGTCATTGCGGCGTTTGCGGGCGGGCAGGAAAACTAAATATGCCTGACGGTTACATAGCCCCCGAAGATTCCGCGTCCGAAGCGTCAAGCGAACGCAATTTCACTATCAATTTCGGTCCGCAGCATCCGGCCGCCCATGGCGTATTGCGTCTCGTGCTCGAGCTTGACGGCGAAGTTGTCGAGCGGGTCGATCCGCATATCGGGCTCTTGCATCGCGGCACCGAAAAGCTGATCGAATATAAAACCTATCTGCAGGCGATCCCTTATTTCGATCGGCTCGATTACGTCGCGCCGATGAATCAGGAGCACGCCTTCTGTCTTGCGGCGGAAAAACTGCTCGGCGTTGAAGTTCCGCGCCGCGCGCAGCATATCCGCGTTCTCTTCAGCGAAATTGGCCGCCTCCTGTCGCATATCCTCAACGTCACCACGCAGGCGATGGATGTTGGCGCGTTGACTCCGCCGCTCTGGGGATTTGAAGAGCGCGAAAAGCTGATGGTGTTCTACGAGCGCGCCAGCGGCAGCCGCATGCACGCAGCCTATTTCCGCGTAGGCGGCGTTCATCAGGATTTGCCGGACGCGCTGATCGACGACATCAATGCGTGGTGCGATCAGTTTCCGCAAAAACTCGACGACATTGAAACGCTGATAACCGAGAATCGCATCTTCAAGCAGCGTAATGTCGATATTGGCGTCGTCTCGGCGGAAGAGGCGTTCGCCTGGGGTTTTTCGGGCGTCATGGTGCGCGGCTCGGGCGTTGCGTGGGACCTTCGCCGTGCGCAGCCTTATGAGACTTATTCCGAATATGAGTTCGACATTCCGGTCGGCAAGCATGGCGACTGCTGGGACCGTTATCTCGTCCGCATCGAGGAGATGAAGCAGTCGATCTCGATCATGAAACAGGCGATCGCGAAAATACGCGAGGAGGGGCCGGGCCCCGTCATGACGACGGACGGCAAGGTTGCGCCGCCGCGCCGCGCCAAGATGAAAGAGTCGATGGAAGCGCTCATCCACCACTTCAAACTTTATACCGAAGGCTTTCACGTGCCGGCTGGCGAGGTCTACGCGGCCGTCGAGGCGCCAAAAGGCGAATTCGGCGTTTATCTCGTCTCAGACGGTTCCAACAAACCCTATCGCTGCAAGATACGCGCGCCCGGCTATCCGCATCTCCAAGCCATGGACTGGCTCGCTCGCGGCCACATGCTCGCCGACGTCTCGGCGATCATCGGTTCGCTCGACATCGTCTTCGGGGAGATAGACAGATGATTTTGACCTTCCTATCTGTGTTGATAGGAGGCGCAATTGGCATGACGATTGTTTCGCCGTTCTTATACGCTCGATTGCGCAACCTGGAGCAATTTAGCGAGACGCCCGAAGAGGTGTTTCGCGGTGGATTTTTTACGTCGGTGTTTGTCTGGGCGCCGATATTTATGTTGGTGATCTCAATTGCGCTTGAGACTGACCTCGCGACACGCTTAGATATTCCTCGCAGCCTGGCGGCCGCATTTGGCGGGGGCTTTGGGGCTTTGTTGGCATCCGCAGTTGAACGCCATGAACTCCTTAGGCGCGCACCCGGCATTGGCCGCAGTGTAAACGCATACCTCCTTGCGAGAGCGAAAAAGGAAGTCGAAGACGCCAAAAAGCGCGTGCGTCGCTATGAGGAGTTCGACCTACCGACGGCGGAGGCTGCGTAGGCCATGGCCGGTCGTTGCGTCATCGCCGGTTTTGCTACTGCTCTCGCCCTCGGCGCCTCGCTCGCCCATGCGCAGGACGCAGCGGCTGGGAACGTAACGAAGCAACAATGCCTCGCAGGCGCGTTGCCGGAATCGGCCCTGCCGCTGAACTTCACTGAAGTTCGCCCGCCGCTCGATCTCGCCTGCATCCGTTCGGTGCGCGAGGCGGAAGGGAAGAAATCGACGCGCGCCGGTTACCATTACCGCTATGTCTTCGATGTGATGCCCGACGGCTCAACCGCGAATATCCGTGAAGAGTGGATTGACGCCGCGTGCATGTCGGACAAGGTCGCCGACTATATTTCGAAGCTGCGTTACCAGTGCTCGGCCGAAGGCGCGAAAGATATGCGCCTGTCGATGAAACAATCGGTTCCGGGGCTTTGAGATGAGCCAGGCGGAGCTCAGTGCGAATTATTTTGTTGAAGCGACGGTCGCGGTGATCGTCATGGTGCTATTCGTCCTGAATTCAATGATCAACATCAAGGAGCGCCATTGCGACGCCGCGCTCTGGCATGTGCATCTTGGCGCGGCGATCTATGGCGCGTTGTTTGGCGCCGTCATCGGTTTCGTTATCGTGCCCTTGAGGATTTATCTCACCGAAACACACCTGCCGCCGCAATATGCCGCCGGTTCCGGCTTTTCGGTGCTGGCGATCATGATCGCCTTGCGCCGAGGTCTTATTGGCCGCCTGCCGTTTCTTGGGCCGCAGGTCAAAGCTTACCGACGCGCGCTTTTGCGCAGGAATATAGAGATTTCACAAAAACAACTCGACAAGCTCAGCGCAAAAACGACGCCGGCGGAATAGGAATTAGTCATGGCCTCCCGCAAACCCGCAAAAGACCAGCCCGCATCATTCGCATGGACGCCTGACAACAAGGCGTGGTGCGACGCGCAGCGCATGAAATATCCGGAAGGCCGGCAAGCCTCTTGCGTCATCCCGTTTCTATGGCGCGGCCAGAAACAGGAAGGCTGGGTGTCGATCCCGATGATGGAGGAGATCGCGCGCGAACTCTCCATGCCTTACATCCGCGTCTATGAGGTCGCGACCTTCTATTCGATGTTCAATCTCGCGCCTGCCGGTGAATTTTTCATTCAGGTCTGCGGCACGACGCCTTGCATGTTGCGCGGCTCGAAGGAGCTGAACGCGGTCTGCGAGCGTCACATCGGCGAGCAACATCATGTGAGCGGCGACGGCAAGTTTTCCTGGGCTGAAGTTGAATGCCTTGGCGCCTGCGTCAACGCGCCAATGGTGCAGATTTCGACAAAAGAAGGCGATCATTATTACGAGGACCTGACGCCTGAAATCCTCGAAGACATGATCGCCAAGATGAAACGCGGCGAGAAAGTGAAAATCGGCACCGCGCATCCAGACCGTCATTCGTCGGATCCGGCCGGCGCCAACACGACGCTGCTCGACGCATCGCTCTATGACGGCAGCCGCGCCGCGCCGATAATGGAACTGCCCAATTCAGCGCCGAAAGCGCCGGCGGAGTAAATAATGTTTCTGCAAGACAAAGACCGCATTTTCACCAATCTTTACGGGCTTCACGATTCGGGTCTTGACGCCGCGAAGAAGCGGGGCGCGTGGAACGCGACAAAAGATATCCTTGCGATGGGTCCTGACTGGATCATCAGCCAGGTGAAGGATTCAGGATTGCGCGGGCGCGGCGGCGCCGGTTTTCCGACCGGCCTCAAATGGTCGTTCATGCCGAAGGAAATGAAAGACCGCCCGCATTATCTCGTCGTCAATGCGGATGAATCGGAGCCCGGCACTTGCAAGGATCGCGACATCATGCGTCACGATCCGCATTTGTTGATCGAAGGATGCCTTGTCGCGTCTTTCGCGATGAAGGCGAACGCCTGTTACATTTATCTCCGCGGCGAATACGTCGATGAGCGTATTGCGTTGCAAAGGGCGGTCGATGAAGCCTATGCGGCAGGCCTTATTGGCGACAACGCTTGCGGTTCGGGCTATAAATTCGACCTTTATCTCCATCATGGCGCCGGGGCGTATATTTGCGGCGAGGAAACAGCGCTTCTTGAAAGCCTTGAGGGCAAGAAAGGCCAACCGCGCCTGAAGCCGCCATTTCCCGCAGGGGCGGGGCTTTATGGCTGCCCGACGACGGTCAACAATGTTGAATCGATTGCGGCCGCGCCGACCATTATCCGGCGCGGCGCTGCGTGGTTCAAAGGGTTCGGCCGCGACAATAATGCGGGAACAAAAGTTTTCTGCATTTCAGGGCATGTCAATCGCCCGTGCAATGTAGAAGAGACGATGTCGATCCCGCTTCGCGATCTCATCGAAAAACATGCGGGCGGCGTCAGAGGCGGCTGGGAAAATCTGAAAGCTGTCATTCCGGGCGGCTCGTCCGTGCCGTTGCTTCCAAAGCAAATCTGCGATGACGTGTTGATGGATTTCGATGCGCTGCGCGACGTCAAGTCGGGACTTGGCACCGCCGCAGTAATCGTCATGGATCAGTCGACCGATGTCGTGCGCGCGATTTCGCGCATTTCCTATTTCTACAAGCATGAAAGCTGCGGCCAGTGCACGCCATGCCGGGAAGGCACCGGTTGGATGTGGCGCGTGCTGGAACGCATGGCCGATGGCGACGCCGAAATGCGCGAGATTGACAAGCTTCTCGATGTTGCGGGCCAGGTCGAAGGCCACACGATCTGCGCGCTTGGCGACGCCGCCGCCTGGCCGGTGCAGGGGCTCATTCGTCATTTCCGCGGCGAAATCGAAGAGCGCATCAATTCCTATCGATCGGACCGCCCGCATGTCGTCCAGAGCGGCGCAATGGCCGCTGCGGAATAAGCCCGATTTTAATTCCATGTCTGATCACCGCGCTCAAATCGAACGCAGTGATTCGTTTTTAGGCCTAAAAACAGGCCTTTTCTTACTGGATCTCAAAAAAATCATTGGCCGATTCTTCGCGGCGTTTCGCCGATGAAGGCTGACTTTTCCCCTGTTTTCGGGTCTTTTTCGCATCACGATGCCAAGAATTGCCTATTTTTCAGGCGTTTTTACGCCTTCGCGCGTCACAAACTATTTGCGTTGGCGCGAATCTCGTGATTCTACGCGCACTTTCGTAACACCCGCATCAAAAAGGAAAACAACGATGCCTCCCGCAAGAAAAGCTGCGAAGAAAGCCCCTGCTAGAAAAGCTCCCGCAAAAAAAGCCGCCAAGAAGGCGCCAGCCAGAAAGGCCCCGGCCAAGAAGGCTGTGAAAAAGACAGCCGCCAAGAAGGCGCCAGCCGTCGTGACATTGAAGCATATGGCGGCTGATCTCGCCGCCGCCCATGATACCTCAAAGAAGGACATGGAAGGCATGCTCAATGACTTCGTTGCGCTTATCGGCAAGAATTTGAAGAAAGGCCAGAAGATGCGCATTTCCGGCCTTGGCATTCTCCAGGTCCGTCATCGTCCGGCGCGCATGGGCCGTAACCCGGCGACCGGTGAAGCCATCAAGATCAAGGCTTCGAAAAAGATCGCCTTCCGTCCGGCGAAAGACCTTAAAGAGTCGATCTAAGCGACACGCCTGTCAAACGCCGCCGTTTGAGCGCGCTCTCGAAATTTGCGTCCTGCGCAATTATCTTGAGCCCGCCGCGGCGGCGTTTTGTTTTGTTCAGATAGCGCGAGGTTGATATGACAAAAATTCGCGCTGCGACGGCGGCGGATGCGGAATTGCTTTCCCGCATTGGCGCAGAGACGTTCACGGCGACCTTCGGTCATCTCTATTCGGCGGAAAATCTTCGCAAGTTCCTCGAAAAATCGCATGCGATTGGCGTCTATCGCGAACTGCTTTCAGATGAGAATTGCGGCGTCTGGATTGCCGAAGATGAAGCAGGAAGGCGGTGGGCTACGCTGTTGCGGGCCCGTGTTCGCTGCCAGTCCCGGATATGCCTAAGAGAGAAGCGCCGGCGAACTGGCGCGGCTTTATCTTGTAAAAAGCGCGCAGGGGACGGGCCTTGGCGCGTCGATGCTGCAGATTGCGATGGATTTCCTGAGGGCGCGCTTTGAACACGTCTATCTCAGCGTCTACGCCGAGAATTTTCCTGCCCAGAAGCTCTATCAACGCCACGGCTTCAAAAAGCTCTGCGACTATTTCTATATGGTCGGAGACCATGCTGATCCTGAGTGGATCATGGTGCTGGAAGAGCGTTGATCCCTCCCGTACTGCGACACGCATGCTCCGTCACACGCGGCCTTGGCTGCGGCCATTTGCCGGCTCCGCCGCGGATCGCCTCTGGCGCTGGAAAGCCTCGTTAAATCCGGCTAGGAAGGCGGCCATTCCGCCCTGCCGGCGAGCCTAGAAGAGCGTTTCCATGTCCGACCTCAGAACGATCAAAGTGAACGGCCAAGAGATCGAGGTCGCATCTGGCCTGACATTGCTTCAGGCCTGCGAGGCCGCCGGCGAGGAGATCCCCCGCTTTTGCTATCACGAGCGGCTGTCGGTCGCCGGTAATTGCCGCATGTGCCTCATTGAGGTGAAAGGCGGTCCGCCGAAGCCTGTCGCATCCTGCGCCCAGAATGTCCGCGACCTCCGTGGCGGACCGAGTGGCGAACCGCCTGAACTCTTCACCAATACGCCGATGGTGAAGAAAGCCCGTGAAGGGGTGATGGAGTTTCTCCTCATTAATCACCCGCTCGATTGCCCGATCTGCGACCAGGGCGGCGAATGCGACCTGCAGGATCAGGCTGTCGCTTATGGCCGCGACGGTTCGCGCTACAGGGAAAACAAGCGCGCGGTCGAAGAAAAATATATGGGCCCGCTCATCAAGACGGTGATGACGCGTTGCATACAATGCACGCGCTGCGTTCGCTTTGCCACCGAGATCGCAGGGGTCGATGATCTCGGTCTCGTCAATCGCGGTGAGAATGCAGAGATCACGACTTATCTTGAAAAGACGATCGCCAGCGAATTAACCGGCAACCTCATTGATGTCTGTCCGGTGGGCGCCTTGACCTCGCGGCCTTACGCGTTCGAGGCGCGCCCCTGGGAGCTGACCAAGACCGAGACGATCGACGTTATGGACGCGGTTGGCTCGAACATTCGCGTTGATGCGCGCGGCCGTGAAATTCTGCGCATCCTCCCGCGGCTTCATGAAGACATCAATGAAGAGTGGATTTCCGACAAAACGCGCTTTGTCTGGGACGGGTTAAAGCGCCAGCGCCTCGACAAGCCCTATATGCGCAAGGACGGCAAGCTCCAGCCGGCGAGCTGGGACGAGGCGTTCGCCGCTGTTGCGGAACGGCTTCGCGACGCAAAGCCTGAGCATGTTGCCGCAATCGCCGGCGACCTTGTTTCGGCCGAAGCGGTAAAAGCGATGAAAGACCTGATGACCGCAATCGGTTCGCCGCATATGGATTGCCGTCAGGACGGCGCGCCGCTCGGCGGCGAGCGCGAAACTTATCTGTTCAACAGTGGTATAGCCGGGATAGAAAAAGCCGACGCAATCCTGCTCATTGGCGCCAATCCGCGCATTGAGGCGCCTCTCGTCAATGCGCGCATCCGCAAGGCGTGGATCAACGATCTTTCGATCCGCATCGGCATGGTCGGCGAAAAACCTGACCTCACGTATTCCTATGATCATCTTGGCGACGGGCCGGCGAGCCTCGCCAAGGCGGGCGCGTTCCTGAAAGGCGCCGAGCGGGCGATGATCATCGTCGGCATGGGTGCGATTGCGCGCCGCGACGGCGCTGCTGTTCTTGCCGAAATCGCCGGGCTTGCGCGCGAGGCGGGCGTCGTTCGCGAAGACTGGAACGGCTGGAACATTCTTCACCTCGCCGCCGGCCGTGTTGGGGCCCTCGACCTGAAATTCCTGCCGGGCAAGGGGGGACGCGACTTCGCCGGCATCGTTGAAGGCGCAGAAAATGGCGAAATCGAATTTGTTTACAATCTTGGATGTGACGAATTTGACGCCTCAAAGTTGAAAAACGCCTTTGTTGTTTATCAGGGCCATCACGGCGACGCCGGCGCGCATCATGCCGACGTTATTTTTCCGGCGGCGTCCTATGTCGAGCAGGGCGGCGTCTATGTGAATATGGAAGGCCGCGCGCAAATGGGATCGCGCGCTCATTTTCCGTTTGGCGATGCGCGAGAGGATTGGGCGATCATGCGCGCGCTTTCCGATCGCATTGGCAAGACGCTTCCTTATGACGACTTATTCGCGCTACGGCAGGCGATGATCGCCGATGCCCCTTCGCTCGGCCGTATCGACAAGGGACCCGAAGAAGGCGCGTCGCTGGATTTGTCGAATGTCGGCGCTCCCGGTGCCATATCAAGCGATCCGTTCATCTCTCCGGTGAAGAATTTTTACATGACAAACCCCATCGCGCGCGCCTCCAAAACAATGGCGGAATGCGCCAATGCAATGATGACTGCGTCAAAACTTGCAGCTGAATAGTATTGGGCTCTTACTGCGGGGGACAGCACGATGCGGAATGAAAGCGCCGATCGGGCGGACGCTCTTGGCGGGTATGTTCACTCGCTCGACGGATTGCGCGCTGTCGCCGTATTTCTGGTTTTACTATTCCATGCCGGATTTAAGTCTTTTCAGGGCGGGTTCATCGGCGTAGACGTCTTTTTCGTCATTTCCGGATTTCTGATCACGCGAAATATTGAACGACAGCTCATCAATGGAAGCTGGTCGTTTTCCTCCTTCTATTCGAGGCGTATCGCCCGCCTTTCTCCTGCTTTATTTGTGACAGTTCTGGCGACATTCACGGCAGGCCTTTTTATCTTGTCGCCCGATGATTTTGCGCGCCTTGGCCGTGTTGGTCTTTATGCGTCGCTGTCCGTTTCGAATGTCTTTTTCTGGCTCGAGTCAGGATATTTTGATCAGTCCGCACATACGAAACCACTCTTGCATACTTGGTCGTTAGGTGTCGAAGAACAATTCTATCTCTTTTGGCCGTTGATCATTTTCACCTTTTATCAGTTTGGCCGTATCAAAGCAGCGTCTCTCGGCCTTTTAGTGATGGGACTGGTCTCGCTTGCGGCGGCGCTACATTTCATTCGTGAGGGTTCAAGCGCCGTTTTCTTCCTCACGCCATTTCGGGTCTATCAGTTCGCCCTGGGAGGACTCGTCGCGCTCGGCTTACGGCTGCGAGCGGAAAGACGCCGCGACATTGTCGGCTGGATTTCTGCAATCGCTATCGTCGTGCTCGCCCTTACGGCAAGTGGGGACATTCAGAATCTCTGGCTTAACGCTGTCGCTCCAGCGGTCGCCGCCGCGGCGTTCATCTGGTCGGCCGAGGCAAAGACGATCCGTGCAGTGTTCGCTTCAGCGCCGTTCGTGTGGGTTGGTCGGCGTTCTTATTCGATTTATCTCGTGCACTGGCCACTCATTGTGTTTTGGAGAATGGCGGGCAACGTTCATTTTTCAACGCTCGAAAGCGTCCTTGCTCTTGTTTTCCCTATTCTTGCTGGCGCTGGACTTCACGTTGCGGTCGAAAAGCCGTTGCGGATCACGGGGAGGGTCTCGGCTTCAGGCGCCGGCCGCAGGCTTTCCGCCACGGCTGGGCTCATGATCGTTTGTCTCGTAACCGGTGCTCATATATGGGGGCTGCTTGGAATCCCGTCGCGCGTGCCGCCGCAAATGCGCAAGATCGCGGAAACCGTGCATCCGCTCTGGAATCAGCGGTTGAAGCAGGTACGCGAAGGCTATTGCAATATCGGGGAGAAGATTTCCCCAGCAGACTTTGATGTAAAACGGTGCGCTACGCCGCCGCCCGGCAAACGCGCCTATCTGGTCATCGGTGACAGCTACGGCGCTGACAGCTACATCATTTTGAGGCGCGCATATCCTGACATCTATTTTGGACAGTTTACGGCGCCCGGTTGCTTGTTGCGTCAACCTCAAGAGACGCCAGTCGAAAGAGCCCCTGCGCGTTGCGCTGAGTCATACAAGAAAGCATTTCAGCTCGCCGCAAGCGGCCGATTTGACGGCGTGGTCTTTGCGGCGGATTGGCGCAGCAAGTATGAGGATGCGATCATCGATAATCTGATCGTATGGGCTAGGATGCGCGGACTGGATGTTGTCTTGTTAGGCTATCGCCCACGCTTTGCTGAAACTGCGCCGACTATAGTCTCTAAAGCGGTCTCTCCTGCCTCCGCCAACCGACTTGCGCAGTCGCTACTAGTCAGGTCGCGTCGCGAAAAGGCGTTGCGCCTTGAGAAACGTCTCGGCGGCAATGTTAAGCTTGTCAATCCCTTCGATCTGCTTTGCACTAGTGTTTGTCCGATTATCGATGAAAATGACTCTATTCTTTACCTCGACGGCAGCCATCTCAGCATGAGCGGCATCGCCCTCGCCGCGCGCCGACTCGCTAAATCTTCACCGCATCTATTTGCTCCTCCGGGAGCCGATACGAAAAGTGATGTGCAATAAAGTGCGCAAGCGCAGCCATGTATGGTGGGCTCAGCGTGACTGTAAGCTGCGGGTGGATTATAGCCTCATCGGTGCCGGAGAGGTGTCGATCTCATGTTACTTCACCACTATAACATACTCGTAAAACCATGCGAAGAGAGAGGGCGAAGCACGCGTGAACTTGATGCCCCATATGCTTTGGCCTTCGCCGGCAGATAAGCGCGAAGATGATCTTGTCGCGCAAATCCGGGCCAATATTGTATTTGAAAAGCTGATTGTCTCAGTACTGACCGTTGCCGGGTTTTCTTGTCTTGCGCATTTCGTATTGAACATCGGCGCTCTTATTGTCAGCGGCCGCATTACGATTGGAAATACGGGGTTTGCTGTCTATCAAGCGATTGCTTTCGCCTGCGTTTTCTTTTTGGCCGGTTTCGCCGTGTCGGCGGTGATAGGTATTCCGCTTTTCAGGTTCCTTGAAAATCGCAAGCAACGCGTCGGCTGGCCGTTTGTCGTTTCAGCATTCATCGCAGGTTTGGCGTTGCTCGCAGCTTTAGGCCGCGCGCCTTCATTTGAGGCCCCGCTGCGAATTCTTTTTCTTGTCCCGCCCGTCGCCGCGGCAATGCTGTTCGTGAGAAAGATGCGTCCCTTCTGGCGAGCGATGGAACGTGACGAGGCCAAGCCGCCTACCAAAATTCATCGTATCCATTGAGACGAGCGTGCCATGCGCCAGCCAAATCGCATGTCGGCGAAGGCGAACGCTGATTTACCCGGTGGAGCCTTCAGCCTCAATTCTATCAATGAGCGCGTCAACGCCGTTCTGCTTGATAAAGGATGCGAATTCTTCTCGCTTAACGAGCATGATCGACACGCCTGAAACAATGATGTCGATCGCTTTTTCTCCGCCTGCGGAAAGCTTTCTGACACGCCAGTCAACATTGATCGGCGGTCCGTCGTTGCGATCAAAGCGCGTGCGCACGATAACGTCGCGCGGCGTGATCTGCTTGGAGTCGACGACTTCGAGCGGCTTGCCGACGATATCGGCGAATTGATCCGCGTATAGCTTTGTCAGATAGGGCGGGAAGGCGCCGTCGTAACGCTTGATTTGTTCCTCATTCATCGACTTTCTGACGTCGCCCAGCATGAAGCGGCCAATGACGTCGAGCGCGAGACCCTGATTGAGCACTTCCTGGAATTCGGCGAGCTGGTCCGCTTTGGCCTTGTCAGAGGTGAGGGCCGCAGTAGCTTTCGCGGTCAAATCCTTTGCGAAGGCGACGGCGTCCGCGACGATATCGGTCTCGCCTTCCACACTAGCTGCAGGCGCAGCGGCCGCTGGCGCCGGTTCGGCATAGGCATAGCTGGCGCTCAAGGCTGCCGCGCCGGCGGCAAGGGCGAAAAAGGTCTTTTTCATCGATCAATCCTCATCGAACGGCGTGGCTACGTGGCGGAGATAGGGGGCAATTGCGGCAAGATTGGCGCAATTGCCCCGCAAATTATCGTGAACTGTCTCATCCCTCTTCAAGGCGGCGTTTTACGAGCCGGAAGGCGACAGGGAGCACAATGAGCGTGCAGATGAGCGTAAAGCCAATCGCAATCGACAATAGCTCGCCCATGCTGGCCGTGCCGCGGTGCTTGGAAAGCGTACGGCTTCCGAACGAGGCAATCGTCGTTAACGCCGCAAAGAAAATCGCCCGTGGCGTCGAGCGGTCATTGCCGCTGATTCCCGTCTCGACCTGTCTGCGATGGAGGACATAATGTATGCCGCTATCGACGCCGATGCCCATCAGGAGCGGCAGAACGATGACATTGGCGTAGTTGAACGGAATATTGAAAATGACCCCGGCCGCTGTTGTGAGGACAGCGGCGAGCCCCAAAGGAAAAAGCATCAGTATCACATCGTCGATGCGGCGCAGAAGAATGAGCAGGAATACGGCGATAGCTGCGAGCGCTAGGCTTGACGCTTCCAGCATTGATTTAGCGATAACCCGACCGGCTTTTTCTGTAGTGATCGCCCCGCCAGTGACCTCCGGAAACACTGCCTCAATCGAGTTTACGAATTGAGTTAGCTTCTTAGGGTCGCGCACATCCTCCTTCGGAACAATGTCAACACGCCATTCACCGCTTTCTGACCGGTATCGTGCAGTAAGGGCGGGCGGCAAATCGTTGAGCGTTACCGGCTCGGCCTGTAGCTGGAGTTTCAAGCGCTCGACGAGCGCCGGCCAATATTCGAAAATGTTCTGTTGCAGACGTTCAAGCCCGTTTTGGTCGTCCACAATAGTGGATAGCGCGTCAGAAAGCTTTCGCGCCGGCGAGCCGGTTTCATAAGCGCTATTCAGCCGGTCGATCAGTTTACGGGCGCCGTCTGTAGCGCTTGGGGCGGTTGACAAGTTCTCCGGGGCGTCGAGCGCAAAGGCGAGCGAGCCGGCGCCGAAACTGATAAGATCAAGTTTCTCATCGACATCGGCCGGAACAAAATTCAACAGCGTGCGCGTTCCCTTGACCGTTTCTATTTTCTTGGCGCGCGCCGCCGCCTCGCGCGCCGCCGTCTCATTGGATTCAAGGAGGGTAAGGCGGTAGGGAACTGTCTCGGGATTTGCGAACAGGTCGTTGAAGCCGATTACCGATGGCGCCTTGGGATTCCTAAGAGACATCGGGTTCGCATCGAAGCGCGCTTTGGGAAGGGCAAGGAGCGCTACGGCGCCAAGCAGCACGGTAACCAGCGCGATCGAATTTGCTATCGCCGGATTGGCTTTGCGCGCCGGTAAAGGATCGAGATGTCGATCGCTTGCGCCCTTATTGCGCGTAATGACGCTGAGCGCGGCGGGAAGAAACGAAAGCGTGACGATAAGGGCGATGATAACGCCCATGCCGGCGATGATGCCGAGTTGAGCGATGCCTCGAAATTCGGTTGGAATGAATGCGAAAAAGCCAAGGGTTGTTGTGATTGAAGCAAGTACGAGACCCGGGCCGACTTCCTGCATGGCGTTCTTGATCGCTGAGCCGAGCGCGTCGCCATTGCGTCGATGTTCCTGAACATGAAGGAGAAGGTGAATGGCGTAATCGATGCCAAGCCCAACGAGCAGAACCGTGAAGGCAACCGAAACGAGGTTCAGTTCGCCAATCGCCATGGCTGCGAAAGCGCCCGTAAAAATGATGGAGAGGACAAGACCGACAAGCGTAATCAGCGCGTAGGAAATCGAGCGGTAGCAGAGTAACAACAAGATTCCGACGGCGATGAATGATATAAGGAAGGATATCTCGATCCCGTTCGCGACTGAGGAAAGCTCGTCCGCCCGCAATGCTGGATCGCCGGTGAGAACTGCATTTGCGCGCCCGCCCATTTCGGCTTCAATCGCGGTAATCTCGGATTTCAATTCTGTGATCGCCGGTTTCGCCGGCTGCAGGCGGGAATAATCAAGCCGCGGCGCAATGAATATGAGACGTTGATAACCGCCCGATGGCGCGTCGTCGCCGGCAATTGCATCGGTCCATGCAAAGGGGCGCGTTTTTCCTTCTTTGCTGGCCTCCACGACCTTGGTCAACTCGGCGTAGATATTGGCGAGGGTTTCGCGGCCAAGGTCGGACCTTTCGGCAAGCGCGTCATTGTCGGCGAGCGCAGCGAAGAATTGGCCGATGGTCGGCGCCTTTACGAGCGTTTCAATAAGGCTTGACGCTTTCGACATTTGCGCAAGGCGCGTCGTCAGCTCTTCAGTTGAAAGGTATAAAAGCCCGTTCTTCTCAAAAAACGGATCGACTTCCGGCGAGAAAACCCCGGCGAATATGTCAGGCTTTGCGAGCGCGCGGCTGCGAAGCTTGCGCGCAAAGGCGTCCGCCTCATCCATTGTCGGCGCCTTGGCGACAACGATGATGTCATTCTTGATCTGTGGAAACGCTGCTTGCAGGGCATGGCTTCGGATTTGCGACGGCAGCGACTGGTCGAGCATAGCGCTCGTGTCGGTGTTTACTTTCAAATGCGTGGCGGCGAACCATCCCGCGAGGAGGCCGGCGGCCAGAAACGATATGACAACGACCCAGCCTGCACGGCGAGAAAGATCGGTCCAGCCGAGCAGGAACTTGGTGAATAAAGGCATCAGACCCTTGTGGAAAATAGACCAGCCAATCGAGCGGCGGACTATAAAAAGGTTTGATTTATCGAGGCAATGGCGCACGCGGGCAGAAGCGCAAAACATGTGGGACTAGTCCCCCCATGCTGTTTTGACGCCGCTTGCAGGGGGGCTCGGCGGCGGCTAGACAATCCGGCAAATGGCCGGAAAAACAGACATTTCAAAGGACTTGGCGTTTCTTGACGGCAAGCGTCAGGAGATGACGGCGAGCCTCATTGAGTGGTGCTCGATAAACACAGGAAGCCGCAATCTTGACGGGCTCGCCCGCCAGCGCGCGCTTCTGGCCGAAGCGTTTTCTGAACTTGGCGGCGATGTTGAAACGGTCCCGGCCAGCGGCGAGACAGTCGTGACGTCGGAAGGAGGCGTTGTTACGCGCGAAATCGGGGATTGTCTGCGTATCGTCAAACGTCCGCAAGCAGCGATCCGTGTGCTTCTCGCCGGCCATATGGACACCGTTTTTCCGGTTGATCACGCCTTCCAGACCCATCGCATGCTTGACAATGACACGATGAATGCGCCGGGCGGCGCGGACATGAAGGGCGGTCTCCTTGCAATGCTTTACGCCTTGAAGGCGATTGAGCAGTCGCGTTTCGCTGACCGGGTCGGATATGAAATTATTATCAATGCCGATGAAGAGATCGGCTCGCCCGGGTCCGCGGCGATTCTCTCCGCCGCGGCAAAGCGCGCGCAATTCGCGTGCGTTTATGAGCCGGCAATGCCCGATGGAAAACTTGCCGGCGCGCGAAAGGGAAGCGGCAATTACTCGGCCATTATCAAGGGGCGCGCCGCCCATGCGGGCCGCGAACACCATCTTGGCCGGAACGCTGTCGTCGCGGCCGCTGAATTCGCCGCCAAAATCAGCGTGCTTTCCGGCGCGCGCGAGGGCCTTACAATCAATGTCGCAAAAATCGATGGCGGGGGTCCGAATAATGTCGTGCCTGATCGCGCGGTGGTTCGGTTTAACGCGCGCGTTGAGGAGTTGGTCGATGCGGATTATGTCTCCAACGCTGCTTCGGACCTAACCGCGTCGATCAATGCCCGCGACGGTTTTAACGCCGAACTTCACGGCGGGTTCGCCCGGCCGCCAAAGCCGATGACGCCGCAACTGAAAGCATTCTTCGACGCGCTGAAAGCAATTGGCGCAGAGCTTGGCATCGATATTGATTGGAAGTCGACAGGCGGCGTCTGCGACGGGAATAACATAGCAGCGACCGGCATTCCCGTTATCGATACGCTCGGCGTCAGGGGCGGCGCAATTCACAGTGCGGATGAATATGTCCGCCTCGACAGTCTTGAAGAACGCGCGAAACTCTCCGCCGCGCTGTTAATGCGCATCGCGGCGGGCGACATTCCCAATCCTGGGCGTTTTGAACCCTCAATAGAAGCAAGATAAAAATATGAGCGTTCCCTTCATTCGTCCGGTGCGATCAGGCGACTTCAAACAGCTTCGCGAATTTGCGCGCACGACTGGCGGCGGCATGACAAATTTGCCGGATAATGACGATGCGTTGCGCGCGCGCATTGCAAAAGCGGTCGGCAGTTTTGAAAAGCGTGCAACGGCGCCGGGCGACGAAGTCTACATGATGGTGCTAGAGCGCGACGGCGAACTTTTAGGAACGACTGGCGTTTTTGCAGCGATCGGCGTCAAACAGGGATTCATCAATTACAAGCTGATCGACGAAGTCCATTATTCGGCGGAGCTTGAACGAACGACGCGGCGCACAGTCCTGATGCCGACGCATGATTTCACCGGCAGCGCTGAGGTTGGCATGTTGTTCGTTTCGCATGCTGCACGCGGCGGCGGATGGGGGAAACTGCTGTCGCGGGCGCGCTATCTTTTCATCGCCCAGAAGCCTGAAATTATTGGCGAGCGCATATGCGCCGAGCTTCGCGGCTGGCGCGGGCCGAAAGGCGAGCAGCCCTTCTGGGACAGTGTCGGCAAACGCTTTTTCGAAATGGATTTTGAAAAGGCCGACCTTCACAATGCGGCAAGCGGCAATCAATTCATCCAGGATCTGATGCCGCGCCATCCCGTTTACACCGCTTTTTTAAGCGAAAAGGCGCGCGCCTGCATCGGCAAGCCGCATAAGAGCGCCGAAGCCGCCTATCGCATGTTGCTCAAGGAAGGGTTCGAATGGCACGCCTATATCGATATTTTCGACGGCGGCCCGCTCGTTGACGCCAAGACGGACAAGATCCAGACCATTCACGACAGCCGCGCATATCGCGTCGCCGGATTTCATGATGTCCGCGACGAGCCGGAAACACTAATGGCGGCCGGGGCCGTATCGAGTTTTCGCTGCGTCAAGGCCCGCGCGCGCGTTGACGGCAAGAATGTCACCATTTCAAAACCGACGGCGAAAGCGCTTGGCGTTAAAGAAGGCGACATGGTGCGGTCAGCCGCGTGGTGATGGCCGGCTGAACGCGAGCCACGGACAACGGAGTTGGCGGCATGAAATTTCTGGGCGTTTTCATGATTGTCTGCGGTTGCCTTACCGGTTTGCCGGCCGTGCTTTTGCTTGCCGCAAAACCGGTCGTGCACTCGCTCCTCGAGCAAGCGCAAGGCTTTATTTTAGCTCCGAGCGAGTTTGCGGAAATGAACCGCAATTTGATGGCTGAGGCGAATATTCTCGGCGGCAAACTGATGGCGGCGGCGATTTTAATGATTGGCGGCGGTTATTACCTGACCCGCCCGGCGAACGAACCGGAAGACGAACAGCAATGAACAAGAATTTCATCAATGGCGAATGGCGCGAGGGGCGCGGTGCGGCGTTTGCGTCGATTAATCCGTCAAACGGCGTCAAGGTTTTTGAGGCGGCGGCGGCTACGCGCGAAAACGTTAACGAGGCGGCGGGCGCGGCGCACGCCGCGTTTGATCGTTGGGCGATGATGCCGCTTGAAGATCGCGTCAAAATTCTTGAGCGTTTTCGCGATATCGTCCAGCGCGATCAGGAAGATCTGGCGCGCATCATTTCAGAAGACACCGGCAAGCCGTTTTGGGAGACGAAAACGGAAGCCGCCGCCGTCGCCGGCAAGGTCGATATTTCGCTGCATGCCTATCGCGAAAGAACTGGCGAGAAGACGACCCAGATTGGCGCCAGCAGCGCTGTGCTTCGTCACAAGCCGCATGGCGTCATGGCCGTGCTCGGTCCGTTCAACTTCCCGGCGCATTTGCCGAACGGTCATATCGTGCCGGCGCTCCTTGCGGGCAACACGGTTGTCTTCAAACCCTCTGAGCTCGCCCCGGCGCCGGGCGCCTTTTTGGCGCGCGCGTTTGAAGAGGCGGGATTGCCCAAAGGCGTTCTCAATCTCGTCCATGGCGCGCGCGATACCGGCGAAGCGCTTCTAGACGTTGAGGGACTCGCAGGCGTTTTGTTCACAGGCGGCTATAAAACCGGCCTCGCCATTCACAAGAAATTCGCTGACCGTCTGGACGTTATCGTTGCGCTCGAACTTGGCGGTAATAATCCGCTCATCTGGTGGGATACCGATGATATTGAAGCCGCCGCCTGGACGGTCATTCAATCCGCGTTTTTAACGAGCGGGCAGCGCTGCACCTGCGCGCGGCGCCTGATTGTTCCAGAAGGCGCGGCGGGCGACAAATTTATCGATGCGCTTGCAAAGCTGCGCGATCGCTTACTCGTTGACGAACCGTTCGCTGACCCGCAACCCTTTATGGGACCGGTTATTTCGACAAAGGCCGCCGAAGGATTGGAGCGCGCATTCGACTATCGCGCCGAGCAGGGCGGAGAGGTCATCCGCGCCCTGTCCGTGCAGGACGAAGGCTCGGCCTTCGTGTCGCCCGGCATTATCGATCTGACGCGCGCGAGCGCCATTCCGGATGAGGAGCATTTCGGGCCGATGCTCGCCGTTTATCGCGAGAAAGATTTCGACGCGGCGATCGATCGCGCCAATGCGACAAGCTTTGGTCTATCCGCCGGGCTTCTTTCCGACGACCCGAAAAAATGGGAGGCATTTTTAGCGCTCTCGCGCGCCGGCATTGTCAACTGGAACCGCCAGACGACGGGCGCCTCGTCCGCCGCCCCCTTCGGCGGCGTCGGCAATTCCGGCAATCACCGGCCCGCCGCCTACTACGCGGCTGATTATTGCGCTTACCCCGTCGCCTCAATGGAAGGCGACAAGCTTCTTCCAATGCCGGAAGGCCAGGTGGGGGTGAAATAGTTTACGCGTCAAATGGAGAAATATTATGGAAAATTCTAATTCATTGTTACGGCCTATGTTAATAGATATATTGCGTGGAATTCCCGCTGTTGTTCCTGGAATAATTGCGTCGGTCGGAATTTCGACCTATTCAATCAGCTACCCTGAAGAGTTCTCCCAGCTCGGAATATCGGCCGATCCAATTCGACTCGTATTAGCCTTGATCATTCCAGCTATCGCGTCCGCGCGCCTTGGAATGCACCGGCGAATGGGAGTGGTCACGTATGCAATTATCCTGACTTTGGCGATATTTGTTAATGTCAGCTTATTTGTCTTGCGTCTGCCGGACAGGATTGTCGCATTTGCGAATAACCCAGAGCTAGCTTCCCACTTGGTCGATCTTTACAGCATTTCAGTTGCATTCATCCTGGCATGGAGCATTGTCGCCGCGCTAAAATTCGCAAATCCTAGACTACCGCGATGACAGGTTTCCGAGAAATCAATTTCGACGGCCTGATCGGTCCGACGCATAATTATGCCGGGCTTTCGTTCGGCAATCTCGCCTCGGCGAAAAACAAGGGCGCGGTTTCCTCGCCGAAAGGTGCAGCGTTGCAAGGTCTTGCAAAAATGCGCGCCGTCATGGGGCTGGGGCTTAAACAAGGCTTCCTGCCGCCGCAGGATCGCCCGCACATGAAAACGCTGCGCGCGCTCGGATTTTCCGGAACCGACAAACAGATCATCGAGAAAGCCGCGAAGGCGGCGCCCGAACTTCTCGCTAATTGCTACGCCGCCTCGTCGATGTGGACAGCGAATGCCGGCACGGTTGCGCCTTCGCCCGACACGGCGGACGGCAAGGTTCATTTCACGCCAGCCAATCTTGCCGGCAATTTCCACCGCTCGATCGAGGCGGCAAGAACGGCGCGCACCTTGAAACATATTTTCGCCGACGCGCAATATTTCACGCATCATCCGCCACTGCCGGGCGGCGTTCATTTCGGGGATGAAGGCGCGGCCAATCACGGGCGGCTCGCCGAGAACCATGGCGACACAGGCGTTCAGCTTTTCGTCTATGGATTGGATGGCGACAAATTCCCGGCACGGCAAAAAAAGCGCGCGAGCGAAGCGGTCGCTCGCGCGCATAAGCTCGATCCCGCGAAGACTGTTTTCCTGCAACAATCGAAAGCCGCGCTCGATGCCGGCGCCTTCCACAATGACGTCGTCGGCGTCGCCAATGGAACCGCCTTGTTTCTGCATGAGCAGAGTTTTGAGGATCCCGCCGCCGCTTATGCCGCCATTCGAGCCGCCGCGCCGTTTGTCGAAATCATCGAGGCGCCGAAATCCTCTGTCAGTCTTGAAGACGCAATAACGTCTTATCTTTTCAACTCGCAGCTTTTGACGCTTGCGGGCGGGGAAATGGCGCTCGTTTTGCCGAAAGAGTCCGAGGAAAACGCGTGTGTCAAATCATTCGTCGATGAGACTGTTTCCAAAAACAATCCGATCAACCGCGCGATCTACATGGATGTCAGGGAATCGATGCGCAATGGCGGCGGACCTGCATGCCTGCGCCTGCGCGTCATATTGTCGGACGCGGAACTGAAAGCCGCCAATCAGCATTTCATTCTTGACGACGCAAAGGTTACAGCGCTTGAGGATTGGGTGGGCAAGCATTATCGCGACCGGCTTTCGCCAGACGATCTCTTCGATCCGGCGTTTATGGAGGAAAGCCTCGCCGCAATGGACGCGCTGACCGAGCTTCTCGGCATGGGCCCCTTTTATGATTTTCAGCGATAAGGCGGCGCCGCATTTTTGATTAATGTCATTATCATCGCCGCGGCTTTGGCTTTGGGTTTCGTCACCCTTGGCCCGAAAAGGCTGCATTCGAAAAGCTGGCGGGCGACCGTAACGCCGCTCGCGTCGATTATTGGGTCCGGCTTTCTCGTCGCCGGCCCTATACTCGGGCATGTCGCGGGCGATTTTGCATTTCTTGCAATGGCGGGCCTTTGCGCGCTTGCGTATCTATTCGGCGCGGCGGTCAGATTCAACATTCGTCACGTCGAGCCGGCGCTCGCTGATCATCCGACCGGAACGCTTTCGGGATTAAACCTCGCATCTCATTTTTCACTGGCCTTCGCTTATTTCATTTCGGTCGCTTATTACCTCAACCTCTTCGCCGCTTTCGTGTTGAAAGGGGCGGGGATTGTCGATCCGCTCTGGACTGAAATTATTGCGACGATTGTTATCGTAACGCTCGGCATTGTCGGATTTACCCGCGGACTTAAGTCGCTTGAAAATGTTGAACTCATTGCGGTCGGCATTAAGCTTG
>JAWKVJ010000024.1:0-48317 GCA_041398085.1 Parvularculaceae bacterium
CTTCGCCCTGGCTGACGGAAAGACCCGGCGTGTAGCGAAGGATGTCGCCAATGCTGGTGAAGGCCTGATCGGCAATCTGTTCTTCGGAAATGATCGAGAGGCTTTGCGGAATATCGATGATCGGGGTCGGGGTCTTCACTGCATTCAGCTTATCGAGCGAAAGCGTTCTGCCCTCGACGACAATCTCGTCGCGATAGTCTTCAGCTCTTGCGCCCGATGCGAGCGCGAGCCCTGCGAGAATGATTGAAATGGTTGCCACGTTCCTGCCCGTCACGAATTTGCTCCTTCACTCACATGTTGAAGGCGGCTCCTATGCCTCTTGCAATTGCAAGTCAATCGCAACTAGTGATTATTTTCACTGATCTGTGAATAGGCCGGGCGGGTGGCTTTGGAAAAAACCGATAAATTACAGTGGTCTATCTTGTAGCTAAAAATGTGCGTTTTCGGAGCGGAACGATTTGCACCTCAAGGGGGATCTATCCGCCACGGAAAGAATTGCGGAAAAAAGCCCGACCAAATCGCGGGCCGGGCTCCGAATCGACAAGCGCTGCGTCTCAGCTAGCGCTGTGTGACTGTGGGGACATCGGTGAACGGTTTGATTCCGAATTCAGGATAGATTTCGCTCGGAAAATAGATGACGCCGCCGCGCGAAACCATCGAGATCGTTTTGATCGCTTTCAAATCTTCGGTCGGGTCGCCTGGAACGAGGAAGAAGTCTGCAAGTTTGCCCTCGGCGATTGAACCAAGATCGTCACCTTGCTGAAGGTAATTCGCTTCATCATAAGTTGCGCGTTTCAGAATCTCTGGCGGCGTAAATCCGGCCTTCTGGTAAATCTCCATTTCGCGGTGAAGGTTGAAGGCGCCGCCAAGATCCGTGCCGAACACGATGAAGATACCCCGCTTTTTCATCATACGGATCGTATCGACAATTTTGTCCCATGCGCCGCGATAAGCCGCATCGTCTTCAGGCGTGGCGATATTGGCGAGCGCCACCTTGGCGTTTCGTTGAATTTCTGCGGGCATGTGACTAATGTAATCCTCAACGCCGATCCGCGTTTCGCCATTTCGCGACAGTAAAAGATACTCATGAATTGCGAGCGTTGGGTCGATGGCCACCTTATTATCGACCATCAGGTTGATTGTTTCCTGGACCTTGTCGCTTTCAAGGTCGAGATCGGGGAGGCGCTTGAGCGCCGTAAGGCGCAAAAGGGTTCGGGTGTCTTCATCCGGCGTCAAAACCCAGCCGAGCATCACCTGGTTGATATGCGTCATTTCATCAAAGCCGGCGCGGATCATCGCATTGGCGTTTGAAAAGGCAGGCACATGCCCCATCACCGGCATGCCAAGGCTGTGCGCGTATTTGACGATCGCCGGCGCCCAGTCGCCATTCATCGAGTTGGAGAGCTTGATAAAATAAAAGCCCATGTCGTGATATTTTTTGACCGCTGCAAGCGCTTCATCCTCGGAATTGACGAGAATGCCGGCGTTGCTGCTATAGGGGCTCTTCCCTTCAATAAATCCGCCGCGGGTAATGCGCGGACCGGCGAGCGTTCCCGCATCAATTTTTTCGATGAGCTTTGAGAGAACATCGTTACGGTTGCCCATATCCCGCACAGATGTAACGCCAGCCGCCACATTAAGAAGCGCGCTGTTTTCGCCCATGTGGCCGTGCATGTCGTAAAGCCCGGCGATGAGCGAACCGCCGCCGCCATCGATTACGGTTTCACCGGATTTGGCTGGGGCATCCGCATTCTCGATCGTTGAAATCCGATCGCCGTCAATAATAACGGATGACGGTTCGGTGAGCGCCATCGTGTTCGGATCGAAAATTCGCACATTCTGAATGCGAACCGGGCCGTCATAATAATGCGCGACTGTCGACTGGATGTTTTGAAAGCGTTCGGCGGAATATTGCGCGGCAAGACTGCGTAACCGTTCCTGTTCGTTTTCATATCCGTTACGGATGACGATAAAATTCGGATCGATGAAAGCAAAAAAGACATTCTTGTCATCTAGGATGAAATAGGAGGGGTTAAGGTCAGCGCCGGACAACGCATAGGTTTTCGCGGTGAGCGCGCCGCCGTCTCCCTCGACGTCAATCGTTTCAATCTCGGTGAGCTTTAATTCACCCGCCGGCAACGCCGGCATGGTTTTGTCCGCATCGTTCATCAGCGCTCGCGCATAGATGAAGAGCGAATAGGGACTGGCGAATTGTGCGATATAGAGCGAGCGCTCGTTGATCTGTTTTTCGCTGTCGCCGGTCGCGTCGGTCCATTTTGCTGCGCCATCTTTAAGCGCAAATTTTTCGTTCGCCTCATTGCCGAAAGTGGTGGAGCCGGCAATGGTCCAGCTTGTCGGCGCGCCCTGATCGTCAAATGAGACTTCTTCTTTCAATGTTGGGCCGCGGCCGTTGTTCTTGTAGTCATAGTCAATGGTGACGCCGTTATCTGTCGGATCAACCTTCAGGGCGCCGACAACGGTTCCGCCGATGATGACCGAATAGGCTTCAGGCGCGACCGCCGGTTGCGGCGCGTCCGCGCTTTCCCTCTTCGCACATGACGTAAGGAGCGCCAGCGCGATTGCTCCGGCCGCTAACCCGCGGGCCATAACATGGTGCATTCAAAATCCCCTATATTTTCCGCTCCGCCTGAATTTGAGCCTGTCATGTTCGCCATGCGGCGGCCAGCTTCAGAGGCAGATTTTCCGGTTGAAAAGGGCTTGAATGAACGGCGTTTTGGTCAACCGGACGTCCGATTTGACGCCTTTCATGGCCCGCGCTAGGGAGCGGCCAAAATCAAAAGGTGATCCGCGATGGCCGACGCAAAAAATATTTTCAATTGGGAAGATCCTCTCAGCCTAGAGCGCGCGCTTTCCGACGAAGAAAAAATGATCCGCGATGCAGCGCGCGGTTATTGCGAAGACAAATTAATGCCCCGCATCATCGAGGCGAACCGCAAGGAGAGCTTCGACCGCGAGATCATGAATGAAATGGGCGCGCAAGGGCTCCTCGGACCGACGGTTGCGGAAGAGTATGGCGGCGGCGGCGCCAGCCATGTCGCCTACGGATTGATCGCGCGGGAAGTGGAGCGCATCGACTCCGGTTATCGCTCAGCCATGTCAGTGCAGTCATCGCTCGTTATGTATCCGATCGAGGCGTTCGGCACGGAAGAACAGAAGAAAAAATATCTGCCAAAGCTGGCGACAGGAGAATATGTCGGTTGCTTCGGTCTCACTGAGCCTGACGGCGGCTCCGATCCCGGCGCCATGCGCACGCGCGCTGAAAGAGTTTCAGGCGGCTACAAGCTTAACGGCTCGAAAATGTGGATCACCAATTCGCCTATTTCAGACCTTGCCGTCGTCTGGGCGAAACTCGACGGCGAAATCCGCGGTTTCATTGTCGATCGCGACACGAAGGGTTTCGCGACGCCGAAGATCGAAGGAAAGCTCTCCTTGCGCGCGTCGATTACCGGCGAGATTGCGCTTGATGACGCGGTGATTCCGGAAGAAAACCTGTTGCCGCATGTGAAGGGGCTTAGAGGTCCTTTTTCCTGCCTTAACAAGGCGCGTTATGGCATTGCCTGGGGCGCCATGGGCGCTGCTGAATTCTGCTGGATGGCGTCGCGCAACTATGTGATGGACCGCATCTTGTTCGGCAAACCGCTCGGTGCGATGCAGCTTATTCAGAAAAAGCTCGCCGATATGCAAACCGAAATCGCACTCGGCCTTCATGGTGCGCTTGCGCTTGGCCGCATGCTCGACGCTGGCGAATTTTCGCCCGAGTCAATCTCGCTTATGAAGCGAAACAATTGCGGCAAGGCGCTCGATATCGCCCGTCAGGCGCGCGACATACATGGCGGCAACGGTATTTCCGATGAGTATCACGTGCTGCGCCATGCGGTGAATCTCGAAACCGTCAATACTTATGAAGGAACGCATGACATTCATGCGCTCATTCTCGGACGTGCGATGACGGGAATGCAGGCCTTTAGCTGACGAGGTTTTTAACGCGCGCGGGTTTCGCGTTCTTCTTCAATCGGCAGCTTGTTCTTGCGGCGTTTGAAGCGCGGCCAGAAATGCGTGATCTTCAGTGCTGAATAGGGAATGACTGTTCGCGTCAGGAAGCTCTTTTTCGGTACAGGCTTGCGGCGCAGCGCTTTCGCCATCGCGACGGTTTCTTCGACCCAATCGCCTTCCGCTTCTGTCTCGGCAGGGATAGCAAGTTCGGCTTCTTCAGCTTCATCGTCCTGAAGCGCCGTCGCCTCATCGCCGGGTTTGTCAGCTTGCTGAATTCCGACAGTTTCGTCGGTTTCTTCCAGGTCGACGTCTGGATTGGCGTCGAACACGGCGTCGACGGTTTCGTCATCAAAGAGGTCGCCGGCGCGGCTCCCCGCATCGACTGCCGGCGCATAGCCAGGCTCCGGCTGCGAAACGCGAATGACCGGGGCAAAATGCGCATGACCCTTTGATTTTCCGAGACGCCCTTCGGTGAATGTTGCAGTTGGTTCAGGGGTTTCCGGCGCTTCGGCCGCTTCGTCGCCGGCGCTTGATTCAATTCCTTTGGCGTTCGTCGTGTCGCCGTCCAACGCCGCTAAGGGGCGATCCTCGACTTCCGGTCCTGCTGCAGCCTCCGCCGCATCTGTTTCAGCACCCTCAATCTCGAACTCATCTGTTGCCGATAGCGTTGACGGTTCCTCAAATTCGAGAGTTTCGTCCAGTTCGTCCGATGCCGGCATTTCCGAACCGGATTCGGAAAAGGCCTCAAATTCGCGCGTCAAACGTTCTTGCAAATCGCGCGGCGCGGTTTGCATGTCCATCGCTTCGGCCTTGTCGCGAAGGGCGTTTCTCGCTTCGAGTTTCTTTCGCCTTGCTCGTGCAATTGCGGCGGCCTTGGCGCGCGCGCTCTCGCCTTTTGCGAGCCCGCTCTCGGCAATACGCGCCGCGAGCCGGTCGATAAGATCGTCTTCGCCTTTGGCCGGGGCTGTAGCGGCTTTTGATTTGGCGGTTTTTTTCCGCGCTGTCGTTGCGGCCGTTTCGTCGAACGCGGCTTGTGCATCCTCTTCTGATTTTTCCAGCGGGCTTTCGCTGATATTCTCACTGACTGGCAATTTCGGCGCACCGGTGCGGAAAAGCGCAGCGAGATCGTCAGCTGAAAGCGGCTCAAGCTCCAGCAGCGCGCGAACGTCATTGACGTGCGACGGCAGAAACTGGTTCAGCGGTCCGACCTTGCTGAGGTGATTGCCCTGCGCGGCGGCGAAGCCGAGCCCTCTAAGCGCTGAAAGAGAGGCCTGATCTTCAACGCCAACGGCGGTGATCGCCGCTTTCTGGTCGTTTGCAAATTCGATGAGTTCGGAAATCGCCCCGAGGCCGGGTCCGCGCACTGTGCGCGCAAAGCGCAGGATCGCCGCGCCGCCCGTCTTGATCTCGGCGAAAGGGAAGGGCTCGACCGATTTCAGGAAATCATTGGCGCGGCCGCGCACTTCAATCGCAAGTCGCGCGCCCGTCTGGGCGAGACGGTCGAGCTGCCGGCTGACCGCGGCTACATCGGCGTCGACCGGCGGCATCGGGCATTCAAGTGTGACGAGCTCGGCCGGGAAGTTCTTCGCGCGCAGGAGGCGGGTGAAATGCGATGAAAACGATTCGTCCGAGAGATCGCTCAGCGCCAGATTGATCGAAAAGCCCGGCGCATAAGGACCGCGCCATTCAAGATAGGCCGAGAGCGCTTCGCCGAGAACATAGCGGGTGAGCTCGCTCATCCGCCCCTGTGTCTCGAAAAATGAGATGAAAGCGCCCGGCGGCAACACGCCGAGCGCCGGGTGGCGCCAGCGGATGAAAGTTTCAACGCGCGCCAGGGCGCCATTCCCAAGGTCAAATATCGGTTGAAAAAGGACTTCGAAGTCCTTGTTCTTCAACGCATTGTCGATATCGACATTAGAAAGGCGGACCGCCTGCGCGCCCATTGAATTCCCTCCGCTCGCCGACTGGGGCTTGGCGCCCCGGGTCCGTCTTTCGCATCCTTCGTTGATGCGGGTTAACGCCCGCTGAACATGGCGGGTCAGACCCCCGGCCGGAGGCGACGAATTGACTGAATCTGGTGCGATTCAGCGTGTTAGGTAAACAGCGAATTTGCCAGCATGGCCGCTTTTTCAATAATCGAACTGCTCGCGCAAAATCCGCTCCTCGAGGGACTGGCCGCGGTCAAAGAGAAGCGTCATGGCGATCGAGCGGTCTTCGCGCGCCTCCACGCGAACCGCGTTCCTGATTTCCTCATTATCGGCAACCGCCGAGACCGGCCGCCGTTCGGGCTCCAGCGCCTCGAATGTCACGACCGCTTCGTGAGGAAGCAGCGCCCCCTTCCAGCGTCGCGGACGGAACGCGCTGATTGGCGTCAACGCCAGGAGGTCGGCGCTGATCGGCAGGATCGGGCCATGCGCGGAGAGATTATAGGCGGTGGAGCCAGCAGGCGTTGCGATGAGGACGCCGTCACAGGTGAGCGAATCCATCCGCGTCTTGCCATTGATGGCGATGCGGATGCGGGCGCTCTGCCGCGTCTGGCGAAAAAGTGAGATCTCATTGATGGCGAGCGCTTCATGCATTTCGCCCTTGTCATCAGTCGCCTTCATGGCAAGGGGATGAATGACCGCCTTTTCGGCTTCGCCAATGCGTTCGGCGAGATTGTCGGGCTCGGGGTCGTTCATTAGAAAGCCGACCGTGCCGCAATTAACGCCATAGACTGGTTTGCCGAGCTTCATATGCGCGCGCAGCGTTTCGAGCATAAAACCGTCGCCGCCGACAGCGACGATGACATCGCATTCTTCGGGGGCGGCATGGCCGAAACGCGATTTCAGCCTTGCTGCGAGATCGCCGGCTTCTGGCTTTTCACTCGCAAGAATGGAAAATTTCGGCTGGGACAAAGAAAGATCTCCGGTCGGCTCCCGCCATGATAGGGCGCGCCGCGCTCAGCGCCAAAGAGAACTCGCTGCCGGGCTCTTGCTGCGGCCAAGCCTCGCCTTGGCGCGGCTTGCTGGTATGATGGCGGACCCTCAGCGAGGAGACTGACATGACCGCGACCGCAAGATCTGACGAAACAATCGGCGTCGAGCCTGGATTCAACTTGCCCGACCCCTCAACGCTGCCTTCGCTGAAAGACAAGGTTTCCGCCGAGGAATGGCGCCTCAGATGCGAACTTGCAGCGACTTATCGGCTCGTCGCGCTTTATGGCTGGGATGATCTCATCTTCACCCATATTTCAGTGCGCGTGCCCTCGGAGGATGGCGAGCCGCGTTTTCTCCTGAACCCGTACGGTCTTTTCTTCGACGAGATGACGGCCTCTTCGCTGATCAAGGTCGATCTTGAAGGCAACGCGAAGCAGGATACGCCGTATTTTACGAATCCCGCCGGCTTCACGATCCATTCAGCGCTGCACATTTCGCGCGCCGATGCGCATTGCGTTTTGCATACGCACACGCCGCACGGCGTCGCCGTCGCCGCCCAGCAGGACGGGCTGCGCCGGTTTTCGCAATTCGCGATGATTGTGCATGACGATGTCGCCTATCACGACTATGAAGGCATCGCGACGGACCTTGACGAACGCGAGCGGCTCGTTCGCGATATGGGCAATCACGGATTTCTCATCCTTCGTAATCACGGGCTTCTGACCGTCGGAGAAAATTGCGCGACAACGTTTTTGCGTATGTATTTTCTTGAGCAGGCCTGCAAAGCGCAAATTCTTGCGCAGAGCGATACGAAAGAGCCGCGTGAGGAGCCGCCCGCCATGGGCGCGAAAGTGCTTGAGCAGGGCTCGCCCGCTTTCACGCACGGCATGGGCGACAATCTCGCCTGGCCGGGGCTCATGCGTAAATTGAAGCGCGAAAACCCAGGCTGGGACCAATAGGCCAAGCGTCTGCGAAAGACCGGATCTGTCTATAGGGCGCACACGAGGCGCATGATCTCGAATGAATTCAGTTGTCACGATCGAGACCAGCGGCGCTGGTCTTTATGAATTCACTGATGAAGTAACGCGTTTTGTGAGGGAATGTAGCGCTGGCGAAGCGTTGTTGACGCTGTTTGTTCAACACACGTCATGCTCGCTACTTATTCAGGAAAATGCGGACCCGGATGTGCGCCGCGATCTCAATGAATTTTTTCACCGGTTTGCGCCGCCGTCGGATGATGAAAGCATGGCGTGGGTGCGTCATCGTTCAGAAGGTCCGGACGATATGCCCGCGCATATCAAGGCGGCGGTGCTTCCAGTGTCGCTTTCAATCCCGGTTATAGACGGCCGGTTAATGCTCGGAACGTGGCAAGGCGTTTATTTGTTCGAGCACAGGCGCGCCGCGCAACGGCGGAAAGTCATTTTGAAAATAACCGGCTAGCGCGCCGGATACTATTTCAGCGTTTTTAAATAGGCGATGAGGTCGGCGCGCTTTTCAGCATTCGGCTCGCCGGCGAACGCCATGCGGTTGCCGGCGACGACCAATTGCGGGTTCTTGATCCACGCGTCGAGCGTTTCATCATTCCAGGTGAAGTCAGCCGCACGCATCGCCGGCGAATAGCCAAAGCCTTCCTCATGTGCGGTGTGCGCGCCGTATACGCCGAAGAGGGTCGGGCCGACTGTTGCAACATGGCCGGGGGCGCCGGGTGCGGTCACTGAATGGCAGACGGCGCAGCGCTGGCGGAAATAGACGCCGCCTTTTTCTTCCGGCGATTTCTCGGCGACCTGTTCGACCGTATCGACCTTGGCGGATGTCGAAGCGCCGCCTTCCTTTGAGCCGCAGCCGGCGGCGGCGATAATCGAAAGCGCGACAATCGAAATGGCGAATTTGGTCACGGAAACAGCCCCTCACTACCAGCGCGCATTCTATAGGGCGGTCCGTTCGGCGGGGGAACGCCTTGCCCCCGCGAAAAATCAGCGCGGCTGGCAAAGCGCTATGCAATCGGCTAGGGGAAGCGCCGCGCCGGCTTAGCTCAGTTGGTAGAGCAGCGGTTTTGTAAACCGAAGGTCGGGGGTTCAAATCCCTCAGCCGGCACCATCGCCCGCCCGGCGGGGCCGCAATCGATGCGGGAGAGCAAAGTGACGCCGGCGACGACTGCGCAAAAAGCTCCTGTCTGCTGGGTGGTGACGGATGGACGCGCCGGCATTGTGGCGCAGGCGCTTGGGCTCGCGGAAGCCGTGGGCAGGTTAGCGCCGCTGTCGATTGAAATCAGGAAAATCGCCGTGAACGCGCCATGGCGCTATCTGCCGCGGGCGGTATGGGGCGATCCTTTCTCAAAACTCGGCGGCGGCGATAAATTAGCGCCGCCATACCCGGATCTGTGGATCGCTTGCGGGCGGCTGTCGGTGCCGTTTTCGACTGCGATAAAGAAGAAATTTCCCGCAACCTTCGTCGTTCAATTGCAGGATCCGCGCGCACCGTCAGAATTGTTCGACCTCGTTATTCCCCCCGCGCATGACGAGGTCTCCGGCGAAAATGTTTTCCCGATAATCGGCGCGCCCAATCGACTTCATCCATCCGCGGCAATCAATGAAGAGAATATCGTCGCCGTCATAATTGGCGGGCCCAATCGCGCCTTCGCCTTCACGCAAGAGGATGCGCAACGCCTTACCGCGCAATTGGCGATGCTCGCGAAAGATGGGGGTCATCTCGCCATTACGACATCCCGGCGAACGCCCGACCTGATCGCGGATATATTTGAAGATCGGCTAAAAGGCGCCGCAAAGACGTTTTACCGGTTCGGCCGCGATGATCCGGCGACGAACCCATATCCGGCAATGATTGGCGCGGCGCGCGCAGTTATTGTCACTGAAGACAGCGTCAACATGGCGGGCGAGGCGGCGAGTTTGGGCAAGCCGTTATTTATTGCGCCGCTTGCCCGCCGGGATTTTGCAGCAGCGCGCAAATTTGATGCGTTTCATGAGAGTTTGCGCGCTCATGGCGCGGCGCGGGTCTTTGCAGGCGCACTCGAAGAGTGGACATACGAACCGCTCGATGAAACAGCGCGCGCGGCGAACGAAGTCATTCGCCGCTGGCGCGGCTAAGGCTTGTATTTCCCGCGTTCGATGAAACGTTCGCGGCGTGCGACGGAGCGGCTATCCGCGCAAGACCGTTCGCCTTACATTTGTAGCATAAGTTTTCCGGATGCGACTGAACGAGCGCGTTACCCCCTCCGCGCTGGTTGTATGAGTAGAAGCATCCGGCGGACGTTCGAGCAAATGTGAGCCCTCTGATCTTGCTCGACGACTGGCCGGACCTTTGTCCCCCGAAGGTCCGGCCTTTTATTTTTTCAAGATTCGAGCGCGCTACTCAGTCATTGCGCGCAGCATCCAGGCGGTTTTTTCATGCGTCTGGATGCGAACGGTGAGGAGGTCTTCACTCGCCGCGTCGTTGACTTCGCCGGCGACGTCGAGCGCCTTGCGGGCGCGGCGGATCAGCGATTCATGGTCGGAAAGAAGGTTCGAAACCATGGCGTCGGCGGCCGGCGGTTCCGCCTCCGCGCTTTTGATCTCGGCGATCTCGGCGAATACCTTGCCGCTCGCTGGCGCATAAACGCCGAGCGCGCGCACGCGTTCGGCCATCTCATCGAGCGCCGCCCACATTTCGCGATATTGCTCCTCGAACATCGTATGGAGCTGCGGAAAGCGCGGGCCGGTTACATTCCAGTGATAGGCATGGGTCTTCTGATAGAGAACATAGGTGTCGGCGAGCACGCCGTTCAGGGCCTCAGCAACCGCCTTGCGCGCATTGCCGTCGAGCCCGGTGTTAAGTGTGGTCATGGCTGTTGTTCCTCTGGTTGCTGCCCGTCTGAGATAGGGGCGATGGTCTCATCATTCAAACAGATAAGTTCAAATCTATTTATCGACATAATCGATAAATATTTAGCGCAATGATGCGCAAAAGCGCATGATTCGGCTGCAAGCATCCTCCAGTTCGTCCATCGCTGCGGCGTAGGAAATCCGGAAATAGGGCGACAGCCCGAATGCGGAACCGAACACCACCGCGACGCCTTCTGCTTCAAGCAGGGCGAAGGCGAAATCTTCGTCGGTTTCGATCGTCGCGCCGGCAGGCGTCTTTTTCCCGATAACGCCGGCGCAGGACGGATAAACATAGAATGCGCCCTCGGGCGTCCGGCAGGAAAGACTGCCGGCTTCGTTAAGCATTGAAACGACGCGGTCGCGGCGCTTGCGGAATGATGCATTGCGCGCCGCCAGAAATGAATGATCGCCATTCAAGGCAGCGACGACGGCCCACTGGCTGATAGAGCAGGCGTTTGTCGTCGATTGCGACATGACTTTCGCCATCGCTGCGACAAGTTTTTTCGGCGCGCCAGCATAGCCGATCCGCCAGCCGGTCATTGCATAAGCCTTTGAGGCGCCGTTCAGCGTCAGCGTTCTGTCGAAAAGCGCCGGTTCAACTTGCGCGATCGTCGCGAATTCGCGCCCCTCATAGAGGATATGCTCATAGATATCGTCCGTGAGGATCATCACCTGCGGGTGACGCTTCAAGACTTCTGCAAGGGCTTCGAGATCGGAACGCGAATAGGCTGCGCCCGTCGGGTTGGACGGCGAATTGAAGATGAACCATTTCGTTTTCGCTGTGATCGCTTGTTCAAGCGCTTCCGGCGTCAAGCGGAAACCGTCTTCTTCACGCGCCGGAACAATTATCGGAACGCCGCCGGCAAGACGAACAATGTCCGGATAGGAAACCCAGTATGGCGCCGGAATGACGACTTCATCGCCTTCATTCACGCTCGCCATGATCGCGTTGTAGATGACCGCCTTGCCGCCCGGCGCCACCGATATTTCGTCGCGGGAATAGGCAAGATTATTGTCGCGCTTGAATTTCGCTATAATCGCATCTTTGAGTTCGGGAATGCCGTCGACGGCAGTGTATTTTGTTTCTCCGCGGCGGATCGCTTCAATCGCCGCCTCTTTCACGTGATCGGGCGTATCGAAATCCGGCTCGCCCGCTGAAAGGCTGATGACATCGCGGCCTTGCGCTTTCAAATCGCGCGCCTTTTGCGTCATGAGGAGCGTTGGAGAGGGAGCAATGCGCGAAAGCGCGTCGGATTGAACGAATTTATTCAAGTGCGTGGTCTCGCTGAGGGCGGCGCAGCTTTTTAGCAGCGCTCGCCTCCCGGGACCATGATGAAAACGTCCCTACCAGCGTGCGCGGGCGATCCCGTGACGATTTGCCTCCGGCGTTACGCCGTCGTCATGGGCGCCCTCAAGCAGCAGTTTCTCAAGCGGCGTCATGCCGGTCATGCCTTCAAGCTCGACCTGGCGCCAAGGGAGCTTTCGTCTGGACGGACCTTGGCGAAAGAAGCGCGAGATCGCCGGCCAGGACTTCAATGCTGTAATGCCCATTCTCACTCTCCGGAAAGCGCTTCCTGAGAGATGCAAATTGCGCGCCTCAATGATTAACGCGCTGGCGCCGGAAAATCTTCGCAAGTGAGCCAGAACATCTCGCCTTCGCTCGTTTCCGAATCGAGAAATAGAAACGGCGTGTCCGGATAATCGCGCTCCAGGATTTCGCGGCCTGTACCGAATTCGCACAACAGTCCGCCGCCGGCATTGAGATGCCCCGGCGCCTCTTTAATGATGCGGCGCACAACATCCATGCCGTCATCGCCTGCCGCAAGCGCGAGCGCCGGTTCGGCGCGAAACTCCGCCGGCAAAGAAGACATCGCCTCGGCGTCGACATAAGGCGGGTTGGTGATGATGAGATCGAATTTCTCGCCGTGAAGCGGCGCGAAAAGATCGCCATGTTTTAGCGCCACACGGGTCTCAAGCCCGTAATCGGCAACATTTCGCGCCGCGACTTTTAGCGCGTCAGCCGAAACATCAGCGCCGGCGACCGTTGCATTCGGGAATGCATGCGCCGCCAGAATGGCGAGGCAGCCGGAACCGGTGCACAAATCCAGGACGGAATAAACATCTTCAGCATTCGGGAAAAACGCCGGCGGGTTCACGAGAATTTCTGCGATGTAGGAGCGGGGCGTTAAAACACGCTCATCGACGTAAAAAGGCGCGCCGCCGAGATAGGCTTTGTTAAGGAGATAGGCGGCGGGCTTCCTTGTTGAAACGCGCTTTTCAATGAGATCGAGCATTCGCGCGCGCTCTGGCGCAGTCAATCGGGCGTCAAGCCATGGATTGATATCGTCAATCGGAAGCGACAGCGTTTCGAGAACAAGGAAAGCCGCCTCGTCGATTGCGTTGTCAGAGCCATGACCAAAAAAAAGCTCGGTGCGCGTAAATTCGGTTGCCGCGTAACGGAAAAAATCACGGACCGTTGCAAGAGCGTCGGTCATTTGCGTTTTCCTCGCTTGGTCGATTTGGTTCTCTGCTTGCCGCGAGGGGCCTTGTTGCGTCCGTCGCGCTTTTTGGGCTTCTTGCCGGAACGCCTTTCGCTTTTCCGGCGCGAGGGGCGGGGGGTGAAGCCCGGATCCTCAACCGGGTCGGATATCATGTCGAAGATAAGCCCGCCGCGCAAAGGCGCCGCCTCGGTAAGTTGGACGCGCACGGGCTGACCCAGATGATAAACGCCGCCCGTATGGACGCCGACAAGCGCATGACGCTCTTCGAAAAATTCGAACCGTTCCGAACCGAGTGTTCTTGCGGGAACAAATCCGTCAGCGCCGGTTTCATCGAGCATGACAAAAACGCCAAATCGCGTGACGCCTCTGATCCGGCCGGAAAATTCCTCCCCAACCCGGTCTTCGAGATAGCCGGCGACATAGCGATCGACCGCTTCGCGTTCGATTGCCACGGCGCGCCGTTCGGCGTCGCTGATTTGTTCGGCGATCCTTGAAAGCCGTTGGCTTTCCTCGGCGGTTTGGCCGCCTTCGCCGAGCTTTGCCGCCGTCACGAGCGCGCGGTGGATCGTGAGGTCGGCATAGCGGCGTATCGGCGAGGTAAAATGCGAGTAGCGCGGCAGGTTAAGCCCGAAATGACCGACATTTTCAGTTGAATAAACCGCCTGGCTCTGAGCGCGCAGAACGATATCGGAAATCATTTCCTGCTGGCCGCGCTCGGCGGCGATTTTCAATATCTGGTTGAACTGGGCGGGCTTTGGCGCGCCTTCCGATAGCGAATAATCAAGATCGCCAAGATATTCGCGAACGCTTTTCAGCTTTTCGACGTCCGGCGTTTCGTGGACCCGGTAGATTTGCGTCAGTTTCGCGCGTTCGAGCGTTTCAGCCGCCGCGACATTCGCAAGGATCATGAATTCCTCGATCACGCGATGCGCGTCGAACCTTTCGCGCTTGATGATGCGTGCGACTGTTCCGTCCTCATTGAGGATGATTTTTCGCTCCGGCAGGTCGAGATCAAGCGGTGCGCGTTTTTTTCGTTCTTTCCAGCGGGTGCTAAAGGCGGCGTAGAGCGTGCTAACCGTTTCGGCGATTTCGCCTTCTTGTTTTTCATCGCCGATGATCCGCTGCGCGTCCTCATAGGAAAGCTTTGCAGCCGAACGCATCATGACGCGCATGAAGCGGTGGCGGCGCTTGTGGCCATTGTGGTCTATCGTCATTTCAACGGCGATCGCCGGGCGGTCAACGCCTTCCTTCAATGAGCAAAGATCATTTGACAGCCGCTCGGGTAGCATCGGCACGACGCGGTCGGGAAGATATATCGAATTGCCGCGCTTGAAGGCTTCGCGATCAAGCTTTGAGCCGGGCCTTACAAACCAGCTGACATCGGCGATCGCAACAATGATCTTGAAACCGCCTTCGTTCGCGGGATCGTCATCCTTGGCTGCCCAGACTGCATCGTCATGATCTTTCGCATCGACGGGGTCGATGGTGACAAGCGGTATCTCGCGAAGGTCGGTGCGTTTCCCGAGCGTTGGCGGTTTCGCCGCTTCCGCTTCGGCGATGACGTCAGCCGGCATTTCAACCGGCGCCTCATGGGCGGCGAGCGCAATGAGGGAAAAGGCGTTCTTGTCATCGACATGGCCGGCGATCTCGCGCACGCGCGCGCGACCGAGCCCGCGGCCGCGCTGCGGCGAGGCTTCAATCCAGACGAGATCGCCGTCTTTGGCCTCTCTGGCGTTGGCGCCGTCTATTGAAAATTTGTTTTTGGCGCGCCGCTCGACCGGCTCGGCGATGCCGCCAAATTTCGTCTTCCGGAATACCGCGAGAAAACGATGCGCGCTGCGGCCCAATTGGCGAATGATGCGGGCGTCATAACCATCGTCGCCCGCTGCGCTCAGCCGCACAAGCAAACGGTCGCCGACGCCGATCGCCGGTTTCTGTTTCGCCGCTTCGCGCGCGGAAAGACGGATTGCCGGCGGCTCGGTTTCTCCTTCCCATGAAGAGGGCAGGCATTCCATGTCGCCATCATCGTCGACTGACATGACGTCAATTGCGAGAACGGGCGGCAGGCTGTCGGCGCGAGCGACCTTTTTGGGTCCCGTGCGCTTCAGCGATCCGTCCTCCTCCATTTCCTTCAGAAGCGAACGCAAGCGTGCGCGATCGTCGCCCTTGACGCCAAAGGCGCGCGCGATGTCGCGGCGTGAGGCTGAGCCGTCGGCGCTTGAAAGATAATTGGCGATGTCGTTGCGCGTCGGAAAACGCGGCTGTTTTTTCTGTTTGGCCAAGCGGCTCTCGTCAAAATCCGTCAAGGTGCGCTTTAGCACGTTTGGCGCGCGCGCCTAATCGGCGGGTCACTGGCCGATAGTCAGGGGATTTTGTGGTCGGCCGGATATGCGTATCTCATAATGGAGATGGACCGCCGTCGCGTTCCCGGTCCGGCCCGTTTCACCGATGAAATCGCCGGCATGAACGCGCGCGCCGGGGCGAAGGCCGGGCGCGAATGATGAAAGATGCGCGTAGCGCGTCGTGACGCCGTTGGCGTGCTGGATCTCGATAACCAGGCCATAACCGCTCAGTCTTTTCGCAAAGGCGATCTCGCCGTCGCCGCTGGCGACAACTTGGTGTGGCGACCCGGTGTAAAGATCGACGCCGTCGTGAAAGGAGCCGGCCCCGCCTCGGCGAGGTCCGAAGCCGGAAGAAACGCAAGCGGTTACCGGTGCGCGCAGGAGAGATACGCCCCGAACAGTGACTGCGGGCGTATAAGATACAATTCGGCGTGAAGCGTCCGCGACGGGTGCATTGGTGATGCCGACGCCCGAACAAAGATAAAGCGAGGAAGCGGCGTGGAACTCGCTATCCGGCCTGTGCGAGGGCGTTGTCGCGCAAGCGGCGAGAAATCCCGTTGACGCAAAGAAAACGCAAAATTTTAACTCACGGCGCATCGGCGGTTACCGGCTGCTGCGCGCCTAAATTCGCGCAGCGCGCGTTAACGCAAGACTAAGCCGAGCGGCTTATTTCGCCACTTTCTTCTTGGTTGCTTTCTTGGCAGTTTTCTTGGCGGCTTTTTTTTTCGTCGCCGCTTTTTTGGCCGGCGCCTTCTTTGCCGTTTTCTTCACGGTTTTTTTCTTGGTCGCCTTTTTCTTCGACGGACCCTTCTTTTCGCGCTCGGCGACAAGCTCCAGCGCCTTTTCAAGCGTCACATTTTGCGGGTCAATTCCCTTGGGCAATGTCGCATTGGTTTTCGCGTGTTTGACGTAAGGACCATAGCGGCCGTCCATTACGTTAACGGGTTCGCCGGTCTCCGGATGTTTGCCAAGCTCTTTTAACGGCTTTGCGCCGGCGCCGCGACCGGCGCGGGGGTTGGCGCGCTTTTCGGCGATGAGCGTGACGGCGCGATTGAGGCCGATCTCGAATACGTCTTCGATCGAGGGAAGGTTCGCATAAGTCTTCCCGGATTTGACGAACGGGCCGAACCGGCCAAGCCCGGCCTCGATCATATCGCCGTCTTCCGGATGCGGGCCGATCTGGCGCGGCAATGACAAAAGCATCAGCGCCTTTTCAAGATCGACATCCTTGACGTCCCATTTCTTTGGAATGCCGGCGCGTTTGGGTTTTTCTTTTGATCCTTTTTCCGGTTCGCCGAGCTGAATGTAAGGCCCGAACCGGCCGATTTTCAAAATGACGTCAAGGCCCGACTCTTCGTCAAGTCCGAGCACCTTGTCAGCGCTTTCGACATTATCTTCAGACGCTGAAAGCTGGCGCGTAAAATTACAGTCGGGGTAATTCGAGCAGCCGATAAAGGCGCCGTATTTTCCGGTCTTCAGCGACAAGCGCCCATTCGCGCAGGAAGGGCAGGCGCGCGGGTCCGATCCGTCTTCGCGTTTTGGAAAAATGTGCGGCGCCAGCGCGTCGTTCAGCGCGTCGAGCACCTCGCTGATGCGCAGTTCGCCGACGCCTTCGACAACGGCGAAAAAGTCGCGCCAGAAATCCCTGAGGAAGGATTTCCAGTCGACATCGCCATTGGAGATTTCATCCAGCGTTTCTTCAAGGTCAGCGGTGAAATCATATTCGACATAGCGCTTGAAGAAATTTTCAAGGAAGGCGGTAACGATGCGGCCTTTGGAATCCGGGATGAACCGGTTCTTGTCCATCGTCACATAGCCGCGGTCGCGCAAAGTCGTCAGGATCGAAGCGTAGGTCGAGGGCCGGCCGATGCCGAGTTCTTCAAGCCGCTTGACAAGCGAGGCTTCAGAAAAGCGCGGCGGCGGCTGCGTGAAATGCTGGTCGGCCTTGACGTCATTGACGTCCGCCGCGGCGCCTTTCCTCACTTTTGGGAGTATGCCTGAACCTTCTTCCTCCGTGTCGTCGCGGCCTTCTTCATAGAGTTTCAGGAAACCGTCGAAGATGACGACCGAGCCGGTTGCGCGAAGGCCGGTCTTCTTGTCCGACGACAAAAGATCGATTGTCGTGTTTTCAAGTTCCGCCGACTGCATCTGGCTGGCGATCGCGCGCTTCCAGATCAGTTCGTAAAGCCGGTGCTGGTCGGCGTCGAGACCGCGGATCTTGCCGGGAAGGCGCGCGAAAGATGTCGGGCGAATACACTCATGCGCTTCCTGGGCGTTTTTCGCTTTCGTCTTGTATACGCGCGGGCTGTCCGGGCGATATTCCGCGCCGAATTCCTTTTCGATCGAGCGGCGCGCATCGTGAATGGCCTCGCCGGCCATATCGACGCCGTCAGTCCGCATATAGGTGATGAGACCAGTGGTCTCGCCGCCGATGTCGACGCCCTCGTAAAGCGCCTGCGCGGTGCGCATGGTGCGCTGCGCATTAAAACCGAGCTTGCGCGCGGCTTCTTGTTGCAGCGTCGACGTCGTGAAGGGCGGCGGCGGATTGCGTTTCGCGGGCTTTGATTCAATCGCGTCGACGGCAAAGCGCGAAGTCTCGACCGTCTTTTTTGCATCGCTTGCGGATTTCTCATCCGGCAGCGAGAATTTTTTCAGCTTCTCGCCACCCAGCATGACAAGGCGCGCTTCAAATGATGCTGAGCCTTCCGAAGCCGCCTGACCGGCGATCGTCCAATATTCCTCGGCGACGAATTTTTCGATTTCGAGCTCGCGCTCGCAAATAAGGCGAAGCGCGACCGACTGGACGCGGCCCGCCGATCTGGCGCCCGGCAATTTGCGCCACAGCACCGGCGAGAGCGTAAAGCCGACGAGATAATCGAGCGCCCGGCGGGCGAGATAGGCGTCGACAAGATCCTGATCGACGGCGCGCGGATGGGCGATCGCCTCAGCGACTGCCGATTTGGTGATCGCGTTGAAAGCGACCCGGTCGATCTTGAGGCCTTTTTTCAGCGCTTTCTTCTGGGCGAGCACTTCAAGCAGGTGCCAGGAAATAGCTTCGCCCTCGCGGTCGGGGTCGGTCGCCAGAATAAGCCGGTCCGCCCCTTTGACCGCGTCGGCGATCTCCGAAACGCGCTTTTTCGACTTGGCGTCGACTTCCCAGAGCATCTCGAAATCGCGGGTCGGATCGACCGATCCGTCCTTCGACGGCAGGTCGCGGATATGGCCGAAAGAGGCGAGGACCTTATAGCCCGAGCCTAGATATTTATTGATCGTTTTGGCCTTGGAAGGGGATTCTACGATGACGACTTGCATGCGGCCGTTGGGGCTCCCGGAGGCGGGTCAGCGGGCCCTGATGGCCGCGCGCCCTTGCTTGATGGCGGCGGAAAGTGCGTCGGCGTTCCTTAAAATGTCAACCACATCGCCGAACACACTACAACTATAGGTTTATTAAAGCTTTACCTTAATATTGGAAGTTGCTATTGAAATCGGAGCGGCCACAGGCCGTTTCAGAGCCGCGAAAGGGAGATTTCATGGCGCGCGCAGCAGACCGGCAGGCTCAGGAAAGTGAGACTGGCGCAGAGCGTCTGGCGAGCGAAGCCGAGACGGCTGAATATATCGCCGATCTCCTCGAACAGCTCGAAATGTTGGCGCGCACGCACGGCCTCGTCGAACTTCAATATCTGTTAATGCAGTCGCGCGAGGAAGCGGTGAAGGCCGCCGCAGCTTAATCCGCTTTCAGTGAAAACTTGCCGCCTGAATGTTCTTCGGCTTCCCCCGCGAGCACAAGATCAATCAGCCCATCGATGATGAGCGAGACGGGCGCGTCAATCTCGCGCAGGATTTCATCGCGGTGAAGCGGCGTGAAGCTCAAGGCTTCTTGCACGGCTGAACGCACACGCGCCGTCTCTGCTTCGCTGAATGCATCCCGATTTTCCTCGCTCCAGTCGAAAAGATCGCGTCCGGTTTCGCGTGCGCCCTGAAAGGCTGACGACAGCGCTTCGATAATATCTTCTGCGCGTTCGACAAGCGTTGCGCCGTCGCGAATGAGGCGGTTGGCGCCCTGACAACGCGGATCGAGCGGTGAGCCCGGCACCGCGAATACTTCGCGCCCTTGTTCCAGCGCAAAGCGAGCCGTGATCAGAGTTCCCGAACGAGCCGCCGCCTCGACGACGCAAACGCCGCGCGACAGGCCCGAGATCAGGCGATTGCGTTTTGGAAAATCGCGCGCCGTCGGCGTTGCGCCCGGCGGCTGTTCGGAGATGATCGCACCCTCATTGGCGATGCGTTCGGTGAGGTCCGCGTGCTCGGGCGGGTAGATTACGTCAACGCCGCCGGCGACGACGGCGATTGTGCCGGTTTTGAGCGCAGCCTCATGCGCTGCGCCGTCGATGCCGCGCGCAAGGCCTGAGGCGACGACAATTTCCGCCTGTCCCAATCCTTCCGCGAGGCTTCGCGCAATCTTGCGTCCGGCGCCGGACGCGTTCCTGGCGCCGATGATCGCGACTGCCGGACGTTCGAATAAAGCCGCGTGACCGCGCACATAAATAATTGGCGGCGCGTCGGGAATGGCCGCGAGATATTCGGGGTAGTCATCGTCAGCCTGCGTGATGAGGCGTGCGCCGATTGCCGCAGCGCGTTCAAGTTCCTCTTCAGCGTCGTCGCGCGGCGACGGTTTCAGGGGCAGTTTGCGTCCGGCTTTCGCCGCCATTTGCGGCAGCGCCTTCATCGCTTCGCCGGGTGAGCCAAAGCGCGCGACAAGGCGATGAAAGGTGATGGGGCCGATATTGTCGGTCCGGATCAATTGCAGCCAGTCGAGCCGCTCTGCATCGGTCAGGCGTTTCATGTTTTCTCCCCCGAATGGTGCTGCGTCAGGTCACAGCGTCTTTTTTCTTCGCGCCGATCTTAGGTTCTTCATTTTTCAAGAGCCGGCGAATATTCGTAATGTGGCGCACATAAATAAGCATCGTCATGAAACCCGCCGCCGCCGCATATGTCGGCAGCCCCATCGCAAAAAGAAGCAGCGGCGTTGCGCTTGCTGAAACAAGCGCGGCGAGCGAGGAAAACCTGAAGATATAGGCAACGCCAAGCCAGATGGCGCCGGTGAAAAGCCCGGCTGGAAAATGCATCGCGAAAAGCGTGCCGATAAAAGTCGCGTAGCCCTTGCCGCCCCTGAACTTCAGCCACACCGGATAGCAATGACCGAGAAACGCTGCAGCGCCGGCGATTTCCGGGCGCCAGCTAAGCGCATGCGCGATGATGACGGCGATCGCGCCTTTGCCGCTGTCAAGCAGCAGTGTTGCAAAGGCGAGGTCCTTGCGGCCGGTGCGCAAGACGTTCGTCGCGCCGATATTGCCCGAGCCGATTGCGCGAATATCGCCTAGACCCGCCGCCTTGACGATGACGAGACCGAACGGAACGGAACCGAGCAAATAGCCGAGAAGCGCAGCAAGAAGCGCCGACACTATTATTCCTTCCCCTTGTTGATCAGCGTATCGAGCACGGCCATGCGCGTCGCGACGCCGAAAAAAACCTGCCGCAGAATGAGCGAACGGTCTTCATCGTCGGCAAGTGCGCCGTCGATTTCAACGCCTCTGTTCATTGGCCCTGGATGCATAACCTTAGCACGGGGTTTAGCGAGGCGGAGCGTTTCATGCGTTAGCCCGAATTCCTCGAAATAGCCTTTGGCGGCGTCGTCAGCGCCATGCGTCATGCGTTCGAACTGCATGCGCAGCGCCATTACGACATCGGCGCCTTCAAGCCCTTCTTTCAGATTTGCGCAGCGTTTAACCCCGGCGCTTTGGTATGGCGGGGGCATAAGGGCGGCCGGGCCGACAAATCGGACATCAGCGCCAAGGCGCGTGAAAAGCTCAGCGTCGGAGCCTGCGACGCGCGAATGGCGGATGTCGCCGCAAATGGCGATGACAAGGCCTTTTAAGGAACCAAACACCGAACGGATGGTCGCTGCGTCGAGAAGCGCCTGCGTCGGATGCTCGCGGACGCCGTCGCCCGCATTGATGACCGGGCAGTGAATGCGTTTGGCGAGTTCGTCGTGAACGCGCGGTTCCTTGTGGCGCACAATAACGGCGTGTGCGCCCATCGCGGCAAGCGTTTGCGTAGTATCGATGAGGCCCTCGCCCTTATTCACCGACGAAGCGGACACCGGAACGTTCAGAACATCGGCGCCGAGTTTTTTACCCGCGAGTTCAAAGCTCAGATTTGTGCGCGTTGAATCTTCAAAGAAGAGATTGATCTGCGTCTTGCCGGCGAGGCGTTGCGGCGGGCGTTCGCCGAAAGAAAGAAAACTCGAATAATATTCCGCAAGGTCGAGAACATACTGGATCTCGGCGTCGGGCAAATCGGAAATATTGATTAAATTGTCAGCGGCGAATCCGCCTTGGGGAGCGTCAGGTCGTTTGAGCTGGTCCATGAGGCCCGCTTCTAACCCCAGCGCTCGCTCGCCCGCAATCGGGTCGGCGTCAATTTCCCGTTTGATTTCTCCGGAATAGCCAAAGAATCGAGAAGAAGACGACAAAGATGTCGATCGCGAACATGATCGGCAGCGTGATCGGGCCGCCATCGCGAACATAAGTCGACCCGCCAAGCGCAAGTCCGGTCAGGCACGCAACGAGGGCCGCGATGATCGATGGCCTGCCACCCTTGATGGTCCAAAAACCAATACCGCCAAAGATGACGCCGAATATTGCGAGCGGCGCGCGAAGTCCGTCAGGCGCGCCGACAATCGCGACAATGAGATGGAGAATGCCGCTTATAATCAACAATGCGGCAATGAATCTGGCGAGACTTTTGCGGTTCATTGTTCCGCTCCCGGCTTAACCGTGAGGAATTTATCCTGCGTTGGCGAGCCGGTCGATTGCGCCCTGCAGTATGAAGGCGGCCGCTGATTCGTCGATTTTTTGAGCGCGCTTCGCCCGGCTTGCGCCGATTTCGATGAGGCTTCTGTCCATGGCCGCAGTTGAGAGCCGCTCATCCCAAAAGGCGAGGGGCAGGGGTAACGCTCGCGCCAGATTGCGGGCGAAGGCCCTTGTCGATTGGGCGCGAGGCCCCTCGCTGCCGTCCATATTGCGAGGCAGGCCGAGCACCAGCCCGACAACGCCGCGCGCAACGGCGATCTCGGAAAGTCGCGCCGCGTCGGCTGTGAATTTCGTCCGCCGGATCGTTTCGACAGGCGTTGCAACGCGCCGCTCCGGGTCGCAGGAGGCGACGCCGATTGTCTTTTCGCCAAGGTCGAGCCCTAAAAGCGCGCCGTGCGCGCCAAATCCGAGCGCTGCTTGTTCAAATTCATCCGCCATTCGTGCAGGCTAGCGCGCGCCGCCTGTCGTTAGAAGCTCATTGTCCTTGCGCGTAATCTTTTTGCTGGCCCTCATTGCACTCGCCGCCTGCGCGCGTGACGATGAAAGCGACGCGCCGTTGAATGTAGTGACGATCACGATTGAGGCCTCGGCGGTGGGGCCGTGGCGCGCAACCTATGAGTTGACCGAGGGCGCCAGGCGCCTCGATTTTGGGCCATCGCGCGACCATTATCGCGAAACATGGTGGCGGGTTGAAGGAAATGGGGTTCGCCTTGTTACGGAGAATGGCCGCGACTTCGTAATAAGCGCGGATGGAAAGACGCCTTTTCGTAATTTTTCGGTTTCAATCACGCCAGCGGCAAGCGCGCGCGCCAAGTCCTATGAACCCTTCATCGGATTGGGCGCTGGCGGGCAGCTTTTTTATACCGGTCATTTCATTCCCTATCAGGAGAGATTTACGCGCATGGCGACGCACTTGACGGTCGCCGCTCCGGAAGGCGCCGCTGTTACGGGCTTCGGTGAAACGAAACCGGCGTTTACTGATTGGGAAAGCCCTTACCGCAATCCGGCGTTTCTTTATGTCGGAAAGGTTGCGCCAAAGAAATCAGCGTCGATGGAGCTGATTGTGGATGACGCGGCGCCCCTTTGGATTGACGAAGAGATTTCCGAATTCGCGCCAAAAATTGCTGCGACATTGGCGAAACTTCTCGGCCGTGATCTTTTGACGACGCCTGACATTTTTCTGGCGATGGGTGACGTCAGCGAGGAAGGGCGCGTCGCCTATAGCGGCGACGCTTTGCCGGGGCAGTATCAGATGACGCTCGCTGGCGGCGGCTGGCTCGCCGAGAATGATTTTGCGCGAAGGTTATTGCGCCGCTCGACTGCGCATGAAGCGGCTCATCTCTGGCAGGCGGCGGTGCGTCCCCGATCCGACGCCGTGCCCGACTGGATTCATGAAGGCGGGGCGAGCGCGCTCGCCCGCGAAGCGCTAATCGAAGCGGGCTACTGGACCGCCGATGACGCGGCGGCGGATTTGCAGCGGGCGCGGGCGGAATGCGCCAGCGGCCTTGCCGGCGCCTCGCTCGACCGCGCCGAGGCGGCGCATGACTGGCCGACCGTCTATGCCTGCGGCGAAATCGCCAATATCGCCGCGGCGGGGGATCAGGGCTCCGCCGCTTTCTGGCGCGAATTCATGAGCCGTGCGGCTTCCGGCGCCGGCTATGACGAGGCGATGTTTGTCGATCTGGCGCGCGAACGCGGCGGCGGGGCGGCCGCCGACGCAATCCGTGAGCTATCCCGCATCAACAATGCCGACGCCGGCCCGGTGATCGACCGGATGCTCGCGCGATAGAGGTCCCTGGAAAGGGTGCTGAAGCGCGGCGCCTTGATGGGAATGCGCGGCGTTGATAGGGCTTGCCGGTTTTCGCAAACGCAAAAGGATCGACATGTCCGTCGACAAGGAAACTGTCCGCAAAGTGGCCCGGCTCGCCCGGCTCGCTGTCCCCGAGGACCGGCTTGAACCGCTCGCCGGGGAAATCAACGGCATCCTCAAATGGATTGAGCAATTGAACGAGGTCGATATCGAAGGCGTCGAAGCGATGACTTCAACCGTCGATATGAAATTGCCGATGCGCGAGGACATCGTCACCGACGGCCCGACCGGCGGCGGCCAGCCGGACAATGTCGTTTCCAACGCGCCGAAGACCGAAGACCACTTTTTCGTCGTACCGAAGGTCGTGGAATAATGAAGAAGAGGCTTTCCGCCTGTTTGGGCCTGCTTGCCTTCTGGGTCGTTGCAACAACGAGCGCACAGGCATGCATGGGCGTAGCGCCTTTCGTCATTGAAGACATTAAGGCCGCCGATGTTGTTCTCGTTGGCGATGTTACGAACTATTCGGTGGAAGGATGTCAACCTGAAGAGGCTCCCTCGCTGGCTTGTTATGGCCTCATTGACATTGATGTCAGCGAGACCTTGCAGGGAGAAGCGCGCGAGCATTGGACCTTGTATTGGTGGAATTCGACTTTTGGCGTGCCGGAAAAATGGGAACTCGATAATCCGCTGATAATAGCCGGGCGTTGGGCGAAAAGCCGCGGACTGCCACTTAGGGGGCCAAGCGCGACTGTTTTTCCAAGCAAGCGCCCTGAATTGCTTCAGGTCTTACAAGCGCCATGCTCCCGGCCTTTTCTTTTGCAAGCGGACCAGGAGACCATTTCACAGGTGCGCGGCCTTCTAATTGAAAATTCAGGTTCTGAAGACAAAAAATGACGAACATCACTGATCTTACTCTCGCTGAACTTCGTGACGCGTTGAAAGAAAAGAAGGTTTCTTCACTCGAAGCGACGGAGGCTTATCTAGCAAACATTGAAGCCGCGAAGGATTTGAACGCGTTCGTCACTGTCACCGCCGACAAGGCGCGCGACATGGCGAAAGCCTCTGACGAAAAAATTGCGAGGGGTGAGGGCGGCGCCATTGAAGGCGTGCCGCTCGGCATCAAGGACCTTTTCTGCACCGAGGGCGTCCAATCGACTGCCGGTTCGCACATCCTTGAAGGGTTCACGCCGACTTATGAATCAAGCGTCAGCGCCAATCTCTGGCGCGATGGCGGCGTCATGCTCGGCAAGCTCAATATGGACGAGTTCGCCATGGGCTCCTCCAACGAGACGAGCTATTTCGGCCCGGTCATCAATCCATGGCGCGCGAAGGGCGGCAACGCCAAGCTGACGCCCGGCGGCTCGTCAGGCGGCTCGTCCGCTTCCGTGGCGGCGCATCTCTGCGCCGGCGCGACGGCGACAGACACCGGCGGTTCGATCCGCCAGCCGGCATCCGTCACCGGCACAGTCGGTGTCAAACCGACCTATGGGCGCTGTTCGCGCTGGGGCGTTGTCGCCTTCGCGTCCTCGCTCGATCAGGCGGGACCGATTGCGCGCGATGTCCGAGACAGCGCAATCATGCTGCGCTCGATGGCGGGGCATGACCCGAAAGATTCAACATCGGTCGATTGCCCGGTGCCCGATTACGAAAAATCGGTCGGCGCGTCGGTCAAGGGCCTCAGGATCGGCGTGCCGAAGGAATATCGCCTCGACGGCATGCCGGCCGAGATCGAAAAACTCTGGGCGGATGGCGTCCAGTGGATGAAGGAAGCCGGTTGCGAGATCGTCGATATCTCGTTGCCGCTCACCAAATATGCGCTGCCCGTTTATTATATCGTCGCGCCCGCGGAAGCCTCGTCAAACCTCGCGCGTTATGACGGCGTTCGCTACGGTCTGCGCGCCAAAGACATCACTGACATCACCTCGCTCTATGAGAAATCGCGCTGGGAGGGGTTCGGCGCGGAAGTAAAGCGTCGCGTGATGATCGGCACCTATGTGCTCTCGGCCGGTTATTACGACGCCTATTATCTGCGCGCGCAGAAAGTCCGCAAACGGATTTTCGACGAGTTCACCGATGCTTTCCAGAAAGTCGATCTCATTCTGACGCCGTCAGCGCCGTCGGCGGCCTTCGCCATCGGCGAGAAGATGGCCGATCCGGTGCAGATGTATTTAAATGACGTTTTCACGGTGACGGCGAACCTCGCTGGTCTTCCGGGTGCCTCGGTGCCGGCGGGCCTTGACGAAAAAGGTCTGCCGCTCGGTCTGCAGCTGATCGCCAAGCCGTTCGATGAAGAGACGATGTTCAAGGGCATGTCGGCGCTTGAAAAGGCGGCAGGCTTTTCCGCACGTCCCGAGAGATGGTGGGCATAGGGATCAATGAAGGCTCAGGCGCCCGCAACCAAAGGAGATGATCATGGCCGAAGCGACGTCAGCATTGCCAATTGGCGCTTACACTTATCTTTCCGTGGTCGGCGGAACGAAGGCGGTCGAGTTCTACAAGAATGCGTTCGGCGCCGTGCAGGAATTCTGCAACATGGCCGAAGACGGAAAACGCATCATGCATGCCCGCCTTCGTATCAATGGCGCTGCAATTCTGTTGTCTGACGATTTTCCAGAATTTTGCGGCGGCGGCGAGCTTCCAAAGCCCGCCGGCGTCATGATTCACCTTGAAGTGGATGACGCCGACAAATGGTTCAAGCGCGCCAGCGACGCAGGCGCGACCGTCATCATGCCGCTTGCAGACATGTTCTGGGGCGACCGTTACGGACAAGTCCTGGATCCGTTTGGGCACAAATGGTCGATTGGCGCCCCGATCAAGAAATAGAGTTCCATGCCGCCATATCGCGAAATAAGCTATGACGCGCCGCTGAAAACGCCGGTGAAGAACCAGGCGTGGATCGCCGAGCGCAAAGGCGACTGGCGGCTACTAATTTATCCTGGCACGCCGGCGCGGAAATATCATTTCGAGCGGATGCTGCGCCTTGCGCCAAAGGACCTTGAGGTCGTGCTGCTGGCGCGCCCCGGTTTTGCGCGCGGCCACAAAGAAGCGTTTCTCAATTTTGAAGACCAGGTCGCAGCGGGGCTTCCCTTCATTGAAGATGGAAAGAAAATCGTCACCATGGGCGTTTCCTATGGCGGCCAGCTTGCGCTCAAAGCGCTTGTCGATCATCCCGGCCAAATCAAAGGCGCAGTGACGCTCGCTGCGCTCGTTACCGAGCCGCGCGACTGGGTGCGCTCTTTCATGGATCTTGGCGATGCGCCGGTGGTGCGCGATCTGGTGCCGCGCCATCTTCACGTCAGCCGGGCTGAAATTGCCGGACGGCGCACGCAAATCGGCCCGCTCTTTGAAAAACTGAAAGGCGTCGACGCGCCGGTGACGATTGTGCACGGCGACGCCGATCATCTCGTTTCGCGCCGCGACGCGCATCAACTCGCGACCTATTTCGGACCGAAATCGGACGTCAAATTCCGGCATGTCGCGGGCGGCACGCATTTTCTTGAATTCCAGCGCCCCAACCTCGTTTATGACATTGTCCGCGATGTGATGGCGCGCGCCGACGCAATGGCGAGGCATTAGGAGAGGTCGATGTTTCTTGAGATCAAGGATCTGCTGACGCGCGAGGAAGTCGAAAAATTGCGCGCGGTCGCTGCGACCGGCCCATTTGTCGAAGGGCGCGTTTCGAACCCGCACAATATCACCAAGAATAATTTCCAGATCGATCTCGCCTCGCCGCAATATAAGGAAAGCTCCAAGCTCATGCTCGACGCGATGATGCGCAACGAGCAGTTCCGTCTTTTCGCCATGCCGTCTTTCATGGCGCCGCCGATGATCTGCAAATACCGGCCGGGCATGGCGTATGGAATGCACTCCGATGTCGCCTATGGCGATGTCGCCGGGCGGCGCATGCGCTTTGACGTTTCCTCAACGATCTTCCTTGGCGATCCTAACGACAGCGTCGGCGGCGAACTGACGATCCATCTCGGCTCGAAGATCATCCGCATCAAGGGCGAGCCGGGTTCGGCGATCGTTTATCCCTCATCGACTTTGCATCAGGTCTTGCCGCTTGAATCGGGCGAGCGCCTTGTCGCCATCACCTTTATCGAGAGCGAAGTGCGCGATCCGATCCAGCGCGAGCTTCTCTATCAATTGAACGAAGTCTACGCCCTTGAGGGCGACAATATGGAATGGGACAACCGCATCCGCTTGCAGCATGTTCACACATGCCTGAAACGCATGTGGTCTGAGTAGGAAGAAAAAATGACCGAGCCGCGGAAATTATTGCAAGGATCGACCGGCGATTGGGAAGTCGTAATCGGGCTTGAGGTTCATGCGCAGGTGACGTCAAAGGCGAAGCTCTTTTCCGGCGCCTCGGCGGAATATGGCGCGGGGCCCAATGAGAATGTGAGCCTTGTCGATGCGGCGATGCCGGGCATGCTGCCGGTCATCAACAAATATTGCGTCGAACAGGCGATACGCACCGGGCTTGGCCTCAACGCCAAGATCAATTTGTGGTCGCGCTTCGACCGCAAGAATTATTTCTATCCCGACCTGCCGCAGGGCTATCAGATTTCGCAATACAAGGATCCGATCGTCGGCGAAGGCGAGATCGAAGTCGAAGTCGACGGCGAGGAAATCAAGGTCGGCATCGAGCGTCTTCACCTCGAACAGGACGCCGGCAAGTCGATCCACGATTTGAGCCCGAAAGAATCCTATGTCGATCTCAATCGCTCGGGCGTTGCGCTGATGGAAATCGTCTCGCGTCCCGACATGCGGTCGGGCGAAGAGGCGGCGGCCTATTTCTCCAAACTGCGCACGATCCTTCGCTATCTCGGCACGTGCGACGGCAATATGGAGGAAGGCTCAATGCGCGCCGACGTCAATGTCTCGGTGCGCCGCCCGGGCGCGGAATACGGCACGCGCACGGAAACAAAAAACGTCAACTCGCTTCGTTATGTGAAGCAGGTCGTTGAATATGAATCGCGCCGTCAGATTGAAGTCATTGAGGCGGGCGGCAAGATTGATCAGGAAACAAGGCTCTTCAACGTCGCGACCGGCGAAACGCGGACCATGCGTTCGAAAGAAGACGCGCATGATTATCGCTATTTCCCCGATCCGGATCTGTTGCCGCTAGAGCTAGAGGCGGAATGGGTCGAGAAGATCAAGGCGGGGCTTCCCGAATTGCCGGACGCAAAGAAGCATCGCTTCATGAAGGAATTCGGCCTGTCGCTCTACGACGCGGCCGTCCTGTCGCAGGATAAGGAAAGAGCCGAATATTTCGAAGCCGTCGCCAAGGGCAGAGACGGCAAACTCGCCAGCAACTGGGTGACGACAGAACTTTTCGGCGCGCTCAACAAGTCCGGCAAGGAAATCGACCAGTCGCCGATTTCCGCAGAAGCGCTTGGAAAGCTCATCGACCTTATCGCCAACAATACGATTTCGGGCCGCATCGCCAAGGATGTGTTCGCGATCATGTTCGAGGAAGGCGGCGATCCTGAAAAAATCGTCGAGGAACGCGGCCTCAAACAGGTGACCGATACCGGGGCGATCGAAAAAGTGGTCGATGAGATCATCGCCGCTAACCCTGCGCAGGTCGAACAGGTAAAAGAAAAGCCCAAAACCATGGGTTGGTTTGTCGGCCAGGTAATGAAAGCCTCCGGCGGCAAGGCGAATCCGCAAGCCGTCAACGAAATCCTCAAGAAAAAGCTCGGCGTCGATTAGCCGCGCGCAACCGTGTTTTGTTTTCGAGGCCCGGGCGGCCTAGACTGCCCTCCGTCCAATTGGGACGGGCGGGGGCTTTGGCGATGGAGGATCACATGCGCCAGGCATTAGCGATTGCGTTCATTTTGGCTACGGGATGCGCGACGACGGCTGCAAGTCCCGTTAACAAGAGCGCCGCGGCGACGCTCGCGAAATACGAGCCGACAGGCGAAACAACGAGTTGCCTTTCAATTCCGTCGATCTCGCAAATGACGGCGGTTGACGAGCGCACCTTGCTGGTGCGCGTCGGTGTCAGCACCTACTATGTCAACAAGCTCTCGGGCCGATGCTCGGGCGCGACGCGGGTCAACAACCGGCTGCAATATACGACGTCCTTGTCGCAGCTTTGCCGCAACGACATTTTGAAAGTCGTTGATAATTCGACAGGCATTTTTTCCGGTTCTTGCGGCGTTGGCTCATTTGAAAAACTGACGCTGAAACCTGCGGACGACGCGGAATAACTTGCGAATGTATTCAGGGTTCGTTTGTCGTTGGCGGCGGCGCTGCGCCTGGCGCAAAGGGCGTCATTAAAGGCTCCTTGTCTTCGCCCGCGCCCCAAAGGCATGACGCGATGATGATCGCCGCGCCAGCCAGCACTTGCGGGTGCGGGATCTCGTGGAAGAAGAAAAAGCCGATGAGTGAGGCCCAGATGATCGCGGTGTATTCAAGCGGCGCGAGCTTCTGCGCTTCGGCGAGCGCATAGGCGCGCGCCAACAGATTGATGCCCGCCGCCGCGAGAACGCCAAGTGCAATGAGCGCCGGCAGATCGCTTAACGGCGGTGCTGCGCCCGTCGCGATTGCGGGACCGGCAATAAGAAGACCCGGCAGGAACGCGGCAAGAAGCCCGATTACTTCCGGGCCGTCTTTCCCGGCGCGTCCGCGAAGAAGCACGATAGACAGAGCGTAGGTGACGGCGGCTGAAAACGCCGCCGCAGCGCCCAACAGGCGCTCGGGTTCGGCGCTGAAATCGGCGCCGCCCCAGCTTGCGATCACAACCCCGGCAAAACCGACGCCGCCTGCGATGATCGAGCGCCGGCGAATGCGCTCGCCGAGGATGAAGAGCGCAATGATCGGCACAAGCAAGGGCGCGATGAAAGTGATGACGACCGCTTGCGCGAGCGGCAGCACTTTCAGGCTCCAGAAAAACAGGGTCGCGGAGAAAACAATAACGAGGCCGCGAACGCCATGTGCTTTCAACCGTTCGAAGGTGAGCGCCGGACGGCCCGCGCGCAGCCAGATTGCCAGCGCAAAGGCGCCGCCAAAAACATAGCGGAGGAAAGTGACGACCAAGACGGAGTTCGTTTCGACGAGATGCTTGATTGTCGCGTCCATGACGCTGAGCGCGCAGACGCCGGCTGCGCCATAGGCGACCGCTCGCAAAGGATGGTGTTCCATAACCGTCATCGCCGCGCTTTCCGTCAGCGCCGCGAGACTGTCAAGGGAGAGGTTGCTCTCCGTGCGGGGTTATTTGAGCGCGCAAACCATGACGTGGTCGTCGAAGACGGAGCCGACAACGAGTTGGTCGTCCCAGACTGCGCCCACGGAGGAGGCGTTGAGCGTTCCTTGGGTGTCGACGAAGACTTTTTTGCGTTTGCCGGTTTCCGGATCGATCTTCATGACGACGGACGGCGAGGGAATGCTGGCGTCGCGCGCATGGCGCAGGAACGAGAAGACTTTCGGGTGACCGGCGATCCACAAGGCGCCGTCCTTGTCGACTTCGATATTGTCCGGCCCGGCGCCGGTCGGGAATGATTTTATCTTTGTCAGCGCGCCGGTCTTGTAGTCGCGGCTGAAAAGATCAACGCGCCGGCGCAGAAATTCGCTCACATAAACCGTTGCGCCGTCCATCGATGTGTTGACGCCATTGGCGTAGGTCAGATGCTTGGCGGCGATCCGTCCGTGCTGGCCGTCATAATAGGCGAGACTCGAAAAGGGCAGGGCGAGCCAGGCCTCAAGGGTCGACATCAATCCCGTTTTGTATCCCCGGTCATTCGTTACATAAAAGCTTCTCGGGCCGACGGCGACGATGTCGTTGGGCGACGACATGGCCGGGAACGCAACCGATTCAACATGAATGAGATTGTTGGCGTATCCGACATCGAAAATCTCAACGCGGTCGCCATCTTCTTCAGTATGATTGATAACGAATAACCGTTTTGCGCCGTCGCCCGGCAGGAAAAGGCTGATGCCATGCGGGTGAAAATCGGTGAAGTTTTCAGGCGAAACCTTGACGACCTTGTCGGAGCCGTCAAGGCTCAGCGTATAAATGCCGCCGTCGACTGGCGCACCGGCGAAAGTTGCGCGGCGATCATCGGCAGAGATGAATGCGGTCTGCGTTGATGGATCAATCGTCACATCTTCGGTGCCAGGAAAAATATCGACACGGCGGCACTCATTGACGAGCTGCGGTTTCAGGCGCGTGAAGACGCCGGACGCAGGAATAATATTATAGGCGAACCACCCGCCGACGATAATCACCGCCAGCGCGACCAAACCACCAATGAAACGCATTTAAACTACCGCCCCTCTCTCCCCTGTTGAATTTTGCAAAATTGCGCGCCGAGGGCAACGCCCTTATAAGCCCGGAAACAAGCCGGTTTCGCCGCGAAACTCGCCAATCTGGAGATGTCGATGCGCCTCATTCTCGCTACGCTTGTCCTCCTCTTCGCTGCGGCCTGCGCCAAGACAGAGGCGCCGAAGAAGGTTGACGAGGCTGCGCCGCAGACGCCGGCGACGGGTGAAGCGGTCGATACGAATGGCGGACAAGGCGAGGTGACGATCGATGAAATGCGCGAGCGAAGCCGCGCTGAAATCGATGAAGAAGCATGCAACGCGGCGGGCGGCGTTGTTCGCCCGGAGGGGCTGCTTGGCATGTATCGTTGCGTGAAACCCTATGCCGACGCCGGCAAGGCGTGCCGGTCGAGCGATGATTGTGAGGGCAAATGTCTCGTGACGGGCGATGAGGCGACCGGCGAAGAAGCTACCGGCGCCTGCCAGGCGAATGACAGCCCGTTCGGCTGCTACGCAGAAATTGTCGATGGCAAAGTGGCGAACGCGATTTGCGTCGACTGAGGCATGACCGCCAAGCCGCTTATTGTGACGCTGCAGCTCGATGAAAATTCGGCGCGCTTTTTTGACGATATGCGGGCGCGATATTTTCCGCCTGATCTGAACCATCTGAAATCGCATTTGACGCTGTTTCACAACCTTCCGGGGGAATTGTTGCAGGATGTCATTGGGGCGATCGCACGATTGGCTGCAGCGACGCCTCCATTCAAGATGAGCGTTGGCGGATTGATGAAGCTTGGGCGCGGCGTCGCCTACAAGATCACCAGTGAACGGCTTGAACGAATACGCGCGCAGATCGCCGAGGTGTTCAAAGATCGGCTTTCCCGGCAGGACAGAGAGAAATTCCGCCCGCATATAACAATCCAGAATAAAGTCTCGCCCGCCGAGGCGGCTGGGCTCTTCGATCATCTTAGCGATGAATTCGAGTCATTCGACGTCGGCGCCGAAGGCGTGCAACTCTGGCATTATGAGGGCGGCCCTTGGTCGCCGGTCGCGGCAATTCCCTTTCAGGGCGAGCGCAGCTAGCACATCTCCGATGAAAGGTGATTTTCATAAGGCTGAACTTGGCTTCGGCGTTTCCGGACCGCTCGGCGCGAAATGGTTCAGCGCCGCGAAAGCGCGCGGTTTGATCGAGCAGGCGCTGTCGAGCGGCGTTCGCCATTTCGATACGGCGCATTTTTACGGCGAGGCCGAAGCGCGGCTCGGCGAAGCGACAGAAGGCGCGCCCGATATCTTCATCAGCACGAAAACCGGCACGCGCCGCAACGGCGCCGAAATCTCGAAAGATTTTACCGAAGCCGGCATGCGATCCGACGTCGAAGGAAGCCTCAAACGACTCCAAAGGTCCTCACTCGACATGCTTTACCTGCACGGCCCGTCTAAATGCGAGATCGACGCGGCGCTGCCAATCTTGCGGGCGATGAAAAGCGAGGGGCTTATCGATGCTTTCGGCGTTTGCGGGGAAGGGGCGCCGCTGGTCTACGCGGCGGAGAAAGGGGTCTATGCAATTATGGGCGCCTTCAATGTCTTCGACCGGCGCCATCAGCAAATCTTTCACCGCGCCAAATCGGCGGGCGTAATGACGGTTGCTATCGAGCCTTTGGCGGTCGCCGCGACCGCACCGATCCGCTTCCCGTCATCGCTTTCCGATCTCAGGCGGATGGCCCGTTCGATCCGGCAAGGCCGGACGGCGCCGCCGGCTGAGGCGTATCGGGACATCGTCGCCTCATTTGGCGGATGGCGTCCGCCTGAGGCCGCTCTCGCCTTTGTGTGCGCAGAACCCTCAATAGACGTCGTCCTCACGACGACGACCAAAACCCGCCATCTGGCCCAGTCTGTCGCCGCCGCCAATCGGGAGCTTCCGGACGCGCTTAACGTCGCGCTTCAAAACCTGTCTCTTGACCGGGACCCGGACGGCGCCTAGCTAACGCCTAGCATTTGCGGAAGGTTATCCTCATGAGCGACACTCAAGCCGCCATCCAGTCGAAGATCGACGCCAACCCGGTCATGGTTTTCATGAAGGGCACGCCGCAATTCCCGCAATGCGGTTTCTCTGCGGCGGTGGTTCAGATCCTCGATTTCCTCGGCGTCGATTACGGCGCGGAGAATGTGCTGGCCGACCCGGCTCTCCGCGACGGCATCAAGCAATTTTCAGACTGGCCGACGATCCCGCAGGTCTATGTGAAGGGCGAATTTGTCGGCGGCTGCGACATTGTCCGCGAAATGTTCGAGACCGGCGAATTGAAGAAATTCCTCGCCGATAAGGGCGTCGCCGTCGCTGCCTAAGGGTTGAAGTACCCAATTGACCTCCGCCAGACAAAAGCGGCGCTCCTATCGTATTTATTTGATTTGACAAGAATTTCGTCCTTGTTAGGCTCCTCATAACAATAAAGCTGCAAGAAAGCGGCTGTCACGGAGGGGCTCAATTGCGGATTGTTGCGGGGTTAATTGTGTTCATCGCGCTTTCGCTGGCTGCCACTGCAACTGAGGCTGCGCGCAGCGCTTCTAATGCGCTTGGTGAAATTGATTTCTTCAACCTCTATGTCGAAGTCGACAGTTCCGATCGAAATTTTACGGTTATCGACAGCCGGTATGAAGAAACGGGGACCGGCGCAGCTCTTTTTGGCATAGCTGGCGCGCTGGCGACTTCAGCTGCAGCTGCCGGGTCTGATAACAAGAAGGCCGAACCATTACGCGAAGCGGCCGAAGCTATCCCGCTCGAAGCGCTGATAAGTGATGCAGTAAAGTCGAAAATTACGAGCAAGGGCGAAATTGAAATTGCCGACTCTGAAGACGCCGCAACGCACCGACTCATCATCAACATTCACAATTACGGTCTGTTGCGGCGCGCAAAGGACGATCCTCGCCTGCGCGCGTTTCTCAATCTTTCATGGGAGGTCGTCGATAATAAGGGTCGTATCCTATTTGAAAAGAAACGCGAAAACACCAGTGCGCCTGATGCGTATACGCTCGATGAATTCACGCCGGACACGCTTCAATCCGAATTTGAAGTTATTGCGCCGAAAGCTGGCGAATTTATAGGTTCGCAAATCAACTATCGCTAGGAGTTAAATACGATGCTTCGTTATCTCTCAATCGCCATCGCTGCCGTCGGGTTGAGCGCCTGCGCATTCGGCGACGAAACGCTCAACGTTGCTTACGATGTATCTTCGGCGAAAGTCGGAGTTCTATCCGAAGCCGCTCCTGCAACCATTCATGTCGAAGATGTCGCCGACAAGCGGGTTGAAAAAATGCGCGTCGGATACAAACGAAACGGTTTTGGTCAGAAGACCGCAGACATATTGTTGTCCAAGCCGGCGCCGGAAGTTGTGAAAGAGGCGCTTGAAACCGTGCTTCAGAAAAACGGGCATATTCTCGGCGACGATTCGTCGCCGCTCGCCCTGAAAACAGATCTCACCAATTTCTGGTTTGACGCCAAGACTGGGCTGGTGACTGTGGAGTTTTATGGAGAGGTGCAGGCCGAAGTGTCGCTGGTCGATACGGCGAGCGGCGCGACGCTCTATTCTGAAGTTTTCGATGGTTACTACTCGGAAAAGACCGGCGGCGGGCTCCGCAAGACATGGGAGCGGATTATGAACGCCGCGCTTGATGATTTCGCCGCCAAAGTGAATTTGTCGTCCGGCTTGAAGGATGCGATCGCAGCGGCGGAAGCATCCGCGGCGGATGACGAAGGCGCGATGCCGAGCTCCTAGACTTTTGGGGGTCGAACGCATGGCCGCTCTTGCAACGCTTGTGAAAGACTGGTTCCCGTTAGCGCATGGATGCGCTGACGCCAGCCCTGCCGCCGCTTTTCGCCGACTGGTTTTCGGCGCGCGGCTGGCGGTTGCGGCCGCATCAGCTTGAATGTCTGACATCGGCGCGCGCCGGCGCCTCGCATCTGCTGATCGCGCCGACCGGCGGCGGCAAGACGCTGGCCGGTTTTTTACCGAGCCTTGTCGACCTCTATGATGAAGGTTCAACCGGTGCGCTGGCGACGCTTTATGTTTCGCCGCTAAAAGCGCTGGCGGTCGATGTCGCGCGCAATGTCGAACGCCCGATTACCGAAATGGGGCTTCCGATCCGGCTTGAACACCGCACAGGCGACACGCCGGCCCATCGCCGCCAGCGCCAGAAATACGCGCCGCCTGACATGCTGCTGACGACGCCTGAACAAGTGGCGCTGTTGCTCACCCATCAGGACGCGCCGAAATATTTCGGCGCGCTGAAGTCAATTATCGTTGACGAGCTTCATTCCTTTCACGCGACAAAACGCGGCGCGCTGCTGGCGCTCAATCTCGCTCAGCTTGTAAGGCTCGCGCCTTCGGTTCGTCTTACGGGACTTTCCGCAACTGTTCCCGATCCCGCGCCCTTGCTCGACTATTTGACGCCGTCAAACAATCGCCCGCGTGCTGAACTCATTCGCGCTGAGGGCGGCGCGATACCGCGCGTCAGCGTTCTTGATTCTGAAAATCGCATTCCCTGGTCGGGTCATTCGGCTCGCCACGCGCTTAGCGAGGTTTATGAGGCTATCCGCGCAGCGAAGATGACGCTCCTATTCGTCAACACGCGCAGTCAGGCGGAAATGACGTTTCAGGCGCTCTGGCGCATGAATGACGATAATCTGCCGATTGCGCTTCATCACGGATCGCTTGATGTCGAACAGCGCCGGCGCGTCGAAGCGGCGATGTCGAAAGGCGCGCTCCGCGCCATCGTCTGCACCTCGACGCTCGATCTCGGCATTGACTGGGGCGACGTTGATCTCGTCATTCAGATGGGCGCGCCGAAAGGTGCAAGCCGACTGACGCAGCGGATCGGCCGCGCCAATCACCGGATGGATGAGCCTTCCTCCGCGCTTCTGGTGCCGGGAAACCGTTTTGAGGTGCTGGAATGCATCGCTGCTGAGGGCGCGATTTCAGAAGGCGCACTTGATGGCGAGGAGGCGCGACGCGGACCGCTAGACGTGCTGGCGCAGCATATTCTGGCCGTCGCCTGTTCGGCGCCGTTTGATCCGGACGCGCTCTACGAACAGGTGAGGGGCGCTGCTCCCTATGGCGATCTTGCGCGCGCCGATTTCGATCAGGCGATCGAGTTCGCCGCGACGGGCGGTTATGCGTTGCGCACTTACGAGCGCTTTCGGCGCATCGTCAAAACAGTCGAAGGGCATTATCGCGTCCGCAATGCGCATGTCGCGCAACAACACCGCTTGAACGCCGGCACAATCGTCGATGCGCCGTCTTTCAATATTCGGCTGATGTCGTCGCGCGCCCGCGCACCCGGAAGAAAACTCGGCACGACGGAGGAATGGTTTGTCGAAGGGCTCGCGCCCGGCGACACATTCCTTTTTGCGGGCGAAGTCTTGCGGTTTGAAGGCGTCTCGGGGACCGATGCGCTTGTGACGCGCGCGCCCGGCGAAAATCCGCGCATCCCGTCATGGAACGGCGGCAAGTTTCCATTGACGACTTATCTTGCCAGCAGGGTTCGCAAGATTGTGCATGACGAAGATGGATGGAGCGGATTGCCGTCGCAATTGCGCGACTGGCTTGAGATTCAAAAAAGAGTATCAATCATTCCCGGCGCCGACGAACTGCTCGTTGAAACCTTCCCGCATAATGAGCGCCATTTTCTTGTCTGTTATCCGTTTGACGGCCGGCTTGCACATCAAACGCTTGGCATGCTTTTAACGCGCAGACTCGAACGCTCCGGCGTGCAGCCTTTGGGTTTTGTGCCGACGGAATATTCGCTTTCGGTCTGGGGGCGGCGCGATATGAGCGGCGTCGACATGGCGGCGCTTTTTGACGAAGACATGCTCGGCGACGATCTTGAAAGCTGGCTCGCCGAAAGCGTTCTTATGAAAAAGACATTCCGCGACTGCGCGGTGATTGCAGGTCTCATCGACCGCAAACATTCGGGCGAGCGAAAATCAGGACGGCAAGTGGCGTTTTCCGCCGATCTAATTTTTGACGTTCTGAAAGAGCATGAGCCCGATCATTTGCTTCTAAAAGCGGCCTGGGCCGATGCGGCGCATGGCTATCTCGACATCGCCCGGCTGCAGGGGCTGCTCGCCCGCGTCAAAGGAAATTTGCGGCATGCGCCGTTGACCCGCGTTTCACCGCTTGCAGTGCCGGTCATGCTGGAAATAAACAAGGAGACGATTATCGGAGAGGCGCAGGAAGCAATGCTGAAAGAGGCGTCGGACGCGCTCATTGCGGAGGCGATGCGGCAGTGAAAGCCGAAACGAGCGAATTCTGCGTCAATGGCGAGCGCCTTGTCGCGCTATTGTCGGGCGCGCTTTTCTGGCCGGCGAAAAACACGCTCATTGTTTCCGATCTTCATTTCGAAAAGGGCTCCAATTTCGGCGCGCGCGGCGTTCTTCTGCCGCCTTACGACACGCGAACGACGATCCGCCGGCTTGCAGTCATCATGGCGGAGATCAAACCCGAACGCGTTATTTCGCTTGGCGACGCCTTTCACGATCGCGGCGCCGAGGCGCGCATGGACGAAGACGATGCTGATGCGCTCGCCATTATGACAGGCGCGGCCGAATGGGTCTGGATACTCGGCAATCATGATCCGGAGCCGCCGGTGCGATTCGCGGGCGCCGTCGCGGAGGAGATGCAAAGCGGCGCTCTCTTGTTCCGTCATGAGCCGCAGCCCGTGCCGCAACCGGGCGAAATTGCCGGACACCTGCACCCGGTTGCGCGCGTGAAAGCTGAAACGCGGTTGATTCGCCGGCGCTGTTTTGCGACCGATGGCGAGCGCCTCGTCATGCCGGCCTTTGGCGCCTATTCGGGCGGCCTCAATGTTCTGGATGACGCCTTCGCACCGATTTTCACGCGCGTTACCTGCCATGTTCTGGGCGGGACCGGCGTTTATCCTTTCACAGGCGCCGCGCTCGTCGCCGATCCGCCAAATGCGGTGCGGATCGACCGCGCGGCCGGTTAAGGGCGCAGACAGCGGCTCGGCTGAAAAATCGGCTAATTCCGGGCTGGTGAGGGCGATCCGGCCGGTTGACAGGGCTCGGCCCGGCGGCTATCCCCCCGCTTCCATTTTGAAGGCCCGGACAAGACCCATGAAAGTCAGAAGCTCCCTCAAGTCGCTGAAAGCGCGCCACAAGGATTGCCGCGTCGTGCGCCGCAAGGGCCGGGTCTATGTCATCAACAAGACCCAGCGCCGCTTCAAGGCCCGCCAGGGTTAACGGCGCTGCGCCGTTATTTGGCGGCATTGCGCGCATTCGCTGAAAATTCGGTGGTCTGAAACTCGCATCGGCTATAGGCTGATGCCAATGCGCCTGCTTGCGTTAGTTATGTTGACCTTCACGGTCCTTATTGGGCCGGCCGCCGCCGATCAGACCGATCCGCGTCTCGATGCGCTATTTGAAAAATTGCGGACGGGACCCGGCGAACGATCAGAAAGCCTCGCCCAGGAGATCAACGCGCTCTGGACCCATAGCGCCAGCCCGACCGTCAACCTTCTCATTGAGCGGGCGCAAGCCAGCATGGACGCGCGCCATTTCGACGTCGCCGAGGCGCTGCTCGATCACGCAATCGGTTTGTCGCCGCATTTCGCGCAGGCCTATGCATTGCGTGGAGCGGTGCGGTTGAGCCTTGAGGATCAGGACGGCGCCATCACCGATTTTAGCCAGGCGATCGAGCTTGAGCCGCGCCAGTATGAGGCGCGCATCGCGCTTGCCGAAATCATGATGGCCGGCGGCGACAAGCGCGGCGCCTATGACATGCTGCAAAAGGCGCTTGAATGGAATCCGCATGAAAAACATGCCCGCGCTCGCGCCCGTAAATTGCGCGACGAGATCGACGGTCAGGAGATCTGAAGAGCAGGGTCTTTTCGGGTTGAACTAAATTACTGCCAGCGTTTTGCAGTCTTTTGCGCAACGGTGTCGGCCGCGGTTGTGGATGCGCCTTTATAGCCGGTCAGATGATCGGCGACGAAGGGATTGGCCTGCCGCTCGCGCCCGAAAGTCGAAATCGGACCGTGCCCCGGCACGAAGCGCATGTCGTCGCCGAGCGGCCAGAGTTTGTCAGTAATGGAACGGATAAGTGTTGCGTGATCGCCGCGCGGAAAATCGGTGCGGCCGATTGAGCCCGCAAATATGACGTCGCCGACGAATGCGATCTTTGCATCCCGATTGTAAAAGACGACATGGCCGGGCGTGTGCCCGGGCGTATAGGCGACCTTGAATTCAACGCCGTCGAGTTCGACCGTGTCGCCATCTTCAAGCCAGCGGTCGGGCGTGCAGTCCTCGCCGTCCTCAACGCCAAATTTGCGCCAGCTTTCCCGGATCTGGTTCAACCAGAAGGTTTCTTCCTTCTGCGGGCCCTCAATCGGCGCGCCAGTGCGGCGTTTGATTTCTTCCGCCGCGCCTGCGTGGTCGAGATGGCCGTGGGTCAGCCAGATTTTTTCGATCTTGGCGCCGATTTTTTCAGCCGCCGCCATGATCTTGTCCGGCTCGCCGCCCGGATCGACGACCGCCGCCTTGCCGGACGGCGCCTTGATGATCGAGCAATTTTGCTGAAACGGCGTGACGGGAACGATTTCGACGGTGAAGGGCGATTGGGTCATGGTGACAAATTAGAGGCGGGGCTTTGCGTTCGCAATGACGCCTAGCCGCTAAACGTTTGGACGGCGTCCCATATCGCCTGATGCGCGTCCGCCTGACGTTTGAGCCAGTCAAGGCCGAAGTCGACTTCCGCCCGGTGCGCCGCCAAATTTTCAGCGACTATCTCGCGCCGGTCCGTTGGCGAATAGGCGAAGGAAAAATCCTTCGAATAGCTTTGCATCAACGGGCCGGAAAGAACGGTGTTGATACGCGCTTTATCTGCGGACAAGCCAAAATGCGCGAAGATCGCGGCGAGCCCGTCGGTAGAGTCTTCAAGGAAGCGGTCGAAATCGACCGACAGAAATTTCGCGTTCTGTGTGCTTTTGGAAATGAGCGCGGCGGTGCATTCCGACGCCCAGCTCATCGCCGCCATTTCGCCGGGCGAGAGCGCATGAAGGTCGGCGATCGCGTCGCCAGTAATACGGCGCAATCTTTTCAGACGCAGGGCCGCATGCAATTTGAGGTCGGTCGGATTGGCGCCGCTCATCATGCTTGCGATGTATGTTGCTGGAACGACGAAACAGAATAGCTGCGGCGCTGAAATCATTGGCGCAAGATCGCCGCAATAACTCGTCGCCTTGATGATTGACGGCGCGCCGCCGCCGGCGACATTGAGCGCGGTCTGGAGGCTCTTTTCAATTTTAGCATGCGGCCAAAGGCCGACGCCGTCATCAGTTGCAGCGCGTAATTGAGCGAGCGTGCGCAATATTGCCGGTTCGCGCAAGGAACGAACGCCTGTGGTCTCTTCGACAAGGCGCGAAATGAGCGTCGACCCGCAATGTCCGATATGAAAAATTACACCGCCTGAGAATTGCGGCGCGCGCGATGCGGCGGCATCGAGCTCGGCGAGCGGGACCCAAGCCGTATTTACGCCCGGCGTAATGATGCGGTCGTCGAGGAAGCTCGCGGCCTTGAGTTGCGCCTCGCCAAGCCGGACAAGCAAGGCGCGCGCGTTCAGCGCATCAATTTGATGGATGAAAACGTCGCGGTCGGATCCAATTGAAGCGAGCAGCGGATGCGTCAAAGTTTTTCGCTTTCCGGCGCGCTTCTATTCCTTCGCGCGCTCGACATATTCGCGGTCTGCGATGCGAACGACTATGCGTTCGCCTTCGGAAAGATAAGGCGGGATCATGACGCGAACGCCGTTTTCAAGGATAGCCGGCTTGTAGGATGACGAGGCCGTCTGGCCTTTGACCGTCGGCTCGGTTTCCTGAATGGTCGCGACGATCGTTTCAGGAAGCGTGACGCCGAGCGGCTTTCCTTCATGCATTTCAATTTCGACGGTCATGTTCGGTTCAAGAAATGCAACCTGATCGCCAACAAGATCCTTGGCGATGTTGATCTGTTCATAGGATTCAGAATCCATGAAAACGAGCATATCGCCTTCGTCATAAAGATATTGGAAGTTTTTCTGCTCGAGGCGGACGCGTTCGACCGTTTCCGATGCAGAAAAGCGGTCATTATATTTCGTACCGGACTGAACGTCCTGCATCTCAACCTGGTTGAAGGAGCGCAAATTGCCGGGCGTTCTGTGCTCGGTTCGCGTCACGACGCAGAGCTTTTCCTTATACATGATGACCATGCCCTGACGGATGGCGTTGCCGGCGATTTTCATATGTGCCGCTCTTTCTTCAAAAGCTGTCTGGGAATTTGGCGCGGTCTATAGCGGCTGTTGGCGGGTTTGGCGAGGGGGCGGCGGCCTTGCTGCGCCTGACGGTTTCTCATCGGGGCGAACCTGCTTTAGGATTAGCCAGACCGACTGGTGCTCGAAAAACGGGGCGATCCGATGAAATTCGAGGTAAATGGCGCGGCTTATGACGTCGATGTCGAAGATGACATGCCGCTTTTATGGGTGCTTCGAGACGAGCTGAAAATCAAAGGGCCGAAATATGGCTGCGGCATCGCTCAGTGCGGAGCTTGCACGGTTCATGTAGACGGGATTGCGGTGCGCTCCTGCCAATTGACCGCGGGGCAGGCGCAGGGGCGCGCCATCACGACAATTGAGGGGCTCGGCGCACCGAGCGCGCTCCATGCCGTTCAGGAAGCATGGATCGAGCATCAGGTCGCCCAATGCGGCTATTGTCAGCCGGGACAGATTATGGCGGCTGCGTCATTCCTGAATTTCAATCCGACGCCGAGCGATGAAGAAATCGACAAGGCGTTGTCGGCCAATCTCTGCCGTTGCGGCACCTATGCGCGCATCCGCGCGGCGGTGAAGTCGGCGGCTGCAAAACTTGGCGGAGCGTGACATGGCGCCGCTCGGAAAAATCGCCCGCAGAACATTTTTAATCGGCTCGGCAGCTGTCGCCGGCGGCGTCGTTTTCGGCGTTTACGCTGTCCGTAAACCGCATCGCAATCCGCTGCTCGATGATCTCGCCGAAGGCGAAGCGACGTTTAATCCCTGGGTGAAAGTTTCAAGGGACGGCGTCACGCTGATTACGCCGCATACGGATCTGGGGCAGGGCGCCCGGTCCATGCAGGCGGCGCTGATTGCCGAGGAAATGGATCTTGAATGGGGCGATTTTGAAGTCAGCCCAGGCGTTCCGAGCGCGGCCTATTACAATCGAGCGCTCGCCTATGAAGCGGCGCATGCAAGCCCCGACCCGACCTCCATCCAGGCGAAAATGATGGCGCCCGTCATCATGACGGCAATCAAGATGATGGGCGTGCAGGGAACTGGCGGATCAAGTTCAACGCGCGATAGTTTCGACCTCCTTAGAAAAGCTGGCGCTGTTGCGCGCGAAACGCTGAAAAAAGCGGCCTCTTTACGAACGGGCCTTGCGGTCGCTGACCTCAAGACCGGGCGCGGCTCGGTGCAGTTGCCGGACGGAAGCGCGATAAAATACGCCGAACTCGCTGAGGATGCCGCGAAGATCAAGCCGGTCAGCGATGTCGTTCTTCGTCCGCCGGAGGAATGGCGCCTGATTGGCAAGCCGATGCGCCGTCTCGACATCGAGGCGAAATCGACCGGCGCGCTTCAATACAGCATCGATCTGGAACAGGAGGGCATGGTTTTTGCGGCTCTTCGCGTCAGTCCGCGCAGGAGCGCGCTTGTCGATTACGATGCCGGCGCTGCTGAAAAAATGCGCGGCGTCAAAAAAATCCTGAAGGTGACGAACGGACTTGCGGTGATCGCCGACAATAGCTGGCGGGCTTTCAAGGCGGCTGAAGCGATCCGCTGCGAATGGGCGCCGGCTGCCTATCCAGCCGAAATGAGCGGTCACTGGGACGAGGTCGCGGCGTCCTTTACGCCGGAGCGGCTGGAAGCGGAATGGCGCAATGACGGCGATGTCGATCAGGCGCTCGCTGGCGCTGACATTATTGAGGCGGAATACAAGGCGCCCTATGTCGCGCACCAGCCGCTAGAGCCGATTTCAACCGTCATTACGGTTACCGACGACCGCGCGGATTTCTGGACGAGCCATCAATTCCCGCGCATCGCGCAACAAAAGGTCGCCGACATTTGCGGCTTAAAGCCCGATCAGGTTTATCTCCATAATCAATATGCAGGCGGAAGTTTCGGCCACCGGCTCGAATTCGAGAATGTGACGCTCGCCGCTGAAATTGCCGTGCAGATGAAGGGCGCGCCGGTAAAGCTGACCTTCCGGCGCGAGGATGATTTCGAGCAGGATTTCCCGCGCCAGATCGGCATGGCGCGCCCGCGCGGCGTTGTTAAGGACGGCAAGGTCCTCGCCATTGACCTGCCGATCGCAACAGTGTCTTCAAGCGCCTCGCAAATGGCGCGCGCTGGCGTATCGCTTCCAGGACCCGACGATCAGATCACCGCAGGCGCAAGCAATCTTCCCTACGCATTGCCGAATTTCCGCGTCGCCGCCTATCGCGTGCCGGAACTCGCGCCGACCAGTTCGTGGCGTTCGGTCGGGGCGTCGACTGCGGGCTTTTTCGCTGATTGTTTTCTCGATGAACTCATCCACGCCGCCGGCGCCGACCCGTTGGCCGAGCGTCTCCGGCTGATGAATGACGACATATCGCGAAAAGTCCTCGAAGCCGTTGGCGATATGTCGAACTGGGGTTCAGATATCGGGCCCGGCCGGGGTCGCGGCGTCGCCTTCGTCAAATCGTTCAATACGCCGGTCGCCGAAGTCATCGAAGTGACGATGACGGCGGAGGGAATAAAGATCGACAAGGTCTTTGTCGCGGCGGATGTCGGGACGATTGTCGATCCGGTCAATTTCGAAAATCACGTGCAGGGCGCCGTCGTATGGGGGCTCGGCCATGCGATGAATTGCGAAATCACCTATTCGGACGGAATGGCGCAACAAAGGAATTTCAACGCCCATGAGGGCATGCGGCTTTATCAGTGTCCGGAGATTTACGTGCGCGGCCTGGAAAACGGACCTGAGGTGCGCGGTATTGGCGAGCCGCCAGTGCCGCCAGCAGCGCCGGCGCTTTCCAATGCGATATTCGCTGCGACGGGAATGCGGATTCGTGAAATGCCTTTTAACAAGCACGTCAAATTCATATGAGGGGCGGAATGAGAGCGAGACATGTCCTTTCCGCAATCGCCGGCGTGATCGCCGCCGCAACCTTTACGCATTCTGCGCTTTCCCATGGGCCGGGCGATCCTGCGGTTAAGACAGACCTCGTCGTTAACCGGCCGGAAGGCGCGGTTTCTGCGGAAACGGGCCTTGACGCGTGGTCTCGCATTTATTCCGTCGTCTCGCATCCGCGCTGCTCGAATTGCCATGTCGATGAACGCAACATTCCGATGTGGTCGGGCCCGTCCTTTGGCGAAGCGCGCCGGCACGGCATGAATATCGATGCAGGGCCGAGCCGGATCGGCGCTGAGACGCTTCTTTGTTCGACCTGTCACACCCTATCAACAGCGCCCAATGACACGCCGCACGCGCCGCCGCATGCCGGCATTCCCTGGATGCTGGCGCCGGTGCAATTCACATGGTTCGGCAAGGACAGCGCCTCGATTTGCGAGCAAATGCGCGACCCGGCGCGCAATGGCGGCCGCAGCGGCGAACAACTTGTCGAACACATTCTCCACGATGCGCAGATGAAGGCCTTCATCACCTGGGGATTTAATCCCGGCGGGGGACGCGAACCGGCGCCTGGAACGATGCAAAGCCATCTCGATGACATGGTTAGCTGGACAGCAGCCGGCATGCCGTGCCCTGCGCCCCAGCCGTAAAAGCGGCTATCGCGAATTTCCGATGATATTCCGTCTCGCCTGACGGCGGATTTGGGTTTGCCGCCATCCACCTTGACTTGTCGCGCGCTCATCTGATATTCAACCTATAGGTTGAATGAAAGCGAGACCATGGAAGCAGTGCTTGACCGGACGATGATTGCGCTTTCAGACCCGACGCGGCGCGCGATCATCGCGATGCTGGAAAAAGGCGAGGCGCGGGTGACGGAAATCGCCGAGCCCTTCGACATGTCGCTCAATGCAGTCTCCAAACATATCAAACTGCTTGAGCGCGCCGAGCTTTTGACGCGGCGTAAGGCGGGCCGCGAACATTTCCTTTCCTTCAATCCCGCGCCGCTCGATGCGCTGTCGCGCTGGGTGGAGGCAAAACGCGCTTTCTGGTCAGCCCGCCTCGATGCGCTGGAGGCAGCCATCAATGACGAAATAGAAAACGAAAAGGGAGACACGAAATGAGCGCTTATGGCGAACGTGTCGGCGCGGCGTCGGTTAAATTCGAAAGGCTTCTACCGGGCCCTATCGACCGCGTCTGGTCTTTTCTCGTCGATCCTGAAAAACGCGCCAAATGGTTTTGCGCAGGCGCGTTCGACTTGAGGCAAGGCGGCGAAGCGAAATTCGATTTCGATCACCGGCGGTTGACGAATGAAAAGCCGCCAAAGGGATTTGAGGATTTTAGCGGCGCCGTTTCAATGACCGGCAAGATTATCGAAGTAGAGCCGGGGCATCTTCTCGTCTTTGATTGGCCGGACCCCAATGGCGCTAATACGCGCGTAAAGATTGAACTCGCGGAAGAGGGCGAAAAAGTGCGTCTTCGCCTGACGCATTCAAACCTTTCCTCCGACGACGCGCTTATTCAGACGTCAAGCGGCTGGCACGGTCATCTTGATATTCTCGACGCCATTTTAACGACGATGTCGGTTCCGGGATTCTGGTCGGTCTTTGAAAAACTTCTTGGCGATTACGCAAAACGCTTCGGCATTCCGAGATAGAAATCAATAATCGCGCGGCGGCGCAGGCTTGCCCCGCTCATGCGCCAGATAGCGTTCGGTTGCGAAATAAGTGTAGGTCACTGACCAGCCGATCAGAATGAGGCCGTTGATCGCTTCGACGCCGGTCAGGAAACGCATGGCGCCATGCGGTTCGATATCGCCAAAACCGAGCGAGGAATAAGTCGTCGCCGAAAAATAGATATAAGTCAGAAAATGCCCCGCCGGGAATTCGCCGGTGAGCGCGCCGAAATGAAACTTCTCAACGCTAAGCCAGAAAACTAGACCATACATCCAGACAACGAATGTGTGGCATGCAAAAACGCCGAGCACGGAAAGCTGCATTGTGAAATGCGGCCGATGCTCATGCTTCCTGAGATAACGCCATATCCGCCGCAGGAAAAAATTGAAAACAAAGGTGCCGCCGACGATAAGTGCGAATGCGATCACCGAAGCGATCAGGAAATCTTCAAAGGTCGTAAGATTATTCATGGGCGGGCCAGCGAGCTTGTCATCTTGCCTTCATAGAATGTTCGCAGCGATGTCAAAAGACGCAGCGGCGGCGGCCTGCAATCGCTTGCCGGCATATGCCGCGGGCCCTAAAACAAAAGAAAAAGGAGGCGAGGGGATGAAGGGAATTCAATTCGGGGCTGCTTTGCTGGCGGCCATTTTCGTTTCGCAAAGTTTTGCATTCAGGGCCGAAGCCGCGCCGCATAGCTTTGCTGTCCCTGTGACGCTCGATCCCTCCATCGAGGGCGTGCAGTCGGGCCGCATCATCGTTTTTGCCGAAAAAGTCGAGCCCGGCGCCGTAACCGCCGACAAGGTGGACTTCTCGATCTTTGCTCCGGAACGCGTGTCAGTCGCTGCGCGCGAAGTTGACG
>JAWKVJ010000025.1:0-45296 GCA_041398085.1 Parvularculaceae bacterium
GGCCTTGAAGACGGCGCGCAATTGCCGCGCTCGGTGATCGAATTTTATTACAAGAACGACCAGCTCGGCGATCCGCTTGTCGCCGAAGAACATGTAACCGCGTTCAATTGGGCGAGCGCGCAGGAAATCGACGACATGATGGCGCTGGCGCTGCGCGTCAATGATTACCTTTCCGGCCTGTTCGCCGGCGTCGGCATCAAGCTTGTCGATTTCAAGATCGAGTTCGGCCGTCAATATGAGAACGACATGGTTCGCCTCATCGTCGCCGACGAGATCAGCCCCGACAGCTGCCGCCTCTGGGATATGGAGACCGGCGCGATCATGGACAAGGACCGCTTCCGCAAGGATCTGGGCGGTGTCACCGAGGCCTATCGCGAAGTCGCCATGCGCCTTGGCGTGTTAAAGGACAATGGCGGCGGCGGCGCGGCCGGACCTGTTCTCGTCGCCGACAACGCCAAATAGATTTCAACGATTAAACAATATTGGCCGCCGCCTGAATGAAGCGGCGGCCAATTTGATTCTGCATGTCGTTCCATTCCTATTCGGGAATGACTTCTCCATGCGCCGCCGGAGCGCTCTCCATCAATTCCGCCTTGTGCGGCGGATGGGGATGCCAGCCAAGCGTATACATAAGCGCGAAGAAACCGGCGACATATCCAAGCGCAATCCACCAGCCGTTGAGGAGCCACTTCACGGCCGATTTCGCTTCCGGATACTGGTTTGAAAGCGCCACGCCCGCCGAGGATCCGAACCAGATCATCGAACCGCCAAAGCCGACCGCATAGGCGAGCCCGCCCCAATCGTAACCGCCCTGATCGAGCGCCAGCGCCGTCAGCGGAATATTGTCGAATACGGAGGAGACGAAGCCGAGACCAAGCGCTGTTTCCCACCCCGCGGGCGGCAATTTCTCAACCGGCATCAGCGAAGCGCAGGTAACGAGCGACAAGAGAAAAAGCGTTCCCTTGATGCTCGACGCGGCGACGCCAAGATGGGGCCGCCTTACGATCGCCGAAACGATAATTGCGCCCCACACCGCAAGACCGATCACGGGGTATAGTTCGAGAAGCTGCGGCGCCAGGATATTCGCCAGAACGTTCGCGATGACGGCGCAAATGAGAATGAACCCGGCGACGCCGACCCGCGTCCAGTCGACGGTGAAATCATGCTTGCGGTGTTTCTGGATTGGCGAATGCACCTGCTGGATGATTGAAAGCGGAATCGCGAAGACGACGAATGCGACCGCAGCGGCGACATAGGCGTGCAACACCCATGCTGGCGAGACGCCGTCGATCCACATCATGGTCGTCGTCGTGTCGCCGACAACCGAACCGGCGCCGCCGGCGTTCGACGCCGCGACCATCGCCGCGAGATAGCCGATCGAGACTTTCTTGTAGACATGGCGCGCGACAACGCCGCCGATAAGCGCCGCTGCGATATTATCGAGAAAACCGGAGATCACGAAGATCATCGCAAGGAGCGCAAGACCGCCCGTCCAGTTGTCGGGCAGGATTCGCGGCATCGCATCGGGTGCGCGCAGATCTTCAAAATGGCGCGCAAGAACAGCAAAACCCAATAACAGGAGACCGAGATTTCCGAGCGTTACGCGCTCATGCCACATATGCGCTTCGAGACCGGCAAGACCGGCGCCGGCATGAAAGCCTGTAAAGAACCATTTATAGGCGATGATCGCGGCAAGGCCGGACGCGGCGACCATGAAGGTGCGGTGGTGGAAAAGCGCAACGCCCAACAGCGTCAGCCCGAACAAAAAGAATTCAACCGGAACGCCGTAAAACGATAATCCTTCCGCGCCGGCCGGGGCGGCTGCAAGACCAGCCGCAAGCGCGGAAGAGGGAATCGCCAGCGCGGCAGCCAACAGAACTGCCGGCGCGGCCCAAAATGAGCGACGCATTAACTATTTCTCCTGCCAGATGGGGTCCCCCCCCCGCCCCGGAATGGGCGCGGACGCTAGCTCGGCGCTCTGCCCGCCGCAATTGCCAGGTCGTCACAGTTGCGCAAGCCCCGCGAGGAGCGCTATCAAGCGATTTTCCCGTTGCGAAGGAAACTCCCTCCCGATGAAAGCGAAAATCACCGTCACCCTGAAATCGGGCGTGCTCGATCCGCAGGGCAAGGCGATCGAAGGCGCGCTAAAGGGCCTCGGCTTTGCGGGGGCGGCCGATGTCCGCCAGGGCAAGATCATTGAGTTGAAGCTTGACGAAACCGATGAAGCGGCCGCGAGAGCGAAAGCCGAAGAAATGTGTAAAAAGCTCCTCGCCAATCCGGTGATGGAAAATTACGCGATTGAGATTACGGCCTGACAGGAGATCGCCTTTATATGGCGGAAGCTTCAGAATTCGGCGCTGAAGGTTGGACGGAGGATCGTTTGCCCGATCTCTCCGGCAAGCGATTCGTCATCACCGGCGGCGACAGCGGCATCGGGTTCGAAACCGCCCGCATGCTCGGCGCAAAAGGCGCCGGCGTAACCATCATCTCGATTAGCGAAGACAAAGCCGAGCGCGCTATCCTTGGTCTGAAGACACTGGCGCCGCAAGGCGAGTATGATTTCTTTATCGCCGACCTTGCCGATCTCTCCACTGTGAGGAAGGCGGCGGCGGAAATCGCCAAGGCGCATCCGTCAATTGACGCGCTCATCATGAACGCCGGCGTCAAGCGCATTCCGCGGCGGACTTTAACGCGCGACGGTTTTGAAAAACAGTTCGGCGTCAATCATATCGGTCATTTCGTGCTCGCTTCGGCGCTTTCCGATTGCGTTGAACGAGCCGGCGGCCGTTTCGTTTCGGTCTCTAGCCTTATGCACAAGCGCGCATCCGGCATTCGCTTTTCGGACCTCACCTTTCAGCATCATTATCACCCGACCCAGGCCTATACGCAGAGCAAGCTCGCCAATCTTGTTTTTGCCCACGAGCTAAACCGGCGCCTTGAAGCGGCTGGCGCAAAATCGCGCGCCTATGCCTGTCACCCGGGTTATGCGAACACGCAAATGCACGAGCTTGGTCTTTCAAAACTCGCCGGCCCCATGATGCGCCCGATCAACAAGCTTCTTTATCAATCGCCAAGAAAGGCGGCGCGCTCAACGCTTCTTTGCGCAGCGGGACTTGAAGCCGAACCCGGCGGTTATTACGGCCCGACCGGATTTCACGAACGAACGGGCCCCGTCGGCACGGCGACAATGTCGCGCGAGGCGCGCAACCCTGAAATCGCCGCCCAGCTTTGGGATATCTCGCAAAAGTCGACTGCCGCCGAATGGCCGGTGCTCACAAAGGCCAAAGAACCGGAGACGGCGGAATGAAGAGTTGCGTCGTTGTTTTTCCGGCGTCGAACTGCGATCGCGACGCCGCCGTCGCGCTCGAACAGGCGACCGGCGCCGCGCCAATGATGGTTTGGCACGGCGAAACGGAAATCCCCGATACCGACCTCGTCATCTTGCCTGGCGGGTTTTCCTATGGAGATTATTTGCGGTCGGGCGCCATGGCGGCGCAGTCGCCGATCATGCGCGCCGTCGTTGAAAAGGCCAAAGCCGGAACGCCGGTCATCGGTATATGCAACGGCTTCCAGATCCTGACGGAAGCCGGGCTCCTCCCCGGCGCGCTCATGCGCAACGCATCGCTCAATTTCGTTTGCCGTAATGTTTCACTGAGAGTTGAAAACAATCAGTCGATGTTTACAGGCGCATTTGAAAAAGGCGCGGTCATCAATTTCCCCGTCGCCCATCATGACGGCAATTATTTTGCCGATGACGAAACGCTCAATCGTCTTGAAGGCGAGAACCGCATCGCTTTCCGCTATGTCGACAATCCGAACGGCTCGTCGCGCAACATCGCCGGCATTATCAATGAAGCCGGCAATGTGCTCGGCCTGATGCCCCACCCCGAGCGCGTGATTTCGCCGCTACTTGGCGGCGTCGACGGCGCGGCCTTTTTCAAAGGGATCGTCGAAGCGGCGTCCTAGGCGTTGGCGTCAATCGACGGGCTTTAAGCGATCAGCGCCGGGCGTTTACCGATCCAGGGCTGCGCCTCTTCAAGTTCATAGGCAAGCTCCAGAAGCGTGCGCTCGTCGCCGGCGCGCGCGCCGAACATGACGCCCATCGGCATGCCGTTTTTCGATTGCGCAAGCGGCAACGAAATCGCCGGTGCGCCAACGATATTATAAAGGCTCGTGAACTGCGCATATTGCGTAACGCGCGCTAAATGCTCCTCATAGGGAAGTTTCGTTCCGAGATACCCAAGCTTGACGGTCGGCGCAGCAAGCACCGGCGACATTAAAACGTCTGCAGTTTCAAACTGCGCTTTGAAATCGTCTTTCGCACCGAGAAGAAGCTTGACGCTCTCATCAAACTTGTCGCGGTTCGCTTCGAAATGCTTGACGAGGCCAAGCGTGAAATTCTCAAACACAAGGCCGTTGCGTTTAAGATGCGTAATCCCTTCCCAGGCGGTGATGATCGACTGCGCAATCGCCGCCCAATAGAGCAGGAAAGCATCTTCAAGTCCGGGTGCGTAATCAGGATCGACCTCTGTGACTTCATGCCCAAGACCGCGGCAAATATCGGCGGCGCGGCGCGCGCCGGCGACAACCTCGTCATCGACTGTGCGGCCCTGCGGGCTTTTCGTGTAGAGCGCTATTCGAAGCCGCCTTGTATTCGGGCCGGTGACGAGACCCACTTCGGGAAGCCCGCTCTCTTCCGGCGGCGCCTCTATCGCCGCAAGGAACGCAGCAGTGTCGCGCACCGTGCGCGACTGCACGCCGTGAACGGATAGCGAGATAGGCTGGACTGCATCCGGGCGGCCTAGCGGATTTCGATTATAAGAGACTTTCAACCCGACATTGCCGCAACACGACGCCGGAATCCTGATCGAACCGCCGCCGTCTGACGCATGCGCAATCGGCACGACGCGCGCGGCGACAAGCGCCGCTGCGCCGCCCGACGAGCCGCCCGTCGAATAGTCCGTGTTCCACGGATTGCGCGTCTTGCCGGTGCTCAAAGGTTCTGTCGTTGCGGTCAGCCCGAATTCAGGCGTTGTCGATTTGCCAAGACTGACGACGCCGAGAGATAAAACCTTGTCGATAAGCGGCGTTTGCGCTTTGCCGCGATAGCCGGGAAATGCGCGGCTGCCGAATGCTGTCGGCTCGCCGATAACATCGTCAAGGTCCTTGATGAATGTCGGAACGCCGCCCCAGGGCCCTGACGCCGTTTTAACGTGATCGCGCGCATGGCCGAATGTCTTGAAAGCGATCGCGTTTATTTTCGGATCCAGTTTTTCAGCGCGCGCAATCGCCGCTTCAACGGCTTCGCTCGCTTTCAACTCGCCCGACTTGATGCGAGCTGCGGTTTCGACCGCGTCCAGGTCGGCAAGGTCGGATGCTTCCTTCATATCCTTGCGCGCGCAGGACGCCGCCAATGCAGCGAGTGACGCCGCAGCGCCGCCCTCAATCGCATTCCGCCTTGTCATCCGCATGCATCCTCCCTTTCACTTCCGCCGCGATTCCGGCAGGATCAACTGTCTTCGGGGCGCACGTCGGCGTCAATACGGCGCTTCACATAACAATAATGCGGGCGGAAACCTATGAGAGCAGCGGGTCTGGCGGGGCGGCTTACCGCCTATTACGTCGCGGTGACGGCGGTTGTTTATGCAGGCGCGCAGCTCATTCCGGGGTTCGAACATTATTTGCCGATAGGCGGGGCGCAGAAATTCCTGTCCGGCGGCGCGCATGATCCCTTCACCTCGATCGAGATCGGCGCGCAAAATGTGAACGACCTGAAGGAAAGCCTATTATGGCTGGTGATCGCCGTTCTTGGCGCGGTGTTGACCGTCCTGCCGATGGCGTGGACTTACATGGCGATCAGAACGCATGAGGAGTATGACCAGTCGCTTGTTGAAACGATCCTCATTCTGCCGATCGCCGTCACGTCGATCGTCATCATCGTCAATGAAAGTCTGGCGCTTGCTTTCGGCCTTGCCGGCATTGTTGGCGGCGTTCGCTTTCGCAACACGTTAAAAAGTCCCGGTGACGCGCTTTACGTTCTCGCCGCTATCGGCGTCGGCCTCGCCGCCGGCGTTGGCGCGCTTGAAATCGCGCTCGTGATGACGGTGATTTTCAATTACTGCATTCTCATCTTGTGGATTGCCGATTTCGGCGCCCGTCAGGGGGCCCGCCGTTTCATGCGTCACGCCGTTGAAGGCCATCCAGATGAAACGTTCTATGAACACAGTGACTCACATGGCCATAAGCACGGCCACGGTCATAAGAAAAAGCACAGAAACGGCCACAAACATCATGATGAAGACGCAGCAGAGCACGACCCCGATGAGGCGCCGTCATCATGAAACGTATTGCGTCTGCGTTCCTTATTGCGTTAACGGCGCCAGCGACTGCAGCAGACCGATTGTCAGGCCTCGTCAAGGCGCATCGTTTCGCGCTCGATGCGCAATTGCGCGAAGTCTCAGGGCTTACGCCCGCCAGCGCCAACAGCGTTTTCGCGCATGACGATGAATATGCGATTATTCACGAAATCAGCCTTGAAGACGGGCGCATCATCCGCTCATTCGCGCTCGGTAAACCGACGGTTCCCGGCGATTTTGAGGGCATTACGCGCGTCGGCGACGTCATTTATCTGACGACAAGCAAGGGCGTCATTCTCGAGGCGTCGATCGCCAAGCATGGCCATCGCTCGCGGTTCAACATGTATGAAACCGGCGCCGGCGACATCTGCAACATCGAGGGCATTGCGCCCGCCGCCGAAGCCGGAGCCTTCCTTCTTCTTTGCAAATTCTCTCGCGAGGAGCCGCAAAGCCGCCGTTTGCAGATTTTTGAATGGTCGCTGAAAACTCGCCTGCAACCGGCGCGGCTTGTGGTCGATCGTCCTTATGACGAGCTTCTACCCAAAAAAGCCGCCAAGGAATTTCGTCCGTCGGACATTTATCGCGACGGCAAGACCGGCGAGTTCTTCATTCTCACCGTCTCTGGCGGCGTTTTACAATTAAACGCCAAAGGCGAAGCCATCCGTTACCAGCCGCTTGATGAAAAAACGCATCCGCAGCCTGAGGGCCTCGCCATCATGGCGAATGGCGACGTCATCATCGCCGACGAAGGAAAGAAACGCGCCGGCGAATTGACAGTCTATACGCGCCGCTAGCCGCGGCATTTTCCGGATATACTTTTCTCGAACCCCGCGTCATCACCCATGATGTCGAAAAAGCCCCCGAGAAATTTCATCGAGCCTGCAATCGTCTTGTCGGCAAGGCCCGGCGTTGCAGCCAAGGCGCCCTCAAGAGCTGCGCGCTTGGCCAGAAATTCCGCCGCAGCCGCCTTTGCTTCGGCGTTAAATTTGCAATATCCGCGGTAGAGCCGTTGGCGCACATTGCGGACGCCAAGCTTGTCGGGCGGCAAGGCGTAAGGCGCATCGACGAAGCCGGACACGTCAAAATCGTAAGGGACGGGCGTCAGATTTGTCTCGGCCGCTTTGGCAGCGCCAATGATGCGGCCATTATGACAGCAATTCTCGCCCGGCGGACCGACCGTCATCTCCCAATCGAGATTGGCGATCATATATTGAAAGAGCGCTTCGCGCGCCGCGTCGGCCGCATTGAAATTTTCAACCGCAGTCCGGCCGCGGTCGACTTCTTTCATGTCATTGCGGTCCGCAACGTCGTCAACATCTTCGATGAAAAACCCCTTGCGCACGAGCTTCACCTTGCCGCTCCTTTCGTCGATATAGGAAATATCGGCGAGTCTGACGCGAAAACTCATTGGCGTCATTTCATTAAAGAGACGATAGGCGGCGAATTCCTTCAGCACATATTGCTGATAGCTTTCCGGCGTCCTGCAATAAGTGACGAGCTTCAGCTTTTTCTGCTTGTGGAAGAGAGACCCCTTGCCGGGCTTTTCGGAAAACTCGATCCGCAGCGGCGGAAAGGTGCAAACCTGCTTGTCGCGGCGCGAATTGCCGCGCGTGGTTATTTTGACCGGCAGCGCCTCGTCATCGATTGCAAGCATTCCCTTATGGGGCGCGTCTTCCGGTTTTGACGAGGCAATTTCGCGCCAGTCGCCGGTCAACGAAAAGGCGATTGGGTCATTTGCAGCGAAGAGCGCTTTCGGCTCATCAGCATTTGCCGCGCCACCAGCCCCAAAAACAATAATGAAGATAAAAAGCGCAAACCTTGTCACTGCTCTTGCCCCTCGCTTACGACATGCGCGATCGCTTCGTCGCCCGCAATTTCAAGCCAGCCCCGGGCGCCATGATAATAGGCTGAGGCGCCCGTATCGATGATCGCGACCTTGCCGCCATAAAGGAATTTGACGCCCGAAAGCTGCGGCGTGTGACCGATGACAATGCGTTTGACGTCAAAAGCGGCGAGCACGCGGTCGACTTCCGCCTCGCCCTCGGCGCTTTCGACCGTCTCGCCGCGATACCAGAGCGGCCCCGCCTCGTCAGTGAGGATCGTCGCCGGCCCGGCGCCGGTCAGCGCCGCGCGCACTTCTTCATTGATGGCGGCGATTGACTTATCCGCGTAAGCGTCGCTGACGCCGCCATGCACGAATAGCGTGTCGCCGATTTTCGCAATGGCGTCATGCCCCGCGACCCATTTGCCGATTTTCCCCGCGGCGTTCCACGCGGCGCCATGCTCGAGAAAGCCGAGCGGAATTTCCGCTTCGAACGCGTCCTTCAGTTCCTTGTCAGTTAACTCCTCACCGAAATGCGCCCTCAGCCTCTCCTTATGCGTACTGAAATATGCGTCGCGAAGCGACCGCGATTTGGATGTCCTGAACGCCAGAAATTCATCAGGCGTCGTATAGCGAAGATCGCCCGTCATATTCATCGCTTCGTGATTGCCGATCAGCGCAACAACGCGTCCGCCCTTTTTTGGGGCTTGCTTTTCAAGTCTCATGAGGTTCTCGATAATAGCCAGCGTGTCAGGCCCGCGATCTGGAATATCGCCGGTCTGGACAAGGATGGCGTCGCCGCCCGTCCAGCGCCCGCGCGCATCGACAAGCCCCGCGTCCTCAATGATTGCGCGCCATGCGTCCATATCGCCGTGAATGTCGCCGACCGCCACAATGCGCGGTTCGCGCGCATCGGAGGCAGTCGCGCATCCGGCGAAACCAAGACAAAGCGCGGCGGCGATTGCTAGTCGCTTGAACATGGCTTGCCCCTCTCCTCATTAATCTATCGATTATGCAGCGCTGCAAGGCGTCGCGCCAGCATCGCTCGTATGCGGCTCTCTCTTCTCTCTGGCGATAAAATTGCCCACAATGGCGGCGAACAAGGGAGGTCTTCCGGATGAATAAGATCGCTTGCGCCGCATTGATTGGCGCGCTCGCTCTCGCCGCCTGCGGAAAAAAGGATGGGGGGAGCGCTCCTTCGGCGCCGCACAAAGGCGGCGAGGAAGAAAAGCTGCTCGCGGCGCTCATTGACGCGCAACCCGGCGACATTATCGAACTTCCGGCCGGCACGCTGAATTTCGACCGGTCGCTGTCGCTCACCGTCGACGGCGTGACGATCCGCGGCAAGGGGCTCGGCGAGACCATCCTGTCCTTCAAGGGACAGGTTGCAGGCGCAGAAGGCCTTCTCGTCAACGCCAATGATTTCACGATTGAGGATCTCGCCATCGAGGATACGAAAGGCGACGCGCTCAAAGTAAACGGCGGCAAGAATATCGTCATCCGCCGCGTCAGGACCGAATGGACCGGCGCGCCCAAAACGTCGAACGGCGCCTACGGGCTTTACCCCGTGCAATGCGATAATGTCCTTCTCGAAAGCAATGTCGTCATCGGCGCGTCGGACGCGGGTCTTTATGTCGGCCAGTCGAACAATGTCATTGTTCGGAATAATCGCGCGGAGAAAAACGTCGCCGGTATTGAAATCGAAAACACGACGAATGCCGATGTCTATGGCAATGTCGCGACCGATAATACCGGCGGCATTCTCGTCTTCAACATGCCGAATTTGAAGCATCCAGGTCGCGGCGCGCGCGTTTACCAAAACGAGGTCACCGCCAATAACCGCAAGAATTTCGGCCATAAGGGAACACCGGTCGCGAGCATTCCGGCCGGCTCAGGCGTCGTCGTCAATTCAAATGACGATGTTGAAATCTTCGATAACAACATCAAAGACAACAAGACGGCGAATGTCATCATCGCCTCTGTTTATTCGACCGACATTTCCAAGGACGGCATGACCGAGGATTTCGACGCTTATCCTGAAGGCATTTATGTGCACGACAACCGCATGAGCGGCGGCGGCAAGAATCCGGACGGGCTCGACCTTACGGCGCTAAAAGTCGCGATGTTCGGACCGACCGGCGCTCTTCCTGACGTGCTCTGGGACGGTTATGTCGACGCTGCGAAGGAAGTCGATGGAAAGATTCCCGATGACAAGCGCATCTGCGTCGATAATGGCGATGCGGCAACGCTGAACGCTGACGGACCGAATAAATTCAAATCGCCCAAAATCGTTACCGACGCTGTCAAATGCGCGCTCGCGCCTTTGCCGGCGGTGACGTTGAAAAATGGCCTTGGCGAGTGAGTTCTGACAATCGGTATCCTTGTCATTCCGGGCCCGTCGCCCGAGCAAGTGTCGCGCGCGCTAGCGCGCGAAACTTGCTCAAGACTTATTTTTTTGGGCGTTTTCCGCGATCAACCGGCATCCACTTGATCGGAAAACGCCCAGGGCGGCGGAACCCGGAATCCAAATTTGCTCAAGATGGATTCCGGGTTCGTCGGCTTCGCCGCCGCCCCGGAATGACGATAACTTTAGTTGCAGTCGTTCTCCTCGCCGCCTGTTCGCGCGTCAGCGAGACGCCGCAATTTCACGCCGAAGGCTGGCCGGAACATCTTTCCGACTGGCGGCTGATGAAAGTCGAAAAGGGTGCGCTCGTTCTCAACGAGGGCGTTCGCCCTTACGATCTCGCAACGCCGCTTTTTTCCGACTACGCGCTGAAGCTTAGAACCGTCACGCTGCCGAAAGGCGAAGCGGCGACATATGACGAGAATGAGGCGTTCGACTTTCCAGTCGGAACGATCGTCTCGAAGACTTTTTATTATCCGCAAGCAGGGGCTGAATGGACGGGCGACGTTTCCTACAAGGATGCATCGTTGAAAGGTCCGACCGCCATTGATGGCGCGATGGCGCTTCAAGGCTTGCGCCTCATCGAGACGCGGCTTCTCGTCCGGCGCGAAAATGGTTGGGTCGCCATTCCTTATATCTGGAATGACGACCAGAACGACGCGCGCCTTGCCCGCACCGGCAAGATCGTCAAGCTGACGCTGCACCGTCCGGATGGGCGCGCTCAAGCCTTCAATTACCTCGTGCCGAACCAGAACCAGTGCGCCGGCTGCCACGGCACGAACATGAATACGCGTGCGCTCTCGCCGATCGGATTGAAGGCGCGGCATTTGAACAAGCCGTCGCGCTTTCACCCGCAAATCGACCAGCTCGCCGATTGGTCAGCCGCCGGCATTTTGAAAGGCGCGCCCATTGACGACACGGCGCCCAAAAACGCGATCTGGATGGACGCCTCGGCGAGCGTGGAAGCGCGCGCGCGCAGCTATCTCGACGTTAATTGCTCGCATTGTCATTCCGACACCGGCCCCGCCGACACATCGGGCCTCGATCTGCGCCCCGACATCGCCTTCGGCCCCGCCGCCGGGCTTTGCAAAACGCCGGTCGCGGCCGGCACCGGCACCGGCGGGCGGCCCTATGACATTGTTCCGCGCCACCCCGACCAATCAATTTTCGTCTATCGGATGACAACCAATGAGCCCGGCGAAATGATGCCGGAGCTCGGCCGGAGCGTCAGCCATGAAGAAGGCGTTGCGCTCATTGCGGAATGGATAAGTAAGATGGAGGGCGGGTGCGGGTGAAGGCCGTTTGACGCCAGCCGCATGCAGACGGCAAAATAGAGGCGCAATCACAAAAAATATATGACAGCAACGATAGATATCGCGCTTCGGGCGGCCGGCGCTTACATGCTCCTGACATTCGCCTTTTTGTTGCTGCGGCAGGCATTCGAGTTAAGGCAGGCGCGATTTGGCGCGCTCATGGCCGCCGGGCTTGCATTCGTCCTCATTATCGACACGCCGAACGCCGATCTTATTCCGACGCCCCTGCGCGCAATAATTCTCCTATTCTCAACCAACTCGGCATTGTTCATCTGGTGGTTCTTGCGCGCATTGCTTGATGACAATTTTCGCCTTGGCCGTCTTGAATGGATCGTCGCGGCTGCCTGGATCGCCTTTGTCATCCCGAATTATTCTGATTTTGTCGCGCGCCGCCCGATCGCGTTTGAATTTGCCGCCTGGGCCCGGACCGCAATTGCGACAGGCATCGCGATACATGTTATTTACGTCGCCTTTGCGGGACGGAGTTCAGACCTTGTCGAGACACGGCGGCGCCTTCGGACCGTGCTGGCTATTGTCATTGCCGCACTTTTCGCCTTCGACGTCGCCGCAGAATTTCTGTTCGGCTATCTGAATTTTCCAATCCTCTACAGCGCTGTCGAGGCGGCGATCTGGCTTGTCGTCATCGTCTGGTCGGCGTCGTGGCTCCTTCGGATCGACAAACCCTCCTTAATGTTCGCGCCTGCGCCGGCCCCCGCCCCGCCGGCCGAACCCGTCCTAAACCCAAGGGAAAAGGCGATCCGCGCTGGCCTCGATAAAGCGATGAGCGAAGACAAGGCGTTTCTTGATCCGGAGCTTTCTATCGGCGCGCTCGCCGAACGCATCGGCGCCCCCGAGCACCAATTGCGCGCACTTATCAATCGGACGATGGGCCACCGGAATTTCCGCGCCTTCCTCAATTCCTACCGGATGGCGGCGGTCAAACGCGACCTAGCCGATCCGGGGAAAGCCGGTCTCCCCATTCTTACGATCGCCATGGATTCCGGCTTCGCCTCGCTTTCCGCGTTCAATCGCGCCTTCAAGGAAGAAACCGGCAAGACGCCGAGCGAATGGCGAGAGGCGGCTTTTTCAGCTCAAAACACTGGTCAAAACTGAAATTCGCTTGCCGATTTTGAAAACGGCAAGGTTTTTTCAGGCGAGCCGAGACCCGAATGCCCAAAATAATGATACTCCGGCCATCAGCCAAAACGCCGGAGAAATAAGAATGGAATTCATCCACTGGTTCGTCGAAACCTTTGAACGGCGCGCGCCTTTTTCAATGCAAGTTGAGGGGACGCGCTATCTGGTCGGTGCGGTCGGCATCTATCTCCTCATCTGGGTCGCGCTCGGCCGGATGCTCGCAGCCAGGAAGATCAGACGCCCGACGCGGCGCAGCCGGCAGATCAGGCGCGAGATCGCCTATTCGGCGCTTACAATCCTCGTCTTCGCGGTAATGGGCGTATTCGTCTATGAGGGCGCGGCGAGCGGCGTATTCAAGTTCTACTCAAATGTCGCGGATTATGGCTGGGCTTACCTCGCCCTTTCTGTAATCGGCCTCGCTGTCTTCCACGACGCCTATTTCTATTGGACGCACCGGCTGATGCATCACCCGAAACTGTTCCGCCTGTTCCACGTTGTCCATCACCGCTCGATCAATCCGACGCCCTTTACCGCTTACGCCTTCAATCCAACCGAAGCGGCGGTCCAATTTCTCATCGTGCCGATCTATTGCGCCATCGTGCCGATGCATGACGTGGCGATCATCATCTATATGTGGCTGATGATTGTCCGGAACGCCCTTGGCCATTCGGGCTATGAGCTGATGCCGAAGGGCTGGACCAGGAACCCACTACTCAACTGGTCGACGACAATCACCCATCACGACATGCATCATGAGCGCATGAACGGTAATTACGGGCTCTATTTCACCTGGTGGGACAAATGGATGGGCACCGAACACGCCGATTATCATGAACGGTTCGGCAAGGCTGTTGGCGCCGGCGCCAAACCGTCAAATGCGGCGGCGTTACCGGCTGAGTGAATGTAATCGACGGCGGGCGCCAATCAATCTCTCAACGGGAAGAGCCCTTCGGCGATTTCAACCTTCGGCGCACTCGTTGCCTGATAGGCCTCGCCAATCGACGCCGCGAGATCAGAGGCGCGGTATTGGGCGAGCGATTCCTTGCTGTCCCAGATATAGATGCCGCCGAATGTGTTCGGTTCGGCGTATTGCACGTAATATTTCTGGATGAGGCCTTTCAACGCCTTGAAATCGGGAACGCGCGCTTTCGCCACTTCCAAAACCTCGTCATAGGAAAGTTTTGTTTCGAATCTGACGATGCAGATGATCACGGGGTTTTCTCCCAAATTAGCGGTCTAATACTACGCAGACTGTGCGCGCTTCCACCGTCCCATCGCCATCAACGGGAAATAATGGCGGTAGAGATTGTAGTTGATCATAAAGGCGCGGCTTAGCTCCGCACCCTGTTTCAACCGTTCTTCGAGCAACGGATCGCCAAGCTTGATCGTCGCGCCGACGCCGTAACCTGGAAAACCCGTTCCTGTATATTCAGCTTCTTCCCATGTGCTGCTCGATTGACGCTCGATGAGGAAGGCGAGGCCCTTCTCAATGGCGTCCTTATCTTGCGCACGGTTGGCGGCGATCAGCCCCATCAACGCCCAGGCTGTCTGCGAGGCGGTCGCGGCGCCTCGGCCCTTTGCTTTGACGTCCATATAGGACGCGCAAGACTCGCCCCAGCCGCCATTGTCCTGCTGCATGGAGAGGAGCCAGTCGCAGGCGCGCGCGACATAAGGCTTCGTCATGTCCTCGCCGATCGCCTCCAGCGCCGGCAACACGGCCCCCGTTCCGTAAATGTAATTGACGCCCCAACGGCCGAACCACGAGCCGTCTTCCTCCTGCTCGCGCTTTAAATAGGCGAGTGCGCGGATCATCGCCGGATGCGTCTTGCCAAGACCGAGCTTGCCGAACGCCTCGACAATATGGGCGGTCACATCGACCGATGGCGGGTCGAGCGCCTCGCCGAAATCGCAGAACGGAATCTTGGTGAGGAAACGCTTGTCATTATCCTTGTCGAAGGCGCCCCATCCGCCGCCTTCGCATTGCATGGCGACGAGCCACTGAACGCCAAGTTCTATCGCGCGCTCGATGCGTTCGGCTTTCTCGCCCTGCCCGCGAAACTGCGAAAGCGCGATCAGCGCCACCGCGGTATCGTCCGTATCGGGATAGAAGTAGTTCTTGTATTCAAAGGCCCAGCCGCCCGGCCGCGTGTCGGGAAGTTTCTGGCTCCAGTCGCCCTTGCGCAAAACCTGCTGATCGAGCACCCAGTCGACCGCCTTTTCGATGTTTTCCGGATAATCGCCATTCAAATGGCAATCGTCGAAGGCGAGCAGCGTCAGAATCGTATCCCAGACCGGGCTCGTTGACGCCTGAATCCATGTGGCGTCGCTGACATCGACACGCCAGCGCGGATCATCAAGCGCGGCGAGGCCCTTAGCGACAACCGGATGATCAAGCGCATAGCCTTCATTGAAAAGCGCCATCACCGAATAAATCCAGGGCGGCTGAATGCCGCCCCAGACGCCGTCTGCATCCTGATGTTCGATGATCCATTCGAGCGCGCGCTTGACGGAGCCATTGCGGCCGAAAGAAAGGCCGGTTCTGGCGCCGAAGGATTGCCCCGCATGCAGCGTCTTATCGGTGAACCGGAAAAACCCGTCCCAGAAATCGGCGCCCGGTTTCGCCGGCAATTCATAATCGAAATTGAGGCGGCCTTCAGGGAACAGCGCATCGAGCCGGTTTTCGACCGGCAAGGGGCGCGACGGGCGCCGGGCCGAGAGCACCGCAATCGGCATCAGGGTCGCGCGCGCCCATTGCGCGAAATTATAAATCGAGAAAATGAACCAGTTCGGGAAGTGAATGACTTCCGGCGGCAGGTTCGGCGTCTTCTCCCACGGCCATTCGCCGATCAGCGCCAACCAGTAACGCGTGAAAACGCGTACGTTTTTAAGGCCGCCCTTGGATAGAATCCAATCGCACGCTTTTTGGAGTTGCGGATCGTCCGCCAGAACGCCGCAGGAGCGGAGCGCCGCATAGGCTTCAACCGTCGTGTTGATGTCTCCGGCAGGCGCTGCGTGATAAATCTCCCACGAACCGTCTTCGCGTTGCGATTGTTTCAAACTTTCTGCGAGGCGCGGGCGGAGGTGATGATCCTCAAGGCCAAGGAACCAGAGGCACAAGATCCACTGCGCTTCCATGCAGGCGTTCGATTCAAGCCGGCCGACCCAATAGCCTTCTGGTTTTTGGCGTGCGGAAAGCCAGTCGGCCGCGCTCTTGATCGCCGCATCGAGCTGGCGGTCGAAATTGGAGCGCGCATTTTCGGGCTTCGCGCCCGCCGCCCTGATTTCGGCCCCGTCTTCCATACCGTCTCGCCCTGTTTTTCCGGGGACTTCTTCGGGAATGCGCCCCGCCCCGTCAAGCGCTGGTCACTTCCGCGAGAGGCGGTTGCACCCGCCCGCCCCTTTCTTATATATCATATATCATAAGTGATATTAATGGAGCGTCGGCGCGGCAATGAGTTTGAAACCCGATCTCAACGCCCTTGAAAGCAGGGCCGACGAAGTGGCGGGGCTTTTAAAAGTCCTTTCGCACCGAAACCGGCTTTTGGTCGCCTGCGAACTCATCGACGGCGAGAAGTCGGTGAGCGCCCTTGAAGCGGCCACCGGCGCGCCGCAGCCGCATTTGTCGCGCGATCTTGCGCGGCTGAAGCGCGAAGGGCTCGTCACCGCGCGCAAGGCCTCCACTTCTGTCTATTACAGCCTCGCCGACGAACGGCTCTCGCGCGTCATCAACGCGCTATGCGATTCTTACGGCGCACCGAAAAGGAGAAAGAAATGACCGCCAAGCCCGATATCAAAACCTTTTTCGACGAGCCGACTTTTACCGCAACGCATGTCGTCTCCGACCCGGAGACAAAAAAAGCGGCGATCATCGATTCCGTGCTCGATTATGACGCGGCGGCCGCGCGCACCAACACCAAAGCCGCTGACGTCGTCATCGACTATGTGAAAGAACAGGGTCTTGAAATTGAATGGATACTCGAAACCCATGTTCACGCTGACCATCTTTCCGCAGCGCCCTATCTGAAGCAAAAGCTCGGCGGCAAAACGGCGATCGGCGCCAATATTACGACGGTTCAGAATGTCTTCGGCGATATTTTCAACGCAGAAAAAGAATTCGCCCGCGACGGACGCCAATTTGATGCGCTGTTTGAAGACGGGGCGACATTCAAAATCGGGACGATTGATGCAAAGGTCATTCACACGCCCGGTCATACGCCGGCCTGCGTCACCTATGTAATCGGCGACGCGGCCTTTGTCGGCGACACGCTCTTCATGCCGGATTTCGGCACGGCGCGCTGCGACTTTCCGGGCGGCGATGCGGCGACGCTATACCAATCGATCCAGAAATTGTTCGAACTGCCGGACGAGACGCGACTTTTCCTCTGCCATGATTACAAGGCTCCCGGCCGCGACGCCTATGCCTGGGAGACGACAATCGGCGCCGAACGCGAAAAGAATATCCATGTCGGCGGCGGCGCCGCCGAGGATGAATTCGTCAAAATGCGAACGACGCGCGACGCGACGCTTTCAATGCCGAAGCTCATTCTTCCGTCCGTGCAGGTGAACATGCGCGGCGGCGACCTTCCTCCGCCCGATGAAAACGGCGTTCGCTATTTGAAGCTGCCCTTGAACGCGATTTAGCCCGGCGCTAAAGCCCGGGGAATGTCGAGCGATAATTTTTTCCAGAGTCTGGCGCGCGTTTTCAAAGCCGCGCCGGACGCGCCATTCCTTACAATTCCCGGCGGCAAGCGCTGGACCTTCGCAGAAATCGACACACTCTCGGCCAAAATCGCCGGCGCGTTTAGAAGCGCGGGCGCAAAACCCGGCGACCGGATTGCCGTGCAGGTTGAAAAAAGCGCGGAAAATGTTGCGCTTTATCTCGCTTCCTTGCGGGGCGGCTTCGCCTATTTGCCGCTCAACACCGCCTACACGGCTGCGGAACTATCCTATTTTCTTGGCGATGCGGAACCTGCGATTTTTATCGCCGACCCCGTGCGCGAGAAACCCACAAACGTAAAAACGCTGACATTGGGGGCCAATGGTGAGGGTTCCCTTATCGCCGCCGCCAAAGCGGCCGAACCGTTCCATGACTTTGAACCCCGCGCCGCTGACGATCTCGCCGCCATTCTTTACACCTCCGGCACGACCGGGCGTTCGAAAGGCGCGATGCTGACGCACCGCAATCTTTCATCGAATGCGGAAACGCTGCGTAAACTCTGGGGTTTTCGACAAGGCGACGTTTTGCTTCATGCGCTGCCGATCTTTCACATTCACGGCCTGTTCGTGGCGCTCAATGTCGCGATGCTGAACGGATCGGAAGTAATCTTCCTTCCGAAATTCGATGTCGCGGTAATGCGCCGTGAAATGAAGCGCGCCAGCGTGATGATGGGCGTGCCGACTTTTTATACGCGCCTGCTGGCGGAGAAGGAATTCAGCCGCGCGGATTGCACCGCGATGCGCCTTTTCATTTCCGGTTCGGCGCCGCTCACCGTAGAAACCTTCAACGCGTTTGAGAAACGCGCCGGCATGCGCATTCTTGAACGCTACGGCATGTCGGAGGCGGGCATGATCGCCTCTAACCCGCTAGACGGCGAGCGCATCGCCGGCACGGTCGGTTATCCCCTCCCCGGCGTGGGAATTCGGATCGCTAAAATCGGCGAGACACTGGCTGCAAATGAAGCGGGAACGGTCGAAGTCAGAGGCCCCAATGTTTTCAAGGGTTATTGGCGCATGCCGGAAAAAACCGCCGAGGAATTCCGCGAGGGCGGCTGGTTTTCAACCGGCGATATCGGCTCGATCGCCGAAGACGGGCGGCTGACGCTTTCCGGCCGCGCCAAAGACCTCATCATCGTCGGCGGCTATAATGTCTATCCGAAAGAGGTCGAGGAAATTCTGGACGCCCTACCCGGCGTCGCCGAGAGCGCCGTCATCGGCGCGCCGCATGAGGATATGGGCGAAGGCGTCGTCGCTATTGTCGTTGCCGCGGCGGGCGCCAACCCAACGGAAGAAGAATTGAAAATAGCGGTTCAAGACCTTGCGCGCTTCAAGCAACCGCGAGAATATTTCTTCGCCAGCGCGCTGCCGAGAAATGCGATGGGCAAGGTGCAAAAATCCGCCCTTCGCGAAACCTACAAGAACGCATTTCAGACCCGCGAATAAGCGCCGGCATTGGCGCGAAACTGCAAGAGATCGCCAACGCGAACAATCTCGCCGTCTGCTGAAACAGGATCGGCGACGAACGGGATAATTTCTTCCGGCCTCAGGGCGCCGCCATTTTCGTCCGTCATCAACAGCACCGTTTCACGTCCCTTGTCGTCGCGCGCCCAGAAGGACGGCGGGATGCCGCCGCGAATGCAAAGGCTCGCACATTCCTTGTGCGTCTTGCCGCGCGAGGGGCGCATGACGCCAAAGAAACATTTTGAATCCATAATCATGCCGGAGAGGCGCGCCGAACCGAGACTTTCCGTTTGCGGATCGGAGAGCGCTTTCGGCGCCGGTTCATCCGCTTCAAGCCATTCATTGAGCGCAATCGGCACCTCAAGCATGCGCCGGTCCTTGCGTGCGACGAGCGCGCCGCGCGCCGTGACGACCTGATTTTCAAACTCCGCAAAAGCGAGTTTGCCGGTGCATTTTCCCTGAGCAACGACAAGCCATGTGCGAAGCCCGAAAGGCGCCGACGTGTCGGTGACGCGGATCATCGGATAAGGCGCCTTGACGAGAGCGCCCTTGACGGTCTCAACCTTGCCCGTCTCCCATTTGCCGGCGCCGGGATCGCCGAGATTTTTTGCGCTCAGCCAGGAGAGCCCGGTCGTCACGCCGAGCAATAGCGGCATCGCCGCGAACAGAAATCGGCGGTCGACATTCGGCGCCGGCGCCCAGCCGATATATAGATCATCGTCGCGATCGGGCGGAATGACGCCGCGATTAAGGCTCATGACGCCTCCTTAAGATCGACAAAGGCGCCCTTCGCCCCGAGCGCATTTTTTTTCACGCGCACGAAGACGCGGCCAAGATTTGAAAGGCGCAAATCGTAGGTCGCGACGCGTTCGGTGTAGGGCGGCGGCGATACGCCGTCTTCGAGACGATATTGCCAGCCATGCCATGGACAGGTGACGAGCCCATCTTTCAAACAACCCTCGCCAAGCGGTCCGTTTTGATGCTGGCAGGCATTGTCGAGCGCGTAGAGTTTGTCGCCGCGGCGAAAAACGGCGACGCGATCGCCGGACGGCAATGGCGCCATAACAGCGCGTCCGTCCGGAATATCCTCCGGCGCGCAAACATCAATCCATCCGTTCGGCGCGTGCAGGCCCTTCATGCCGCTGTCGCGCGCCCATTCGCGAATTCCGGCGGCGATATGCAGTCCAGCGATGATCACGAGCGCGGCGATGACAAGCGCGACATAGACCGGCGATTTTTCCGTCATCAGCGCGCCATAGGCGATATGCAGAATGAGCAGCGCGAAGGCGAGATAAACGCCCATATGGATCGCCTTCCAGACGCGCGCCGACAAATTGTTGAGCCAGAAATCATGGCTCGTTGCGGCAAGCACGAAAAGAATGGCGAATGCGGCAAGCCCGAATATCTCGAACGGAAAGCCCTCGACCGACTCGTAAAGCGGGTTCGAAACAAACAGCGAAACGAACGGATTGATCGGCCCGAACCCGTGATACCACACGAGCGCCAGACCGAAATGCGCCGTCGCCACAAGAAAGGTCATAACGCCGAAATGGCGCCGGTTATAAAGAAGCGGCAGGAAGCGCGGCGAAAACCGCGCCAGCGGACCGATCGACAGAACGATTGTCAGCATCAGGAATGCTGAAACGCCAAGCGCGCGAATGAGCAGCACGACGAGATCAGCCTGATGGCCGTCAACGGTTTGCTGCATGCCGATGAAAAGAAAGACGCCGATAAAGAGCGCCAGCGCGGCAAGGATATAGCCGTCATAGACGAGCTTGTTGCCGTTCCACTGAACCCCTTGATAGCGAACGCCCATCAGCGCGCCTCGCTTGTTACGATGTCATCGGGAATGGCGCCGCGCGGATCGGCAGGCCGGTTCATCAACGCCAGCGCCAGCCCAGCCGCTGCGGCGGGCGCAATCAGAAGCCAGAGGATCAAATGCGCGCGGCGATGAGGACGTCTCATTCATCGCCCTCCCCGCGGAACCCTAAAAACATACGGACGAGAACCAACGGCCAGAGCCCGGCGACGCCCGGAAAAACGAACACGCGGAACCAAAGATTGGCGCCGCGCGCCGAGGCGTCGATCATTGCAACGCCCTTCCAGACGAAAAAAAGCGCGAAGACGGCGCCAATAGCCAGATAGACCGCAATGGCCATCCAGAACATTTCCGCCATCTCGATTGTCATTCAACGCCCCCTCGCCTCTGGAGCGCGATCATCTCCGATGCGCGCGCTGGAGGAAAGGCGAAATGACGAAATTTGATCGGATATCTAGTCCGGCGGACGATGGAATATCGCGATATCGGCGCCCTTATAGGACGCCGTTGCGGCTCGCTTGAAACCGTGTTTTTCGGCGACGTGAATTGAAGGGGCGTTTGCCGGATCGATGATGCAGCAGGACGTTTGGCCTGGGAATTTTTGCGCGCCCCAGGAAAGCGCGGCGCGTAGCGCCTCGCTGGCGTAACCTTTCCCTTGCGCGCCGCTGGCGATCACCCAGCCATATTCCGGCATGCCATCGAGCGACGGCGTGATGGCGCGTTTGAAATCGGCCATGCCGACCTCGCCGATGACGGCGCCCGTCGTTTTCTCCTCAACAAGCCAGAAACCGTATCCGCAAATGCTCCACCAGCCTTGCATGCGCGCAAATTTTGTCCATGCGTCTTCCTCGGCAAGCGGATTGACGGTCGTGTAGCGCGCGACTTTCGGATCGCCCCATATGGCGGCGAATTCGGGAAAGTCTTCAAGCCGCCTTTCGCGAAGGATCAGCCTTTCCGTTTCAACGCGCGGCGTCATTGCTGTTTTTTCTTTTCAATCCACGCATCGATACGATCAGTCAGGATGGCGAGCGGCAAGCCGCCTTCGTCGAGAACCTGATCGTGAAATTCGCGCAAGTCGAATTTGTCGCCAAGCGCTTTTTCGGCCTTGTGACGCAATTGCCAAATGGTGAGCTCGCCCATCTTGTAAGCGAGCGCCTGACCCGGCCAGGCGATATAGCGGTCAACCTCGACCTGCACGTTTTTCAAGGAAAGCGCCGTATTGCCCGCGAGATAATCAATCGCCTGCCGGCGCGTCCATCCTTGCGAATGGAGTCCGGTGTCAATGACAAGGCGGCAGGCGCGCCACATCTCAAGCGACAGACGGCCGAACTCGTCATAAGGCGTTTCATAAACGCCCATCTCAACGCCGAGCTTTTCAGAATAAAGCCCCCAGCCTTCGCCGAATGCGTGCGGGTAAAACTCGGTCCGGAATTGCGGCGCGCCTTCAACTTCAAGCGCGAGCGCGCCCTGAAGATGATGGCCCGGCACCGCCTCATGCAGCGTGAGCGCCGGCAGTTCATATAAAGGACGCTCGTTAAGCGCGTAGGTGTTCACCCAATATTCGCCGCCATGGCGCGCATCTTTCGCCGCCCCTGAATAACGCGCGCTCGTATAGTTCGGCGCAATAGACGCCGGCACCGGCTGCACGGAATAGGGCTGGCGCGGCAATTTGCCGAAATAGCCCGGCAATTTTCCATCGATTGACTTTGCAAGCCACGCCGCACGCATCAGCAATTCCTCCGGCGTCTTGGCGTAAAATTGCGGGTCGGTGCGGAGGAAATTCTGGAACGCCTTGAAGTCGCCCTTGAAACCTGACTTCTTGATGACCGCGTCCATTTCCTTGCGGATGCGCTTGACCTCATTGAGGCCAATCTTGTGAATTTGCGCCGCGGTCGCATCATCGCGCGTCGTGTAATATTTGACTAGCGCCTCATAATACGCCTTGCCGTCGGGGAGCGCGCCGGCGCCGACGACATCGGCCGCATTTGGCGCATACTCGTCCTTCATGAAATCATAGACGCGCTGATAAGCGGGGATGACGTCCTCCGTCATCGCCTTTTCGCCCGCCGCTTTCAAACGCGCTGCCTCCTTCTTCGATATCGTATCCGGCATCGATTTGAACGGTGCGAAAAGCGGATGATCTTCAATCGGCGTTGCAGCGAGCGTTTCAAATGAGGGAAGAATGCCGGGAAGAATCTCCTTGGGTTGGGTGAAGCCGTCTTTCAGCCCGATGCGCATATTCTCGACATTCTGGTCGAGATAGGCGGGAAGCGCGGCAAGGCGTTTCAGATAGGTCTCGTAGTCGGCTGCATTGCGAAACGGGGTTGCGCGCACCGCATAGACCATCGAGTTCTGGAAGCCGGAATCGGAAAGGAACGGGATGCGCCAGGTATTGAATTGGGCGAGCGCGATGTCGTGCTTCAGAATAAATCCCAATAACGTGACATTGAGCTTGTCCTCATCGGAAAGAGAAGCCGTATCGAAGACATCAAGACGCGCCTTGAATTGCCGCGCCTCTTCAAGACGACGCTCCTGGTCGGCCGGCGCGACAGCCGGAACCTTGTCATTAAATTCCTCAACACCGGAATAGGTCGCCGAGAACGGGTTCTCGCGCATCTCATTCGCCCAATAATCGGCGAACAGCTGATCAAGCGCCTCGTCAGCGCGCGCCGGGGAAATGATGAGAACCGCCGCGGCGAGCGCGGCTGACGCAATTGCAGAAAATCGCAAGGGAAAGATCTCCGACCGAATTCACCGCCCAGCTTAAAGGGCGCTGCATGCGAACGACAAGACGGGGACAATGATCTTGGGGGTCCCGTAAAAGGCTGGGGCGCAGGCGTCTCCCCCGAGAATACCTGCGCCCCTTTTACTGCCGACGGTGCGGTTCGTTGGGCGACTATCCGCCGTCGGCAATATCACGCTGACGATGGCCGCCCGGCCGGGACCGGGCCAAATGACGGAACGCAGGGCTGAAGTGCGATCCATCGACCAGCAGAGGTGGCGCAAGCACGCCAGCGCAATTTCGCCAAAATGTATTTGTAAGCTCAGCCCAGCCCATATGTTTGAGCCTTGAGTATGCATGGAGCATGAGCGCAGACCTGTGACCTACATCACAGGAGCGGCTTATGGGCGCCTCTCGGCTCCTCTCTCACCGACGTGAGATAATGTGTTTTTTCAGGGCCGGGGCCCGTCCCTATAACGAGCCAACGTTGCGTAGCCGGCGCTGCGGCGCCCAAAATGCTCCCCTCGCCGGCCCCGAGAACAGATCACCGCCGGGGTATTGGACGCGTCTGGACGCCCCGATGCCCGGCCAAGAAAAGGAACGCTGATGCCCATTCTTCGACTCGCTGCCGCCGCGATCGCCGCCGTGATCGCGCTCGCCTCAACCGCCTATGCCGCAAAGCCTGAAATCTATACCGGCCGTTTCAACAATCTCGCCGTTGGCGGCTATGACACCGTCGCCTTTTTCGATGACGGCCAGCCGGTAAAAGGCGAAAAGGAATTCTCGACCGAATGGAAAGGCGCTGAGTGGCGGTTCAAGGACGAAGCCAATCTCGAGAAATTCAAGGCCCACCCGGAAGCCTTCGCGCCTCAATATGGCGGCTATTGCGCCTGGGCGATGGCGCAGGGAAAACTGGCGCCCGGTTACGCCGAATACTGGACCGTGCGCGACGGCAAACTCTATTTGAATTTCAGCCAGAAGATTCAGGACAAATGGCTCGCCGACCCGGACGGTTTTATCGCCAAGGCGGATGAAATCTGGCCAGGCATACTGGGCAACTGAAAACCATTCTCGCAAGCCGAACCGTCCCGGCCTGAAACCGATCAGGCCGGGATTTTAATTTCTTATATTGGCGTCAATTTGCGTTTTGCGTTGCAGCACGTTAGCGTTAACGGCGAATGGCGCGCAATAATCTTTTTGCAAACTACGATCCCGGCGCAAATTTCTGCGAAATTTTCGGCCGCAAAGGCGAGACTGCGCGCAGCGCCTTCTCCAAAAAACTGAACGCCTACAATTTGCGCGCGCTCGGACAAAGAAACCGCGCCGCCGAACGCGAACTTAAAAACCTCGGCATCACCTTCACCGTCTATTCCGATGGCGATGCGATCGACCGCATCCTGCCGTTCGATCCAATCCCGCGCCCGATCGCCAAAAAAGACTGGCGCATCATAGACGAAGGCTGCCGACAGCGCGTTACGGCGCTCAACGCCTTTCTCGGCGACATCTACAACAAGAAAAAGATCCTCAAAGACGGCATCGTTCCGCGCGATCTTGTGCTCGGCAACAAATATTACCGCAAGGAGATGGTCGGCTTCACGCCGCCAGCCGGCGTCTACACCCATATATGCGGCGTCGATCTCATCCGTGACGAAAATGGCGAATTCCTTGTTCTGGAGGATAATTGCCGCTCGCCCTCCGGCGTTTCCTACGTCATCGAAAATCGTCACCTGATGATGCGCTCCTTCCCCGATCTGATGGCGGGCGTTTCAATCGAACCGGTATCCGATTACGGCCAGCGCCTGCGTGAGAAACTTCTGGAGACGGCGCCGACCCGCGTCCGGAAACCGCAAGCCGTGTTGATGACGCCAGGCGTTTTCAATTCCGCTTATTTCGAACATGTGTTTCTTGCGCGCGAAATGGGCGTGCCGCTCGTCGAAGGCCGCGATCTTTTTGTCGACGAGAACGACAAGGTCTTCATGAAAACCGTGACGGGGCTTGAACCCGTTCACGTCATCTACCGGCGCATCGATGACGACTTCATCGACCCGGAAGTCTTTCGAAAGGATTCGATGCTCGGCGCACCCGGCCTCATGCGCGCCTATCGCGCCGGCAATGTGACGCTCGCCAATGCGGTTGGAACGGGCGTCGCCGACGACAAGGCGATCTACGCCTATATGCCGCGCATCATCGAATATTACCTCGGAGAAGAAGCAATCATCTCCAATGTGAAAACTTGGATCTGCCGCGAGAAAGATGAGCTTTCCTATGTGCTCGATCATCTGGAGGAACTTGTTTTAAAGCCGGTCGGCGAATCAGGCGGCTATGGCATCGTCATTGGCCCCAAGGCGACAAAGAAAGAGCTCGCCGCAGCGCGGCGCGCGCTCAAGAAAAACCCCGCCAATTATGTCGCTCAGCCGATGATCTCTTTGTCGGTCTGCCCGACGCTTGCGGGCAATGGCGTCGGGCCGCGTCATGTCGATCTGCGCCCCTTTGTTCTCACCGGCGAAAGCTCATGGGTGCTGCCCGGCGGCCTCACCCGCGTCGCCATGCGCGAAGGCTCGCTCATCGTCAATTCAAGCCAGGGCGGCGGCTCGAAGGACACCTGGGTGATGCGATGATGCTGTCGCGCTTCGCCGAAAACGCCTTCTGGATGGGCCGTTATGTCGAGCGGATTGAGAATCTCGTGCGCCTGGTCGCCGTGACGGAAGGTTTCGCCGCCGACCAGAGCGATGAGGCGGCATGGGCGCCGATCCTGAAAGCCAATTCCGACACCGCCGCCTTTAAGGAAACAGGCAAGGAACTGACCGGACCAAATGTCGCGCGCTTTTATCTATACGACCGCAACAATATGAGTTCGGTCGCCTATAGCGTGCACATGGTGAAAGAGAATGCGCGCTCGCTGCGTCACCTCATCAGTACGGAAAGCTGGCGGCAGGTGACGCTCTTTCACGAGCTTGTCATAGCCGCTTCGAAAAAACGTTTCGCCATGTCGCGCCTATCAGACATCTGCGAAGAGATTCGCATTGCCTGCTTCACTCATCGCGGCGTCATGGAGGCGACCTGTTATCGCGACGAGGTTTTCCAGTTCAACCGGCTCGGCGCCGCGCTAGAGCGCGCCGACCAGATGACGCGCCTGATCGACGTTAAATATTTCAGGAGCGACGACGATGATGACGCGCCGGTAACCGATGTCGCTTGGTGGAACACGCTGCTTCGAACCGCCTCCGGCTATCACGCTTTTCAGCGGACTTACTCATTCAATCCGGCGCCTGCGGATGCAGCTCATTTCCTCCTCTTTGACGAAGGTTTCCCCCGTTCGGTGAAGGGCGCGGCGGAAACCGCCCTTACGTGCCTTAAAACGCTCGACCGCAAATTCGCCGCCCGGCCTGGCGCGGAAGTCACTGCGGCGGCCGAGGCGCTCGCCGACAGGCTCGACAATCCGCCGGAAAGGCTGACCGGCCGGCCGCTCCACCGCTATATCGACCAGATCCAGTCGGAGATTATCGCCCTCGCCAACGCGCTCTTTGAGCGCTATTTCTCCCCTGAGGCGTAAACGCGCCGGAAACGGCGAATCTCCTAAGGTCCCTAGTCATGAGTATCGACGCAACGCCCCTTCCCGCCGGCGGCGACAACCGGCCCAAAGTGTCGACCGACCTTTTGCAGGTCCGCCATGTTACGTCCTATCGCTATCGGATGCCGGTGAAGTTCGGGCCGCACCGCGCCATGTTTCGCCCGCACCAGACGAACGATCTCAACCTCACATCGTTCGAGATAACAACAACGCCGGATTCGACGCATCGCTGGATGCATGACGTCTTTTCCAATTCGCGGGTCGTGCTCGATTTTTCCGCCGCGGCGCCATCGGAAATCCTCACGGTCGCATGCCTGTTCTCGGTCGTGAGAACGACGATCCATGAACAATCCTTCCCCATTCTCGAATTCGCCCGCACCTATCCGTTCGCTTATCCGGATGAGCAGTGGACGGATTTGCAGCCAACCGCGCAGCCCGAATTCGACGACGCCGACGGCATGGTTGAAGACTGGGCGCGCAGTTTTTTCGATCTCGCCAATGGCGACACATGGGGCCTTCTTCAAGCGATGAACACCGGCGTGCATCAGGGTTTTCATTATGTCCGCCGTGAAGAGCCGGGTGTCAGATCACCGCGCGAAACGCTTCGCCGAGGCGAGGGATCCTGCCGCGACTTTGCAACGCTGATGATCGAAGGCGCGCGCCGGCTCGGTTTCGCGGCGCGCTTCGTGACCGGTTATCTTTACGACCCGATGGCCGACATCAAGGAAAGCGGCATGAAAGGCGCCGGTGCAACGCATGCCTGGGTTCAAATTTTCCTTCCCGGCGCCGGATGGATCGAGTTCGATCCGACAAACGGACTGATCGCCAGCGGCAATCTTATTCGAACCGGCGTCGCGCGCACGCACGCCCAGGCGGTGCCGCTTGAGGGTTCTTTCAAAGGCGCGTTTGAGGATTTTCTCGGCATGGACGTTGAAGTCGATGTCACCGCCCTTGCGCCAACGCTTTACGGCTAATTCCCGGTTGAGCGATATACGCTTCGCAATCTGATTTAGCGGTAGACCATATTTGCCGCCGAATCTGCAATTTCAACTTCATCAAAATTAAGGTCGGCGCCTAACTATACTGTGACGAAGATCACAAAGGCCGGGACCGGCGCGGGCCATAAATAAACCGTGGAGAGAGAGCCGTTTGCCGGGTCGCCGCATCAGCGGCGCGCTTCGGCGGGCGACGGAAGGGGCGGCGCGGTGCCCTGCGCCGCCCCTTTTCCGCGGCGCTTTCTCGCGCCCGCCCACAAAAAACCGCCGCCGGGTTTATCGCCCGGCGGCGGCGGTTTTGCCGATCAAGCGGCGCGTTAGTTTTTCTTCGTTTTAATGCTGCCGTAATCGTAGAGATAGAAGGACTGCGTCGAGAAACCGATCCGCGTGCAGGTATAGCCGGTCGTTTCATCGCCTGTGAAGCTGAACGTAATATAGGCGAAAGCGGATGCGGCGCGAATTTCATCAAGCAGCAGCGGGTCCTGCGTCTGGCAGATGACGCGGTCGCCGGCGTCATCTTCCGCCTGGCAGAAACCCGTGCGGAACACACCGCCGGCGCCGTCGGAAATCGTCCGCGAGCCGCAACCGATAAAGACATCGTCATCGGGATCGAGCCGGGCCGAAAGCTGGTCGCCGCCGGCGAACCCGGCGACAAGATCGACATCGACCGGCGCCGGCTGAATGAAGCCCGCATAGGCCGCCGCGCCCATCGCGGCGAAAATAGCGCCGCCAAGCGCCAATGTTCTTAGTTTTCTCATCTAGTCTCTCCTCTTTCTAGAATGTTGCGTCCAGTGAGCCGTTGGACATGGCCTTGCTCATTTCCAACAGCGCAGCGTTTCGCTGCGACTGCGGAAGTTTTGCGACCTTGGCTTGCAGCGCCGCCATTTCAGCTTCGCTCGCGGTTCCCTGCGCGACGAGGCGGCGCATTTCCTGTTTGAAATCATCGTAAATCCGGTCAGTCTCCGCCGTTCTTGGCGGCGCTGAAACAGCGGCCGCCGCCGCGCCGCCATCGCGGCCAAGGTTCGAAAGCGCAGCTTTGACCGGCAAAAGCTCATCGCGAATGATCTCGCGCACTTCGCTCCGTGAAATCTCCGCGCCGCCATAGGCGGCGACGCCCGCCGGCGCCGGTTGCGAAATTTCATCGGCGTGCGCGGCGGCGAATCTCATGTCCGCAAGCTCGCCCTCAACATGCGACAGCTTAAAGAACAGCAAGACGACAAGCGCCGTTTGCACGGCGGCCAGAACGCCCAATGGCGATTTGAAATCGTCCACGCTACTCCCCGTCGCCGGCGCGGCTCCCTCGTCTCTCGCCAGCGGCTTAATTATTCCCGGCGCGCTTCCGCATTGCAATTTAATTCTGAAATCAACGCGCGAAGGATGTGATGCACCGCATCAAAGGCGAAATTTAGCGGCATCTAATTTGAACGGTTAAAATTGCAGCGAATGCTTTGACCGCTGGCAAACTATCGAACTGCCGGGGCGGCGGTTGCATCAATAGCAAGGACTAGGGGCGATTGTGGTCGAAGCCGGGTCCGCGTATCCGCCAGCTTCACGGCGCCCTCTTCCATTTCCGCCCGTTCCCCCTATGTTCCGGGCATGCCTCCTCGCAAACGCCCCACCACCCAGCCGACAACGCCGAAATCGGAGATCACCGCCGGCGGCTTTTCCGAGGCCGTCGCGACCTATCACGACCGCCACATGCCGGCGCTGTGGACCCCGCACCGGCCGGAGCGGCCGCTCCTCAAAGGGCTTTCGCGGCCGCTGAAGGTGAAATCCGCCTACCAGCCGGCGGGCGACCAGCCGACAGCGATCGCCGAGCTGACCCAAGGCATCAAAGAGGGCGAGTTCGACCAGGTGCTGCTCGGCGCGACCGGCACCGGCAAGACTTTCACCATGGCGAAGGTGATCGAGGCGACGCAGCGCCCGGCCCTCATCCTTGCGCCGAACAAGACGCTCGCCGCCCAGCTTTTCACCGAGTTCAAGGCGTTCTTCCCCGACAATGCGGTCGAGTATTTCGTCTCCTATTACGACTATTACCAGCCGGAGGCGTATGTTCCGCGCACCGACACCTATATCGAGAAGGAATCATCCGTAAACGAACAGATCGACCGGATGCGCCACTCGGCGACGCGGGCGATCCTTGAGCGCGACGACGTCGTCATCGTCGCCTCGGTCTCGTGCATTTACGGCATCGGCTCGGTCGAGACTTACACCGCGATGACCTTCAGCCTGACGGTCGGCCAGTCGATTGAGCGAAAGTCGCTGCTCGCCGATCTTGTCGCGCTTCAATATAAGCGCGCCGACGCCGGCTTTTCGCGCGGCACGTTCCGCGCCAAGGGCGACGTCATCGAGATTTTCCCGGCTCACTATGAAGACCGCGCCTGGCGGCTTTCGATGTTCGGCGACGAGATCGAGACGATCCACGAATTCGACCCGCTGACGGGCCAGAAGACCGACGATCTTGAAACGGTCTCCGTCTACGCCAATTCGCATTATGTGACGCCGCGCCCGACGCTGACGCAGGCGATTGTCGGCATCAAGCAGGAATTGAACGAAACCCTGCCCATCATGCGCGAGGAAGGCCGCCTCCTCGAAGCGCAGCGGCTTGAACAGCGTGTCACCTTCGACCTCGAGATGATGGCGGCGACCGGCTCGTGCGCCGGCATCGAAAACTATTCGCGATATCTGACGGGCAGGAAGCCCGGCGAGCCGCCGCCGACACTCTTTGAATATCTCCCCGACAACGCCCTTCTCTTCTGCGATGAAAGCCACGTCACCGTACCGCAGATCGGCGCGATGTTCCGCGGCGACTTCAACCGCAAGCGAACGCTCGCCGAATTCGGCTTTCGCCTGCCCTCCTGCATGGACAACCGCCCCCTCAAATTCGAGGAGTGGGAGAAGATGCGCCCGCAGACGACACATGTTTCCGCGACGCCCGGGCATTGGGAGATGGAGCGCACCGGCGGCGTCTTCACCGAACAGGTCATTCGCCCGACCGGCCTTGTCGATCCGCAAGTCGAAATTCGCCCCGTCACCGGCAAGACTGCAAACCAGGTCGATGACGTTATCACCGAGGTGAAAGAGGTCGCCAAGCGCGGCGGGCGCAGCCTCGTCACCGTACTGACGAAACGCATGGCCGAAGACCTCACCGAATATATGCACGAACAGGGCGTCAGAGTCCGCTACATGCATTCCGATGTCGAAACGCTGGAGCGCATCGAGATCATCCGCGATCTGCGCCTTGGCGCTTTCGACGTGCTGGTCGGCATCAATTTATTGCGCGAGGGCCTTGATATTCCCGAGTGCCAGCTCGTCGCGATTCTTGACGCCGACAAGGAAGGGTTCCTCCGCTCGGAAACCTCGCTGGTGCAGACAATCGGCCGCGCGGCGCGAAACGTCGATGGCCGCGTCATTCTTTACGCCGACAACATGACCGGTTCGATGGAGCGCGCGATTGCCGAAACCGACCGCCGCCGCGACAAGCAGGAAGTGCATAACAAGGCGCACGGCATCACCCCGCAATCGACTAAGGCGATGATCTCCGATCTCGCGCGCGACGAGGACGAGGGAAAGCGCGCGGCGATGGGAACGAGTTTTGTCGGCCACAAGCTGCCCGGGCGCGCGGGGCAATATGTTTCGGGCTTCGCCGAAGACGCCGCCGAATTCGGGCATAACCTCAAGACCGTCATCGCCGGGCTTGAGAAAGACATGCGCGAAGCCGCCGCCAATTTGGAATTCGAAGACGCCGCGCGCCTCCGCGATGAAATCAAGCGCCTGCAGGAAACCGAACTCGCCGTCGCCGACGATCCCTTTGCGAGACAGGAGGCCGTTGACGCGGCGGTGGAGAAGGGGAGCAAAGGCCCGTCGGCGAAGGCCGACAAATCAAGAACCCGCATCACCAAGTCGGAAGGAACCGTTTCAACTCTGCTGTCAAAGCCGAAAAGGGCAGCAAGCAAACCGCGAAATCGGCTCGGGTGAGCAGCCCAAATAAGTGGCGCTATACGACTCGATCGTTGATCGCGCCTCAAGGCTCGACGCCGTAAAGGCGTTGATATTAATCGGATTACTGATCTTTCCATGCAAACTTCGCTTTCAGCCATAGCCTTGGCGCGGGTTGGCTTGGGTGATATTTCCGCTATGTTTTCTCCGTAGCGGCGTCTTTTTGCGTCGGTATGGTTGAGGGAGAGCGATGACCAATTCATGGATGATTGCGAGCTGCGCTGCATTCCTGGTGCTCGCCGCGTCATGTTCACGCGAAGAAAGCACCGGAACCCAAACGGAAACCATGACTGAAGCCGCAGTTTCTTCGCCGGCGCTTGACGCTCTGAATCCGCCGCCGATCAATACGGATGGGGCGAACTGGCGGCTGGAAAGCGGCGACGAAATTTTTGAGGGCGACCTCGTCCGGCATTTCACGCTTGATGGAAAACCGATGATCCAGCTCATCAATCGCGATGGAATTAATCTCGGCTTCGTAATCGATGGCAATATGGTTGGGGAACAGACGGTTAGCGAGGCGTTTTTCATTCCGGGGCGCGGTCCGCGTTGTGACCGGGTCGGACCACCGGAAATGTTCACGATAAGATTTGTGCCTGCCGAAGCTGGCTGGCTCGCCGGAACGTTCAAGGGGATGCTCGGCTGCGCCGATTATCGTGCGATGCCGGTCACCGGCTCGTTCCATGTCGAAGCGCCATAAAGGGGGATCGACGATGTCTTATTCGAAAATCGCGATTGCTCTGGCGCTCGGCGCGCTTGCCGTTTCAATGCCGGCTTCGGCGCAAACCGGCGCTAACAATCCGCTGGTGAAACCGTCGGCGAGACCGCCGCTGAAATCGGGAGATATTGGCTGGCCGAGGCCGACAAAGGGCGATGGTCCGGACGGCCGTCCTGGTTGCTTGGTGAACCATACGCGCGCGCCAGGAACTTTGGGTCCGACTTGCGCCCTTATCTGCAAAAAATCAAGGACATGGAATGTTCAGGCTGCGTGTAACTCTCAACCAGAGGGTTCCTGGGGAGTATTCGACGAGGCGGGAAATCGCTTGCCTGATGAAAATCTTCGAAGCGGGGAATATGATTGCGAGTTTATGAAAGGTTACGCTAGCGAACCCGGTAACACCACCGCGTTTTTTCCGAACGGTCACCCGCGCTGTTTCGGGGTGCGCGGCGATCCGCACCTGAAAAGTTTTGACGGCCAGCGCTTCGACTTGCAATCCGCCGGCGAATTCGTCGTCGCAAAATCGATGGACGACGATTTCGAGGTTCAGGCGCGGTTCGAGCCTTATACGGACACCTCGCTCGCCAGCGTCACGACCGCCGTCGCTGTCATGGCCGGAGGCTATCGCATCACCGTCAATCGCGAGGCAAAACCGGCGCTGAATGTCAACGGCGCCGCCTATGATCTTTCTGAGGGAGACCGGCTCACCCTGCCGGATGCGCATGCTATGATCCTTCGGCGCGGCGCCACCTATTCCATCGTGCTTGCCGACGACACCAACGTGCACATCTCCCTTGGCGATATTATCAATTTCAACATTCTGCTCGCAGAGGCGCGCGACGGTTGCATGATCGGAATCGGCGGCGACGGCGACGGCGAGCGCAGCAATGATTTCGCGACCGCCGACGGCGAGCGCTTCATGACGCCTATTTCCCATGACGATGCGCATGGACCTTTTGCGCAAAGCTGGCGCGTGACTACTGAAAACTCTTTGTTCGAATACAAAGATGGCGAGGCCCCGTCGACATTCGTGATCGCCGGATTTCCTGAGGCGCGCGCGCGCCTCGACGATCTCGACCTCGCCGCCCGCGCCCGCGCCGAAACGGCCTGCCGCGACGGCGGCCTCACCGATCCGGCATTGGTTGAGGAATGCGTCGTCGATTTCGCGCTGACCGGTGATCAGGCGTTCATCGCCTCCGCCCTGTCGCAGCAGGATGGAGAGTTTCCACCGGCGGCGCGTGTTGACGGCCAGCCCGAGATCATCGCGCCGGCGACCGGATTCGCGGCGCATCGACTAAGGATAGCAATTCGTGGTCCCGTCACGCGCGGCTATCGCCTCGGTTTTTCGCCCGAGGGCGCTGCCGCAGTCGCCGATGTCCGCAACCCTTACAGCGCCACCATCTTAAATGGCGGCGAAACCGAAGTAACGCTCGCCGCACCAGCCGAACCCGGAGTCTATGAACTGCGTTATGGTGATGCGCGAGGCGCGGAAGCGCCTGTTATCGCGAGCGTCTTCACCGCGGTTGCGCCGGTCGTTGACATCGACGCCCCGGCGACAGCGTCGGCGGGCGCAAAGCTGGAAGCGTTCATCGCCGGCGATGTCGGCGAGCACATGCAACTCGTCATCGTGCCCGTGGACGCAGATGCGACGGCTAATGGTTCCGTCATCGACCTGAAACAGGGCGGCGCCGGGCCGGTCGTCTTCGACAAACTGCCAGAAACGCCCGGCGCCTATGAAATCCGCTGCGTCAGCAACTGGCATGGCGGCCGCACAATTTATGCGCGGCGCCCATTGACGATTGAATGATTCCGGCGCCATTTCCAGGCGGGGCAAAAAGCGTAAGGCGTGTTTGCCAAAGGCGTAACTCACCAATGCCCAATTTAAAATTGGCGAACTTACCGACTTTCTTGGGTCAACCCGTCTACCCGTGATGGTGATGATGATGCGCATGCGCCATCTCGTGGCGCGCGCGGCGCGTCAGAAAAATGAGCGCGAGGGCCGCGGCGCCGAAAAGAATGTTTAGCCAGAAAGTATAGTCAATCGCGAAATGCGTCACTTCGGCGGCGATGTCGCGCGCCTTTTCCGGAACCCAGCCGAGCGCGGAGAAGATAAGGTCCATGATGATCGCCGAGAGCACCATCGTCGCGTAGAAAATCGCGGCGATATAGGCGGCCATTTTCAGCCCGAGATAACGGCGATAGGCGTCGAGCAGCGGCAGCACGATAAGGTCGGCGTAGATGAAGGCGATGACGCCGCCAAAGCTCGCTCCGCCCGCCCACAACACCGCCGCCATCGGCACATTGCCGATCGAGCAGACGAAAGTGACGACGGCGATCAACGGCGCCAGCGCGGCGTTGGCGACAAGGCGCATAGCGGGGTGCGCGCCGCTCGCGAAGAGATCGGCCCAGAGATGCGCGGGAACGAATTCGGCGAGGAAGCCGGCGATGAGGAACCCGCCGGCGATATCCTTCCACAGCATCTTCCAGTCCATGATGAAGCTCGACGCGACGGCGGCGTAGGTTTCGCGTTTGAAAAACCGCGCGAGGAAATTCCCCTGCGCTTCCATCGCGCCATGGTCGTGCCCGCTGCTGGCGCGTTCGGCGTGTTCGCGCGCTTGCTTGACGAGGCGCTTTGGATAGGTGAGCCGCACGAGGAGGCTCATAATGACGATGAGCACGACGCCGCCGAGCCATTCCGCGGCCATGAACTGCCAGCCCATCAGAAGATAGAGAACGACGCCAAGCTCGATGACGAGATTGGTCGAGGCGAACAGGAAGGCGAGCGAGGGGATGAACCCCGCGCCTTTCGCCATCAGCGTGCGCATGATCGCCGCCGACGCGTAAGAGCAGCTTGAGCTCGCCGCGCCGAAACCGGAAGCGAGCGCGATCCGCCCCGCACCCTCGCCGCCGAGGAGGTCGCTCATCCGCTTTTTCGAGACGAAAACCTGGATGAAGGCGGAAAGGAGAAAACCGAGGACAAGGCTCCAGCCGACCTTCCAGGCCATGCCGGCGGCGAGAAGGAGCGCATGGGCGATATGCGGCGCAAGACCGGCGGGCATGATGGCGCCTCCGTCATTTGCGAATATCCATGCCTAACGCGCCGCGAAGGCCGAATGCAAATTTGCGCCTGTTTCCGCTCCCCTCGCCGCCGCGCTGCGCACCATCGCCGGGCCCTGTCGGTCTGCGCCCGGCGATTTTGGCCACCCCAATCAAGGCGTCGATTTATCGCTCAGCCCGCCATTCCCCAAACGCACGAAATCGGCGCGCAAAATACATTTTTCCGGAGTCTTGAATGCGCCGCCGCAGCGCCTATGTCGCCATGATGCGGGGGCGGATGCCGCGTCGATTGTCCCGCATGGCTCTTTGACATGTCGATCTTTAATCGCCTCGCTTCGGCCAATCGGCTGAAGCAAGGACGCATTGCGGGAATCAAGCCGCGACCCAAATTACCGTCGTGACGGCGCATCAAAACCGCGAAATTTCCGATCCGCATTATACGGACAAAAGGGCTGGACCCCGCGAAAAACCTCGCTTCGTCCTAAGCTCCGCGCGCCGGAGCATGCGGACAATGCGGATAATCGCGCGGCCGCAAGCCGATCGTAAACGATTCGTTAATCCGCCGCTTTTTCGCGCCTTGCGCCATTCGCAAATTCTTAGCACCGGCAAGGCATTATCAGCCGATTGCGCAAGAAAGAACGGGGGTTTTGCGCCCGCCTATGAGCGACACGCCGATATCAGAACGCATCGCAAGCGCGCTCGACCGCGTCGGCGGCACCGAGACGCCGGCCGGCCGTGCGCGACGCATTGCGGCGCTGACGCTTGTGGCGACGATTTTCTCGGTTCCCGTCGCGCTCATCGTCGGCAAAATCGTCAGCCACATTCTCAAAGTCGATATGCCGGCGGACAGCTTCGTGGCGATCCATTCCGGCGTCACCGCGATGATCATCTCTGCGCCGCTGATCGCCTATTGCGTCATGCTGGTCGCGGCGATGCGCAAGGCGCGCGAAGACCTTGCCGATGCGGTGTCGAAAGCCGAGGCCGCCAATCACGCCAAATCCGCATTCCTCGCCAATATGAGCCATGAGGTGAGGACGCCCCTGAACGGCGTTCTCGGCATGGCGCAAGCGCTGAGCCATTCCGGCCTCGATGAAAAGCAGCAGGAACAGGTCGAGACCATTATCGACAGCGGTCATGCGCTGATCAGCATCGTCAATGACGTACTCGATATTTCAAAGGTCGAGGCCGGCAAGATGGAAATCTCGCCGACGCCGTCGAGCCTTGCCCATTGCCTTTCCAAAGTCATCCGTCTTTACGAACCGACAGCGCGCGACAAATCGGTTGCGCTTGAATTCTCAACGCGCGGCTGCGCGCATGACGATTATCTGATCGACACGGTGCGGGTGCGTCAGTGCCTGACCAATCTCGTTTCAAACGCGATCAAGTTCACCGACCGCGGCAGCGTCACGGTTGAAGCGCGCACAACGCAGCTGTCTGACGCCGAAGACGAAATCTCGATCGCCGTGACTGATACCGGCATCGGCATGCGCGAAGACGCGCTTGAAACGATCTTCTCCGAATTCTCACAAGCCGACAATTCAACGACGCGCCGTTTTGGCGGCACGGGGCTCGGGCTTTCAATCGCCCGCAAGCTGGCGCAGCTGATGGACGGCGATGTCGCCGTCAAAAGCGCGCCCGGCGAAGGATCGACTTTCACGCTGACGCTGCGCGCGCGACGCACCGCCTCCAACAGCGATGCGCCCGGCGAGATGGCGGGCGCCGCCAAAGATGAAACCCAGGCCGCCCGCAAGCGCGTGCTGCTCGTCGACGACAATCTCATCAACCGCAAGGTCGCCAATGTCTTCCTCGAAGCGGTAAGCGCGCTTGTCGTTGAAGCCGAGAACGGCGCCGCGGCGCTTGCCGCGCTCGATCAGGGCGATTTCGATCTCGTGCTTCTCGATCTGCAAATGCCGGTGATGGACGGCGAAGCCGTTATCGGCCGCATTCGCTCATCCGACCGGCCCTATCGCCATGTGCCGGTAATCGCCATGACAGCCGATGCGATGAGCGGCGATCGCGAGCGATGCCTCCAGCTCGGCATGGACGGCTATATCGCAAAGCCGATCGATGCGCGCCGGCTGCTCACGGAGATCAATCGGGTGTTGAGCACGAAGGAGACGGCGCGCGGGGATATCGCAGCAGCCTGATACTCCAGCCCTCGCTCCCGCGTCCATTCGCGCCCTTTTTCGTCTACGCAAATGCCTGTAATCCTCGCGCATTCGATTTTGCCCGGGGCGCTCAAATGCAATTCATCGACGACACGCCGGTTTATCTTTTCGCGCTGGCCGCGCTGACGCTCGGTCTCGCGCCGTTCCAGCCGGAGCCGCATCTTGGCGAAAAGCTGAAAATGCTGAGCGCCGGCACGCTTGTAAAACCCCTCGATATTTTCGACCTGTGCCTGCACGCTGCGCCGTGGCTGTTATTGCTCGTCAAGATCGTCCGTATGGCAATGACCCGCGGCGCATAAGGCGCAAATAAAGAACCCGTCTAATCCTCCACCGTCAGTGGAGTTTTTTGACTGAATAACAAAATAACGCCGGGCTCTCGCCCGGCGCTTTCGAAAGTCGGAATTCAAAAAGCCTAGAGGGCTTTGAGCTGGCCGGCCGAGGTCTTGCCGCGATCCTGCTGCAATTCGTAGCTGACGGCCTGGCCGTCATTCAGGCTGCGCAGGCCCGCTGCTTCAAGCGCAGTCGCGTGAACGAACACGTCCTTGCCGCCGTCATCCGGCTGGATGAAGCCATAACCCTTCTGGGTGTTGTACCATTTCACTTTTCCGGTCGCCATTTTCGTCTCCTTTAGACATGGGCGTTGTGCGCTTCCCTTGCAATCTGGCGCGGGGGCGCGATTTGAGAAACCGATGTTTTGAGGAGCTTGATAGCTTGGATCAGAGGCCTCATGGGCGGCCCCAATTCATAGGTTCGCCCCGGGACATGCGACAAAATCGTCGGAAAAGCAAGAAAATTGCGAGCAGAAGTTGGCAACCAATTGTTGAGCAAATGCGCCGAGAATGGGCGGAATATCAATTGGGGAGCCCTCCAGATGCGCTTTTTCATCCACGCAGCCTCTCTGCTTGTCGTCCCCATTCTCGCCTCCTGCTCACCTGGGGCCGAAGCGCCCGTTGAAGAGGCGCAGGACGTCGCCCTCAGCGATTTCGGAAAAAGTTGCCGCCAGACGTTCGAAACGCAATGGGACATGGCTGCCAAGGCAGAAGCCAAAGGCGCCGGCTCTCGCCTCGCTTTCGCGGCGATGAAGACCAGGTTCGCCCCGATTTGCGCCTGCGCCGAGAAAAAACTCGAATCGCAACTTCCCGACTACCGCATGAAGCTCGCCGGCGAAGTAATGGCGATCACCTACAAGCCTGAGGGTGCAAAATATTCAGGCGCGGAGGCCCGCCGCGCGGCGAACGCGAAAGCTCAGGACGAGGCGAAAGCTTTCATGTCGAGCCGCGGCCTTTCCTACGAGACTTTCGCCGATTTGAGCGCCAAGACGCAGCTCGCAATCGCGCAATGCTTTTCACAACGGAAATAGGATCTAGCGCGTCTAGTTTTTCCCGCCGCCGAAGGGAAGGATCGATGGAACGCGTTGCATATAGCGGTGATATTCCTCGCCGAAATGCGCGATGAGATCGCGTTCCTCATAACCAATCGCGACGAAAATATAGATCGACATGCCCGCCGCAAAAAGAAGGTGACCCGCAGTCATCATCGGCGTCGTCCAGACGAGGATCAAAAATCCGAGATAAAGCGGATGGCGCACTACCGCATAGAGAAAAGGCGTTCGGAAATTGTCATGCTTGAACTCAGTATTCTTGAACCGCGCCCAAACCTGTTTGAGGCCAAAAAGATCAAAATGATTGATCATGAAGGTGGACAACAAAACCGTTGCAACGCCGATGAAATAGCCGATCAGAAGCAGCGCGCTCCACAGCCCGGTCGCCGACCAGATAACCGCCGGCATCGGCCGCCAGAGATGGAAGATCGCAACCAGGACGAGCGAAGCCGTTAACACGTAAGTCGAACGCTCACAGGGTTTGGGAATGATTTTGGTCCATGCGCGCTTGAAACTCGCCCGCGCCATCACAGAGTGAGAGACGCCAAAAAGCAGGAGAAGCGCAATATTCTGCACCGCCGGCGGCGCGAATACGTTTCGGGCGGCGACAGCGTCAACGGTCTTCACCGACCCCAGGAATGGCGCAACGCCAGCGGTCGCCGCGCCCAGCGCATCGCCGCCGACAAAAACCACGAAATAGAGAAACACCGCAAAGAAAAACAAATAACAGGCAACGCCGTAAGCGAGTGCAATCAGCCCCATAACCGTTCCTCCTTCTGGTCGATATCGACAACGCGTCAGCACAGGCAACAGACGACTTGTTAGGGGAGTTTGATCAGGACGCCAAATTCCTCCGCACACGCACCGCATTGCAATATGCGCAAGAGCTGAAATGACTCAGCGGCGAAAGACTTAACATCTCCTTGCCGGCGGCGGCGTAATTTGCACGCTCCGGCCAAACCGGCCTTAAGCGAGAATGACGATGATCGCCACGGGGATAAGGGAAATTCTCGATGCGACTGAAGTCTACGCTGTCACGCGCCGTCCTTTTGCTTGCGCCAATTGCGCTTTCCGCCTGCGCGACAGGCATGTCTAAGAAGCAATGCCTATACGCTGACTGGCATGCGATCGGTTATGAGGATGGCGCAAATGGCCGCGCGGCTTCCGCACTCGGTCCTCGCCGCGCCGCCTGCGCCGACAAGGCGGGCGTCGTCATCGACGCTGGGGCATGGCGCGCCGGTCGCGAAGAAGGTCTTGACGAGTTTTGCCGTCCGGCGAAAGGCTTTGACTATGGTTCGCGCGGCGGGCGCTATGCCGGCGTCTGCGCCGGCCATGGCGAAGAGCTTTTCGTCGCCGCATACAGCCAAGGCCTCGCCTTGCACGGTCTCCTCGCGAATGCCGACGGCGCGCGAGGCGCACTTGCGAACGCCGAAAGCGACCTTTCCCGCATTGACAAGGCGATCGCCAGCCATGAGGCGGCGCTTGTATCGCCGGCGACCCCGCACCCCGAACGCGTCGATCATCTAGCGGCGATCAAAAATCTTCACGACGAACGCGACAAGGTCAGACGTGAAATTCCGCGCCTCAGACACGAGGTTGACCGTGCTGAGGCCGACCTTGAAGATTTCCGCCTCGCTAATGCGGATTATCTTCCGGGCGGTTACTAAAGCTAGCGAAGATTATTGAACTGCGGCCTTAAACGCGTGAGATCCTGCGCCGGCAAAAAGCCCGGTTCATCTGCTGGCTGATCATCGGCACTCGCGTCCATCGGCACGCCCGAAGCGCTTTGCCTGCGCGCATCATCGCCAGCGATCTGATCCTCCTCGGCGTCCGGCGCAGGTCCATCGCCAAATACAGGTTCGGACCGCGTTTCAAAAGAATGCATGACGCCTTCATCGGATCCCGCGGTCACAGCGCCTGAAACAGTCGCGCGGCCCAGGTTGAAACCGAATAAATATGAAGAAAGCCAGGGCGCAAAGCGCGCGGCGAGGTCGAAAAGCCGGTCGTCGAGTTGCCTGACCTGATCGTCAATATTGAGGCCAAGAAAATAATCTGTCGCCATGGCGAGCGTGAACAGCGCCAACAATGAATGCGAATAGAGGAACCTCACCATGCGCGCGAGCGTCTTCGCTCCGAACGGCATCGCCTTGTTGCGGGAGGCGTCGGCAAATCGCCACCGCCCGATGAAAAAGCCCAAGGCTGGCATCGTTACAAGATAAGCGATCGTCGCGGCCGGAAGACGAACGCCGAAAAGGTCGATGAACCGGTAATAGGGGTCCTGCCGGACGACATAGACCCAAAGCGCGGTGATGGCTGCAAAAACGAGTGCGCTCGTCCAATAGCCGCCAGCGGCGGAATTTTTGGCCATGGCGTCTGACCCTATCTTGCCCACAAGATGGGCAGCCTAGCTTCAAGCGACACCGAATCGAAGGGCCGAAAATAAAAAGGCGCTGCACCCCATTGGGGAACAGCGCCAAAAACTCTTTGAACTTTAAGGGGCTAGCTCTCGATCTTCAGGTTTGCAGCCGACGTCTTGCCGCGGTCCGAAGCAAGGTCAAAGCTCACCTTCTGCCCTTCATTAAGGCCGGTAAGCCCGGCCTTCTGAACAGCGGTCACATGGACAAACACATCCTTGCCGCCATCGTCGGGCTGAATGAAGCCATAGCCTTTGGTTGCATTGAACCATTTAACAGTGCCTGTCGCCATTAGGGTCTCCTCCTCCTCGTGGTCCGGATTGGCTGTCCGGGCCGGCGGTCGCAAGGCGCAATGAAGAAATGTAAAGCGCCGTCGTGATTGACCGTCTAAGTCGGGAGGCAATTCAGGAAGCGAGGCTTGGACGGGACGCTATGCTTGTGGAAGGCAAGGTCCTGCTTAGGCTAGGCGTGTCGAAGTCCGGCCCGTTTATCTGGTCACGGACCTTATATTAATGGCCCGCGGGCGCAGTGTGCAAGCGCAACCGAAAAGGGAAAATTGATGCGAAAGATCCCCTCATGCGGCTGATCATCTTCGGAAAAGGCCGCGTCGGCTCTGCATTTGCGGTCTATGCAAGCGATCTCGGCCATGAGGTTGACGCCGTTTCGCACGCCGAAGCGGACGGCGCAGAAGCGGCGCTCTTTCGGCGGATCGCTCATGCGGATCTCGTCGCAGCCGCTATTCCCGACGGGGCGCTGGCGGGATTCGCCGCCCGGTTCGGCACAGCCTTCCAAGAGCGCCCGGCGATCCATTTCTCAGGCGCGCTGATCATCCCCGGCATGTCGAGCTATCATCCGCTCTATTCGTTTCCGGCTTCGCCCCTGCCGCCCGCGATGACGCGCCGGATCGCGATCGCCCGCGAGGACGGCGCGCGCCCTTTCGGCGAAATCCTTCCCGGCGCGGCCAATCCGGAATTTGCCGTCCCCTCCAAGGACCGGGCGCTCTATCACGCTCTTGCGGTTCTTTCAGGTAATTTCTCCGCTCACCTCTGGAACGAAACGGCGAAAATCTTTGCGGGCGAATTTCCGGATGCGCCGGCGGGAACGCTCAATGCCTATTTCCAGAGCCTTGTCGACCGCTTCGGCGAGAGCCCCGAGGCCTCAATGACCGGCCCGCTGGCGCGGCGGGACGGCGCCACCGTCAAAGCCAATCTTGAGGCGCTGTCCGGCGCGCCGCATCTCGAGGCGCTCTACCGCGCATTCCTTCGGAGCGCCTGGCCGGAATACGATGAATCAAGCCGGAAAAAGCCCTGAAACCGGCCTCTTTCCTCGCTTGCCTCCCCCCCGCCTTTCCGTTATAGAGCGCCGCTCATTCACGACCGCCAAGCGCTTGACCGGAGCGATTTCGCCTCGGAGGCGCGGCGTTTATCCATAAGGGGCCCCTCCATGGCCGAGACCGACATTTTCTACTGCGAAGTTCGCGAACGCATCGGCACGGGCGGCGCCCGCAACGCCCGCCGCAATGGCTGGGTGCCCGGCGTACTTTATGGCGGCGAACTCGGCCCTGTCCCCATTCAACTACGCACGCGCGAAGTGATGAAGGCCTTCACAGCGGGGCGTATGCGCTCGCATCTCGCGAAAATCGACGTTCCGGGCCAGGACTATCTTCAGCCCGTTATCGCCCGCGAAGTGCAGGTCGATCCTGTCACCGATACGCCGGTTCATGTCGATATGCTGCGCGTCGACGAAAAGACGCGCATCGACGTGGCGATCCCTGTTCGCTTTCTCAACGAAGAACTTTCGCCAGGCATCAAACGTGGCGGTGTTTTGAACATCGTCCGCCATGACATCGATGTTTACGCGCCGGCGACAGCGATCCCGGAATATCTCGAAGCGGATTGCGACGGCCTTGATATTGGCGACTCGATCCACATCTCGGCGATCAAGCTGCCGGAAGGCGTCAAGCCCGTTATCGCCGATCGCGATTTTACAATTGCGACAATCGCCGCGCCGTCTGCGCTTCGTTCAGAAGAGAATGAAGCCGACACGAGCGAGGAAGCTGAAGAAGTGCCGGCAACCGCTCAAAAGTCGGACGACGAAGACAAGGAATAGTCCGAAGCGAGGCTACGGCCGGGCGACGATCGCCCGGCGAAGGATTGAGGAACGATGCTGCTCATCGTCGGCCTCGGCAATCCGGGCGCAAAATATTCGCGTCACAGGCATAATGTAGGGTTCATGGCCGTTGACGCGATCGCGGACGCCTATCGCTTCGGACCGACGCGCAAAAAATTTCAGGCTGAACTGCGCGAAGGCGTCATCGGCGGTGAAAAAACCCTCATTCTGAAGCCCCAGACCTATATGAATGAATCAGGTCAATCAGTCGGGGCTGCGCTGAGGTTTTACAAACTGAAGCCTGAACAAGTTTTCGTCTTTCACGACGAACTCGATCTCGCCGCCGGCAAAATCAAAATGAAATCTGGCGGCGGCAATGCCGGCCACAACGGTCTGAAATCGATCGACGACCATATCGGCGCGAGCTTTCACCGCATCCGCATCGGCATCGGTCATCCGGGCCAGCGCGAGCGCGTGACCGGGCATGTTCTCGGCGATTTCTCAAAGGCCGACGATGTCTGGCTTACACCCCTTCTTGACGCCCTGGCGAAGGCCGCGCCAAATCTCGCCAGGTACGACATCGTAAAATATCAATCAGATGTCGCGCGCTTTGCGCCGGCTCCCAAGCCGCGAGAGGCAAACGAAGATTAGGGGGAAACGATGATCTACATGCTGATCGGCTACCTGCCAGCGCTCATTTGCGGAATTCATGTCGTTCGGACCGGTCAGAACATGTATTGGATCATGTTGCTGATAATTGGCGGCCCGATTGGCGCCTTGATCTATTTCTTCGCTGTGATGCTGCCTGACCTGACGAGCGGAAGAACAGCGCGACGCATGTCCGGCGCAGCCAAGCACCTTATCGACCCGGAACACGAATACAAAAAAGCGCTAAAGAGTCTTGAGGACTCGCCAACGACGGATGCCCGAATGCGCGCGGCTCAGGCGGCCGCCGCCGTCGGTCGCTGGGACGACGCCGAACAAATGTGGAGCGGGTGCGCGACGGGACGCTGGGCGGAAGACCCGACTATTTTGTTCGGGCATGCGCGCGCGCTCATAGAGCTTGAACGTTTTGAGGAAGGTCTGGCCCGTCTCGACGATTTACAGAAAGCGGATTCACACCAAGCAGAAACACCG
>JAWKVJ010000026.1:0-44208 GCA_041398085.1 Parvularculaceae bacterium
CGTCAGAATCTCAATTGTCGTTTGCGGGTTTTTCGCCCGGATAGCTTTAACGACAAGAGCGAAATGCCCAGCACCGCCATCGATAAGATCGTCGCGGTCAACCGATGTGATGACGACGTGTGCAAGGCCCATTTCAGAAACTGCTTCGGCGACATTCTCCGGCTCTTGAGCGTCAAGCGGCGCAGGTAGACCTGTCTTGACGTTGCAAAAGGCGCAAGCGCGCGTGCAGGTGTCGCCCATGATCATCATGGTCGCGTGCTTCTTTTCCCAGCACTCGCCAATATTCGGGCAAGCGGCCTCTTCGCAGACCGTGTGCAGATTTTTCGAACGAACAATTTTACGCGTCTCAGCATAGCCGCGCGTGACAGGCGCTCTCACCCGGATCCAGGACGGCTTACGCTGGATAGGCGAGTCAGGACGGGCCTGTTTTTCAGGGTGCCGCGCGCTAGCGTCTTTGGATCCATTAGCTGGAGAATGGTCGATGAGCGTCGTCATAGACGCTCATCTAGCAAGCACCGCAGCGCTTTAACAGACTGTTTAGCGCGCGCCTTGTCTCAAACCAGCCGTTCGACAGTATCGACGACTTCATCAAACGGACGATGGATAACGGCGCCGTCCAGGGGCTCGCCTAGCGCAACATTGACAGCTTCCCACGCGTCGATTGACCGAATGCGCGCAGAAGCAATCTCACCACCCGCTAGTTTTGAGGCTTCGGTCGAGAATTTCACGATCTCGCGAGAGATAGGCAGGCGCAGCCAGCGCCAGACCCGCCGGTTCAAATCGCCGCCTGTATAGAGCTTCCAGCGGTCGTCCCGGTGATCGCGCTCGATCGAGAAAAAGAGCGTTTTGAAATCACCCGCATCGGCGAGGACCAGAACGCCATTTTCATGCTCGAAGAAGCGGGGCGCACGTGAGAGATTCAGGAACGACGATTCGCCAAACCCGCATTTAAGATCAGCGACTGCACGGCGCTTTTCGATCGTTCGCGCCTCAAACTCTTCAACGATGTCCGGCCAATGCTGACGGCCGACCAGATAAAGACCGCCGAGCCCAACGATCAAATAGCTCACCGCAACCTGCAGCATCGGAACCAGGCCGACCATCTGGTAGCTGACCGCAATGACAAGCGGGGCGGTAAAAGCGAACGTCGCGGCTAGAGGGCGTTTAAAACCGATCAGGTCTTCGCGTGCAAAATCCATGATGTTGTCGACGAATTGCGCCGACCGCTTCAGGCGGGTTTCAACCACGCCCGGGATTGCGACACGATCGGTGTTAAGCATGGGGGTGCTCCATCAATGCGTTGGTTCAAGTGACCTTTTCACACTGACTATGCACGAAATGAGTTGCGTCACAGTTTCGCGTTAAGCGCGGATTTTTGGCTGATTTTGTTCGAATTTTCTAAAAATTACTTCGTCAGCTCACCTCGCTCCACCTTAGAATGGAAACGCCAACTCTGTTTCCGTTCTGCCAGACCTTCCTAACGACCCCTATGAAAGCAAGCGTCGGAATGGTGAGAGCGAATTCTTCCGGGCAGCATTCTTCGGGTAAAAGTTCGATTTGCATACCCGAATAACTGTGATCGACGATGCGGCATGACTTCTCAGATTCTGGGGCGAATATGGCGAGCGCCACACGGAGGTCTTTTTTTCGCGAGTAGGCACGCGTCTCCTCACGGGCGGCGCCATGCTGCAGGGTTGCTCGCAATCGCTGGTCAAATCGTTTTGAGAGCGCCGCCGCCTCAGCTTCGATCGCAACTTCCATAGCGGTTTTTTGTTTGCGTTTCTTGAAAAAAGACATTTCGACCCTGCATCGAATGACAAAATGAAGGCCAACTGATCCTCATTTCGCGCGTTTGGGGTAATTCCAGCAATTTATGCGCCAATGACGCGGGCAGAGATAAAATCAAGCGTTATCGTGATTAACCAAACCCGGCAGGCAAAAGAAAAAGCGCCCCATATCGGGGCGCTTTTAAAAATCGCAGCAGTTCGATCGCGACGATTAACGCTTTGAGAACTGGAACGAGCGACGGGCCTTCTTGCGTCCGTATTTCTTTCTCTCGACCGCACGGCTGTCACGAGTAAGGAAGCCGCCCTTCTTTAACACAGCTCGAAGTGAAGGCTCATAGAATGTCAGCGCACGGGCAATAGCATGGCGCACGGCGCCTGCCTGACCCGAAGGGCCGGAACCTGTGACGGTGCAGTAAACGTCATATTGATCATTACGCTCAGCAGCGACGAGCGGCTGCTTGATGATCATCTGAAGAACCGGGCGACCGAAATATTCCGCATGGTCTTTCTTGTTAACCATAATGCGGCCCGCGCCCGGTTTGATCCAGACGCGTGCGACGGCGGTCTTGCGCTTGCCGGTCGCATAGGAGCGACCCTGCGCATCGATCTTCGGCTCACGAATGATTTCTTCTTCTGGCGCGACATCCATGCCGGCTTCTGCGGCGACTTCTTTGAGATCTTCTAGGGAATGCGTGCTCATGGATTAGGCGACCTTCACATTCTTGGAGTTGGCGGCAGCGACATCAAGCTTCTCGGGCGATTGCGCCTCGTGCGGGTGATCGGCGCCGGTGTAAATACGCAGATTGGTCATCTGCGAGCGAGCGAGCGAGCTGTCCTTTGGCATCATCCTGCGCACGGCGTTCTCAAGAACGCGTTCGGGAAACCGCCCGTCGAGCAGTTCTTTCATCGTGCGTTCCTTGATGCCGCCGGGATAACCGGTGTGCCAATAGAATTTCGAATTTTCGCGCTTGCGGCCCGTCAGGACGACTTTGTCAGCGTTGACGACAACGACATGGTCGCCGCAATCGACATGCGGCGTGTACATCGCCTTATGCTTGCCCCTGAGGCGCATCGCGATGATCGAGGCCAGACGGCCAACGACCAAGCCTTCGGCGTCGATCAAGATCCATTTCTTTTCGACGTCCGCCGGCTTTGCGGAATAGGTTTTCATGGTTCAAACCCCGGCTTTCAAAACAAAGGCCAGACGGCGGCGAAGCCAGCGCCCGGCAAATTCGAGCGGGCGCATAACCCGGCTGACCGAAGCCGTCAACAATATTCGTAGAAATCCTGCAAAATCTGCGGGTTATTTATGTGGTATTTTAATACCGCCTCTTAGAGGGCGATAGCTGCACATAACTTGGTGACACGAATACCGGCGCTAGAGAATTTCCTCCACAAAAGGGGACATCAAGTCCCTATTACTAAGCCTCATCAAGAAATTGCGCACTTCGAGCGCCGCTAGTCGTGAAAGCGAAATGTAGACGTATTGCCGGGCGTTACCCGCACTTCGGCCGTATCCATCAGACGATGCCCCGAACAGTCCATTTCCTTAGCGTTCCTGAACTGGAAGTTGGTTTTGGTATCGAAGCAGAACTTCTCCGCGCCATAACCGTAAGAGGCGGTATCGGACAGTGCGGTGAGGTAGATGAAGCCGTCCTTGGGCTTGCCCGATGCGCGGTCGACCAATTTGAGCTCACGGCATTCACCACGCGCAACCGGTCGCCAACCCTGGGAAACGAAGCCGCCATTGGCATCCCCCATAAAGCTGGCCATCCCAACCCTGATCGTTGACCGCGATGTGTCGTTGCATATCGAAAGCAAGGTATCGTTCTGCAGCTTCTTTCCAGGATTGAAGTCAAAGCTATTGCGCGCACTTGGCTTGACCTCGAACTTCTGCGACGCAAGCCGTCGATCTGGCCCGTTGCACGTCATACGGTCCGCATCACGATATTCGAAATCGTTTTCCGCGCCCACGCAAAAGGCGGTATCGGGCAGGTCCCAATCCATCATTTCCGCTCTGCCCATCAGGTAGACGTCGCCGCCATAGGGCCCGCCAGTCTCGTCATCTGGAAGGGTGATCGTACGGCACTGGCCATTGCTGATTTCGAGCCAGCCATCGGAGGTCCAACTGGCTGGCCGATGGCGCGCACCAGCGTCCCAATAGGCCAGCGCTGTATAGATTTGAGGTTCGCCAGAGCGATTGCAGATCTTCAATTCCGTTGGGTCAGGTGGTGGCGAGCCCAGCTCCGCCGTGTCGGGCCGAGCCTGACGTTCCGGAACATACGCTTTGTCGCTTGGCTTGGGTTCGGGCCCGATATTGGTCGGGCTGATTTTGGTCGAGTTGCGGACATAGGCAGCTTCACCTTCAGCCCCCGCAGTTAAGCCGACCGTGAATCCAGCAAAATTCTGGTCGTAATCGTACCATATCCCGCCACCCGACCCGCCAAAGGCGGCAATCCCACCGGCGATCCCTTGCGCGTCTCCGCCCAAGTCTGAATTGGGCGCTCGCCATAGCCCGATGGCAAGAGTCGAACCCAGACCATAACTATTGAGCTTGAGCGACTGCGTTTCGTAATAACTGGTGTTGAGCTGGCGCGCAGTGTCGAAAGCAAGTCCGGATTCTATCTCCACACCGACCCCGGCCCCGCCGCTGCCGGCGATCCCTATGGTAACAGTGCGATAGCCCGCACTGTGAGCTGTCTCGAGTGTTTCGTCGAGGCATCCACTATCGACGATAGCATCGTAAAATAGTTGGCCGCTGCCGCTTTTCAGGCCCTTGAATCGGGCTACGCATCCGACCCATGACCGAGCCAGTTCCGCCGATAGCGGGGCAAGCCGCCCGGCGTCCCTGCTGGCGAGATTAATGATCGCCGGCACTTGCGTCACCGTGTCGGTGCTGGTTGCGATCAGGACGTTTCCGAGGTCGCGCACATTGTCGATGATCGTGCCGGGATTCCTCGGATCGTACTTCTGGCAACGCCCGGCAGTGGGGTCGAGATAGTTGCTGGTCTTCTCGACCAGCCCCCCATCGCAAGGGCGGCCAGGACGTTCGATTATCGTGCAGGCGCGTTGGCCCTGTTTGCCGCAGCCGCGGCGCGAAGCGTTCTTTCTTACACAGCGCCCGGCATTGGGATCGAGAGGATTGGACGTCACCTCCACCAGCCCGCCATTGCACGGCCTGCCGGGGCGTTCGTAGACCTTGCAGGCCCGCTGGTTCTCGCCGCCACAGCGCGGGGCAGCTAGCGCCGACGACGCAAGCGGCCCATGGCTGATGGTAACGGGCATGATTGTCGCAGTGACCAGGGCAAGGCTTAATACAAAGGCGGATCTGAGAATGCTCATGGCAACTCCCCTCTCGTCAGGTTCCGCGACCGATCTTTATTTTGCGGGGCGGCGAATATTACTTACGCGATGACTGAATTAATTATGTGATTTCGCCCAGCATACATATTTGGCCATGGCGGCAAAACCGCCCGATCCCCTAGCTCCACGCTACCGCAGCGCCTCCCGGCAGCCAGCTTGCCGCTCATGGACCAGTATGGCATCGACATTTCCAGCATATTCGCGGAGCCGCTACAGGTGTTCACCGGCCCCAATTCTGGTATCAGCGCAGCGCGCTGAAAAGAAGGCCAGGGCCGCCATGCATCGACGTCATCCCACCTACCTGATTGCCGTTTTCTCAATGGCGGTATTTGCACTGACCGCGAGCTGTGGCCGCCGAAATGACGGCCAATCAGCTGCTGGTGAGAACACCGCCACGCCGGCAGTCGAGGCTAAAAACGTCGCCGCGGCCGATGGATACGGCCCAGAAGACGGCGCCGTTAACGCGGTTGCATTTTGGACCCATCCAACGCTTCCCTTCGCGGGAATGTTGATTGCCGTAACGAATAACGGGCTCGAGAGCTTTAATATTGAAAATGGCGAGCCGGTCGGAAACACGGCGGTCAAGAACGCCAGCGCCATTGCTGTCTTTTATGAGGGTGAAGGCCCAACAGCCCAAGGATACGCCGTTGCTCTAACGAATGGCGGCTATGAAATTTTCGCTATCGATAATATCTCGCGGGCCCTCGATCCCATCGACGCGTCAATGACCGGCAAGCCGGCCAAATCTTTCTGCCTTGCCAAGCGGAACGGCTCGGAAGCGATCATCGAGCTCTCGTCAGAAAAAATAAGCGCCCGGCCAATTGAAATTGTCGGCGACACCGCAACCATCGGCGACGCACACAAGATAGCCGATCTCAATGCGCCGGCAGCATGCTTTTCAGACCCCCGCAACAGCGCGCTCTTTATCATCTCAGATGACGGCGCAATCCGGCGCTTCGATGATGGCTCCGACAAGCCATTTGGCGTCGCCCTCCCCTCTGGCATCAAGGTTGGCGGCGTCGCCGCCGCTTTCAACATGGGCGCTGAAAATGCTGAAACGCCTGCAGGCCAAATAGCCATCCTGAACGATGCTGACGGCGTCATTCGACTTTTCGACGAGACATCAGGCGAGTTGCTCGGCGCCGTAAAAGTTTCTGCAACTTTCGACCTGGATGCGGTCGTGTCGGCGCACGCCATTGCTATCGGCTCGGCAAATTTTGGCGGCGTTTATCGCGACGGCATGCTTGCAGTTGTCACAAAAGAAGAAGGAGCGCCCATACGTCTCGTTCCCTGGAATGGCGTTATGGATGCGCTTGGCGAGCAACTGGGCGGTGTTTTCAATCCGCGCGAACCGCATGGGCCTCAGCCTGACGCTCCTTTGATTGACATCGAAATAAAGCAGCCGTGAGCGAGGTAAAGCGCGGCGCAAAGAACGATCAACGCCATCAATTGATGGGCGAGCCCGAGCGCGATGGGCGTCGCCGCAAGTACAGTGACAATTCCAAGCAAAACCTGACAGAACACGGCGGCGAGAAGAAAATGCACGCGCGCCTTCAAAGGTCCGTTTCGCAATTTAACAAAGAGCCAGACGATAAGGACCAGCAAGATATAAGCGCCAATCCGGTGGTCAAACTGCGCAGCCGCACGCGTCTCAAAAAGGTCCCGAAAGGAAGCCGGATCGCGAAAATAACCTTCAGGAATAAATCGGCCATTCATCAACGGCCAAGTGTTGAAGACGCGGCCAGCGCGCAGGCCGGCGACAAATGCGCCCAAAATCATCTGGAGATAGACGCCGCCAGCGAAGGCAAGAGCGATGGCGCCAAACTTCAATGGCGGCCGACGCTTTTCGCCGCCGAGAAGATCAAGGGCGAGCCAGAACATCGCGGAGAAAAGAGCGACCGCCAACGCAAGGTGTGCAGCAAGGCGATATTGGCTGACCTCCGTTCGGTGCGTGAGGCCGCTCGAAACCATCCACCATCCGAGCGCGCCCTGAAGGCCGCCAAGCACAAAAATGCCAAGCAGCCTGATTGCAAGATGTCGATCAATACGTCGGGTCAATGCAAAAAATGCGAGTGGAAAGAAGAACGCAACGCCAATCAAGCGGCCGAGCAACCGGTGACCCCACTCCCACCAATAGATCGACTTGAATTCCCCAAGCGTCATACCGGCGTTCATCTCCCTATATTGGGGGATGGTCTGATATTTGGAGAATTCCGATTGCCAGTCAGATTCCGAGAGCGGCGGGATGGCACCAGTTACGGGACGCCATTCTACAATCGAAAGGCCGGAATTGGTGAGCCGCGTCGCGCCGCCAACCGTCACCATCAGCGCAACGAGCGCGCACATGACAAAAAGCCAGAATGCGACAGGACGGTTCGCCGGAATAATCAGCTTGTCGGCGTTAGCGCTCATCGGGTCTCTTTAACGAAGCATGGCGCCAGTCATATGCGGCCAGCCGTCGCGGGAGTTTGTCTATGCATCCCAGAATAAAGAAATTGATCGGCGTGCCGCTTGTTCTGGCGCTTCTCATTGGCTGGACCGCCATCGCCGTCACAATTGCTGACGCAATTCCGGATTTCTGGCTGGCTAAGCTCATTTATTTCATCATTGCTGGCATCGGGTGGGCAGCGCCGACAATTCCTCTTTTGAAGTGGATGAATGCAGCGCCCAAGCCCCAAGGCGACACAATTCGCAATTAGGCCGACACTAAAAGAAAAGGCCGGCGAACCGGCCTGTTCAACTCCAAATGAAGCCATCAGCCTCCGGGCCCGCCACCCGGACCTGCACCAGCGCCGACGCCACCCGCCGGCAATTGACCGACAGTGCCAAGCAGCTGCTCCCAGAATCCAAGTTCTTTACCCCGCGTCGGCGTGGTTTTTGACGACACTTTCACATCCACGGAGTCGGCAAGGTCGAAAGTTTTCACCGTGTTCACAACGCCATCGTCGTTGAACGAGAATTCAACAACTTGCCGTGCGGTTGTTTCCGGGCGGAAGAATGCGCGAGAGGCGTCCGCGCTCGACATGTAATACCAACGATTTCGGTCAAACGTGCCGATCATCGACGGTTCGCCATATTTGGCGAGCACGCTTTCCTTGGTATCGACGCCCTCTTTGGCGGTCAGCGCCGTTTCGCCGCGCTCAAGCACATAGCCATGGTTGGAGCGGTAGGAAATGCAGCCCTGAAGGCTCATAAGGGCGGCGGCGAAGACAATTACGCGAACAAAATGCATATAAAGACCCTGAAAGGCGCGGCCTGCTTGGCCCCGCTCCAGCCCCAAGGAACGAAACGGCAGACATGATCTCGTCACTGTTTAGGAAAGATCGGGTAAGAATCCAAGCCGAAACGCTTTTCGGCGAAATTTCCGCCCAGGCGCGCAACCCCGCGCTCTATCTGGCCGGCGGCGCGCAGGACACGGTCGAGGGGCGGTTCGAAATGCTTGCGCTCCACCTTTTTCTGGCCGTCCGCCGGCTACGGGCCGACGCGCCGGCCCATGACAAGCTCTCACGCGCTCTTCAGGAGCTTTTCTTCCAGGAGCTTGATTCTGCGTTGCGTGAGCTCGGCGTCGGCGACCTTTCTGTCGGACGAAAAATCCGGGCGCTGGCTGAGGCGTTTTACGGCCGGGCCGCAGCCTATGACCAGGCAATCAGCGAAGGAGCGGAGGTGCTCGCCGATGCAATCGCGCGCAATGCGCTTGAGACGGACAACGCGGAAAAGGGACGGCCGCTTGCTAGATATGTCATCGCAGCGGCCCGGAAGCTCGACAATCAAAATGCGGGCAATCTCGCCGCCGCTATTGCAAATCTCGGAGACATCGCGAACGAAACCCTCAATTGCGAGTTAAGTGACGATGCAAAATAATGTTCCCCCGGCGCTTGCAAAATCGATCGACATCAGCGCGCTTCACACAGGCGTCAATCATATCGAGATCATCGTAGATGAAGCGGCGCGCAAGGAAATTGCCAAACGTCTGAAAGTGCCTGCGGTATCAGCTCTCAAAGGCGATTTCGATATCCGGAAAATCGTCGGAGGTATTGATGTGAAGATGAAGATCGGCGCGCTTGTCGAGAGAGTTTGCATCGCCAGCCTTGAGCCGATGACGGAGACCGTCGCCGCGGAATATTCGCTCCATCTGCTCCGCGACTTTGACGACCGTGAAGACGCAGATGAGCGCGAAGATGACGATCTTGTTTCGTTTGAGCCGCTTGAAGGAGAGACCCTCGATCTTGGCGAATTGCTGATTCAGCATCTGGCGCTTTCGCTAGATCCCTACCCCCGCAAAGCGGACGCCCGGAGCCTTGCCGCCGATTTCGGCTCGGACAGGACCTCAAGTCCTTTTGAGGCCCTGAAAGGGTTGGTTGACGACGCCTCCTGAACGCACCCATATGACGCGGCAGCCGCCCCTGCGCCGGGAGAGGCGCGGCGCGGCGACGTCCGGTCCCCAATCGCTCAAGGAGCGCCAACGCGTTGTCTGACCTTGCCGGCACCAGAAACGGTATGACGATCGGCGTCGATGCTATGGGAACCGATCGCGGACCCGAAACGCTTGTGAAAGGCGCCGCGTTGGCCGCATCAGCAGGCCTCGGGGCGGCGTTGTTGTTCTTCGGAGACGAAAACCAATTAAGACCCCTCATCGCGGCTGAGGCCGCTTTGGCGAACGCCGATATTGAACATTGCGACAAGTCAGTCTCGATGACCGACAAGCCGATGCATGTTTTGCGGCGCGGGCGCGATACGTCGATGTGGAAGGCGGTCGAGGCGCTTAAAGAAGGCCGCGTTAATGCAGTCGTATCGGGCGGCAACACTGGCGCTCTGATGGCGGTTTCCAGAATGCAGCTCGGCATGATCGACGGCGTCGATCGCCCGGCGGTCACGGCGCTGTGGCCGACGCCGCGTGGGCGCGTTGTCGTTCTCGATGTCGGCGCCAATGTCGAAGCCGACGAACATCAACTCGTCAATTTCGCAATCATGGGCGAGGCGTTTTTTCGCGCGCTCACCGGCAAGGAAAGGCCGACCGTCGGCCTTCTCAATGTCGGCGCGGAAGAACTTAAAGGTCACGAACTTATTCGCTCCGCCGCGCGCGTTCTAAAAGAAGCGGACCCCGGCATGGCGTTTTCGGGTTTCGTCGAAGGTAACGATATATCACAAGGCGCCGTCGATGTTGTTGTGACCGATGGTTTCACCGGCAATATCGCACTGAAATCAGCCGAAGGGGCGGCGCGCCTAGTCGGCGGCTGGATACGCGAGGCGCTGACGGGATCGCTCCTGGCCAAGGCGGGATCGCTTCTGATGATGACGGAACTCAAAAAACTGAAGGAGCGGATCGACCCTTCTTCGGTCAATGGGGGCGTCTTCCTCGGCATTAACGGCGTCGTCGTCAAAAGCCATGGCGGCGCTGACGCCAAAGGCGTCGCCAGCGCGATATCGATGGCGGCGAGCCTCGTCGGCAAGGGCTTCCGCAAGGAAGTCGCCGAAACCGTCGCCCTCGTCTTCGAGCGCGCCGGAAAATCAATAAAGGCTGCAGAATGAGTTTGAAGTCAGTGGTGACCGGATGCGGCGCCTATTTGCCGCCCGATGTCATGACCAATCACGACCTCGCCGCGATTGTCGATACGAGCGATGAATGGATCCGCGAGCGCACCGGCATCCGCGAACGCCATATCGTGGGCGATGGTCAGTACACGTCTGACCTTGCCGTCGAGGCCGCGCGCCGCGCGCTCGAAATGGCGGGCCGCACGCCCGAAGACATTGACCTCATCGTCGTCGCAACGACAACGCCCGACCTCACCTTCCCGTCGACGGCGGCCATTGTGCAGGCGAAACTCGGAGCGCCGGCCGGCACCGCCTTCGACATTCAGGCGGTTTGCACCGGCTTCATCTACGCGATCTCGACGGTCGATAAGTTCCTCAAAGCCGGGCAACACAAATGCGCGCTGGTGATCGGCGCGGAAACCTTTTCGCGCATTCTCGACTGGAGCGACCGCGCAACTTGCGTACTCTTCGGCGACGGCGCCGGCGCATTTGTCGTTGAGGCGATAGATGAAAACGCCGCGGCCGGCCGCGGCCTTCTCGGTTCCTTCCTTCGCTGCGACGGACGGCTTGTCGATCTTCTTTATGTCGATGGCGGCGTGTCGCGCACGCAATCGACGGGCCATGTGCGCATGCAGGGCAACAAGGTTTTCCGCGAAGCGGTGGAACGCATTTCAGCGGCGATGCGCGCTGTCGCTGACGACGCGAAAATCGACCCGCACGATATCGACTGGTTCGTGCCGCATCAGGCCAATGAACGAATCATTCATGGCGTCGTCAAGAAACTGAGCCTGCGCCCCGATCAGGTCATCTCGACCATCGCCCGCCACGGCAACACGTCGGCCGCATCGATACCGCTCGCTTATTGCGAAGGCGTCGCCGACGGACGCATCAAGAAAGGCGACCTCGTCATGCTTGAAGGCATGGGCGGCGGGCTCACCTGGGGGGCGGCGCTCTTTCGCGCATGAGCCGTCTTAAATTCCGGCAAACTATCAAGATAATTCAATCGCTTATTGACCATATCGGGGAAACCGGCCTAGGGTCTCGCTTTCTTGGGGAAATGGGCGAGGCTCACAATGAGCGGAGATACCCTTACGCGGGCGCATCTGACCGATGCGATATTTAGCGCCCTCGGCGTTTCACGAAATGAATCCGCAGCCTTTGTGGAGCGGATTCTCGATGAGGTCGCGACCTCGCTGGAACGCGGAGAAACGGTGAAAATTTCATCCTTCGGGACTTTTTCGGTGCGCCAGAAAAGTTTGCGGATGGGACGAAATCCAAAGACCGGCGAGGAAGTGCCGATTACGCCGCGACGCGTCGTCACCTTCCGCGCTTCGCATGTCCTCAAGGAAGAAATCAACAAATCGCTCACCGGCAAAAAGGCCCGCGCAGCGGAATAATTTTTGACCTATGGCAGTCGCCAAATCCGCAGAAGCATTCCGGACCATCAGCGAAGCGTCGACCGAGCTGGACGTTCCCCAGCATGTGTTGCGCCATTGGGAGGAAGTCTTCGGACAGATCCGTCCAATGCGGCGCGCCGGCGGGCGTCGTTATTACCGCCCCGTGGACCTCGATCTTTTACGCGGCGTGCGCGTGCTCCTTTACGATGCGCGCTATACGACCAAGGGCGTTCAGAAAATTTTCCGCGACAATGGCGTTAAATATGTCGCTGAGCTTGGCCGCCTCGCCGCCGCCGGACAGCCGATTGAACTGAGCCCGCTCCTCAATGAGGAAGATGACGACCGCGAAAGCGCGCCCGCCGCTGACAATGCGCCAGTGAGCGCGGAAACAGCCCCCGCCAGCATGCCGCCCGAGATGCGCGACCGACTCGAAAGGCTGATGCAGAAACTTGAACGCGCGCAGCAGGCGCTCGACGACGCCGTCGTCTCGATTGAGGCGATTGAGCTTGGCTCGCGCGGCGACTGATTATTCCCAATGCGGACCGATTACGCGTTGCAGGCCCAAGGCTCGCCCCCTATAGTCCGCGCCGCTTTTGAGGCCCTTTGAGGCCTTTTTGCGAAAATTGTCGGAGCGTGGCGCAGCCTGGTAGCGCACTTGACTGGGGGTCAAGGGGTCGCAGGTTCAAATCCTGTCGCTCCGACCATTTTTGCAAATATATGGCGATTGAGGCGATACCTTCCGATTATCGCCGCACCGCGACCGCCCTCCCCTTTTTCATGTGAACCCTTCCTGCGGCTTCAGCTTGTCGTTCATTGTCCGCATAAGCCGTCTTTTCCGGCGCGCCGGGGGTAGGACGAAGTGAGGTTTTATGCACGGTCCAGAAGGTTTGTCCGTATAAGGCGGATTTCAGATTCACGCGCAATTTTGTGATATGCTCGGAACGATGCCTCATACAAACAAAGAACGCGGCGCCAGCAAATTCGCCGGACGCGCGATAGATACGAACATGTCAAAGAGCCGCGCGGGAAACGCGCCCGCTCCAAGCGAAATAGGAAGCGCCGCCGCGCATTCAAGACTCTCAAAAAATGTATTTCGAGCTGCAAATTCGCGCATTCGGGGAAAGATCAGCCGGTGCATAAAGCCGAAGGCGCAAGGCGCCATCAACGCTCGCCAAGCTGAGCTAAATTCCATCTACGCCAAAAGTCTCAATCAAAGCCGGTTGGAATTGCCCGAACCTACTTCCCGACTGCAAGCAGCTCGTCGAGTTGCGCAAATTGTTCCGGCAGTCCTTCTGCGGAACCGGCAAGCGCTTCGTCGAGGGCCGCTTTGGTCGGATAGCGTTCGTGCAGCACAACCAGCGTCCTGCCCGCCTTTTCCTCGAACGTCACCGTGGTGACGGCGCCGTCGGGGCTTTCTTCATTCGTCCAGACAATGCGCTTATTCGGCGTTACTTCCTTGTAGGAGCCGAAGAACGCCATTGGCTGATCGAAGGCCGGTTGGCTGAAGACGAGGCGATATTTCCCGCCCTTACGCACATCCATGTCGCAAGAGACGAGCGACATGCCCGCCGATTTCGGAACCCACCAAAGCTTGAACAGTTCGGGTTTGCTCCACGCTTCGAAGACAATGCTTACCGGCGCGTCAAAGAGGCGCGTGACGACAAGTTCCAAGTCGGATTTGCGCTCGACATTGGTGCATAACCCATCGGCGGGGCTAGCGTTTTTTCCGCCCGGCATTTGGCGCTCCCCTGCGTTTCATTTTCTCGATTACCTTGTCGAGCGCCTCGAACCGAGCGCTCCAGAGTTGGCGGTGACGTTCAATCCATGCGGCCTCTTCTTTGAGAGCGCGCGCGCCAAGCCGGCAGGTTCTGACGCGCCCCGCCTTTTGCGTCGTGACGAGCCCCGCCCGCTCCAGCACGTCGACATGCTTCTTCATGCCCGTGAGGGTCATGTCGAACTTGCCGGCGAGATCGGTGATCGAGGCGTCGGCGCGGCAAAGCTGCTCCAGCACGCCGCGCCGCGTCGCGTCCGAGAGCGCGGCGAAGGAAGCGTCGAGACGGGCTTGATTATACTGAACCATATGGTTCAGTGTCTAACGGACCCAACCCCCTCACGCAAGTGAAAAATGAAGGAATAAACGCTCCGGAAAGCAAAACCGCGCGGAAGATGGCAGGCCGTCAAACCAGACGAGTCGCGTCTTGAAGACGAATTAGAGCGCTGCTCAAATTTTTTTCGTTGAAGTGAAATTGATCAAAAAAACGCCAATCACCGGAAATAGCAAGATGAATGTCGTAAAAACTCGACGTCGAAACTCATTCGGTTCCAGCATGAATGCGGTGCGTACAGATAGCGACAAGAATGACACAAAAAACGAAAAAACAGCAATTATTGTTACATGATGAATTCGTGAAGCTAGATCGACATATCTATAGCTTTCAGCCAAAAAATATAAAATTCCAAGCGAAACAGAAGAAAGCAAATTAATGGCGATCATCAAAATGAAATTGAATTTGTTCTCTGTCGCACGAATGTCATCGCGAAATACAAACAATGCAATAACCAATGCCGACGTTGGAATTACGAGCATCGGCCCGAACAATATCGCCTTGGCCAAGTCTGGAATTTTCTTGGAAAGCAACAACCAAGGCAAGGCGGTGGCGCTCATCGTCATCAATACGGCAACAGCTAACGGTCGTGATAGAACTTTAGTGTTATTATACATTATAGAGGTCACTAAGTCTGGCGCGCATAATATTATAATTGCTGAGTAATTTTAGCACAATGCATGGCTGGCGGCAAAGTCCAGGTCAGTTAACACTGAAAGAAACTTTCTACGTCACTTCGCGAAATGATCGAAGCCGGCGTCGTCGAAATCAATTTCGCCGCCATTTTCATCAATGAGGCGAACGCCCTCGCCACGCGCGACCGAGCCGATGCGCGCAACCGGCGTTTTCGTCACTTGCGAGGCCATTTCAATCGAGCGCCGGCGCACGGCGGGCGCTGTGAAAAGGATTTCATAATCATCGCCGAATGCGCAAAGCTCGGCGATCGCCTCATCCATTGCGCCGTCCGCTTCCGCCCAGTTTTTCGCCGCCGCCGACAAGGGAATGCGAGCCGCTTCAACGTCAAGGCGCACGCCCGATGCGGCGGCGATATGGTCAGCGTCAGCGAGCAGTCCGTCGGAAATGTCGATCGCCGCGCTGGCGAGCCCGTTAAGCGCGCCGCCAAAGGAAAGGCGCGGCGCCGGCAATTGATAACGGCCTGTCAGATATTTTTTCGCAGCCGCGTCGGTTTTGAATTCGCCTTCAAGAAGCGAAAGGCCGAGCCCGGCATCGCCGATGGAGCCGGTGACGTAAACATCGTCGCCGGCGCTCGCGCCGCTGCGGCGGATGAGGCCGGCGGACCCCGGCTGGCCGATCATGGTCACGGAGATAATAAGCGGCGCGCCTTTCGCCTGATGGCGCGTCGTGTCGCCGCCTAGAAGCGAGATCTTGTAGGCGTCCTGATCGGTGCGGAGCCCTTCGGCGAAGGCCTCGATATCCGCCTCTTTGACGTTTGACGGCCAGACGCAACCGAGAAAATAGCCGATTGGCCGCGCGCCCTTGGCGGCGAGATCTGAAAGATTGACCCGCAGCGCCTTGCGGGCGACGAGCGATTTTGCGTCTTTCTTGCGGAAATGAACGTCCTCGACGAGAACGTCCTTGGTGACGACAAGGTCGCCATTCGTCAGCAGCGCTGCGTCGTCGCGCAGTCCGAAAGAGCCGTCATCCGGTTTGGAAAGCGGCGCGAAATAGCGCGCGATAATATCGAACTCTCCGGTCAACGCCCGCCCGCCGTCGCGCCGCTGAATTCCTCATCGCGCAGATCGCGCGCGACACTGTCAAGCGCGGCGTTGATGAAGGAAGGCTCGTCGCCATCGAAGAAACATTTGGCGATATCGACATACTCATTGATGATGACGCGCGCCGGCGTCGCCGCAAAATGCGTCAGTTCGAATACGGCGGCGCGCAGGATCGCCCGCGCAGTCGCATCGAGCCTTGAAAGCTTCCAGCCAGAAGCAAGGCGCGTTTCAATGGCGCGGTCAATGCGATCTTGACCCGATACAACGCCGCGTAAAAGTGAGCTGAAAAACTCTTCATCGACCTCGCCGAATTCAGCGCCGTCAATCGCCGTTCCAAAACGATGCGTTCTGAATTCAAGGATGACGCTTTCAACCCCAAGACCCGATGTCTCCATCTGGTAAAGCGCCTGCACGGCTGAAAGCCGCGCATTGGTCTTATCCTGCAAGGGATTTCTACTCACAATTAATGCCGGCGCGCCGTTCAGGCGTCATCCGCTCCCTCGAGATCTTTAAGCTCGCCTATAAACTGGCCAAAATCTTTCGCTTCGCGAAAGTCGCGATAAACGGACGCGTATCGGACATAGGCGACATCGTCGAGCCCGGCGAGGCCCTCCATCACTAATTCTCCGATCGCTTTTGAGGGAATTTCAGCATCACCCATCGCTTCGAGCCGGCGGATGATGCCGGTCACCATCTGCTCGACGCGCTCCATATCGACATTGCGCTTGCGGAGCGACACATGAATCGATCGCATCAGCTTGTCGCGCTCGAACGGCTCCTTGCCGCCGGTGCTTTTAACGACCGTCAGTTCGCGAAGCTGGACGCGCTCGAAGGTCGTGAAGCGCGCACTGCAGGCGGAACATTGCCGGCGGCGGCGAATGGAAGAGCCATCCTCCGCCGAGCGGGAGTCCTTCACCTGGGTGTCTTCACATCCGCAAAAGGGACAGCGCATCTTTCTTCGCCTTCAGATCGCTCAGGAATATATCGGGAAGCGTTCGGCGAGCGCCCGGCTCTTCGCCCTCACCGCTTTTTCACAAGCCTCCATGTCGCCGCCGGATGCGAGCCCGTCGAGCACTTCAGCCATTAACTGACCAACCTCGCGGAATTCCGCAGCGCCGAAACCGCGCGTCGTGCAGGCGGGCGATCCGACGCGCACGCCCGACGTGATCGTCGGCTTTTCCGGATCGAACGGCACGCCGTTCTTGTTGCAGGTAATGCCCGCCGCTTCGAGGCTTTGCTCCGCAGCGTTTCCTTTAACGCCTTTGGGGCGAAGGTCGATCAGCGCCAGATGCGTGTCGGTGCCGCCGGAAACGACCGCATAACCGGCCTCGATCAACGTCGAGGCGAGCACTTTTGCGTTGGCGATGACGTCATTTGCATAGTCGCGGAAGGAGGGTTGCAACGCTTCGCCGAACGCGACCGCTTTGGCCGCAACGACATGCATCAAAGGCCCGCCCTGAATGCCCGGGAACAATGCCGAGCGCACTTTCTTGGCGATGTCGGCGTCGTTCGTCAGCACCATGCCGCCGCGCGGTCCGCGAAGCGTCTTATGCGTCGTTGTCGTGACGACATCGGCGATGCCGATCGGCGTCGGATAAACGCCGGCCGCGACGAGCCCCGCAAAATGCGCCATATCAACCATCAGCTTCGCGCCGACGCTGTCAGCGATCTCTTTGAACTTCTTGAAGTCGATAAAGCGCGAATAAGCGCTGCCGCCAGCAATAATGACTTTCGGTTTGTGCTCGCCGGCGACGCGCGCGACTTCGTCGAAATCGATGAGATGATCATCCTCGCGAACGCCGTAATGTACAGCATTGAACCATTTGCCGGACTGGTTCGCCTTGCCGCCATGCGTCAGATGCCCGCCGGCGGAAAGGTCCATGCCGAGGAAAGTATCGCCCGGCTTTAAAAGCGCCATGAAGACGGCCTGATTCGCCTGACTGCCGGAATGCGGCTGAACAATCGCCTCTTCACAGCCGAAAAGTTTTTTGGCGCGAGCGATAGCGATGTTTTCCGCCTCGTCGACAATTTCACAGCCGCCATAATAGCGTTTACCGGGATAGCCTTCCGCGTATTTGTTGGTCAGCACCGATCCTTGCGCCTCAAGAACGGCGCGCGAGACGATGTTCTCTGAAGCGATGAGTTCGAGTTGCCCCTGCTGCCGGCGCAATTCCCGACCGACAATGTCGGCGATTTCGGGGTCTGCGGCGGCAAGTTGCGATCGGAAAAAATCGTCTGAATTCAATGCCTCAGCCTGGCGCATGAACTTATCCTCTCAGGATTTCGGGAGCAAAGCTCCGGACCGTATAGCCGCGCCCGGCGCCCCCGGCAACGCGCCGCGCCCGGCTCTGCAAACACCTCTGTTTTTCGATCGAATAGCGTTCGGAAACAAAAATAAAGACGGCGGCCTTTTCCTTGAAGCGTAGAGAATAAGCGGCGAACAGCAGTGAAAAGCTGCGCGCAATCCTTGAATCTTCAGGGGCGCCAGTCTATCCCGGACAACGGTCCTAGCGGTTTTGGGCGACTAGGATGGACTAAGCGAACGGAACGGAACGGAAGGAGAGAGCCGGCCCGACTGTATTCATTTAGCAATGGAAGGACCTATCTTGATGTCGGACATTGAGTCCACCTTGGAGCCGGGTGAAACCCTGCACCTTGCGACGGACATCGTCGCGGCTTTTGTTAGCAACAATTCGGTCAGCGCCGAGAAATTGCCGGGCCTTCTTCAGGACGTGCATGATGCGGTAAGGGCGCTCGCCGCCGGCGGCACAGCCAGCGCCGGCAGCCAGCAGCCGGCCGTGCCGGTGAAAAAGTCGATCACCAACGACTACATCATCTGTCTGGAGGACGGCAAAAAGCTGAAAATGCTGAAGCGTTATCTGAGGACGCAATACGGCCTGTCGCCGGAGGATTATCGACGCAAGTGGAATCTTCCCGCGGACTATCCGATGGTTGCGCCGAACTACGCAAAGCGCCGTTCTGAATTCGCCAAGGAAATCGGCCTTGGCCGGGCTGGCGGACGCAAAGCGCCGTCAAAGCGCAAAACGGCGAAAAAACGCGGACGCAAGAAAGCGGCTTGATCGAGCAGAACACAAATAAAAACGGCGCCGGAATACGGCGCCGTTTTTATTTGCACTGAATAAACTCGATCAAAGGCGGTAACGAACCTGATCCGCCCAGAAACGCTCAAGACGCTGCAGCGATTTGTTGGTTTTCAGCATTTGCTCCATGTCGACGCCGCCAACCTGCTGCACCGACGCGAGCTGGCGGTCGAACAGTTCGGCGAGGCGGTCGCGCACTGAAAGGCCGGCTTGTGTCAGGGAAACGCGCTTCGAACGGCGGTCGACGTCGGAACGCTGATCGCGGATATAACCTTTGTCGACGAGCTGTTTCAAATTGTAGGAAACGTTCGAGCCGAGATAATGACCGCGCGAACGCAATTCGCCCGGCGTCAATTCAGCATCGCCGATATTGTAAAGAAGCAGCGCCTGGACCGAATTGATATCGGTCTGGCCAAGACGCTCCAATTCGTCCTTGATAACGTCGAGCAGCTGGCGATGCAGGCGCTCGACAAGATGAAGAAGCTGCAAATAGGCGGCGCGAAGCTCTTCAGGGTCCGCTTCGCTCTGCTCGCCGCGCCCGATTACTGCGCCCACCATTCCCTGTGCTGCCGACATTGAGGTCCCGCCCTGGTCAAAAATCAAATACTTTGCCGGAACCTAAGGCCATTCCCTAAAAACCCCGTTAAATGCCGCAGATCAATTTCCAATCAAATTGCAATGAACTGCGTAACGTTGCATGAAACCGCGGCAATGATTTCTTAACGGTTGCGAGCGCCTTCGGGCCCTTTTGAAGCTGATGCAATGACCAGACCCGCCCCCACCTTTCCTTCGACCCGCCTACGCCGCCCGCGGGCTGCAGCCTGGTCGCGCGCGCTTGTCGCCGAAACGCGCCTCTCGCCAGCCGATTTCATCTGGGCGATGGTGTTGATCGACGGCGAAAGCGTTAAGGAGCCGGTCGCCTCAATGCCCGGCGCATTTCGTCTTTCCGTCGACGAGGCCGTCAAAGCGGCCCGGGAAGCAAAATCATTGGGCGTTCCCGCCCTCGCGCTTTTTCCGTTTACGTCCAAAAAAGACCGGAGCGCCGACGCAGCGCTCGCCTTCGACCCCGATAATCTGATGTGCCGGGCGGCTCGCGCCATCAAGGACGCCGTTCCCGAAGTCGGCTTGATGGCGGACGTCGCGCTTGATCCCTATACGGACCATGGCCATGACGGATTCCTGGAAGGCGGCGAAATCGTCAATGACCGGACGGTAGAAGCGCTCGTGAAACAGGCAATCGTCGAGGCCAAGGCGGGTTTCGACATTATTGCGCCCTCCGACATGATGGACGGCCGCATTGGCGCCATCCGCGCCGGACTTGACGCAGAAGGCCTCCAACATGTGCAGATCATGTCCTATGCGGCGAAATACGCATCATGCTTTTACGGGCCTTACCGCGACGCGATCGGCTCATCTGGCGTCTTAAAAGGCGACAAACGCACCTATCAGATGGACCCCGCCAATAGCGATGAAGCGCTGCGGGAGGTCGCAATGGATATCGCCGAAGGCGCCGATAGCGTGATGGTGAAACCCGCCGGGGCCTATCTCGACATTATCCGCCGCGTCAAAGACGAATTCAAAATGCCGACTTTCGCGTTTCAGGTATCGGGCGAATACGCAATGATCATGGCCGCCGCGCAAAATGGATGGATCGACGAGGAGCGCGCCATCCTTGAAAGCCTGCTTTCAATCCGCCGCGCCGGCGCGGACGGCGTCATCACCTATTTTGCGGGCCGCGCCGCTAAATTGCTGAACGGATAAGGCGCTGTTTCCTCAAGCGCGCCGTTTCCAGATTGTCTCGTAAAGATCGAACCGCCGGTCCCGAAGGTTCTGCACCGTACCTTGCGCGCGCGCCCAGGATAGATCAGTAAGGTCGAGATCGGCGATCGTCACCGTTTCAACGTTTTCGCTTGCCTCCGCGGCTATGCCGTCGCGCGCGAACGGAAAATCGCACGGCGTCAGAATTGCCGATTGCGCATATTGAACATCCATATTCTCGACATTGGGAAGATTGCCGACATTGCCGGACAGGACGACATAGAGCTGGTTTTCAATGGCCCGAGCCTGTGCGCAGTAACGCACCCTCAAATAGCCTTGCCGGTTATCAGTGCAGAATGGCACAAACAAAATGCGCGCGCCCTGATCGGCGAGACGCCGCCCGAGTTCAGGAAACTCGCTGTCATAACAGATAAGAACGCCAATAAGGCCGCAGTCGGTCGGGATGACGTCGAGATCCTCGCCGCCCTGTATGCCCCACCATTTTCGTTCATTGGGCGTCGGATGAATTTTCTCACGCGCATGAACCGATCCATCGCGCAAAAACACATAGGCGACGTTCTGGATTTCGCCATCATCGGTGCGGGTCGGGTGGGAGCCGCCGATAATATTGATATTATAGCTTATCGCCATCTCACGCATTTTTTCAGTAAAGCGCGGCGTGTATTCAGTGAGCGCATCAATCGACTTCGCTGGCGAGAGCTTTTCGTGCGACAGGGCCAGCAGCTGCAACGTAAAAAGCTCAGGAAACACGACAAAGTCCGATCGATAGTCCGCACAGATGTCGACGAAATATTCAACGTTATGCATGAACTCATCAAAGCTTGAGATCATGCGCTGCTGAAACTGGACGGTGGCGACTCTTACAGCTTCCTTTTGCGTCGCGCCGGTATTCGCATCGGGCTTGTCGCTGACATAATAAGGGTTGCGCCAAACCATGTGCGAGGCGTAACCGCCCGAATCCGTATCGATCGGCAAGTAATCCGGCAAAACGCCTTGCGGCTCGAATCCCGCCCGCAGATGGAAGTTTACGACCGGATCAACAACTTTTCGGTCATTGACGGCTGCAATATAATCGAGCGGGTCGGGGTAAGTCTTTCGGCGGCGTTTCCAGCCGGGCATGCGACCGCCGAAGACAATGCCCTTCAGATTCCAGCTTTCGCATAGCTGGCGTCGCGCATCATACAAACGCTGACCAATACGCAAGCGCCGCCGGTCGGGATCGACCGACACGTCCATACCATAGAGCCACTCGCCATCGGGCGCATGACGCGAGCCATAACCGCCGCCGGTAATCTCCGACCAGCTATGCGATCCGAGCGCTGCCTTCTCATCAATGATGAAACAGGCGGCGTAACCGACGATCGCGCCTTCATATTCGACGACGAACTGGCCCTCGGGGAAATTGGCGATCTGCCCCATAATCGTGCCGACCGAATAAGGCGGCATGTCGGGGTAAACGCGCTTTGACAGATCGACAATCGCCTGCGCGTCCTCGGGCGTAGCAATACGAACGGTGAGCGCCGCCTGGCGCCGTGGCTTCTTGTTCATGCCGGTGAATACTCCGCGGGAACGGCTGAAATTTTAAAGGGTCAAACCCCGCCTAACACAACAAATCGGCGAGAGGTTCCCTCGCCCGACGCTTCCTAGGCCGTTTCGCCCCTACCGCCCAGCCCAAAGAACGGCTAGAAGGCTGCGAAATTGCGGCAAAATGGCGAAGGCTCATGAAGGCTCTCATCAAGGCGAAACGCGAAGAAGGCATCTGGATGGCGGATGTCGCGCGGCCGGAAATCGGTCCTAACGACGTCCTCATCAAGGTGAAAAAGACCGCCATTTGCGGCACCGACGTGCACATTTATAATTGGGATGAATGGGCGCAAAAAACGATCCCCGTTCCGATGACCGTCGGCCATGAATTTTCCGGCGAGATCGTCGAGATCGGCTCGGAAGTTCACCCGGAACATTCAAAGATGAAAATCGGCGATCGCGTTTCGGTCGAGGGCCATGTCACCTGCGGCTATTGCCGCAATTGCCGCGCGGGCCAGCGCCACCTTTGCCGCAACACGCTCGGAATCGGCGTCAACCGCGCCGGCGCATTCGCGGAATATATCGCGGCCCCGGCATTCAATGTCTATCGCCTGCCAGATGATATTCCCGACGAGATGGGCGCCATTTTCGATCCGTTCGGCAACGCGGTTCACACCGCCCTCGCCTTCGATCTCGTCGGAGAAGACGTTCTCATCACCGGCGCCGGACCGATTGGCATTATGGCTGCCGCAGTCGCGCGTTTCGTCGGCGCGCGCCATGTCGTCATTACTGACGTCAATGATTACCGGCTCGATCTTGCAGTCAAGATGGGCGCCTCGCGCGCCGTCAATGTCAGCCGCGAAAATCTTCGCGACGTCATGAGCGATCTTAAAATGACCGAGGGTTTCGATATCGGCCTTGAAATGTCGGGCGTGCCGGCGGCCTTTCAATCGATGCTCGACACGATGAACCATGGCGGCAAGATCGCCATGCTCGGCATCATGCCGAACGGCGCCGGCATCGACTGGGACAAAGTCATCTTCAAAGGTCTCGACATCAAGGGCATTTACGGACGGCGGATGTTCGAGACCTGGTACAAGATGGGCGCGCTGCTGCAGGCCGGCCTCAATCTGAAACCGATCCTGACGCATTCTTTCCCGGCGAATGATTTCCAGAAGGGTTTCGATATCATGCGCTCAGGCCAGTCCGGCAAGGTCGTGCTCGACTGGTAGCAGACTGCTGCGAGCAGAAGACAATCATCCATAAAAAAGCGGGCGCCGGTTTCAGAACCGGCGCCCTTTTTAAGTCTCGCATTTCGATACCGGCTGATCGCCTTTTGTCCTTTCCGCGCATGAAGCGTCGTGCGGAACGAGACGCGAGACTTGATCTTCATTGCGCGCGCGAGCGCTGGGGTGACGACGCGCGGCGCGTAGCCGAGGGGTAACCTAACGCTGCTCTCACCATTCATCGGTATGCGGAGGAGTTCATACCGATACGGATGATTGAACGCCTCCCTCGCCTGATCGTCAATCCGAAATCGCGTTAACCAAATTCACGTTTTACGCTTTGTTAACCTTGGTAAACGCCGCCTTAACGCACAAAATGAGGAAATCAGCCAATTTCGTCCCGCCCCCGATGCTGCAACGCGGAAAACGCTTTATCGCGCGGCAGCTTCATTCGGACGTATTGCGCTTCGGCGGCGCTCATGAGCGGGCATAATCGCCTGCAGTATCTCGATGATGGAAGCCGCGCTGCGCGGTGTCGAAGCGGGATGATAAAGCTGGAGGGGTCCACGATGAGAAAAACGATGAACGTCGCTTGCGCCGTGTTTGCACTAACAAACGCCACAACCTTCCTCCCCCTCCTCCCGGCGATGGCGCAGGAAGTCGCGCCGCCATCACGTTGCGAATTTGGCGCGCCGCATCAAAACGCGCCGCCGGAATTGTCGCAATTCGCGTTCCTGATCGGCGACTATACGATTACGCTTCACGCCTGGCGCGGCGATCAATGGTCGCCGCCGCAGCCGGGCGTCACTGCGCGCTGGAACGGCTATTACGGCCTTGAAGGCATGGCGATCATCGATGAGTGGTATCACCCCGACCCGGCGCAGGACCCGAACGCGTCGCGCGGCGTTAATGTGCGCATGTATGACCCGGAAGCGAAAGAATGGGACATGATGTGGGTTGCGACCGGGAACCATCAGGTTCAGGACCTTCGCGCCAAAATGATCGACGGCAAATTGACCATGTGGCAGGTCTATCCTGAGCGGCCGAACTTCCGCGCCGAGTTCGAGGTTTTTGACGCCGACCACTGGGCGCGCATTTCATACACCAAGGATGAAAAGGGCGGCTGGGTGAAGCAATACAAGCTCGCCGCCAGCCGCATCCCCTGCATGCAATAGCATCCGGCGCGTTTGCCTTGCGCGGCGGGCAGGCCGACCTTACGCTTGCTGCCGGGAGGGACGAACGATGATCAGAAAAACGCTCAACGTTTGCTCACTGGTCCTTATTGCGGGCTGCCTTGCAGCGTGCGGCGCAGGCGGCGGCGCAACCCCCGCTGAACAAAAAGCGCTGAAAGAAATCACTGAGAACAAAGGTTATCGCGAAATCGTCAAGAAGGACCACGAGGAAAGCTGGCAGGGCCTTTCCGCTGAAGACGCGTTCGCAGACGCGGAAAAAGCGGTCTCCACCCCGACTATGTCGCCTTCATGGAACTTTATCCGGATACTGATCTTGCGAAGAAAGCTGAAGAACGCCTCAAACGCTTTCGCGCCTTCATCGCCGAAGAAAAGCAGGTGCTTCCGGCGGATGAGATGAAACGCATGTGCTGGATTTCAGACGGCGGCATCGCGCGCGGGCGAATGTATCGCTGGAGCAAACAGGTTGCGGGCGGATATTCAACAGCCGACGGGATGCGGTTCGGCGCACTTGTCTTTGAAACGCCGCGCGGTGCGATCCAGCTCGTCGCCGGCGGCTATCGCCATGTCAATGGCGGCGTTGAAGTGACCAAGGGCACGGGCATCATCTACCCCGCAAAATGTAAGGGGGCATGAGGCGAAAGCTCGCCGCCAGCCGCATCCCCTGCGCGCAACAGAACGCGCAAGCGCGCGCAGCAGCTTTCAATCGAAAGCTGCTGCGGCGAACTTGCTTGCAGTAAAAAGCGGTTGAGCCTTTACCGGTTCTTATTCCGGCTGGGTATCGTCCGCCGGCGCAGCCGTGTCATCAGCCATATCGTCGGCGACTGTATCATCGGCCATTGAATCGTCCGCAGCCGGAACGTCATCCGTCGCAGCGGCGTCGGCGCTGCCATCATCGGCGGCAGCCCCGCCCGTCGCCTTGCCGATCAGGCCTTCGACCGGATCCATGACCATGGAGACCGGCGCCTTGGAATCGATCGCCGCTTTCTGGTCGTCGCTGGCGAACTTCATCCACCAGAATCCGAACCCGGCGATAATGACGACAAGCAAAAGAATAAAACGCATGATGAGTACCCCTCTATTGCGCCCAATGCGCGCCGCCCGCGCGGCGCGACCCCGGGCGGCATATGACGCTGAAGACCGGCTAAAGGCAAGCGCCATGCTGCGATGCGGCGATATGATCGAAGCCGGCGCCCGAAAAAAGCGCGAATTTTGGCGGTGCTTCCCCTCGCCTCGCGGCGGCGGCGCTTCATCGTATGTCGATTGCCGGCCCGTCGCGCATACCTAATCTGGTCCCACGTATTCCGACGGAAGGGCTCATCATGAAATACGCAATCGCTGCGCTTTGTTGCGCGATTTCAACATTTGGAGCGGCCGGCGCATACGAACCGGCGTTCCATCCCGAACGCCACGCCGCCGACATCTCAAATCCGACGGAGATCCTCGTGCTCGGCGCGGCCCATTTACAGCGTGAAGAGGATGGTTGGGATCCTTCCTTGCTCGAACCGCTTTTGAAAAAGCTGGAAACTTTCAAACCGGACGCCATCATGATCGAGGCTTTGCCCGGCGAGAGCGTCGACGCTCTCTGGCGATATCGTGCGACCTACCCTGACGCTTACGCGACTTATGGTTCATGGTCGGGCCTTCTTGCCGCGCAAACGCGCGCGCGCCTTTCGATGGATATGCCAGAGGCCGAAGCCGCAGTGCGCAAGACGCTGCGCGACTGGCCGAAAAACCCGGGCGCCGCGGACCGGCGAAAGCTCGCTGCGCTCTTCATCGCGGCGGGCGATCCTTATTCCGCGCTGGTTCAATGGCGCCGCCTGCCGGAGACTGAACGCAAAGCCGAAGACGGCTGGTCAAAGGCGTTGATCGAAAGTTTTGAAAAATTCGCGCGCTCGCCGAATGAAGGATCGATGATCGGCTCGGCGCTCGCCGCACGGCTCGGCCTTGAACGCATTTATCCGATCGACGATCACGCAAGCGACGATGCGGAGGCCGACATGGGCGACAATCTTGAAAAGTTTTTCTCGAAGGACTGGGTGCGGAAATCGCTCGCCTCTACGGCCTATCAGCCGGCGCGCGACGCATATGAAGATCTTTCAACGCCTGAAAAAGTGCTGAACGCGTTTCGCGTGCTGAACGCCGGCGGCGGCAAGCTCGAAGCGGATTATCTCGATCAATATCTTCAAACGATGCTCGCCCATGAGGGCGACAACCGCACGGGCCGCGCGCATATCGCAACGCTGGAAACGCGCAATCTTCGCCAGGTCGCCAATATCCGCGAAAAATCGTCCTATTATCCGGGCGGACGCATTCTCGTCATCATTGGCGGCTCGCATAAACCATGGTTCGAGCATTACCTCTCCGGGCTTGCCGACGTGAAAATCGTCGATGCGTCAGAAGTCCTCAAATAGCCGGCCCCTTTGTCCGAAGCGCAAAGCTTTCTATAAGGAGGAAATGAGCTGACGCTTCGAGGGGAAGGACGCCGAAAATGAAACTCATCGCCGCCATTGCGGTCTTTATTGTCGCCGCGCTGCATTTCGGATTTCTGACGCTCGAAATGTTCTATTGGGATCATGAGATCGGCCGAAAAATTTTCTCGATGACGGCGGAGCAATCGGCGCTCACCAAAACGCTCGCCGCCAATCAGGGGCTCTATAACGGCTTCCTCGCCGCCGGGCTTTTATGGGGCCTCTTCGCTGGCAAACGCGACGTGACGGTTTTCTTCCTGCTCTGCGTCATCACCGCCGGAATTTTCGGCGCCGTCACGGCGAAACCGACCATCCTTTTCACGCAGGCCGCGCCCGCTTTAATCGCGCTTGTTCTGACCTTGCTGGCGAAACGCCAAGCCTAGTCGCATTCGCGGAACAATATGTTGTCGCCCGCGTCCCGCGTGCGGCAAAGCCCGTAAACATAGGCGTCGAAACTGACCCGGTTGCCGGCGTTATTGTCTTGCAGCCAGAAACGGAAATCGCGGTCGGTCCCCGAAAGGCCGATACGCTTTATGTGTTCGTCCCCGTCTGAATAACTGAACATGAAGCCGCTCAGCACGGGCACATAACCGCGCCAGAAGTCGCCAAGCGCGATCACCGGCGCCGGATCGTCAGTCACATTGGTGTAGGCGATGACCGAGCGGCCGACCCAGCTTCCCGGCAGCAGCACATAGCTGACCGTCACGTCGAAAGGCTCCGCGCCGTCATCGTCCTTGAACGTCGCGGTAATGGCGCCGCCAGCGCCGATCGGCCAGAGCCCGACCTTGCGCAGATGATGCTCCTCACGCGGATATTGAAAGCGAAAGCCGGTGAGGACGAGCCGCACCCGGCTGCGGTCATAATGAGGAATGGTCAGATTGCAGCTTGAGCGGCAACCGCGCCGCGTGACGGTTCGTTCAACGCCGATATTCAGATCGGTAATGCCACGCAAACCGCGCCAGCTTTCGGAATAAACCGCAAAGCGCGCCGAGGCGGAAAGCCGGTCATTGCCGTCGCGGTCGGCAAGTTCAAGATAGAACCGGCGCGGCGAGCGCGCGCCCGCGGGCCGCAAGGACCCGGCCGCGAACAAATGCGGCGGCCGGTCGTTGCCGGCGAACTGAAAATCGAACGCCTGCAACAACGGAACCCAGCGAAGCTCTTCTGAATGCCGGCCGGTATTCGTCGTCGCCGTCACCGTGCAAACGGCGCTGGCGCAACGCGTCTCGGCGCACGCAAGGCTAACGCCAATACTGACCAACAAAGCTAATGCGGTGAAAGCTGTCCTGCGCAACATCATGATCGGTCTCCCTTCCATCAATGACGACGCGGGAAGGAGTGTCGCCCGCAGGCGCTAAAGCGTCAACAGAGGAAACGCGGCCAGCAACCAATGCGCCCGCTCTGCGCCTGATTTGTCCGCAGGGTCCGCAGGGTCCGGCGCGGCGTTCATAGGACGGATCGAATATTTCCGCGGGGTCTGGAAGGTTTGTCCGTATGATGCGGATTTCCGGAATTCGTCTTTGAGGAGAACGCCGCCGCCTCGGCTCAACGAACAGTGCGGGCGCCAGCCTGTCGCCGAACACGCGCGCAAATCTTCAATTGTCAAACAGCCGCGCGGGAAATGCGCCCGCTCCAAGCGAAATAGGAAGCGCCCGCGCCGCTTCAAGCCTCCGAAAAGATGTATTGCGCGCCTTTTCGCGCGGATGGGGAATGGAGGGCGAGCGTTCCTGTCATTCCGGGGCTCAATGAAATCGAGAACCTCGCCACTGTCATCCCGGGCGCGCTGCGGCATGAAATGCTGCTGCACAGGCCAGGATCCATCTTTCTGTCGCCGCAAAAATTCTGGATTTTCGGGTTCCGCCTGCGGCGCCCCGGAATGACAAGAGGCGGATGGGGAATGGAGGGTGAGCGTTCCTGTCATTCCGGGGCCGAGTGAAACGGGAACCCGGAATCCATGAATGGTCTTTTCTGTCGCCGCAAAAATTCTGGATTTTCGGGTTCCGCCTGCGGCGCCCCCGGAATGACAAGAGGGGGCGGCGCTTCCGGATTTCGAGAAATGCAGGGCGGGATTCACCCCGCCGAACGACCCAAGCATTCAATAAGCAAGACAGGCTTAAGTAGGGTGCATCAGGCCAACGGCGGCAAGGCGCCAAAACCACCGTTGGATGGCGCCTTGCGCTGCGCTAAATGCACCGTACTTTCCTGAGGTTTTGCGGAGGCGTTAGGCCGCGTTCAACGGACGGACGCGAAAAAGCCAACAATATGCGACGCTATTTTGCGCCAAATGCAACACGTTTATATGTGCCGGGTCCTGATGGCCAGTTGGACATCAACCGCACCGATCGTTTGGGGGTAACAAGATCTAGGATGAGCGGTCGATGAACCAAACTCAGATTCTCAAAAAGTCGCGCATTGTCTTCGTCAGGGAAGAATGGGAACCAGAATTCGAGGCCTTTCACTCTAATTTTCAGGCCTGCGAGACAGTTATCCGAGGCGTTGAAAAGTGCAATTACCTGATAAACCATAGGAAAGAGTGGTTTATCAGTCGGCTGAATGTAAAAACCCGCAGGCGATTCGATTTGATGCTCATAGAATGCGCGGCGTAAGAAACTAACCGGAATCTGGGCAGGATCGATCAAACTCGAATTTTCTCCGCGCATGACTTTCCCATGCACCATTCCAAGTAATACCTTCAATGCCCAGAGCTCAAGCATATGCCCGCTGAAGAAACCATATGCAGACCGCCGATAAGGTCCTTTTTGTGCTAAGTAATCGATGGCATCGGTGATTGTCAGGATCGCATTTCCTCCTAACTGGTCTATCGGGCTGAGAGATTCATTGTGACGCTTGCATAGTATATTGGCGGTCACGCGATTGATGCCGATTTCTTGCTCTTGCCCCCGCTCTAACCAAGGGGTGCCAGAGATTGAAAATCGACCTAGTCTTTCGAGAACGTTTTTCGAGAAATAGTGCTCGCTGGAGATTGTTTTGGAACAATTGCCCGTAAATGCGAGGCAACATCTGGGATTTGAAAAATTTGTCGGTGGGCCTGACGGTTGCAACGAAGGGGGATGGAAAACGCCAAAATCTGTTTCAAATTGGCAGCAATCGCGAACAAGCTTGTTTCTTCCACATGGGCAAATGTCATCTGGTTGCCACGGAATATCACGGAGGTCTTTGTGTGGAGGCTTATAGGAATTAAGCCTTTTGAGCGTCTCAAATTTTGGGTTCAACATTTTCATATCTGGACGACTACCGATGTGGAACCCGGTAGATCAAGTATATGATGTAATCATACCGAAAGGGTAAAACCACCGAGGCAGGCGGCCCATTCAATGAGCAAGCAGGGTGCATTAGGCCAACGGCCGTAATGCACCATAACCACCGTTGGATGGTGCATTGGGCTACGCTTAATGCACCCTACTTGCTTGCTTACTACTTTCTGGTGTCACTATAAATAATCAATTTGCTGTTTCGAACGTTCAGTTCCGCAGTATCCGGATTGCCTAATAATGACACCTTTGAATCGCCGTTTATTTCGCCAGTAATGGTCCTTTTTAAGTGTAATGAAATTTCAGAACGAGAATGGATTTCAACAGCTGCTTCTTCACAAATGAATTCATCGCCTTCAATTTTTGCAGACTCAGCTTGAAGAGATATTTTTTCGCAAGACCCCGCAAGTCTGAGCGTCGCTTTCTTTACGCTCAATTCAAACGTCTGTATATTCTCTGCCGAAACCTCGCCGAAAGTATCATGAACGACGTTAATGCCGCCGCCGGATATGGTAGCTTGATCTAATTGGGGTGTTGTAATATGCACGTCATATTGTTGACGGCCTTGTTTCCATGTCCCTAATGGTCGTCGGATAATCAATTTTTCGCCCCATTGTCTTACGACGAGATCAGAAAAAGGACTCCAGTCCCCCTTTCTCTTACTCGTTGTAGCGACCACGCTATAAGACGGTCCAATTTCAATTGAAAACTTCAACCCATCACGAACTTCAATATGAGTGAATCCGGTATTTTCGAAGTGCTTCGTCTCAACAGCTGATTCCCCATAAGCATACGATATTCCGGACCAAAAAATGAAAACGAAAAGCACGAGTGCGTGATTTTTGACTAAGGAGAAATGCATTCTTGAGCCCTTTTTACGGAAAGAGTAATGGCCTGCCCCATCGAAGTGCTCCGCTCCATTTGTTAGACTCGGCGGCTTGTACGACGGCATTCATGCCGCTGCGCCCTGAACGTAAGGCGGTATGAACGTCTTTGGCAAGATCGCCCTTGGGGCGGGCGGTTTGTAACCGAGCGAAGAATGCGGGCGGAAAGTGTTGAAGTGTTCTCGCCACCATTCGATCAGCGTTTTGCCTTCCTTCATCATGTAGCAAGTAGGGTGCATTAAGCCGATGGCGCGCTGCACCGTCAACGCTCGCCTAAGGGCGCCAGTTTCCAATCTTCGGGCGGGATGTTGATCGGCCGACCGTACTCTTTTTCCATGTCGAGAAGACGTCAGATGAACTGCATGTGCTCTGGCAGGACGACGACGGCGACGGGTTCTAACTGGCGCGGCGCCTCGGCGGCGCGCCAAGATTATCGCAGATTTTCGATTTCAAACATGCACGACCTTTCCATACGCGTCCAGCGTCGCTTCGTGCATCATTTCGCTGAGCGTCGGGTGCGGGAAGATGGCGTGCATCAAATCTTCTTCCGTGCCTTCCATGGCGCGCACGAGGCCGAAGCCCTGAATAAGTTCGGTCACTTCCGCGCCGATCATATGCGCGCCTAAAAGCTCGCCGGTTTTCTCGTCGAACACGGTTTTGACCATGCCTTCGGGCTCGCCGAGCGCGATCGCCTTGCCGTTGCCGACGAAGGGGAAGCGGCCGACTTTCACTTTCTTGCCGGCTTCTTTCGCTTTTGCTTCCGTCATGCCGACCGAGGCGATTTGCGGGTGCGAATAGGTGCAGCCCGGAATTTTTGAAACGTCCAAGGGGTGCAGGCCTTTGACGCCGGCGATTTTTTCAACGCAGAGGACGCCCTCATGGCTCGCCTTGTGCGCGAGCCATGGCGGGCCGGTCAGATCGCCGATCGCGTAAAGACCGGGAACGCCCGTCGCGCACCATTCGTCGGCGACGACATGGCCGCGGTCGACTTTGGCGCCGACCGCTTCGAGCCCCAGATTTTCGACATTGCCGGTGATGCCGATCGCGAGGATGACGCGGTCAGCCTCGACAATTTCCGACTTGCCGTCTTTCGTTTTGATTTCCGCCGTCACCGACGACTTGCCTTTGCCCAGCTTTTCAACCGTCGCGCCGGTGATGATCTTCATGCCGGCCTTCTTGAACTGCTTCGCGGCGAAGGCGGAAATCTCCTCATCCTCGACGGGGAGAATGCGATCCAGCATTTCAACGATCGTCACTTCGGCGCCGAGCGCGCGGTAAAAGCTCGCGAATTCGATGCCGATTGCGCCCGAACCGATGACGAGGAGTTTTTTCGGCATTGCGTCGGGCAGCATCGCTTCCTTCGCGGTCCAGACGAACTTGCCGTCGGGTTCAAGCCCTGCTTGCGGAATGGTGCGCGCGCGGGCGCCAGTGGCGAGGATGACATGTTTGGCCTTCACCGTTTCCTCGCCGTCTTTCGTCTTGACACGGACGATTGGCGCCGGAGACCCCTTTTCCAGCTTCGCCGTTCCCATGATCGTCTCGATCTTGTTCTTCTTCATCAGGAAGTTGACGCCCTTTTCCATCCGCGCGGCGACGTCGCGGCTGCGCTTGACGACCGCCTTGATGTCGAAGGAGATGTTGTCGGCCTTGAGGCCATAATCGGCGGCGTGCTTCATCTGCGTGAAGACTTCCGCCGAACGCAGCAGCGCCTTGGTCGGGATGCAGCCCCAGTTGAGGCAGACGCCGCCCATATGCTCGCGCTCGACGATGATGGTCTTCATGCCAAGCTGCGCGGCCCTGATCGCCGCGACATAGCCGCCCGGCCCCGCCCCGATCACCGCAACGTCGCATGTTTTTTCCGCCATGGGTCTCGTCTCCGCTGGTCTTTCGCGGCGGACTATACCGGGTCAAGGTCGATTGCAAAGGGGCCGTTTATTCCGCTCACCCCCGCGAAAGCGGGGGGCCGGAATTAATGCAGTTCAAAACTGGATTCCCGCTTTCGCGGGATTAATCGGAGTATTTATCAAGCGGCGGCGTTCGATTGCGCCGGCGGCTGCTCGCGCTTCATGCGTTCGGCTTCCGCCGCGTCAGCCCACAGGCGAGCCAAAGCGTCGGCGTAGCTTTTGCGCGCCGTCAGCATGTAGCTTCTGTTATCGGAAAGCTCCGCTTCCAGCGCGGCGTGGAGTTTCGGCAGATTGTGATACGGCGTCGCCGGGAAGAGATGATGCGTTGCGTGAAAGCGCAGGCCGACCGGCGCGATCAGTTTCGAAATGAAATCTTCCGACGGCACGTTGACGCTGTCGAGATATTCTTCCTGCTTTGAAACCTTCGCCGCGCCCGCATAGCGATAGGCGTGTGCGCCAAGCGTGCGGATCGCATTGACGGTGAGAATGACCGCCGTCACGCCATACCAGACAAATGCAACGGCGAGCGGCAGCACGCCGAACCAGATGAGCGCCGCAACGCCAACCACGAGAAACGTCGTCGCCGTTTCCTGAATGAGCCAGGTCTCGTCGTCATCCTTGTTCTGCGGCGGGCGGTCGTAAGAAAGGTCAATCGCCAGCGAAGAAAGATGGCGCCAGATCACCTTGCGCAACGGGCGCACAATCCACGAAAGCGGCGTCAGAACGAGGAAGCGAATGACGAGGAGCGGCGGCAGCACGAAAGAGAGGAGCACATAGCCGATCGTCCGCCACGGCGAGCCGGCGCCGAAGGAGACATACTCCCCGTCATGGGTCGAGCCGTATACGCCCGGCCGGTGATGGTCGATGTGAACGCCGGTATAGGAATAAGACGGAACGAGAAACGGCATCCCCTCGATGAGGTTCCAGATGAAGCGGAAGGTTCCAAACGTTCCCTTTTTCAGATGCGCGAGTTCATGCGTGAAAAGGACGGCGCGCAAATGCGCGAGCGCCGAGACGACGATGAGCGCCAGTTGCGCGAGCGAGAATGCAGGCGAGAAAACGGCGCCGGCAAAGGCCGCCCAACCGACAGCGGCGCTAATCAGAAAATCCGTCCAATAGATCGCCTGCTTCGGCTCTGTGAACCGGCGCGAGATCAGCCGCGCCTCCGCCATTGGCAGCGGCGGGATTGTTTCCGCAGATGCGCCGGTCGCGCGGGTCATCGTAAAACTCCTCAGGTCGGGCCGTTCGCCGCCCTACATAAGGGCGCGCGCTGGAATTCGCCAGTGTGAACGCCGTCGCATCCGGCTGCTTTCGACGGTGGAACCGGACCGGCAAGGCGCCTAGTCTCTGAGCCAATTCACCAAGGAGCCGCCGCCATGACCATCGAAGCCCTTCGCACCCCGGATGACCGTTTTATGGGGCTTCCCGGCTGGTCCTACGCTCCTCATTATATTGACGACCTCGCCGGCTATGAGAGCCTTCGGATGCATTATGTCGATGAGGGGCCGGCCGACGCCGAAGTCACTTTCCTGTGCATTCACGGCGAGCCGTCTTGGGCCTACCTCTTCCGCAAGATGATCCCTGTCTTTACGGCGGCAGGTCATCGCGTCGTCGCGCCCGACATGTTCGGCTTCGGCCGTTCGGACAAACCGGTGGATGACGCGACCTACACTTATCATTTTCATCGGGGCGCCCTTCTCGCTTTCGTCGAGAAGATGGATTTGAAAAATATCTGCCTCGTCTGCCAGGACTGGGGCGGTGTTTTGGGGCTGACGCTGCCGATGGAGGCGCCGTCTCGCTATACCCGCCTGCTCGTCATGAATACGGGGCTTCCAGGCGGCGAGGAAGCGCCGGAAGGGTTCGGCATGTGGCGCGCTTTCAACCGCTCGCAGCCCGATCTTGACGTCGCCGCGCTGATGCAGCGCGCAACACCTATTCTCTCTGACGCGGAAGCGGCCGCCTACGCCGCGCCCTACCCTGACAAGCGCTACAAGGGCGGCGTCCGCCGCTTCCCCGAACTCGTCATGCTGAAGGAAAAAGGCGCTGCGGATTTGACGCCCGAGTCAAAGGAAGGGCTCGAAACATCACTCCGTGCACGGAGTTTCTGGTCGAATGACTGGAACGGCGACAGCTTCATGGCGATTGGCATGCAGGACCCGGTGCTCGGGCCTCCGGCGATGCATTTCCTCCGTCAGTTCATCAAGGGCTGCCCGGAGCCGATGGAAGTCGCCGACGCCGGCCATTTCGTTCAGGAATGGGGCGAGCCGATCGCCAAAGCGGCGCTGGAGAAATTCTCCATTGCTTGATCCGGGCCGCAATCTCGCGCCGCAACACATTGATCTGACGGAGTTATCAGCCGTTTCCGCTTCCGGCGAAGCGTGTTAGCGTCGCCTTTTACGGGGCGGAGACTAGCGGTTGAAATTATTTGAAGAACTGAAACGCCGGAACGTTTTCCGGGTTGCCGGCGTCTACGCCGTCGTCGCGTGGCTGCTCATTCAGGTCGTCGTCGCAGTGAAAGCGCCGCTTTCGCTTCCCTCGTGGACTGACACGCTCGTGATTGTCCTTTTCGCGATCGGCTTCCCGATTGCGCTCATCCTCGCCTGGGCGTTCGAGATGACGCCGGAAGGGATGAAGCTCACCGCGACTGTGGCTGAAGGCGAGTCAATCGCGCCGAAGACCGGCCGCAAGCTCGATTACGCGATCCTCGCCGGACTCTCGCTGGTTGTCATACTCATTCTTGGCCAGAGGTTTTTCCCGGCTTCCAATACTCAACCCCGCAAAGCAGCGTCCGGCGCGCAATCTGTCGCTGTCCTGCCCTTTATCGACCTCTCGCCGAACAAGAATGAAGGCTATTTCTCGGACGGCGTGTCGGAAGAAATTCTCAACGTTCTCGCGCGCATTCCAAAACTGAAAGTCGCCGGCCGCACATCGTCATTCCAATTCAAGGGCAAGGATGAGGATCTGCGGCTGATCGGCAACGCGCTCGGCGTCAATCATGTGCTTGAAGGCAGCGTCAGGCGCGACGGCGACGTCGTTCGCATCACCGCGCAGCTCGTGACCACGAATGACGGATTTCACGTCTGGTCAGAGACCTATGACCGAAAGCTCACCGACATTTTCGAAGTTCAGGACGAGATCGCCCGGGCGGTCGCCGACCAGCTGGCGCTTTCGCTCGGCCTGTCAAAGGAAAAACTTGTTCCTGACCGCACCAGCGACACCGAGGCGTATCAAAAATATCTCGAGGCCAAGTCGCTGGTCGAAAAGCGGGGTCAAGACAACATCAATCGCGCCATCCTGTTGCTCGATGAAGTGACGGCGCGCGATCCTCATTACGCCCCCGCATGGGCGGCGCTGGCCAACATTTATTCCATCATTGAAAGCTACAATAAGGACGCGCCTGAACAAACCTATTTGCAGTGGCGCGCCATCAGCGCCGCGGCGGCCCGCCGCGCCATTGCGTTGAACCCGAATGAAGCATCGGCCTATCTCGCGCTCTCAAGCGCGCAAATAAATAACGAGGAATGGGTTCCGGCATTTGACGCCATTGCGCAAGCCCTGCAACGGGGCGCCGACAAACCGGATGTGCTTGACGCGGCGGCGCAATCATACTTGCAAATGGGATATTTGAACAAGGCGAAGGAGCTCTCGGAAAAGGCCATCGCCCTCGATCCGTTGGTGGGGATTTACCACAACACGCTCGGCCAGATATTGGCGCAGCAGGGCGATATTGATGGCGGCATGGCCGAATTCAAAAAGTCCAAACAACTTTCCCCGCAACTGCCGTTTCCATATACAAACCTGATTTACCGGTATGTGAGATTTGGCGGCCATTTCGACAAAGCCATGCCGTTGGCGCAAAACCTCGTCGCGCGTGGATTTTGGCCGCGGTCGTTTGTAGACAATCTCGAAAAGGCGCGCGCGGCGTGGGATGACAAGACGGCGCTGGCGAAACTCGATAGTGACTGGGCGAAAACGGGCCGGGTTGACGTTCCCGAAATTGTTGTCGCCTATCGCCTCGGCGACGAGAAGCGGATCATGGACATGTTTGAACTGTCCTGGAACGCGCCCCACCTGATCGATCCAAACTATACGAATGTGCCATCCATGGTGATGGCTGACCCGCGCTGGAAAGCGAAAATCAAAAGCGTCGGCCTTTACGACCTCTGGAAGAAACGCGGCTTCCCTTCATATTGCAAACCTGTCGGCGACGATGATTTTGAGTGCAAGTAAGAAACATCATCCATGATCCTCCGCCGCCTCATTGAACACGTGAAAGCCCAACACTGGACGGCGGTGTTTCTCGACTTCGTCATCGTCGTTGCGGGCGTTTTCATCGGCATTCAGGTTTCGAACTGGAACGCGGCAAAACAGGAGCACCGCCGCGAAGCCTTGATCCTTGATCGTCTCGCTTCCGACTTCCGCACGATTGAAACCGACGCACAAGAAGCAGTCGCATTTCACAAGAGGTCGCTCGACGGGCTGCAAACGGTGGTTGAAGCGCTGCATGACGGCGTTCTCACGGCTGACAAGGAGGCTTCATTCCGAAACGGACTTCGCTATTCCTACCTCCACCGCAATGCGACGGAGCGTTCGGGCACCTTCATCGAGATTCTCTCTAGCGGGCAGGTCGCGATGATCCGCAATGAGGCGCTGAGAACGGCGCTAATCGACTATGACAACAATGTTCTGGAGTCGGAACAAGTATTCATGCAGATCCGGATGCATCAAAGCGCTTACGTCGCTGCATTCACGCTTCGCTATGATTATGAAGTTCCCGCGCAGCCCATTGATACGGAAACCGGCGTTTTGCCGTATCAGCCTGTCGGTGCTTTCGATTTCGCTGCAATGTTGGCCGACCCGGCGTTTAAGAACGCCGCTCAGGAAATGAGAGAGACAAACCGCTACTATTATTCCTGGCATCTTCGAAACCTTAAGCACGCCCGCACCGTCCTTGCGCTTTTGGACCGTGCCTCGCAGGAATCGAAAAAATGATCCTCCGCCGCGTCATCGAGCACGTGAAAGCGCAACACTGGACAGCGGTGTTCCTCGACTTCGTCATCGTCGTCATGGGCGTCTTTATGGGCATCCAGCTCGGCAACTGGAACGAACGCCAAGCCGATGCGCGCGAATACGCCGAAGCGCTGGAGCGTGTGCGCAGCGAGATTGACGCGAACTTGAAGACACTCGACCTCTCTGACGACGATATCGGCGCCGTACTGCCTGTCGTCCGCGGCGCTCTCGACGCACTCGTGACCTGTTCCGACGATGCGGAAACGCTCAACGCCGTCAACGCGGGCGTCGCCCTTTTTTGGGGAACGGCCGGCATTCATCTCCGCGTCAGCGAACTTGATGCGCTAACGTCCGATCCGCGTCTCTTAGCGCAGGAGTCTCCGGCTGTGCGCCACGGACTTTCAGATCTGAAGTTCATTACGGACATCGTTGAGCGAAGCGCGCTTTACTATGAAGAATATCCGCAAGACGGACGCGTCGAGAAAATACACGGGCTTACGCCCGGCCCCCGAACCGTTCGAAGCGTGACTTATCTCGGCATCGCGTACGACAATAACCAGCGTCCGTTGAGGCTCGACGAGCCGGTAAGTGTGGCCTGCAGGAATACCGATCTCGTAAACGCCCTATGGGCGTGGGACCGCACGCAATCGAACCTTCCGCTGCTGACGGCGAAAATGCGCGCCGCCTATAAGGACGCCCTCAACATTCTCGATACTGAGACAAAGAAATGATCCTCCGTCGCGTCATCGAGCACGTAAAAGCGCAACACTGGACGGCTGTGTTTCTCGACTTCGTTATCGTCGTCGCGGGCGTTTTCATCGGCATTCAGCTCGGCAACTGGAACGAGGCGCGCCATGAGCGCAACATGGAGGCGAGGGTCATCGCGCGGCTCCATGACGAAGTCGCGGCGCTGGTCGCGGCGCGCGGGGAAGGGCGGGCGTTTGCGGACTATGTCGGCGACGGCCTCGACGAAGCGGCGCAAACCCTGTTCTCCGGCGACGGCGACCTGTCGCCCGACGCGTGCCGCGCGATTGCGCTGTCGCATATCTACGCCGCGCAGCCCGACGAGATTCCGGTCATCGAGGACCTCATCGCAACCGGGCGCATGGACGTGATCCGCAACCAGCCCGTGCGCGGCGCGCTGATGGATTTCATCCGCGCGCGCGATCAGGGGCGCACGACGCTTGAGGCCGTCGGCCGCGATATCTACAAGATGTCGATGGAGCATCCGGACCTGATTGAGGCGCGACTCTTCGCGGGCGAGCCGCCGGGCGATCTGAGGACGCGCATGCGCTGCGATGCGGCGGCAATGCGCCGCGACCGATTGTTCCTCAATGCGCTGGTCAGCAATCGCGCCATTCACGCGGAATATTCCGGGCAGCTGTTTGGCGCGGTCGACCCGGCGCTCGCTGCGTTGCAGGCCGAACTGGAAAGCCGGCGCCTGCGCGCCGGCCGCAGGGAAGGCGCAGCGCCATGATCCTCCGCCGCGTCATCGACCATGTGAAAGCGCAACACTGGACGGCGGTGTTTCTCGACTTCATTATCGTCGTTGCGGGCGTTTTCATCGGTATTCAGGTCTCGAACTGGAACGCGGAAAACGCCGACCGGCGCATCGTCGAGAAATATCTCGCGGACATCGCCTCGGATGTGCGCGCCGATATCGTTGAACTGTCGTTCACGCGCGACGCCGCCTTGAGCCGCATCAGCGCCGCTGACTATGTCCTGCGTCAGGCGGGCGTCGATAATCTTTCGCCGGCATTCTCGCTCACGACATCGACCGACACCAGCCGCGCGATCGGATTGACGAGCATCGATATCCCCGATCCGGCGGCGCCGCCGCGCGAGAGTCGCGACCAGTTGTGGTCGCTGATCACGGCCGTCTACGTCTATGACACGACCCGTTCCGCCTATAACGCGCTGATCGCGTCGGGCAAGATCGACCTGATCGGCGATCCGGAGATCACGCGCGCGTTGCGCGAATATTATTATCTTGTCGACGGCCTGTCGGCGACGCAGAGCCGGACAATCGTGCCCGGCCGCCAGATGGCGATTGCGGGCGGCATTGCCCACGGCATGTCCCCCGACGGGCGTATCGCGGAGGCGGACCTCGTCGGCGCCGTCGGCGAGGACCCTTCGCTAGCCGCGGTTGTCTCCGCGATGCGCGAATATGGCGGGCTCCACATCCTCTTGTGCGATTCGCTGGAGGGAAAAGCGAACGAACTGTTGCAACTTCTTGCCGAGCGAAACAAATGATCCTCCGCCGCATCACTTCCGCTTTCAGGCGGCAGGACTGGTTTACGGTCGGCATCGAGACATTGATTGTCGTGCTGGGCGTGTTTCTGGGCTTACAAGTCAATAACTGGAACGCCGCGCGCCAGGAACGCGCTGAGCAGCACCAGGTTGGTCTTCGCCTGCACAATGACTTTCAGGGCCTCGACAAAGCCCTTTCCGATGCGCTTGCGTGGCAGGAAAAAGTCATTGTGTCGCTGACGACGCTGAAGACCGCCATTGACCGCGGCAAGGCGCTCGAAAGCGAGGACGAGGCGATCAAATACGCGCTCGTCTATGGACGCGCCTACCCTTCGTTCGCACGAAAGTCGGCGACGTATAACGAGCTCTTATCAAGCGGAAGACTGAACCTGATCCGGGACGACGCGCTGCGCAACGCGCTCGCAATCTACAATGAACGCATCGACAACAGCCTCTACAACATCGAACAGACGCGTGCGCCGATCAATACTGATTTCCTCTATCTTACGGAGTACGCCGCATTGACGCCGATCAGCAAAAGCGATGTCGGCATACAGTCAGTTCTCAGTTACGATATTGCCGCCATGGCGCATGACGAGGCGTTTTGCAGAAAGCTCGACATCCTCATCTCCGTGCAAACATGGATTTACACGAATTTGGCGAGCCAAAGAACCGCCATCGACGCCGTAAAAAAAGCCATGGATGCTGAAAAATGATCCTGCGTCGCATCACCGCCGCGTTCAAACGGCAGGACTGGTTTACGGTCGGCATCGAGACGTTGATTGTCGTGCTCGGCGTCTTTTTAGGTCTTCAGGTAAACAATTGGAACGCCGCGCGCGAGGGTCGGCGCGCCGAGGCGCAATATCTCAGCCAATTGCAGGGCGACCTTCATAACATCGAGGGGGAAATCAACGCGCAGATCGAATTCGAAAAATTCCAGACCAATCTGGCGACCGACGTTTTCGACCTCATCCGCAATGGTGACGCCGCAGACCGGGCGCAGAAAATCAGCATGGGACTAAACCAGTTGATTGTGCGCCGCACCTTACGCACGCAAAGTCCGACATTTCTTGATCTTCAGGGCTCCGGCAGGCTTGAGCTCATTTCCGATCCGGTCCTGCGTGCGGCGATCATTTCGTACTTTTACCGCACCAGCCGGCTGGAGGCGGCTGTCGACAAGAATAATGAGTTTTTCGTCGATCAGGGTTTCAATGTGTTCGTATGGAACAAGAGCGTCCCGGCGCGCCCGTGGAACAACGCCTTGATGAAAGAGCCATTGCCGACCTCTTCCGAACTGGATTCGGCTTTTGCTGTTTCCGCCAAGAAAAGTCCGCTTTACGCCGCCGGCGGCGCCTTTCTCGCCGCCCCGCCTGACGCTGCAATATGGAAAGAGGTGATCGCGCAACTCACCTGGCGCGGCACAATCGCCATCAACAATGAGGGCCTTGCAGAAGAATTGCGTGCAGAGACGCAAGAGCTGGAAGCGAAACTGGCGGCCCAGCTTGAAAGGCGCGCCAGATGATCCTGCGCCGCATCACATCAGCCTTCAAACGGCAGGACTGGTTCACGGTCGGCATTGAAACGCTTATTGTCGTGCTCGGTGTCTTCCTTGGCCTGCAGGCCAATAACTGGAACGCAGCGCGCGCCGATCAGGCGCTGGAAAAGGAATATCTGGGCCGCCTGCAGCTCGACATTTCCGATCAAATTGCGAGCCTTACCGAACAAAAGCAATATTACGAACAAGCGCGGCGTCACGCCCGCGCCGCTGATCACGCTTTTCGTCAGCCTGTAAACTCGCTGGGCGCCCAATTTCTGATCGATCTTTACCAGGCGAGCCAACGCGTCAACCAATCGCCGCCAAAGGGCACTTATGACGAACTGGTTTCAACCGGCCGCATCACGCTGATCGGCGACCTTGAGACGCGCAACATGTTACGCGCGCATTATGCGGTGTTCGCCGGCGCCATGCTCACGATTCTGGAGCGAAGCGATTATCGCCCGCGCGTGCGTGAGGAAATAGACGATTCCATACAAAGGCAGATCAGGAAAAATTGCGGCGACGTCGTGACGCCGGACGCCGACGGGGTCGCTTATCATGTGAGACTGCGCCCGGATTGCACAATCAAGGCGCCGCCGGCGATAATCGCGGAGAACGTCAAGCGTCTCCACGACAACGGCGAAATCAGGAAACTGTTGCGGTTCCAGCTCGACATCCTGGACAACAGGATCGTCAATCTGAACGGATTGATCGAAGCCTCACGGCGTTTGAGAACCTATCTGGAGTCAGTGAAAGAATGATCCTGCGCCGCATCACAAACGCTTTCAGGCGGCAGGACTGGTTCACGGTCGGCATCGAGACGCTGATCGTCGTGCTCGGCGTGTTTCTCGGACTTCAGGCACAGGAATGGGCCGCGGATCAAGCAGAGAAAGCCGGGATCGAAGCGCAGCTCTCGAGTTTCCGGGAAGAGTTGGTCCAGCGTCAGGACGAGATAGACGCTCACAAGACATATATCGAGCACAGGATCGACGACACGAGGACGCTGCGTTCGGACCTGATGAATCCAGACCAGCCCCTTTCCCAAGACGACATCTATAGGCTCGCCATGTCGTCGGTGAGAACGATTGGCCTGAACGTCACGTTTCACGGCTTCAACGAACTCTCGGCATCCGGAGCGCTCAGCAAGATAAAATCCGCGCCGCTTCTGAAGGGCTTGTACCAATGGGACGCATCGCTGACCAATCTGCGCAGCACCGAGAGGGATGTTAAGACATTGAGGGATGTAGCGAATATGCCCGACATTCTTGGCTCCCTGTCGTTCGGCAACATGGCGCGAACCGATCCGCGATTTTCGGATTTGCCTGCCGACCACCGCTTCAATGTTGATGTGGAAGGCCTGCGCACCAGCCGGGACTTTGATAACGCGCTCGTCTCCCGGCTGATCCTGGAGCAGCAGAATTTCAATGCGCTGATCGACTTCCAGAACGCCACGAATGACCTGATCACGGCGCTTGAGACGGAGCGCAAAAAATGATCCTGCGCCGGATTACATCCGCTTTTAAGAAACAGGACTGGTTCACGGTCGGCATCGAGACGCTGATCGTGGTGCTCGGCGTGTTCTTAGGTTTGCAGGCCAATAACTGGAACGCAGCGCGCGAAGACCGCCACAAGGAACACCAGATCCTTTTGAACCTGCAAACGGATTTCACCTCTCTCGCCACAGAGCAGCAAGACCGCGCCGACACAATCAAGCAAGACTTCGTAAAGGGCAGGATGCTCTATCGCATTGGCATAAACCGGGCCGTCCCGCCCGGGGAAGCGGCGGAAGCGGCGGCGGCGTTTACAAGCCTCAATTTTATGCGGGCGCCCTTGCCGGCCTCCAGCACCTATGAGGAGATCGCTGCGTCCGGACAGGTCGGCCTGATCCGCAATGCCCAATTACGGCGCGCCCTCGCCGATTACGATTCGACGCGCAAACGCTATGACGTATTTTATCCACTCCTTTCGGGCTGGCTGGTCGATATCATCAAAACCGTTGGCAAATACATGAAACTCGATCCCGCCAGCATTCCAAAGGAGATCGGCGAGTTTCCGTCCGTCGGCTCGATTGACTGGACGGCCCTGAAGACGGATCCGGAATTCGCCCTGTACCTGCAAACCTTGCCGAATGTGAAAACTTCTG
>JAWKVJ010000027.1:0-43447 GCA_041398085.1 Parvularculaceae bacterium
CCTTTTTGGGTATCATTGCATGGGCATGGTTTTCGTTGATGACGCCCCAGCAAATGGCCTACGGCGTTTGGGGCGTCCAGCTTAACACACTTATCGCGGCGATTGCGATTGCAGCAATCATCATTCGGGGTGATTTCACAAAATTTCGGTTCGACAAGACAACTGTATTGCTTCTTTCCCTCGGCGTCTGGCTCTTTTTTTCTCAAATCAGGTCGATGGATCCCGGATATTCGAATGAGTTCTTTCAACGCTTTGAAAAAACCCTGCTATTTGCGATTTTGGTGACGCAAACAGTCAATACTCCGCTCAAGTTGAACGCGCTCGTATGGGTGTTCGTGCTATCGATCGGGTTTTTTGCTACAAAAGGCGCTATTTTTACGATCATCACCCTCGGGCAATTCCATGTACAGGGCCTACCCAACACTGTGCTCGAAGATAACAACCATCTCGGTATTGCAATGGCGACAAGCCTTCCGATGATCTTGTATTTGCGAACCGCTTCTCAGCGAGGCGCAATCAAACTTACGCTCACTGCCCTCTTTTTGATGACAGTCATTGCGATCCTTGGCACACAATCGCGTGGTGCATTTCTTTCGCTTATCGCATTTTCACTATTTTTCTGGGTCAGTTCAAAACGTAAATTTGTTATTCTCGCTGCGGGAATCCTCATCGCCGCGCCTGCAATTAGCTTCATGCCAGAATCCTGGACTAATCGAATGGAGACGATCACAGACGCAGGCGAAGACGCGTCCTTTATGGGGCGCGTCGATGCGTGGATAATCAACGCAAAACTAGCCGTCAAACATCCGCTCACCGGGGCAGGGTTAAGAAACTCATATCAAGAGAGTATCGCGCGGACAGTAGACGCGGAACGAACGCCGCGAGCCGCCCATAGTATCTATTTTGAGCTGTTGGGCGGTGCGGGATTTATCGGACTGACGGTCTATGCCGTGCTTCTCGGTTCCGCTTTGCTAACTGCGATTCGGTTAGCGAGATCGCGCCTTATGCCTGGTGATCAATCCTGGAGCACGCGCTTTGCAAATCTCGCCATGATTTCTCTCGTTGTATTTTATGTCGGCGGTGCATCCACATCAATGGAGATGTGGGATGGCTACCTTTTGCTTATTGCGCTCATTGCAGCAACCGAAAAGATACTCAGATCTCAATCAGATTCCTCGGTGGCGGCAATTTCATGGCGAGGTGAATCTCGGCAGATTCCCACTACAAAAAACTGAGCTTTACCTCTCAGATTATAATTTAAAGGCGGGTTCGACGCCATCAAAGTCTTCAGAATGCGAAGATCCGTGCGTCGCGTTTGAAGAATGGCTATGCCGGCCACGCTCATGCACTTCTCGGGGGCCGGCGCCATCACAACAATTGTGCGTTTCAAGTTGAATCGTGGATTCGTGAATGCCGAAATGTTGCTGTAGTCGCGATTTTAATAGTTCGAGCGCCGGTTGCACCGGGGCGCCGTCACGAATAGTTGCATGAAATGTGACTCGAGGCTGATCGGGCGTCAGCTGCCAAACCTGCACTTGATGGATATCGACAATGTCCACACTCGCCGACTGGAGGTCATCGACCATAGCCTTCACGTTGATACTGTCGGGTGCTCCTTCTAACAGAATATGGGCGGTCTCTCGCAACAAACGTATCGCAGACCACCCGATTAAGCCTGCGACAATCAATGATAGAAGCGGATCGATACGCATCCAGCCTGTTGTAGCGATCACAACTGCGGCAATCACAGCGGCAAACGATCCAAGCAAGTCACCAATGACATGTAACATGGCGCCGCGCACATTGATGTCGTTTTGGCTTGATTGATGGAGAACGCGGAACGCCACAGCATTCGCTAACAGCCCAAGGACAGCGATCACGAGCATTGTCCGCCATTCCACCTCAATCGGCGACACAGATCGCCGGGCAGCTTCGATGATGATCCAGACGACGAGAGCGGCAAGAGCAAGACCGTTAACGAAAGCGGCAAGGACCTGAATGCGCCGGTATCCAAAATGCAGTTTCTCGTCAGCCGGTTTCCGCGCCATCCAATGAGCACTTGCTGCGAGTGCAAGCGCAATTGCGTCGGTCATCATATGAGCAGCGTCGGCGAGTAGAGCGAGCGAACCGGAGATTACGCCCCCGATCACTTCGACGACCATGAATATTACAATGACGAGGAGGGCGGCAATCAGACGACCACCAGCTTTCCGCTCGGGTCCAGCGGGATCCCAATGCGCATGGCCCAATCCATGGTCGTGACCGCAATCAGTCATTTCTCGCCATTCGATGTCGAGATGCCCTTCGCCCTTTGCGCCCGCCATTACGGGTCAACAGTAAAGCCTGTGCGGTCAGGCGCGGCAAGAAGAAACCGCGGATTCAGGGCAATTCCATGTGGATTGAAGGCAACATATTCATTCCAGATTAATTTGTTCAGGTGACGTGATAACATAGGGGTTGATAATCTCCCCCGGGCTGGTAGCCGGAATGGTCGGTCGGCCGGGAGACGGGGAACTCCCTGCGCGGTAGCAAGCGTAGCTTCGCTACTGCAGTTCTTTTGAGGTGGGCTCGCGCGTGTTTGCGAACGGGGAAATTGCGCCTGGGGTGCTGGCGAGTTTTGTCGCCGCGACCGTTAGTACGGCCGGTCTCCTTTCAATGGCGGCGCTTGGAGATTGGGGACGGCGCAACAGTTCATACTTTTCCGCCTTTGCAATGGGCGTCTTGCTCGTCGCAGTTCTTTTCCACCTGACACCCGAATCTCTTAGCTACACGCCTCACGCATGGAGATGGATTGCGGGCGGTTTCTTGTTGATGTCAGGCGTTGGTCTTGCTTTGCGCTTTCTGACGTCAACTGGAAAAAACGGGCACGGGTTTGCGTTAGGTTACGCCTCCCTTATCGCACTTGGGTTTCATTCTACTGTTGATGGGCTGATCTACGAAGCGACTTATCATGCCGAGGTCTTTACTGGCTCGCTCGCAACCGCCGGATTACTACTGCACGAGTTTCCAGAAGGCGTAATCGCTTATTTCCTCGCTAGGGAAGCTGGATTGAATTCGTTGCAATCGACCTTCTGGGCGTTCGTTACATCATCAGTCACGACCGTGGCTGGAGCCTGGGCCGCAGCTTCATATGTTGAGAGCGTAACGGCGCTTCCATTTGGTCCGATGCTGGGTCTCACTGCAGGGTGCCTGGTGTATATCATGATGTTTCACCTTGCGCCGCACGCTAGCTTGACGCCTTACAAGCGCGGCTACGCAGTTGCGAGTTTTGGAGTTGCCGTCGCTTTAGCTGCGGTCGTTATCCGTCACCTCCACGGGTAATTATTTAGCCCGGCATCCAGCTATGCCTGCCGCTGGCACGACAGTTCGCCATCCATCCTGGCGTTCAATTGTCATGATGCCATGTTCAACGTAACTGCCGCCGTCAAACCCCTGTCCGAAGCGTACCTTGATGTGGGCGGATAGTCCCTCGCCTTCGAAAGTCTGAAATTCAAACACGCCGTAATTGGCGCTGCCGTCGACTTTTGTTAGCGCCATCTTGACCGGCGCCCCATCGATCGAAATCTCAGCACCTTTTTCTACAACAGCTCGAAACACGGGCGTTGGCTGTTCGGCGTCAAGGGTCCAAAGGACCATCCCACAGGACCCCTTCGGCAAGGCGGAGTCTTCGATTGCTGTCACGATAAAATTTTCATCCACACCAGTCGGCGTAATTTGCGCCACGGTCGCCTTCTTGGCTGTATTATCGGTTGCACAGGCAGTGAGAATTACTGCTCCGGCTACCGTAAAAATTCTGCGAAGAATCAAGACCCTACTCCCTTGAGAACACCCACCGCTTCATATGAAAGCTTTCCGGCTCGCGGTCTGAATCCGAACAATTCGAGAGTCTTCGAAACCTCACGGCGTTTCGGTTCAGCCGATGCGATCATTGTAAATGACAGGTCCGGTTTCACACTGACATTGATTGTCGCCGCACCTTCGCGGCTATCACCTGCAAGGTGCAAATTCATCACGCCGTTTTCGCAAAGAACTGGTCCCTTCAACGGGAATCCCGTCCCAGACCATTTTTTCGCCAGCGAATCGAGCGCATTGGTCGTAACTATCGCACCATCCGACTTACAACCGGATCTTGAGAGTGAAAGAAATTTTGCATCCAGCCGTGCAACACCCTGATAGCGGGCGCCAAAAAATGTATATCGTCGGATCGTGCCCAGATTGAATTCCGCTTTCATCCGCCTGACTGACAATCTTGATGGAGTTAATTCAATCCGTCCATTCGCGGCAAGCGCGCCGCCCGAACTCGTGATATCTGCTGTAAGGCGCCCCGCCACCAACGCTATTGGCTGAATTTTGGCCGTTACATCCCCAAGTACGATCCGGTTATAGGAAACACCCTCAAATTTTGCGTTCCATAGCGTTCCGCTTGCATCCGAAATCGTGAGCAGAGGTGAATTCTTTTGAGCGAACCATGCAGCAACACCTGCTGGAATACTCGCAACCAGCGTGACAATGAAAATAATCAGCGCAACAAGCAACAGCCGCCCATCTGGAGCCAGTTCTTTGAAATTTGTCTTCATTGACGATCGCCTACACGAACAAGCGTTAATTGAGCGCGAACGCCACCTTGTTGTTCGCGCGCGATATCAGCCGAGGCGACCATGACTCCATATCGTTCGTCCAAAATCTTGAGCCATGCAAAGAGGTCCTGCGGCGCAGCAGTCAAGTTGGCGTCTACACCGCCATCCGCCCGCGCATTTCGATAACTCACTTCGACATTAGATGCAGCCGCCGAAGACGTTAGAACATTCAGGAGAGGGGTGTTGAGATCAACTCCGGCCGCCGCCGCTCCCGGCGCTGAGTTCTCGCTTGCTTTTGAAACTAAACGGTATAGATCCTCAGCGGCGGCGCGTCGTTCATGCATATTTGATCGCCAATTAATCGCCGGACGCAAAATCAACAAGACGGAGAGGAGCACAGCTACGATGGCTCCGCCAAAGACGACAAAAAGCTTTTCGCGATCAGAAAGATTTTGCCAGAACGCTGTCATTTCGTCCTCGCCTGCATCTCGCCGACCCAGATATCACCATTTCGTCGATAGCCGCCATTATCTGAAGCAATCAAACCGTTTTGATTAAGAGCGGTCCTGAATGCTTCAATGCCTGCATCCGATTTGCTAGTTATTGAAAATATAAACTGGCTGCGCGTCCCATCATATCTAATACGATCGATACTGACTATGCTGTTTTCACCTATGCTCGCCGTCAGCCGACGGTTCATTTCAAGAAAACTTGCCGATGTGGCGCCGCTGGACATGATCTGGCGCGCGTGGCTGCGAATGTCACCTCCTGAAAATGTAGGAAAAGCCGCCTTATGAAGCGTCGTCGCACTGACTTCAAAATTATGCGCGATACGGCTGTCGCGAAAACCGGCCGCCACTCCTAGTAGCGAAAATGCGGCGACAAGGCTTGCAGCCAAGGCGGCCGGCCGGCGCCATTGACCAAGGTTCAATCGGCGGGCGGGTCTTCTTTTGAATTCACCCGTCATGAGCGATACAATATCAGCCCGTTCTGAAAGATGAGCGCCGAACAAGAGCAGAAGGCCTGCGTCCGGCGCAAGCGATCGACGCTCGACGGGCCGGTCAACCCAGCGGGAAACAATTTCATGCGCGCCATACGCGACAAGTTCGGCATTGCCCGCCTCAGCTATGAACGCCGGACCAACTTTTTCCGCGAGATCAAGCTCGGCCGCGAAACCCTCGACGCCTCTTGAGGCGATGATTCGATCGCCGTCGAGCGCAAAAATTACAATCTCGGGCGTTCCTCCAATACAGGCGAAATCAGGGGCGATCGAGGTTGGTGTAATTCCCGCCTCGGCCAAGGCAGTTAGCCATTCAGAAATAAGTCTTTTCGAAATCGCATAGGCGCGGGCGCCGTCTGCATTTGCGGACGCGACGACATGCATGTCCTCAACAGCATCGGCGAGTTCGTCTTCAAGGAGGTACGCCGCCGCTGCACGCAATTTGGATGCCTGTTTGGGCGGCGCTTTCAATTCACGAAGCGCCACCTGCGATCCCGGAACAACAGCAACAATTCGCACATCGTCAGGCATGCGCGTCGCCAGGCTTCGCAATCCAGATACGTCTGACGTCCGTCCGGCCTCGACAAAACGGCCGCCAGCGAACGCACCCCACAAAACAGGCGCGTCTGGCGTCTCACCAAGTTTCAGGACGAACAGATCAGTCACTGCGACTCCCCGAAAGATCTCGAATAAAGAACAGCCTTATCCGCCTCAATCTTGAATAATAAGCCTTCTTCCATGGTCTGGTCGTTAACGGCAAGCCTTGCTCTAACCTCCACCCAATCCGAAACGAGCTTGGTGCGGCCTTGAGGCAAGCTTCCACCTTGCGCAACATAAGGTTGCCAAAAGGATTTTTCATCCGGCCAACCGCCAGGGGGACGCGATTCAATCTGCGATTTAATCTGATCGAGCCCCCAATCACCGCCAGTCATGGCGTATATTAGCGGCGCATCGCGTGGTGTTAGCGCGTTAAGATTTACTGCGACCGGGTCGGTGCTTGGCAAAGCGCATAGAAATGGACGGGTGGCCAGATAACGCTGCTCCGTAATCCTGTCCATAGCACGCAACTCGCTCACAGACGCGAGTTGCCCGCCTCCAGTCCTGAAAGGCACAGGCAAAGCGGTATAAAAACTGTCTTCAGCGCCTTGAATGTTTTGTGAAATATCGATGTCAATCCAATCGCCGATGACCGCCGCCATTGCCGCCGCTTCACTTTCGCCGAGGCCAAGCGCCGATATGAGCGTCGTGAATTCCTTTGCTGGTCCTGCGTCAGTATTTTGACCGTCTGCGGACGTCTTGCCCAGCGCATTCACATTGAAACAACGCGTCGCATCGGCGAAGCGCATGGCGCCTGCGCCTTCTGCATCCGGCAGCGTCAATTGGTCTAAAAACAATCCGCCAGGATTGGTAGCGGTAATGAGCGTTTTTTGCGCGGCGGCTTTTGAAAGAATTTCGCGCGCAACACGCGCTGCACCAAACGATCGCCAGATAAGCTGCGAGCGGGCGCGTTCATTATAGCCGCGTTTGACGCCGCCGGTTACAACCGTCGAAATTGAGAGCAATACGAAAGACAGCGTCGCAACGAGAAGTAATACAATAATAAGCGCCGCACCTCGTTCCCGGGATCTTCGAACATCGGTCATGATCCGATATCTCCGACCCAGAATAATTGTTCAAACTCACCAAACCGGTTAGTTGTCATCGTAAGACGTATGGCGCGCGGCGGCGCATTTCCCTGTGCGCGAGGGCCAGGCCATGCATCAACCCAAGTCAGCCCCGAAGGCGTCTCGCCTGCAAGAAAGTCAATGCTGGTGGAAATGACCCCAGTAATCAGCGTCCTGTCAGTATGAGGCTGGTCACGCGCGCCATCAACATAGGGAAATGTGCGGCGCACAAGGTGATCTCCAATCTGAAGGTATTCGACGGCCTGCAGGCTCGAACGGGGGAAGGTCGGCGCCCGGGTTATCGTAGCCGCGCCGGACAAAGCTCGTAATGGCTTTTCGCCTTTTACCGGTCTTTGTGTCGTGTAGCCAGCACCCCCGAAAAACGGGGCAGGTAATAGATTGCCGAATTCATCGCGCCTCAATCGCAATGCAATCTGTGCAACATCTTCTTTAATAAGAATACGAGCGATCTGCATGCCGCGGGTCGCGGCATCTGCGGCCTTCAATTGGTCTCTACCTTCGACCGAAAGTCGCAGCGAATAAACCGCGGCGCCGGAAATCATCGCGAAGATAAGCAATGCAATCAGCAGCTCCGCGAGCGTCAACCCTCTTTGCTCAACCGATTTCATTGCGAAACCTTTAATGCTTCAGATTTGGCGAGAATACGGGTTTCGTTTTCAAGGCTCACATCGTACCGGATGCCAACAAGATCAAGCCCGGCATCGGTAGCGACACGGCGCCAGACGAAATTTCGACCCGCAAATACGCTTTTTCCTTCAGTCGCCCCCTTCTCGGGCGGCGCCGCACTAGCTAATTCTTCGACAATCAAATTGTCCGCAAGTACTGAAGCCATAAGGCGGTCCTGTTCGCTTGCAGCAAACCTCGAAGATTGAGAAAGCATCGCAAACGACGCCAGCGATACAGCCGCCAGAATAGCCAGTGCGACCAGCGTCTCGACGAGAGTAAGTCCTGCCTGACCTTTGGCACTACTCATGAACAGTCTCTATTTCGCCGCTTGCCGATGACGACACGATCCAGCGACCATCACGGCTCGTAAATGTTAAGGAAAAGATTGCTGGCGATCCAATAGGATCGAGCCTTACATATTTGATTTTCTCATCTCTCTTGGCGATCTCACGTGGAGCACCGAGCGCATCGTCATTAGCGAGCGATTTGTCTTCTATTGCGATTACCCCGACGGTCGATCGATCAAAAGCCGTCGCCTGCAAGTTTCTCGGTGACGCCTCGCGGCTCCACTCGCCTGCAACCCGCTTCTCAAACCAATATCCACGGGCGTCAACCGCGAGCCTCAATTGCGAACCAGTCGCGATCGCCTCATCTTCGGCGAATTTCAGTTTCGCCGCAAAGCGCTCAGCGTCCTTTTGAACGGCTGTTCGGCCTGGCGGCGCATTAAGCAAAACCAATGACGAAGCCAGCGCGAGGATAACCATCACGACAAGCAGCTCGATAAGCGTTAGTCCGCGCTGGGAAATACGCGCTAATTGCCGTCGGTCGACCAATTGACGATATCCGCGTTGATGCCGTCGCCTCCGGGCTGACCATCCGCCCCAAGCGAGAAGACATCGATTGGCCCATGCTCTCCCGGGCTGCGATATTGATACGGCTTACCCCATGGATCGACCGGAACTTTTCTCAGATAACCGCCTGGCCGAAATTGATCGGCGTGAGGATCGCCAGCAGGAGCGGTAACTAATGCGGCAAGGCCCTGTTCGGTCGTAGGGTAATTAAACATATCGAGACGATATTGATCGAGCGCATTCTCAATCGTGCCGATATCGATGCGCGCTTTCTTGGCTGCAGCGCGGTCACGTTCCGGAAGCACGTTGACGATAACAAGCGCGGAAATCAGAGCTAGGATGGTCAGAACGACAAGAAGTTCGATCATCGTTACACCGCGTTGCCGCCGCCGGGATAATCTCATTTTAGATTTGTGCATATTTTACTCCGTAATCGGTATTGGCATTAACTGCCAGCAAGCTGGTTCAGACGAAGAATGGGCAGCATGATCGAAATCACGATCAGCATGACGACGCCACCCATAGTAACGATGATAGCGGGCTCAAGTAGCCGGAGTGCAACGGTCGAAGCCGTATCGAATTCTTCTTCCAGCCGCGCCGCTGATTTATCGAGCATTAGCGGCACGGCACCAGCGCGTTCACCCGCGGCCACCATGTGAACCATCATTGGCGGCATCACGCCGGCGCGTTTCAAACTGGCAGCGAGAGAGCCGCCCTCGCGCACCTGAGTAATCGCGCCTTCAATCCGCTCCTTCATGAAGCTATTGGCGAGCGTGCGCTGCGCTCCTTTAAGGCTATCTAGCAATGGCGCGCCACCAGCGAAAAGCGTTGCAAGGGTTCTCGCGAACCGCGCACCATTAAGGCCGCGCATCAGCTTTCCGATTACCGGCACGGTTAGCGTCCAGCGATCAAAGGCGAGCTTGAAGGCCGGGTTTTTTATGGCCCGCCAAAATCCGATTGCCGCAATGAAGATTGCTCCAATAAGGTAGAGACCAAAATGTGCAAGAAATCCAGAAATAGCGATCACAAATCTGGTCACCGCAGGCAATTCAGCGTCAAAAGTTGCAAACTGTTCAACGATTTTCGGCACGACAAGCGTCATCAAAGCCGCCACGACAAGCGTTGCGACAATGCCGAGAGCCGCAGGATAAATGAGTGATGCAATAGCCTTGCTCATCATTGACCGGTTTTTCTCGAGCATGGTCGCAAGCCGGTCGAGCACCCCTGAAAGATCGCCTGAGGTTTCGCCGGCGGCAACCACAGCGCGATACAGATCAGGGAAAGACTTTTTGTCTTCGGCAAGGGCATCAGCAAAACGCCAACCTTCGAGAACCCGCTCACGGACGGAGAGCATGCGTTTGCGCACGGCCTGTTTTTCGGTTTGAAGCGCAACAGCATTCAGCGCCTCTTCAAGCGGTGTGGTTGCGGCGATCAGCACCGACAATTGCCGTGTAATTATGACAAGATCGCCAGGCCCGACTTTGGGTTGAACCTTTCCCTTTCCGGCCCCTTTTTCGCGTGGCGTCGAGATAGCTACCGGCGTTAGATCAAGTCGGCGCAGTTCGCGCCGCGCCATACGCGCATTGTCGGCGTTGACGACGCCGCGGCGGGACCGCCCACCAATATCTAATGCCTCATACTCAAGGACGGCATTCTCGTCCTCCTGCCGGACAACGCGCAGCACTTCCTCAATTGAGGTGCGTCCGCCTATAACGTGGCGGAAGCCAGATTGCGCCAGAGTATCGGCATGGCGGAAGGCGTGCGCAGCAATAGCCTGTTCGCTTGCGTCTTCGTGAATGAGACGGCGCAGCGTTTCATCGACGACCATCAATTCATAAACGCCAATACGGCCTTCAAAACCGCTATGCCCGCAGCGCCCGCATCCGACAGGCCGATGAATGACGGCCTCTGGTCCGACCCCAAGCAAGCGTTGTTCAGCGGCGTCAGGGTGATATTGCTCACTGCAATTCGGGCACAAGCGACGAACGAGGCGCTGAGCAAGAACAGCGGCAATCGTTGACGAAAGAAGGAAAGGCTCTGCGCCCATATCGCGCAGGCGCGTCACAGCCCCAACGGCGGAATTGGTATGGACGGTCGAGAGAACCAAGTGACCGGTGAGCGACGCCTGAATGGCGATTTCCGCTGTTTCAACATCGCGGATTTCACCGACCATAACGATATCTGGGTCCTGACGGAGGATTGCGCGAAGCCCAGTCGCAAAAGTCATCCCAATTTTTGGATTGATCTGCGTTTGCCCGACGCCTTCGATCGCATATTCAACCGGGTCTTCAACAGTCAGAATATTACGGCTCGGATCGTTCAATATCTTCAGCGCAGCATACAGAGTCGTTGTCTTGCCCGAACCGGTCGGGCCAGTGACGAGAATGACGCCGTTTGGTCTTTCCAACGCCTGATGAAAGCGTTTCAGCGTTTGGGCGGGCATGCCCAGCGCATCAAGATCGAAACTCGCTTCTTCCTTGTCGAGAATACGCATGACCACACGTTCACCGAATCGCGCTGGCAGCGTTGAAACGCGCACATCGATCATTTTACCTCCAAGGGCAAGCGAGATGCGTCCATCTTGCGGCAAGCGTTTTTCGGCGATGTCCAGCCGTGCCATAACTTTTACGCGGCTCGTCAAAACCGGCGTCATGCGCGCTGGTAAGGCGAGGATCTCCCGCAATACGCCATCGATACGCAATCTGACTGAAAGCGACTTTTCGTATGGCTCGACATGAATATCTGATGCTTTCAACTTAACCGCTTCAGCGATAATCGCGTTGATCAACCGGATGACCGGCGCGTCATCCTCGCTGTCGAGAAGATCTGCTGTTTGCGGCAAGCCTTCCGCGAGCGACGCAAGGTCGTCTTCGTCGCCCTCCATGTTGAAGTCATCAGTGCGGATACCGTCGGCGGAGTAAATCTCAGACAAACGCCGTTCGAATGCGTCCGGCGGCATTTCATTCAAAGAAATCGGCGCATTGACGACGCGGCGCACTTCCAAAAGCGCCATTGGCGATGGCTTGCCCCGAGATCCGACAAGCGCCGGACGCGCCACAGGATCAAGGATAACGAGACCGTTTTCCTTGGCGAAAGCGTAGGCGAGCCTGGTGCGTGGTTGAGCTTCGCTCATTGCTGGGGCTGAGTATCCTGCAGAAAATCTAGATCGGTCGGCTCGTTTGCGCCTGACTGTGCGGGAACTGGTGTCGGCTGGGTTTCATATTCCGGGCGCGGCGCTGCGCCGGTTGCATTCCGGATTAACTTTTCAAGCGCAGTATCGGACCTTCCCGTTGAAATGACTTCTTGCGCCCTGATGTAATCGAATTTCTTTTGCGTCACTGCGGCCGCGTCTTCACGTGAGCGAATTATTGTCGGGCGAAGGAAAACGAGCAGGTTGCGTCGCTCGGAGCGGCGCCCAGAACTCTTAAAGAGATTGCCGGCGACAGGGATGTCGCCAAGCAAAGGCACCTTGTCTTCAGTTAATTCATCAGTTTGATCGATAAGACCGCCAATCACCAGCAGATCGCCATCATCAACGAGCGCCGTCGTTGAGATAACGCGTTTATTGGTAATAAGGTCAGTTGACGAAGAGATGATCTGGCCCGCGATACTTGAACTTTCCTGTTCAATCTTGAGCGTGACCGTTCCGCCTTCGTTAATTTGCGGTGTCACTTTCAAGATAATGCCGACCTCCTCGCGAGAAACTTGACGAAATACGTTAGAAAAATTGTTGCCTGCCGCTTCGCCGGTAGTGATCGGAATTTCCTGCCCGACTGACAAGGACGCTTCCTGATTGTCGAGCGTCACAACCGACGGCAGCGACAGGATGTTCGACTGAGTGTCTCTCTTTAGGGCATTTAATACAGCACCGAAGATGATGTCCTTACCAATTCGTCCTCCAACGCCGCCAATGAGGCCGTTAGTAGCGAGCAGAGAACTCAAGGCCGCATCTGTGACAGTGTCCGCTGAGGGGTTTCCAAGCGCATCGCTTACGTTCTGATTATTCAGAAGAAGCGAACCCGCCGAAGCGAGGAGATTTGTTTGCGCCGATTGGAAATTCGTCGCAGTAAAAGGGATGCGCTTTGAGCTATTTGTCGGCGTCAGAAAATACTGAACGCCGAGTTCGCGCGCAGTGTTGTCGGAAACTTCAACAATGATCGCTTCGATCTGGACCTGTGGGCGGCGAACATCAAGTTGTTCGACGACGCGACGCAGTGTTTGCTGAATATCGGCGTCGCCGGAAATAATGACCGAATTGGTCGGCTTGTGAAACGTGATGGTTGCGCGGGAATCGCCGGACGGCGCAGCAGGCGCGGCTGCCGGATCGCCACCGGCTCCGCCAAGGGCGGGCGGTTGAGCATTTGCAATCTCGCGCAATAACGTCGCCATTTCCTCGGCGTCAGCATGGTTGAGCGAGATAACGGAAAGATCTGATTTAGTCTGACCGATACGGTCGAGTTCAGTAACAACCCCTATGAGACGGTTTAATACCTGCGGCTCGGCGCGGATAAGAATGCTGTTGCTTGCCGGGACCGGGACAACGCTGACGTTACCAGCCGTTGTCTGACCACCTTCTTGCTGAAGCTCCTGGGCAAGTTTCGAAACCACGCGAGCGACTTCCGTAGCCGACGCGTTCTCTAACGGCACGGTTCTATAGACAGTCGTATCACGATCGATTTGCGCAAGGACTTCACGGAGGCGGCGAATATTGTCCGAACTGTCAACAAGGATAACCGCATTACTCGAACGAACGGGCGCGACGACGCCGCGCTCGGAAATGATCTGTGCAAGGTTCGCTGCGGCTTCGCGCGCATCGACATGGTTTAGCCGCACGATTTGCGTGACGAAATCGCCAGCTTCCGCCTTCCCGACCGGGCCCGCAGCGCGCGCGCCTTCCTGGATAGGAATGACTTTGTAACTGTCACCATTGATCGGCGTTGCGGTAAAGCCAGTAACCCGCAAAGCGGCTTGAAACAGCTCCCAGGCCTCTTCAGGGCAGAGCCCGCCATTCGGCGGCGATTTGATGGTAATCCGGCCAGAAACACGCGGATCAATGACGAACTTCTTACCTGTCCTCAGTGCAATCTCGTCAACTACCGAACGGATGTCGGCGTCCTCAAGGTTCAGCGCCTCGCCGCAGCTTTGCTGCTGTGCGTGCGCGACACTGGTCAAGACAAACAGAGCACAGAAAACGCCCGTTACAAATCTCATTTCGTCAATCCCTGACCGGCGCTTCTGACTGAGGCGCATATGATTTTGCGCCGATCTCGATCGGCACGACTACCCCGTCGCGCTCAACGGATATCGTGACCGTTTTCTTGCCTGCAAGGCTGCTCAATCTCGATGCAGCGCCTGCGATATCCTGTCCTACCGGCACACTGTCAATTGCAACAAGGTGATCGCCATCGCGGAAACCGAGCTGTTCGAACGCGTTTTCATCGCCAGCCGGTGCAAGAGTCAGTTTGACGTTGCCAACCTTGTCAATTTCCGGCGCAACCACCACCAGCTTGCTGACTTCCGAGAGCCCAGCGCCAATATCGACCGACGCCGCAGCAGGGGCGCTCTGACGCGGCGCAACTGGTATGATCGACGGCTCTCTATTTATTAGGCGCAAGGATTCCCTGATTCCGCTACGATTGAGCACGACCTGATCACGATAAACTCGCTCAAGTTTTGCACCTGACGTAATTGTGTCGCCCACCGCATAACGAGATTGCTTGCCGTCGGGCGTTCCGATGATGGCCGTGCCGCCATTCTCGTCGATCCACGTACCGTGAAGCGTTAGATTGAGCGTCGTTTCGGCAAGATCAGGACCGGTCTCCACTGGCGGAGCTGGACCGTTGTTCGCTGCCTCACCAAACGGGTTGACCGGACCTGTCACGATTTCTGCTGGCGCAGCAGCGCGAGGCGGCGGCGTTGTTGGCGGATTTGGCAACGGGCTGAACGCGGTCCAGAAGAGCAAGCCGAAGATAACCGCAATTCCAGACATCAGTACGAATTCGACTATGCGCGCCGAACCGGCGCCAAGCGCCTTTCCGGCCGTTTTTCCGCGCAGGATCGCGCCCACGCGGTCGCGAACCGCGTCGGCTGCAGCTGCAGAGCCGCCGAAATTATCAATTCTCAAAATGGCCAACTATAGCCTCTGTAAACGCCGGCCCGGGGCGAACCGTCCCGGCACCATCTCTCTCCTAGCATGGTTTGTAGCAAAATCGGGCCGTAATTCCCAACGAGATATTGTCATGGGTCGCCCTCATACTCGAATAAGCCGATATTTTTCATGACAAATTCCCTATAATTGCGAATTAGAAGAGGTCTAAATCTCCAATGCAGGGCATTACGGCGGCGAGACGATTTCGGAGGAGCCTATGATGTGCGCATCCGGCTCCTGGCTGTTCCTACTTATTGCCGGAGTCTTTGGCCTCGCCATTGGCTCATTTGTGAATGTCGTTATCTATCGGGGGCCGGCCCTGTGGGGGCTGGCGGAACCCGGCCGACCGCGGGGCGGCCTGGCGACACCGGGGTCCTTTTGCCCGTCATGCCGAGCGCCAATTCCGCCATGGGGACTGATCCCGCTGGCGAGTTTTGCCATCCAGAATGGCCGCTGCCGAAAATGCGGCGCGCAGATCTCCCTGCGATATCCAATTGTCGAGGCGCTGGGCGGGCTCGTCGCGGTCGCATCCGTTGCCGCGTTCGGGCTGACGCCCGCCGCGCTTTGCGCAGCCATTTTCCTCTTCACGCTCATCGCCCTCGCCTTTATCGACTACGACACCGGCTATCTTCCCGACGCGCTGACACTGCCGCTGATCGGCGCCGGGCTTACCGCCAACGCGTTTGGGCTTTTTGCATCTTTAAAAGACGCCGCCATCGGCGCTGCAATTGGCTATGCCGCTTTCCGCGTCATGGGATACGCTTTCAAGAAATTGCGCGACCGCGAAGGCCTTGGACAAGGCGATGCAAAACTGATCGCAGCAATCGGCGCCTGGTGCGGATGGACCTTGCTGCCGGCGACGATTTTCAACGCCGCCGCAATTACGCTCTTTGCGATCCTTATCGCCGGGCTGCGCGGCGCCAAAATCGAACGCAACCAGGAAATTCCATTTGGCCCCGGCCTTTGCATTGCCGGCGCTGCATCAATTTTCATCCTGCGATACGCGCCTTTTTAGGTGCCGCGATAAGGCTATCAGCGGCCCTTGAATTGCGGCTTGCGCTTTTCCATCAGAGCCATCACGCCTTCACGGCAATCTTCAGTTGCAATTGCCGTGCGTTGAAACATCGCTTCCATCGCCATGGCGTTTCGAAGCCCCGATTGCGCCGCCGCCCTGAAGGCGCGCTTGGTCAGTCCCATGGCGATAGGCGCGCGTTCAGCAATTGAAGAAGCCCAGTCGAGCGCGTTCGAAACGACATCGCCAGTGGCGACGACGCGATTGACGAGGCCAAGGTCGAGGCAACGCGCAGCTGATATTTTTTCAGCTTCGATCGCCATCTGATAGGCGCGCGCATAACCGACTTCCTGCGTCAACAGCCAAGACAAACCGCCATCAGGGACTAACCCGATATTGGCGAAGGCGCTCATCAGATAGGCGTCCTCAGCCATGACGCGAAGGTCGCATGTGAGCGCGAGCGTCATGCCGATCCCGGCGGCGGGCCCGTTAATCGCGGCGATCGCCGGTTTTTCCGAGCCCTGGATGACTGACAGGAACGCGCCATATTCGGCGTTCAATACGTCCTCCACATTTCGCGATCCAGCGACGTCCGTGACATCGGCGCCAGCCGAGAAACCCCGGCCTTCGCCGGTTATGACAAAAGCGCGCACCGAGGCGTCGGAAGTCGCGCGGCTCACTGCATCCAGAAATTCCTTGCGCATTTGAGCGTCGAAGGAGTTAAGCGCCTTCGGGCGTTGAAGGGTAATGAGCGCTACAGCGTCGCTCTTCATTTCATAGCTGACAGTCATCGAGACCTCTTTGTTCGCCGCCAATGTCGCCCCTTGCGCGGCGGCGCTCAAGTTCGGGGCGCAGTCGCAATCTGCTCATTGCAGGGGCTCCGTTCGCTGGCCAAGCCGGAAAATAGGGACTATCGAGTGCGCCGAATATCCAGGGAGCCAGCCATGATCGACAGCCGCTTTTTCAAGGAAGATTGCTACATTAACGGCGCCTGGGTCGGCGGCGAGGCGCGGATCAAGGTCAACAATCCGGCGACTGGCGAGATCATCGGGTCGGTCCCGAAATTCGGCAGGGAAGAAACGGCCGCGGCCATCGCCGACGCGCATGAAGCCTTCCTCCTCTGGCGCGACAAGGCGGCGGCCGAACGCGCTGAAATCTGTCGGAAATTCTACGAAGCGCTGATGGACAACCAGAAAGAGCTGGGGCGCATCCTCACCATCGAGATGGGCAAATCGCTGAAAGAGGCGATGGGCGAAGTCGCCTACGCCGCGAGCTTCTTCCGCTGGTTCGGCGAGGAGGCGCGGCGCATCTATGGCGACGTCATCCCCTCGCCATGGGCCGACAAGCGCATCATCGTCACGAAAGAGCCGGTCGGCGTCGTCGGTTCGATCACGCCCTGGAATTTCCCGACTGCGATGATCGCCCGCAAAGCCGCCGCCGCGATGGGCGCCGGTTGCACGATCGTCGCCAAGCCGGCGAGCCAGACGCCCTTCTCGGCGCTTGCTTATGGCGTTCTCGCCGAAGATGTCGGCATTCCGAAAGGCGTTATCAACATCATCACCGGCAAGGCGTCGGCGATCGCCGATGAAATGTGCGAAAATCCGAAGCTTCGTAAAATCACGTTCACTGGTTCGACTGAAATCGGCAAAAGCCTCGCCTCCAAGGCGATGGCGCATATGAAGCGCGTGTCGATGGAGCTTGGCGGCAATGCGCCCGTCATCGTTTTCGACGACGCCGACCTCGACCGCGCGGTCGAAGGCGCGCTCATCTGCAAATACAGAAACTCCGGCCAGACTTGCGTTTGCGCAAACCGCATTCTCGTCCAGGCCGGCATCTATGACGCTTTCGCTGAAAAATTTGCAGCCGGCGCTGCGCGCCTTCAGGTCGGGGACGGCCTCAACGAGGGAACCGAGCAAGGTCCGCTTATCGATGAAGCTGCGGTGAAGAAAGTCGAGCAACATATTGAAGACGCTTCATCCAAAGGCGCGCGCATCATCGCCGGCGGTCATCGCCATCAAAAAGGCCTTACCTTTTTCGAGCCTACGGTGCTGCGCGATGTGACGCCCGAAATGCTGATCGCGAGCGATGAAACGTTTGGGCCCGTTGCGCCGCTCTTCAGATTCGAAACGGAAGAAGAAGCGATCGCCATGGCCAACGACACCGAATACGGCCTTGCCTCCTATTTTTACACCCAGGATCTCGGCCGCGCTTTTCGCGTCATGGAAAAACTTGAATACGGCATGGTCGGCGTCAATGAGGGAATCCTCTCGACGGAGGTTGCGCCTTTCGGCGGCGTCAAGGATTCCGGGCTTGGCCGCGAAGGATCGAAATACGGGATTGAGGACTACGTTCATACAAAATACGCGCTTGTCGGCGGGCTCGCCAAATCCTGAGGCCCGGTTGGTCCCAGTCGCGGCGAGATGTCGTCTTTGCGTTAACCTTTCATTAAGAATTGCGAATCACCCTTCATCCTGAACAAAGAGTAACAAGGCGTATCCAAGGGCAATAAAGGGCGGGGGCAGCGTAATGCGCCGAACGACTCCACAGTCGGTCGAGGATCTATTCCAGAAACTTGGCGAAACGCCGCTGACGCGGCGCGCGCGCGCCGACAGCCTTTTCCGCCGCCTGCGTGAAACCGAGGAAGACGAGTTTCTCGGCACGTTCATCCGCGCCCCAAAACCGCGCAAAGAAAAACCCTCCGGTAACGGAGAAAAGAGCGGCAAGTCAGCCTGATCCGTTCTTTTCATTTCGCCCGCTGATACTTCATCCACTGCGAAACTTCCGAATGTGGAATTCCGTCCGAATAACCTGCGGCCTTGTTTGCACGTCGGTTGCTCAATACGCGCATCACTGAAACAGCCTGTCATTCCGGAGCGGCGCGGCCCCGGAATGACAACATCACAATTCCCGCGCCCTGAGCCCCTAATCATCTCTTTTATCCGCATGGGCCGCATTGTTCGACCGGCAGGGCATAGGACGATTCCAGTATTGACGCGGGATCCAGACGTTTTGTCCGTATCATACGGATCGAACACAGCAGGTTCAGCCGCCATCGCTGCGTCCTGCTTTTCCGAAAGTCCCGTTTCGTTCAACATCGATATCTCTCCTACAATCGAGGCAGAAGGATACACCCGCCACAAAGGTGTCGGATAAAGTGGGGGATAAACCGGAGGATAAGGTGGGGGATAAGGTGTAGGATAACCTGGGGGATGGATAGAATTCGCCAAATGAATTCAGCCCCTTAACGGCCCCCAAATTTTTTTCGGTTTGACCGGCTTTTCGGCCCCGATTTCAGCGTTATCGCGCCGTCTCGCAACTGTCAGAAACCCATGCTAGGGGCGAGATCATGTCATTTCGCATCTCTCTCCCCCGCCCGCTCTTCCTATTCGCCTTTCTCGCCATCGCCGCCTGCGCCACCGCGCCAGCGCCGCAGGAGATCGCCGCATCAAGCGCAAGCGCGCCAGCCGCGAAGAACGACCAGATCGTTCTCCTGATCGGCGTTGACGGATTGCGCGCCGACGCAATCGACCGCTTTCCCGACGCCGCGCCGAATATGCGCCGTCTCGCAGCTGAAGGGGTTCGCGGGTCGATGGTTCCGGTGATGCCGAGCATCACCTTCGTCAACTTCTACGCGATTGCGACAGGGCTCTATTCCGAACACACGGGCATCGTTTCCAATGAAACCTATTCGCGTTCGCTCGACCGCACGATGCGCCGCGTCGATCACGGACAATCTGAATGGTGGCTCGGCGAACCGATCTGGGTGACAGCGGAAAAACAGGGCGTGAAAGCAGGAACGCTTTTCTGGCTCGGATCCGAAGCCGCCATCAACGGCAAGCGGCCCGATTACTGGCTCCCCTATGAACACACCATGCCTTTCCCTGACCGCGTCGCAAAAGTGCTTGAATGGCTTTCAAAACCGGAAGCGGAGCGCCCGCGACTCGTCACGATCTATTTCCACGCGGTTGATTCAGCCGAACACTGGAACGGCGTCGGATCGCCGCAGGAGCGCGACGCAATCGCCGATGTCGACAACAATATCGGCGCTTTGATCGATGGCGTGAACAAGCTTGGCCTCGGCGACAGGCTGAATGTCATCGTGGTCGCAGATCACGGCATGACGAATGTGCCGCCGGGAAATCTTGTCTATCTCGACGATTACATCTCGCTCGACGATGTTTTCATTCCTGAGTTTCAAGGACCTGAAGGCGCAGGCACCGATGCGCTCGTTCATATTTTCACGCCGCACGGTAATACCGACGAAATCTACAACAAGCTCGCAAACGCCAATCCGCATATGCGCGTTTACCGCCGCGAGCACCTGCCCGAACGCTGGCGCATGAATAACCCCGATCGAACCGGCGACATTGTCGCCGTCGCCGATGAAGGCTGGCTGCTCTGGCAGCACAAACTACCCTCGCGCTATGGCGAGGATGCAAAGCCGCCTTTCGGCAATCACGGCTATGACCGGCATGCGCCCGACATGCTGGCGACCTTCATCGGCGAAGGTCCGCGCTTTCGCGACGGCGTTTATGCGGAGACTTTCGACAATGTCGAGATTTACGGCATGATCGCCGATATTCTGGGTGTGAAGCCCGCAAAAACCGACGGCGACATTGACCGCGTGCGTTACCTGATGGCGCCTGCCGGAGAAGCGCCCGGACAACCTTAAGGCGAAAGCTTGACCCCGAACCGCCGCCGGGCGCACAGTCTGCGGCGGGGAAATTGTGGGGATCTGGATGTTTACGCTGCGCATAGGCGTGCTTGGCTTTTTCGCCCTCGCCGTCGCCGCCTGTTCAACGCCTGACTTGGTTGTCTCCGACCTGACGCTCGATCCCTCGCAGATCGCGCCTGGCGAGAACGTAAATGTCAGCATGACAGTAAAGAATGTCGGCGGCCGCGCCGCAGCCATCGGTGAGGCCGGCGCCGCAAATATCATCGCGCTTTACAAGGACGGCGAAACGACACCGTCGGCCGATTTCGGCGAATGGCCACTTGAGCCGGATTCAAGTCTTGGCCCCGGCAATACGGTAAGCACAAAAATCACCGCGACGGCGCCGTCGCATTTGCCTGTCGGCGCCTATCAGGTTTGCGGCTTCGCCGACATCGACGATCAGGTCGAAGAAGACGATGAAGACAACAATACTCTTTGCGTCGACCTCGCCATTTCGGGCGGATCGTCAATTCTCGCCGACCTCATCGTCACAAAAGTGAAATTCCTGCGCGTTGAACAGGCGAGCGCAAAAGTTTCCGTGACGGTCAAGAATATCGGTCTCGCCGATGCAGCGCCTTTCCGCGTAATGGCGTTCGACCGCGCGCCGCGTCGGCCGCTTGTCTTTCTCAAATGCCCGTTGACCGATGCGATGCGCGCGACAGGCACTATTCCCGGATGCGAGGCGATCGAGACAACTGGTCCGATGGCGCCCGGCGAGGAGCAGTCCTTTGTCGGTTACGTCACTTTCCTTTACGGCGACGCGCAAATACCGGTCACGCCGGTCGGCCCCGTGGAGGGCCCCAAATTTCAATCACGCACGATCAATATCATGGCGGATGGATGTTTCCATCCGACCGATGATGCGGGCCTGCCGACATGGTGTCGCGTCGACGAGATTGACGAGATCAACAATTTCGCAGCGCTGACGGTAAAAACGCGCCGCTAGTTCTTCCGCTGGAACACAAAGTCAGCGGCGCCTTTTAGCGGTTCGGCGCGCGCGCCGAATGGCGCAAGATGCGACTTGGCCCGTTCAACGAGACGCTTTGCTTCATCGCGCGCCCCTTCGGCTCCCAGAAGTTTGACGAAAGTCGCCTTGTCCATGTCGGCGTCCTGCCCGACCGGCTTTCCGAGCGCTTCAGCGTCGCCAAAAGTGTCGAGAAGGTCATCGACAATCTGGAAGGCTAGGCCGAGATCTTCCGCATAAAGACGCAGCGCCTCGACTTCGCTTTCCTTCGCACCGCCGACAATGCCGCCGGCGATCGCCGAGAAGCGGATGATGGCGCCCGTCTTTAACCGCTGCAATTCTTCAATGCCGGCAAGATCGAAATCCTTCTGCTCGGCATAGATGTCGATCATCTGGCCGCCGACCATTCCTTGCTTGCCGGAGGCTCTGGCGAGTTCAAGCGCTAGGCGGCAACGGATTGCGCCATCGGGATGGGTCTCTTGCTCAGCGAGAATTTCAAAGGCCTGCGTCAGGAGCGCGTCGCCGGCGAGAATCGCCGTCGCCTCGTCATAGGCGCGGTGCACCGACGGACGTCCGCGCCTCAAATCGCTGTCATCCATGGCCGGAAGATCGTCATGGATCAGCGAATAGCAGTGGATCATCTCGACCGCGCAACCGGCTCGGATGGACCGCGCACGCGGCGCGTCGAACATGTCCGCCGATGCAATAACGAGAAACGGACGCAGCCTTTTGCCGCCATCAAGCGCTCCGTGGCGCATGGCGTCGACCACCCGGCCGAGCGGCCCGGACCGGCGCGGCAGGAAACCGTCTAGCGCGGTTTCAACAAGCGCTGCGGTCTCCTTGATGCGGCTTTCAAAGACGGTCATTGGCAGGCGCCCCTCATACTGCAGTTTGGCGCTCCTTAGCCGCGCCAGTGACGATGCTCAACCGCCCCACCGATTGACACATTCAACAACACTCTGTGAGCGGCTAACCCATTGATCGCTTTGTGATCCACCAATCTTTTGCAGTGCAGCGCGGAACGCGTTATAGGCTGCCGGTCCAGGCGGGCTTTTTCGCGCGCCAAGGCCGGTTGCCGGCCAGTTTGGGGCGTGGAATAACAAGGCCGCAGGGGAATTTCTGAGATCGGGCTGATGGCGGCTCCAGTCGCCGTCTTCATCCATTGCACCAGCGCGCTGGGTCGATAACGGAACAAAGGTCGGCGTAATGAACGACACGAAGAACAGTTTGCGGGTGATACTCGCCCAGCCGCGCGGATTTTGCGCCGGCGTTGAACGGGCGATCGACATCGTTGAACGCGCGCTCGAAAAATACGGCGCGCCGGTCTATGTCCGCCACGAAATCGTTCACAATAAACGCGTCGTCGACACGCTTCGCGAACGCGGCGCGATCTTTGTTGAAGAGATCAACGAAATTCCGACCGGCGCCGTCACTGTCTTTTCGGCGCATGGCGTCTCCCGCAAAGTTGAAAACGGCGCGCTTGAAAGAGAACTCGGCGTCATCGATGCAACCTGCCCGCTCGTGACGAAAGTTCACAAGGAAGGACGCCGATACGCCGAGAAGGGCTACGACATCGTTCTGATCGGCCATCTCGGCCATCCGGAAGTTGAAGGAACGCTCGGCCAGATACCGGGAACGGTTCACGTTCTTTGTGAAGTCGAAGAAGTTGAAAAGCTTGAAGTCGCGGACCCCGAGCGCGTTGCTTTCGTCACACAGACGACGCTGTCTGTGAACGACACCAAAGACGTTATCGCCGCCCTGAAAGAACGATTCCCGAATATTGTCGGCCCCGATACCCGCGACATCTGCTACGCGACGCAGAACCGGCAGACAGCGGTCATCGCGCTTTCAAAACAGGTCGATCTCCTGCTCGTCGTCGGCGCCAATAATTCGTCGAATTCAAACCGCCTGCGCGAGATCGGCGAGAATTTCGGTCTCCCTTCCTATCTCATCGAAGACGCGACGATGCTCGATCCCGCCTGGCTTGAGGGCGTTTCAAAAGTCGGCATCACGGCCGGGGCCTCAGCGCCTGAAACGCTGGTTCAGGAAACGATCACGCGCCTTCGTGAATACCGCGCCGTTACGGTCGAAACGCTGGACGGCGTTGAGGAAAACATACACTTCAAACTGCCGCGGGAACTCGCCGACGTGCCGCGTCCGAAAGACGCCATGGAATCCTGGGCCGTCGAACCCGCCTAACGAGAACACGAATTAAGATCGGAGTATCCGGGGATGTCAGTTTCTTTGCACCAACAGGTCCGCGTCGGCGCTTACGTCATGAAGCAGCAGATCATGGGCCGGAAGAAATATCCGCTCGTACTGTTTCTTGAGCCGCTCTTCCGCTGCAATCTCGCTTGCCCCGGCTGCGGCAAGATCGATTACCCCGCGCCGATCCTCAACAAGCGCCTTTCCGTTCAGGAATGCCTCGACGCGGTTGACGAATGCGGCGCGCCTGTTGTCGCCATTCCGGGCGGCGAGCCGCTCATCCACAAGGAAATCGGCGAGATCGTCGAAGGCATTGTCGCACGCAAGAAATTCGTGTCGCTATGCACCAACGCGCTGCTGCTTGAGAAAAAGCTGCATCTCTTCACGCCCTCGCCCTTCCTCTTCTTCTCGGTCCATCTCGACGGATTGGAAGAAGAGCATGATCGCGCGGTCGACCAGAAAGGCACCTTCAAGATTGCCGTGAAAGCAATCAAGGCGGCGCAGGAAAAAGGCTTCCAGGTCAACGTCAATGCGACGATCTTCGATAATATGAGCGCGAAGCAGGTCGCCGATTATCTCGATTTCGCGACCGATCTTGGTTGCAACATCTCGATCTCGCCGGGCTACGCCTATGAGCGCGCCGAAGACAAGGAGCACTTCCTGTCACGCGAGAAGACGAAGAACCTCTTCCGCGACGTTTTCCGCCTCGGCAAGGAGCGCGGACGCGAATGGAACCTTTCGCACTCCTCGCTGTTCCTCAACTTCCTCGCCGGCAATGAGGAATATCTCTGCACGCCATGGGGCTCGCCGACGCGCAACGTTTTCGGCTGGCAGAAGCCCTGCTACCTTCTCGGCGAAGGCTATGTCTCATCGTTCAATGAACTGATGGAAACGACGGACTGGGATAGCTATGGCACGGGCAAATACGAGAAATGCTCGAACTGCATGGCCCATTGCGGCTATGAGCCGACGGCGGCGATGGATGCCGTCAAAAACCCCATGAAGATGTTCCGCATTCCGAACATGTTCAAGATCAAGACCGAAGGCCCGATGGCGCCGGAAATCAATCTCGCCAATGCGCGCCCGGCCGAGGACGTGCACGAGAAGCTCGTCGATGAAGAGATGTCAAAGATCGAGAGCGAGAAGAAAAGCGCTAAGAAGGTCGCCGAAGTCGCGGCCTGAGGTTCGTCGCCCGGCTCCTTTTTCTTTGGGCTGATTGATGGTTGAATGCTCCCCGGCAGCAAACGGGGAGACCGACGATGGACGACTTCGGCGGAGAAAAAATACCATTCGACCTACCTCGTTCATGACGGCGAACACGTGGTGAGTAAAGCAACCAGCGGCGGCATGAGTTCAATTGGCGACCGGCGTCACGTCGAGGATAGACCCGCTGCGCCTGTATCGATCCCGGCCGACAAGTTGAAAATCGGATTGGCGTCATGGATCATACAGGACGGCAACTACGGTAACTTCGAAACGGGGATGCGCACTGAGTTTGCGCTAGAGTTCTTTTCAAAAAATTTGACGTCTTTGGATGAAGGCGCTGCCCGTACGCCGTCAATTATGCATATCGAAGACGACCAATATCGGGTCGTCGGCAAGCTTGTCCACGTTGGCGCTGGTTGGATTGTGCTGGATTTCGGTTGTGTGGCTTATCAAAGCGCTGTTCGTGGGGGCACCTACCACGTTGGGGGCTGGTACAAGGGCGAGATCACGATTAGCGTCGATCCCTTCTCTTATTTTGAACGGCTATGCAATCAGAGTGACGCCCCGCCACTGATCTATGCGTGGAGAATAGACGCGATCGAAATGCTGACCGCGCCGTTGGTTGAAGAAAAGGGCGGTCTGAGGCGGCGCGATACGAGCAAATGGGGCTGGAAATGCGTCGAAAAAACTGACGCGTGGAACGACGATGACGGGCATGCCGAATACATTCTTTCCTGCTCGATGCTTTCGACCGAAGCTCGTTCAGAATTCAGTTGATAATGTCAAAGATCGAGAGCGAGAAGAAAAGCGCCGAGAAGGTCGCCGAAGTCGCGGCGTAAGACATCGGTCGCGGCGCTTGAATCGCGTCCCAGCATGGCGATCTGCTCAAATTGCTGGGGCGCCTTCACACATTCGGTCAAAACGCTCATCACATTGACGCCGCCCGACGGCGTCACCGCGCCCAATGCCGCCTTCGGCAAGACACGGTTGGCGCCGTCAGCAACCACCCGGATCGCGATGAACGGAATTTCAGCGGCCGCCGCCGCGCGCGCCGCGCCATGGCTTTCCATGTCGACCGTCTCGGACGCATAACGCCGGAACAGCGCTTCTTTCTTGTCGAGCGTATCGACAATCTCGTCTGAGCCGAAAACCGCGACATGGCGGAGCGAGAATTTGTCGGCCGCCGCCATCAGCGCCTTGTCCGAGAGAACGACGTCGCCCTTCGCCGAGACAACGCGCTCGCCCAGCACAATGTCACCGCTTTTCAGCGCCGGATCGAGGCCGCCGCAAAGCCCGGCGCTGATGATCGCCCTGGCACCATCGGCGAGAAAGTCGCGGGCGATTGCTTCAGCGCGGTCGGCATTGGCGCCGGAAACGCCGATCCGGAATTTCGATGCGTTTACGCCAGCGCGCTTTGCGCTCGCCTTAACGGCGACCGCTTCCGATTTCAGACCGCAGATTATTGCAACAAAACCGCTCATGCGGCGCTCCTCGCTTTCAAAACAATTCCAGCAGCCTTCTCGCCGGACCTGATCGAACCTTCGATCGTCGCGGGAACGCCTGTATCCGTGTGATCACCGGCGAGAGTCAAATTGCGCCAGCGAGTTACGGGTTTGAGCCGCTTTTGCGCCGCCGCCGGCGACTGGTCGGGCGTTGCGCGCCGCTCGCGAATGACGCGCACGGCCTCATACGGCATGTCGCCAAGATCGAGCGCGATTTGCGCCTCGCGCCACATCTTGTCAGCTGCTTGCCTGTTCGGAACGTCATCCATGCCGATCGCATGGCTCGCTGACACGGTAAGGCTGATGACGTCTTCGCGCACAAACGCCCAGTGCGCGTCGGACGATAAAAGCGCGATAAACGGCGAATCGCCGAGCGTCGCAGCCGGAACCGCGCCGGCTATTCGGTAATGAACATTGAGGATCGAGGCGTTGTCGTCGGGCGGATCGATATCCGGAATCAGTTGCTTCAACCGCGAAGGCGCCACGGCGAAAATCACTTGCGCATCTGAAACATCAATTATTTCATCGCCGAAATCGAGCGCCGTCACCTTGTCGCCAGAAAACTCAGCGGCGCGGAGGCGCGCATTGAAGCGAACCACAGCGCCCTTGCGTTGAAGATGCGAAAGCGCCGGATTGATGAAGGCGGGGCCCAAACCTTTTTTCGCCGTTAGCGGACGCGACGCGCCGCCGCCAAGCGCAAACGTCTCGCGAATGACGGACCATAAAAGCCGCGCCTGCCCCAGTTCCGGCGTCGTGTTGAGAACAGCGAGCGTCAACGGCTCCCAGAAGGATTTGTAAAGCGGGCCGCCCGGATCAACGACATCGGTGACTCTTGCGTTCGGTCCCGCAAGCGCAATCCCGGCGGCTTTGAGATAATCAATGACGCCCGTTTCCGGAACGCGCGCGCCTTTGTCGAATATCCAGGCCGGAAATAGCCCGTCATTGATTTTTACGCGCCAGCGCCGGCCCGTCTGGATGTCGACAAAGGGATAGGAGGCGTCAGCCGGGCCAATAAGCGCATCGTCGGACCCGATGCGCTTTAAATAATCGAGCGCGGCGTAATTGCCTGACATGATGAGGTGATTGCCATTGTCGATATCGCGCTCAAGCGTGCGATCGAAAAACGACCGGCACCGACCGCCAGCGTGGCCGGCCGATTCATAGATCGTCACATTGGCGCCTTGATCGGCAAGACGCACCGCCGCCGAGAGGCCCGAAAGCCCGGCCCCGATAATGTGGATGCGCGGCTGTTGAACAGTCATATGTATTTGTCAGTTTTTCGCGCCAAGCGGCGGCGCGAGAGCGTAGCGAAGCGCGATTGCGCCTTTTTCCAGTTTTGAAATTGAAAGCGGCTCGCCAATGCGGTCCCAGCCGCGCGTTTCGAGCTTCCTCAAATACGCCTCGTAAACGCCCATCATCAAAAGCGCCGGACGCACCGTGCGCCAGTCAAGTTCAGCGAGAGCCGCGCGCGCGTCAGAAAATTTCTGTTTGGCGATTGCGCCAAGATCGCGCGCGACATCGGCAAGGCCCTTTGCGCCGACAATGTTTACAGGCGTTTTCGGAACCCCGTATTTCTCGAACAGTTCGGCGGGAAGATAGAGCCGCCCGATCGCCGCGTCCTCGCCAACGTCGCGCAAAATGTTCGTTAGTTGCAGCGCATCGCCAAGCGACAGGGCGAAGCGGTCCGCTGCGTCGCTCTTTTCCGCGCCGAAACACGGCATCGACAACATGCCGACCGCGCCGGCGACGCGCCGCGTATAAGCAAGGAGCGTTTCCATGGACGGCGCGACGATGGGGCCGTCCGCATCCATCTCCATGCCCTCGATCATCAATTCGAATTCGCGCTTTTCGAGACCGAATTCGCGAACGGGCGCCAACAACGCAACGCCGGTCGGAAATTGAGGGGCGCCTTCAAAAAGCCGGTCGATCTCGGCGCGCCATTCGGCAAGCCTTTTTTTTCTTTCCGCGCAGGATATGCCGTCATCATCGGCGATGTCGTCGACTTCGCGGCAAAAGGCGTAGACGGCGTGCATCGCGTAACGCCGTTTCTTCGGCAGTATCGCCATACCCGCCGCAAAAGAAGTGCCCGAGCGTTTGACCGTCTCTTCAGCGCGGCGCTGCGCTTCCTTCATATCAATCGCAGCCGCCGTCATAAGCGCGCCGCCCGCTTGCGCGCGCTCTCGACGGCTCTTGCATCGAGAGCGGACCGCTCCTCCGCCGACAGGAATTGCGGCGTCACTTTCCCACTGTCTTCAGCGTCAAGAAAAACATTCTTCTTCGAATTGCCGCTCATCCATTCCCGCGCCGCGCGGCGCATTAAATTGAAGATGAGAAAGGGCGTCGCAATTTGCGCCTTCGTCGGCGGATCGCCATTGGCGGCGCTTGCAAACACCGACGTTTTCGGATCGCCGAAAAGTCTCTCCCGGCGTGATGGGTCGTAATTGCGAACAAGCGTTCCGGCAAATGGCAGTTTGCGCCCGGGAATCGTATTGACGATCGGCGTCTTGCAGCAGGACGCATAAAAGCGATGGAGGCGGGCATCTGGTCCGACGACAACGCTCTTCAGCAAGTCCATGCCTTGCGTAATTTCGAGCCGCGACGGCGAAGTTTGATAGATGTCTGAACCGCCGGCAGCGTCCAGATACTCATCTTCACACCCCAGAAAATGCGCAAAGGCCTGACAATCGGCGCAATAGCAGATGACTCGTATGCCCATCGGGCCGCCAGCATCACGGGCGACGCCTTTGACCTCTCCGCAACGGCACTGAAAGTTTAGATCGGTCATGCGCCTCTGCCCGCTGCGAAATAGCCGGACACGGCGCCGGCGAGACCCGCGACGACGAAATCGGGCTTTTTGAGCGCCACGCGCGAAGCAATCGGATCGCCCTTGCGAAGGAGTTCGATCAAACGGTCGGCGAGACGAACGATCACCGCCGATTCCATTGCTAGATGACGGTTCTTCAACGCATACGGCAAGCGGCGCGCATCGACCATCAAATCCTCGCAGCCATTCAGCATGCGGTCGAAGACATTACGCAGCGCCGGCGAAGAAGAAGCGCCATCGATGTCATCGACGACGCCGCCTTCCTTTTCGAGCCAGGCATCGATCACATAGACGCGGTCGAGGCCGCGCTTGTCGTCAGCGCAATCCTGAAGATGATTGACAATCTGCAGGACCGTGCAAAGCGCGTCTGAATATCTGTAACCGCTTCGATCTTCGCCATGCAGATCTAGAAGATACCGCCCGACCGGGTTCGCCGACTTTTCGCAGTAGCCGAGCAATTCCTCCCAGGAATGGTAACGGAGCTTTTCGCAGTCCTGCACGAATGCCGCGACAAGGTCGGAGCCATGCACAGTCGGCACGCCGGTCGCTTGCATGCTTTCGCGCAATGCATGGGCTTTCGCATATTCAGCGCCATAGCCCGGCTCACCGCAAAGCGCTGCGTCAAATGCCTTGAGACGGCGGATCTTTTCATCGGGCGCAAGCGTCACGTCATCAGCGATATCGTCGATGGCTCGGGCGAAGGCGTAATAGGTCGCCACATGCGGGCGCAGCCGTTTAGGCAGCAGGAAAGAGCCGACGGGGAAATTCTCGTCGGCCGCGCCCTTACCGGACGGCGCTTCCACTGCGTTCAAACCGCTTCGAATTTCGACCGTTTCCGTCATAAGGCTATGGACAGCTTCCCGGCGTGGTTTACGGCGTTTTCAGGCCATCGCAAGGCGACTATGGCGATGGCCGCATTCCCGTGAGAGGATATCTGTCCAACAACATGATTTTGTTCATTTTATCCACCCTCTCTTTGGCCGCATGGAGCTGGATAGCGTTTCGCCGCCTGCCGGTCCTCCGCCCGCTGGAGCGCCTTCTGCCTGCCACCCGGCTCGAGGCATGGCCCGAGGTCGCGGCAATTGTCCCGGCGCGCAACGAAGCGGCGTCTATCGAGGCGATCGTCAGCGCCCATATGGCGTCCGGCTATCCGGGCCGTTTGACCCTCATTCTCGTTGACGACCATTCGACCGACGACACCGCCGAACGGGCGCGGCGGGCCGTTTTGACCACCGACGGAAACGCGGCGAATGCGAAAAGGGACACAGACTGCGATTATTTAATCGAACTTTCTGATCAGCGCGTCTTTGCACTCACGCGCGCGCCAACTCTCGAACCCGGCTGGACCGGAAAACTTTCCGCCGTCAATGCAGGACTTGAACGCGTAAACGACTTGGCGCCTGCCGCAAGTTACATCCTTCTTTGCGACGCCGACATTATTTTAAAAGCTGACACGCTCGAAAAGCTTGTCGCGCATGCCAAGGCTGAAGGAACGGCGTTGACGTCCCTAATGGCGCGGCTCGACAATCGCGGTTTCTGGGGCGGCCTCCTCATCCCCGCTTTCGTTTTCTTCTTCCAGAAACTTTACCCGTTTGATCGCTCGAATGACGCCAATGATGAGGTCGCCGCGGCGGCGGGCGGCTGCATGCTCCTTCGCCGCGACGCGCTTGAGGCGATTGACGGCGTTTCGTCAATCAGAGACAGATTGATCGATGATTGCGCCCTCGCCAGCGCCATCAAGAAAACTGGCGGCAAAATCTGGCTCGGTATTGCGAAGGACGAGGCGGTGAGCCTCCGCGACAATCGCTCGCTCGGCTCGATCTGGAAAATGGTGGCGCGCACCGCCTTCACCCAGCTTGGACTTAACTGGTTTGCGCTCATTGGCGCTGTCATCGGCATGGCGCTGCTTTACTTGCTGGCGCCGGCGATCGCGCTTGGCCTTCCGGTACATGGAAACGAACTCGCAGCGGCGATTGCGGCTGCGGCCTGGGCGGTAATGGCGCTCACTTATCTTCCGACAGCACGCATCTATGATGAAACGCCGCTAATAACATTCGCGCTGCCGCTCGCTGCGCTGCTTTACACGGCGATGACAATTTCATCCGCAATCAACCATGCGCTTGGACACGGCGGGCAATGGAAAGGCAGAACTTATTCGGCGTGACTTGCCTGCCTATACAACGAGTCCCTGTTCGCTGAACCATGCGACGGCTTCCTTAAGCGCGGCTTCGAACGGTTCCGACCCCCAGCCGAGTTCGTTCATCGCCTTTTCGCTGGAAAAGGAGACGCGCCGCCCGGCAAGGCGAACGCCAGTGAGCGGCGCTGCCGGCGGCTTGCCGGTGACTCGCGCAACAACCAACGTGTCAACCATGCCGGCGGCGAGAGCAACCACATAGGGAAGCTCGGCGCCCGGCATTTTCTTGCCGGTAATCCGCGCCAGTGTTTCAAGCAGGCGGCGCATCGGCACATTTTCTCCGCCGAGGAGATAACGCCCGCCGCGTTCGCCCTTGTCGCGAATGGCGATGAAGCCCTCGGCAAGGCTCTTGGCGCTTACGAAATTCAGCATGCAATCGATCGTCGCCGGCGTTCTGCCGTTCAGGAGATCGACGATCAACCGCGATGGCGGCGTCAGGGATTTGTCGCCAGCGCCGAGCGGTTCGGTCGGAATGGCGATTGAAGCGTCAAACCCTTCGCTGGCTGCCGCCATGACGGCGAGATCGGCTTCCGCTTTCGACCGCGGATAGACCCCCAACATATCGCCGGGAGACAGCATAACGCTTTCATCTGCATTCGACGGGCCAATTGGCGTTGTCTTCCCGACAAGCGTTGTCAGGCTGGAGCATTGGACGAATTTTTTAACACCGGCTGCGCGCGCCGCCGCGAGCATTGTTTTCGCCCCGCCTACATTGATGCGCTCGAACCGGTCTTTTTCCTTCGACCAGAGCTGCGCATCGCCAGCGAGGTGAAAAACGCAATCAACGCCCTCGCAGGCGCGCCGCGCGGCCTCCGGGTTCACGACGGAGCCTTGTATGGCGTCAACGCCCGCAACAGGGGCCAGATCAAGAGCGCGAACTTCTTCGCCGCATTTTTGCAAGGCCTCGACCAGATGCCCGCCGACAAATCCAGCGGCGCCGGTGACAAGCGATAGCGTCATTCACCGGCCTCACCGCGGCAAAAGACGATCCCGTCATCGATGACCGAGCCGAGCACAAGATCGCCGCCGGCCTCGACCGCGACCGTCGCGGCGGAAATAAATTTCGCTTTCGGATCATCAAAAAGGAGATCGACTTCACCCGTCTCCGCATCGATGCGGACGGCGCGGCTGGCGCTGCGGCCCACGCCAAGTTTCCGCTCAAGGGCAATCGAGATAAGCGACGGGTGAAGCGCCGCAATGATGCGGCCCGCTGCATCCACAGACAGATTATCTGGCGACCCGGGCGTTCTCATACGTTTTTTGACTGAGTAGGCTTTTCCCTGCTGCTCCAGCATCAGCACCGATTGTTCGCGTGTCGCCGCGAGTGCGATTTCGCCGGATGGCAATCGCGCAAGACCATTGGCGAAACGCGCACCGACAAATTTCTTGGCGGTTTTCTCGCTGACGAAGCCGCTCTTTTTCTCGCCGAATATATTCTCAACACCGGCGCGCCAATCGCAGGCAGCATGGTCGAAGGACACAAGGATGTCTTCGCCATCGACAGCGACGCCATTCGCCGAGCATGGCGGTGCGTCTTTGTCTTCTCGTAATGCGCCATCGAGAGCGATCCGCATGATTGAAGGCGTCATGCGCCATCGCCGCCCTTCCCGGTCATAGGCGCGGTTTATGAAGACGACCTCATCCGCCGCAGCGTCGAAATCAATCCCATGCGGGCGAAGACCGCCGCGCACCAAGTCCGGCGAAATAAGCGGCGCGACTTTCAAATAGTCAGCGCCGGATTGCAGATCATCAAGCGCCACGGAATAAATGCCGCCATTCGGCAGCGTAGCCGCACCCGCGCCAGCTGCTTGCTCCACCGCCCGACGGTTATACGCCGAAACGATGAGCCGCATGCGCTTTTTGTCAAAAGCGATATCTTCCGCACCGCTGATGACTTCGCCGCTCGCCGCATCGATGAGATCGACATGGCGGCAAGATGAAAGCGGGAAGATCGGCGCTTCCGCCTTTTTTGAGCAGGAAGCAGCGCCAACGAGTAGCGCCAAGGCGAACGCCGCGCCTTTATTCATGCACTTGTTCATTCACTGGGCCGTTCGTAACCCCATTGGTCGATGAACCGCCCGAGGCGCTTCTCAACCTTCGCGGCAGCCTCGTCGGAATAAGCGAATTTATTCTTCTCGAATGTTTTAACCGATGAGATGTAAAGCGCAAAATTCGGTTCGGCTTTGGCAAAACCATCAAGCTCAAGCGCATCATATATCTTCCTGACGCAGCCGAGTGCATCGCCTTCGAGCTCCTCATAGGTAAGATCGAGATATTCCGGCGGCGAAAGCCCTGCGGCGTCGCGCTCGAGCGTCGTCATCATGCGCTCGTAAACGCTCAGGATTGTCTCATCGATATCGACGTGTTTCCATGACTGCAGCGCGAACTCCGAAAACAGCTTTTTGTAGAAATTCCGCATCGACAGGAAGACATCGTATGGGTTTCGCCGGATGTGAACGAACTTCGCATCGGGAAACATCCGCCGCAGCATCGCAAGCCGGGCCGTATAAACCGGATTCTTGATGAGCAGCCTTTTGCCGTCCTGATACGCGGTCAATTTGCGCATCAGGTAGAAGAAACGGGCGCGCCATTCCTCCTTTTCCTTTTCCGTGCAGCCGTCGAAAAAGAGGCCGCGATTCATGAATTCGGAAAAAGCGGAAGGAAAATAGATCGCGTGATAGAAGGAGAGGTCCGTCATATTCGCAATGGCGATCTCGTCTTCCTGCGGGCTGTCGGGTTTGACGGGGATGTTATCGATATAGCGATGTTTCGGCAGGGCGCGCTCAAGCAGCGGCCGGAAGACGCTGACTATGCCGAACAGATCCCATGGCAGGCCGGTCGCAACCGGCGGCACGAAAGCCCAGTCGCCGCTTTTGCACATAATGTTGTAAAGATGCGTCGTGCCCGATCGCCAATGACCGAGGATAAAAACCGGCGGCGCCAGATCCTCACGGAGCGGCAGGCGCTCCTCCATCACGAATTGTTCAATCGTCGAGAAAGGCCAACGGGCGGTTGCAGCCGCCGCGATCGCCGCTGCGGAAAGCGGCTTTGACGGCAAACCGGCCCGGCCGACTGCCTTCATGAGAGTGCCTAGATCTGCGCCGCTAAGCGGGTGAGCCATGCCCGGTTGGTCCCTGAATGGTTGAAAGCGGGCTTTATCAAAGCGTTAAGCCAATGGCCAGCGCCGCAATGCCGCCCAAAAGCCGCGTAAAAAGGCGCATTTGACACGGTTCGCCAGCCGCTGCGAGCACTTATGGTTAACGCTTTGCAGCGCATATTGAGCCGATTTTAAAAAGCGGCGTATCGCTGGGAACACACTGGTCGGTTGGAGTAGAGTGGACAGGACTTCCAAAAGCTGTGCAGCTGCGGCCGCCGCGGCCTTGTTAGCCGTCATTTCCTCCGCCAGGGCGGCGGAAAATTATGAAGTCGTCTATGACGGCGCGCCGGGCGACCTCGCCGGCAAATTCAAAAGCTTGACGCATCTCTCACTCGAAAAGCGGCCCTACGCGACCGCCGCCTCGATTCGTCATGTCGCTGATGAAGATGTCGAAATCGTTCGCAAGGCGCTTCTCGCCGCCGGTTATTATTCAGCGCGCGTCGATTTCCAGCTCGACCGCGGCCCGAACGACAGCGCCAAGCTGAAAGCGATTTTCGAGATCACGCCGGGCGAGCTTTTCACAATCAACAAGCATGTCATCGTTTATGACGACAACGATATTGGCGTGGAAGTCCGACCTTCAACATTCGAAGAGGCCGGCATTTCCGTCACTGATAACTCGGATGGCGCAACGCTTCAAAAAAACCAGCAGGCCTTCCTTCAACATCTTCTGACTAACGGATACCCCACCGCTCAGATCGTCGCCCGGCGCGCCGATGCGCGGATCGAAGACGGAACAGCTATTGCGGTCTACACATTCAATAGCGGACCGCGCGCTCTGTTCGACGGGGTTGTCGTCAAGGGCGCTGATCGCACGAAAACGGATTTTCTGACCAAGCTGAAAACATGGGAAAATGGCGAGCCTTTCGACCGCACCAAGCTCGTCGCCTATCGTGACCGCCTCGCCGGAACAGGCATTTTCTCGACGATCAAGATCGATCCCGGAACAATCAGCGAGAATGGAACGGCGCCCGTATCCGTCACCGTCGATGAGCGGAAGCGTAGAACGATCGGCGCAGGTCTTTCCTATTCGACATCGGAAGGACCAGGCGCGCGGTTGTTCCTCGAATATCGCAATATTCTGGGGCGCGGCGAGAAGGCCCGTATCGAACTTGACGGCACGCAGATCAGCCAGTCGATCAATCTGGCGCTAAACAAGCCGATGCCGGGCCTGCCGGGTTCAATTTATGGCAATCTCTCATTCACGAATGAAACGACCGACGCTTTTAATGCGCGCACCTTCAATCTTGGCGCCGGCCTTTCAAAAAAATGGCTGGATGACCGGCTTGAGACGCGCGGCGGCCTTGCCCTTGAAACGACACGTGTTGATCCGTCCCTGGCGCCGACCGCCACCATCCGGCAGGAACGAAACTATTTCGTATCTGCGCCGCTCGCAGCGATCTGGAGCACGGAGAAAGATCCACTCGCCTTAAATCGCGGCGAACGCATCTCGCTCTCAATTACGCCTTACACAGGATCAAATAATTTCGTGCAATTCGATGCGAACGCCCGTAGCCGCCTCAATTTTGGCGTGAACGACATATTCACCCTCGCCGGACGGGCGCGCGTTACAGGCACTGCCGGCATCTCGCTCAATGCGCTGCCGGTCAATAAGCGCGTTTTCTCTGGTGGCGGTTCCTCTGTCAGGGGCTATGATTATCAGGCCGTTGGACCGCTCGACGCCAATGGCGTGCCGATAGGCGGACGATCCGCTGTTGAATTCGCACTCGAAGCGCGCGCGAAAGTTTACGGGCCGTTCCAGATCGCAGCTTTCTCCGATGCGGGCGCTGTCTATGATCAGCCCTTCCCGAATTTCACCGGCGATTATCTCGTCGGGGCCGGGCTTGGCGTGCGTTATTTTTCGCCCATCGGACCGATCAGGCTCGACTTCGCCATTCCGCTTGAAAAACGCCCGACCGATCGCAGTTTCCAGATTTATATTTCGCTCGGTCAGCCATTTTAATGATGCACGCTATCCGCATATTCCTTTTTATAATATTGGCGGTGGCTCTCGCCGCGGCCTCGGCGTTCTTTTATCTATTTCATACGCCGATGGGCCGGAAATCAATTATTTCTATTGCTGAGGCGAGGCTTAGCGCGCTTGCCGGCGGCGAAGTCATAATCGACAAATTAGCCGGCGCTTTACCAGGCAAGCCGGAACTTTCCGGCGTGCATTTCAATGACGCTGACAGCGAGTGGCTTGAAGTAAAGTCTGTCTCGGTCGATTGGCGCCCGCTAGCTTTTCTTGATGGCCGCATCCGCATCAATTCGCTCAGCATCAATGGCGTCACGCTTTCAGCGCCGCCGCCAGCGCAGGAAAAGAGCGGCGCAATCAAAGGATTTGAACTTCCCGAAGACCTCCCCGACCTGGATATCGACACTTTGTCGATCGCAAATATCGAAGTCGACAAATCATTGACCGGCTCCGCGCTTAGTCTTTCAGCGATGGGAAAAATTAACAGCGGCGGGCGGCTTTTGCACGTCGATCTCAATGCGAAAGAAAAGTCCGGCCGCGACCTCGTCACCATTCTTGTCGACCGCAAGAATTCCGAAAAGCGCCTTGACGCCGACATCCGCATCAAATCGGACCCCGATGGCGCGATTGCCTCGCTGATTGGCGCCGATGGCCCGGTTTCGATCGAGGCGAAAGGCGATGGCCTGCTCGACGATTTCCATTTAGCGGTGAACGCAATAATTGGCGCCGCTGGTCAGGCCGGCGGCGCGCTGTCTGGCGACCTTACAAAGATGAAGGCGATCAATTTCGATCTTGAGGCGCGTCCTGGCGAGCGCTTCGCTTCATTGAAGGAACAGTTTGGCCGGGAATTGCGCGCGCGCGGCGTCTTCAAGCCGGCGAAGGACGGCGCGAGCGTTGAAGTCGGACGCCTGACCGGCGATTTCGGCTCTTTGGCTGGCGATGTAGCCTGGAAGAATCGTGGCGACAAACTCTCACACGCGTCAGCAAAAGTAAGTGTCAATTTCAAGCCCGGATGGCGCGATGAAATCGATTCCTATATCGGCGACCGGGTTGTGATTGAGGGGGTCCTGAAACCACATTCCGGCCGCTATGAGCTGCAAGCGGATTTATCCGGCGAGAAATCTTCTGTGTCCTCAAAAAAAGCAGAGACCGATCTCAAGACTTATATCAAAGGTCCGATCAACTTGACGCTCGCAAGGAATGACGCTTTGCCAGAGGCGTTGTCATCCGGTGCGGCGGGCGGCGGCAATTTCGATTTGAAATTTGACGGCATCGTCTCGGTCGACAATCTTGATATCAGCACAAATGACGGCGCGCGCTTCACCGGCGAGGGAAGCTGGAATTTCATGTCGGAAACGTTCAGCGCTGACGGAACGTTAACAGCGCCGCCAAAGCTTATAAGTGATTATGCACCGGACGTAAAAGCCGCCGCCGCGCTAAAAGGCGACATTGCTGTGAACGGCGCGGCGGACAATTTTGCCCTAAAAGTCGACATCGCCGCCCCCGCTCTCCTCTACAAGACAAGGACCGTTCCGCCCGTCATTCTGAAGACTGATCTTCAGGGCCTGCCAGTCCGACCTGTTGGCAAGATCGATGCGCGCTCTAGAGACGGCGCTTCGAAACTTGTCGCCGCCATTAATGTTGACGGCAGCGGCGTCTGGCGCGTCAATGGTCTTAATTACACAACCCCGCATTTTTCGCTCAATGGTTCGGCCGCGGCCAATCCGAAAACCAATGAAGTCTCAGCAGACCTTATCTACGAGGGCGATGACGCCGCCGAGCCTTGGCCAGGCCTCGATCTGACCGGCGATTTGAAGATCAAAGGCGCGCTTTCAAAAGCCAGCAAAACGAACCGGATCGCGATTTCGTCTTCGCGCCTGAAGATGGCGTCTCTAAGCGTTGACGATCTCAACGCGGAAGCGAGCGGAGACTTTAAGGCCCTCAATATCAAGGCCAATGCTTCGACGTTCTATACAGGCGCGGTCAAACGCGCCTCCGATATTACGCTCGTGGGCATCGCCGATTTACGAAATGACCCCTCTTTGACGCTCAATGCTCTTGACGCCAAATATAACGGATTGCAGGCGAAACTATTGTCGCCGGCAAAAGTGAGTTTTTCCGATGGCGTAGAGATTTCTAGCCTTCGCGCATTACTCGGACGGCGCGGCCGGGTTGCCCTCGACGGCGTATTGTCGCCGACGCGCTGGCAAGCCGCAATAAAGACAAGCGATGCGGCGCTCTTCGACCCGGTTTCGACAGTCGATCTCAACCTTGTTCTCGATACTGACAAGGAAATACCTGCGAACGGCGCCCTGACTTTGCGCTCGCAGCTAACCAAGACGGAGCAAGCCTCGCTTGCTGCAAAGCTCCTCTGGGACGGCGAAACACTCGCCTTGCGCGCCCCCGGCGACCAACCCGATCTGCATCTCAATCTTTCATTGCCGCTCCGATTGACGAGGACGCCAAAAATTGCGGTCTCGAGCAGCGGCGCACTTGACGGCGCGCTGCGATACAAGGGCCGGCTTGAAACGCTTGCGGCATTCATGCCGGCGGCCTTTCAGTCGATGGATGGCGATCTCGAAATTGACACCAAAGCGAGCGGCACAACCGCCGCGCCAATGCTCACCGGCTCTGTAAAGATCGCCAATGGCACGTTCACCGAACTTCAAAGCGGGCTCACCGTCGTCAATATAGATGCAAGCGCAACAGCGCGCGCGTCAGCAGAGGGCAGCGAGGTCAAATTCACTGCGAGCGGCGCCGGGCCCAATCAGAAAACGAAAACCGTAAAGGCGGAAGGAACAGTGAAGATTGCTGACGCCTCTTCCGTCGACGCGAAACTTATGCTCGACAAAGCAGTATTCAGCGCCGGGCCCGTTCAGTCCGTCGAAGCGAGTGGAGAAATCGACCTCAAGGGCCCGCTCAAAAACATGCGCGCAGACGGCTCGGTCAATGTCGCAAGCCTGAGTGCGGAAATCTTCACGCCGGAGAGCACTGGCCTTGTCGATATCGATGTCGTCGCCGTCGACAAGAACGGCAAACCGAAGCAGTCAGAAACTGACGACAATCAGTCGATCAGCCTCAGCTATGACATCAACATCAAATCGGACGGCAAGATTTTTATCCGCGGCCGCGGTCTTGAAAGTGAATGGCGCGCGAATGCAAGCCTAACCGGCACGTCGGCCGCCCCGCTCATCCTTGGATCAATGACATTAAGGCGCGGCGATCTTGAATTCGCCGGACGCCGGTTCAACATTACCGAAGGCTCAATCGCGTTTGACCGCCTCGCGCCCAATAATCCGGTCGTCGACATCAAAGCAGAACGCTCAGCCTCCTCCGGCATCACGGTCGCCATTCTCTTTGAAGGGCGCGCGCTCGACCCGAAAGTCTCGCTTGAATCCTCGCCGCCCAAACCGCAGGACGAAATCATGGCGCTCCTTCTGTTCGACAAGAGCGCATCGGAGCTGACCGCTGTTGAATCGCTGCAGGTCGCCAACGCCCTCGCCCGGCTTGGCGGCGTTGGTCCGTTCAAGGGCGAAGGCCTCGTCGGCTCGGCGCGTCAGGCGATCGGCCTTGATCTGTTGAATTTCAATATTGACCAGAACGACGCGGCGGCGAGCACGCTGACAGTCGGAAAATATGTGACCGACGGACTTTTCGTTTCAGCGACGCAGGATGCGCGCGGCCAGAGCGGATCGGTCCGCGTTGAATATGAAATCAAAGACAATTTCACGATCGAAACCGAGTTGAAACAGGATGGCGACCAGACCGTTTCAGCCAACTGGAAACGCGATTTCTAGTCGACGTAAACGCCCCGAATTCTGTCATTTATTTCATCCGGCGACCATGAACCGTTCATAGACCGCGCCCATATCACCTCTGTTTGTTACGCCGGGGTTTGATGAAGGAGATTGGTCATGCGCACCATGCTTTTTGCTACCGCCGCCGCCGTTGTTCTTCTTGCTGCAGGAGCCGCCGCTGCAAAGCCGAGCCTTGAAAATGAAGGCCTGCCGCCAATGGATCCGACCCTTGCACTGGCGCAGGCGACCGCACCACGAAACGAATTTTTCCTGAACTCACAGACCGACGTTGAGCTGATCCGTTTTACGCGCGCCCATGATAATACGATTTGCGTGCCGCGCGCACGTAGCGACTGGGCCGACGGCCGCACGCAGTCGGTCGGCGTCATCGCGACATTCGACAACGTCAAAGCGACGATCAATCCTGGAAATTGCATGTCGTTTGACGCAAAATCAGTCCGCGTAAAACCGGCGGGCCCAATCCCCCAGGATGAAGACCTCGTCGGCACGATCCGCACCACCAAATAGGAAACGCCCAATGCGAGACCGGCTGCGGGCCGGTCTCGCTTCCCTCTTATGCTTGCGTTTGCGGCCCTTTCCATGCTGAGGAGTTGGCAGAAATCTTCAGCAGGAAGGGTCTAAACTCTGTTTCCGCCGCATCGCATCGTCTGCCTCACTGAAGAAACCGTCGAGACGCTGTACCTGATCGGCGAGGAAGACCGTATTGTCGGCGTCTCCGGCTTCGTCGTGCGCCCGCCCGAAGCGCGGCGGAAACCCAAGGTCTCAACCTTCACCGACGCTAAGATTGACGAAATTCTCGCGCTGAAACCGGATCTGGTTTTTACTTTCTCCGACATTCAGGCCGACATCACCGCGAACCTGATGCGCGCGGGGCTTGAAGTGCACGCGTTCAACCATCGCACCGTCGTCGGCATTTTAGCGATGATCCGAACGGTGGGCGCGCTGATCAGCGAACCGGGGAAAGCTGAAGCGCTCGCGAACAAGCTGCAGGCGAATATCGACGCGGCGCGCGAGAACGCCAAGTCGTTATCGGCGCGCCCGCGCGTTTATTTCGAGGAATGGGACGAGCCGATGATCTCCGCCATTGGCTGGGTCTCGGAACTGATCGAGATCGCCGGCGGTGAAAACATCTTCGCCGATCGCGCCTTCGGACAGGCAGCGAAGGATCGCTTTGTCACGAGCGATGAAGTTATCACCGCCGCGCCCGACATCATCATCGGCTCGTGGTGCGGCAAAGGTTTCAAGAAAGAGCAAGTCGCTGCGCGCCCGGGCTGGGATGAAATCCCAGCGGTGAAAAACGGAGCGCTCTTTGAGATCAAATCCGCGATCATTCTGCAACCGGGCCCCGCAGCGCTGAGCGATGGGTTAGTGGAGATACAAAGAATACAAATGCAAGTCTTACCAACATAGATTTTAAATACTCGACGTCTAGAGTATAGTCAGAAAATGAAACTCTTATTTTCCATAGCTGCGATGACACTGGCCCAAATGACATATGCATTTGCGCAAGAAGATTTAGTTCATTCTGACGTTCCGCTTTGGGGATATGACGCTGAAAATGTGTGGCCAAAGCATTTTAGCGACGAATCTTCATTTGGCTGCTCTCACAATATCAAATTGGGCGATTGGGAATATAAAGAAAGCGATGAATCAACCGGGTGGTATCGCCTATATAATTATGGAGTCTTTCATTGCTATTTGATGGTCGGCGATTCATATGATCGTGAACAATTGAAACTCGCCAAATATGAACCATCTATTCTGATTAACTTGGGTTTTCGCTCGACCTCAGATAAGTCAATGGCATTATGGGCAGTTCAAATGGGTGGAAGGCCAGGTAGCGATTATATTCTCCTTGGCAGCAAATCAGATGAACAACCAATTCAATCTTTTGACGTATTGGAGAGGAGTTGTCCGGAAAACCTTATTCGCTCAGGCCCTAGCTTAGATATTCTAATAACACGTTATTGCGCAATCAACTCACAGAGCGACCTAATTTCGTTTGCTAAACGAATGGCAAAAAGGCAGCCGATTGGAAAGCTTCAGTTCGTCGACGATACTCTTATGATCAAAGATAATGAAGACTAGCGTGGAAATGCAAGCCATTCCTCACCGTCTCCTTTATCACCTCACCCGCCCCTAAAGCTCTTCATGTGAAACGCCGCCTGTTCGGGCGTGTACTGATAGTCCTCCCCGACGGGACAGGCGCGGCGCGCGAGGCACCCCGCGCTCATGCAAGGCGCGCCTTCGGGCCTTCTGATATGCGCGGCGCATTTGGGAACGTCATAGACGCCGCCTGAAAATGCGCCGACTGGACAGGCGGCAAGGCACGGTTTTTCAACGCAGGTATCGCATGGCCGGGCGCGCTCATCCCGCGGCGGCAAATCGAGCTTTTCATCAAAGCCGAGCGCCCCGCGCCAAGCATGCCACAGGCCGAAATCCGGGTGGATCAGCATGCCGATCGCCGATTCATGAACGGCTTCGGCCTTTTTCGCCCAGCGGATGAACGGCATGATGGGCCGCGTCTCAAACGGGAACCGCGCCTCAGCGCCAAGCTCGCGGGCCAGTGCATTGATTACGCGATATGACCAGCGATCAAGCGGGTGCGGTTTGCCGTCCTGAGATTCTGGCGACGCCGCGAAATTCGGCCACTGCGCGTTGCCGGTGAAGCCCAGCATGACAATTGTTTTGGCGGAAACGCCCGCCGGCAGATCGTCAGCGGTTGGATGAAACGCGCCGCGACAAGCGAGGCCTGCGGCTTCGACGGCGCGTTTGATCATGTCGAAGCTTGTATTTGTCATCACAACACTTCCCGGCGCCGCTACTCCCCTCTCCCGCTGGCGGGTGAGGGGGCGGGGGTGAGGGTGGAAATGAGATCAATAAAGTCAGCCCACCCACACCCCGCGCGACGCGCCACCCACACCCCCCACCGGGCGAGGGGAAACTTAT
>JAWKVJ010000028.1:0-40445 GCA_041398085.1 Parvularculaceae bacterium
CACTCGCAGGTGGCGACAAGCCAGCGGATGTCGGGTTTGCGGGTGACGGAGTTGTGTTGCCACGGCTTGAAGCTGACGGTCTTGGGCTTGAGACCGTAAACGTCGAAAAAATTAACATCTCAATTTTCCGGGTATCTGACCGCGCACTCGTTAGAAAATCTATCGGTCGAGGAGAATCTTCCGGCGGCGACAATTACTTCTATGTCTATGGCGAAAACGACGGCGAAGATGTAGGGGCCAAGATTTTCGACAAAGATTTGGAAATTAAGAAGATTACGAATGAGACTGTTACAACGGTATTCCCGCTTGGCTCGGCTTTACCGGATCTGAAGGCGGGCGCATATTTCATCAAACTAAAAGACGTCTCGCCCGGCGCTGACAAATATCGCACGGCTCAATCCTATCGCTGGGTAATGTTCACCGATCTTGCAATGACGAGTTATTCAAGCAGTGAAGGAATCGATGTCTTCGTTCGATCGATCAAAAGCGGAAAACCACTTGGAAATGTTGGTCTCGACCTGGTCGCTGACAACAATGATATTCTTGCTAGTACGAGAACAGATCGTGACGGCCGCGCCAGATTTGAGAAAGCGACCATAAGTGGCGATCATCCGTTAACACCGCGAATGATTATGGCATATGGCGCGGATTTTGATTTCGCGGCCCTTGATCTTTATCGCACGCCTCTGGATCTCTCGGATCGCAATGTGGCAGGACGATCAGCCCCTCCTGTGATCGACGCCTATCTTTACCTCGATAGGGGAATTTATCGGCCTGGCGAGGATGCGCATATTTCAGGTATTTTGCGTGATAGCGCCGGAAAATCGATTGATCGTCCGATTACGCTCAAGATCAAACGGCCGAACTCAACGGAGGCGTTCAAGAGGCGTCTTGATGAGTTACAAGTCGGCGGGTTTTCAATTGACTATAGTGTGCCCAAGTCTGCGCCGCGCGGCGTCTGGCGTGTTTCGCTTGAAGCGGATGGCGTCGGCGTTGTCGGTTCGACGACTTTTTCGGTCGAAGATTTTGTACCTCAGCGCATCGAAGTTAAAATTGATATCGATGATAAGACGCCGATGGCAAGCGGAGAATCCCGGTCGGTTCAGATTGATGCGCGATATTTGTATGGCGCGCCTGCAGGCAAATTGGCGGTTGAATCAGAAGCGCGACTTCGACTTGATCCAAATCCTTTCCCAGCTTTTGCGGGTTATCGTTTCGGACCTGTTAACGGTCGATTTGACGAGCGGTTCCTTTCCCTGCCGGCCGCTACAACTGGCGATGACGGCAAGGCGAGCGTGAATTTGAAAATTGATGGTGCCCCAACAAATTATGGCGCGCCTTTACGGGCGGATCTTGTGGTCGGCGTTGTCGAGCCAGGCGGGCGAATCGTCCGGGAAAGCGCGCGTGTGCCAGTGCGTCCCGAAAAACGTTATCTCGGTCTGAAATTGGGTGGTGATGGCGGCGGTTTTTCCGAGAATACGCCTGCGGAAATCGATGCGCTCTTAATCGAACGAAATGGCAAAGCGTTGGCGGGTTCTATCGAATGGCGGCTCGTCGAAGAAGATTATTGGTTCGACTGGTATCGTCAGAATGGTGAGTGGCGTTGGCGGCGCTCTTACAAAGATATCCTCGTGTCCGAGGGAAGGGCAGAGGCGAGCGAAACCTTGCCGGCAAGAATAAACCAATCGCTTAAACCAGGGTCTTATCGCCTTACAGCGCATGATCCATCAAGCGGCGCGAAAAGCGATATTCGCTTTTATGTTGGTTGGCGCTCTTACGAGTCAGGTGCCGATACGCCTGATCAGGCGACGATGACATTAACGACTGAGAATGTCGTACAAGGAGGTGAAGCTAAACTTTATCTGGACCCGCCCTATGAAGGTGAAGCAATCATTGCTGTTGCAACCGATAAAGTGCAGCAGGTTCAGCGAGTTCATGTTTCTGACGCCGGGCGAGAGATTTCAATCAAGACTGACCCTGCCTGGGGCGCCGGATTCTATGTATTGGCGACCATTGTTACGCCTCGCGATGCGGTAAAGCGACCAATTCCACGCCGCGCGATGGGTGTTGCTTATGTTCCGTTTGACATGAAATCGAAGACGCTGGCGGTATCGTTGACTACTCCCAGTCTCGTAAGGTCGCGTCAAACCATTAGTGCGCCGGTAAAAATTGCTGGAGCCAAAAGTGGTGAGAAAATCATGCTGACGGTGGCGGCGGTTGACGAAGGGATTTTACGACTGACAAAGTTCAAATCGCCGGATCCAGTGGATTATTACTACGGTAAAAAGCGTCTTGGTGTGGAGGTCAGGGACGATTACGGTCGGATTCTCGATCCAAATCTTGGCGCGGCGGCGCGGTTCGGCGGCGATCAAATTGGAGGGGAGGGGCTCACTGTCGTCCCCATAAAATCGGTTGCGCTATTCCGCGGCCCTGTAACAGTTGACGCTAACGGCGAGGCAAGCGTCCCGCTGGATATTCCTGACTTTAATGGCGAGTTGCGTCTGATGGCGGTCGCTTGGAGCGCGGAAAAGCTCGGATCCTTTGCGGGGCCGTTGACAGTGCGCGATCCGGTTCCTGCGGTCTTATCGCTCCCGCGTTATCTTGCGCCAAACGATAAGGCAAAAGCAACTTTGCTAATCGACAATGTCGATGGCGCCGCTGGCGAATACAATGTCGCTTTGAGCGGTGAGGGGCCTGTAAGCGCTGACGCTTCGCAAGCCATTGCTCTGGCGACGAAGCAGCAGATCACATCACAGTATCCTTTAGCCGCTGCGGAGGTCGGCGTCGGTGGCGTAAATTTGTCTGTGTCTGGTCCAAATGGATTTTCAGTTACCCACACCTATCCAATTCAGGTGAGAACGCCGTATTTTCCGGTAACTAGCATTGAAACCAGTCAGATTTTGCCGGGCGAGAAGGTAGCGCTTGATAGCACGCTAATTTCCGATTTTGTGCGTGGCTCAACAGCGATAAGCGTTTCTTTTTCGCGGCTAAGAGGTGTGGATCCGGCGCCTTTGTTGGATTCGCTTTATCGTTATCCATATGGCTGCTCGGAGCAACTCACATCGACTGCAATGCCGCTTCTATACATCAACGATCTTGGCGGCGAGGCAGATAGAGGGCCGGATTTCGCGGTTCGTCCGCGCGTTCAGGAAGCTATCAACAAACTTTTGAATCGCGAAGGGCCGGATGGCGCATTCGGCCTTTGGCATGATGGCGATTCATCAGCAAGCCCCTGGCTCGGAGCCTATGTCACAGACTTTCTGTGGCGCGCCAAACAAGAAGGTTATGGCGTTCCTGACGAGGCTCTTGACAAGGCGTATGATGCTCTCGCGCAAATCGCTCGCACCGACCGGTGGGTTTATATCGGTTACAATATGAAAGCGTATGAAGGCAAATGGTCGAATGACACGACAGACAAGCTTCGACGTCGCGCCGCCGCCTATGCACTTTATGTTTTGGCACGTGCCGGCCGGGCCGACCTTTCTGATCTTCGGTACTTCCATGATGCGCTACTGGAGCAGACGCCGAGCCCGCTTGCAAAAGCTCAAATAGGTGCGGCCCTGGCGATGATGGGAGATCGTGCAAGGTCTCTGTCCGCATTCGGAAAGGCATTGAAAGCGATTGGTTACGACAATACTGGTGATTGGTACCAGACTCCTCTCCGCGACGCCGCGGGCGTATTGGCCCTATTGGCTGAAGTTCAAAATGCGCCAGGAGTCAATGAGATGTCGACCAAATTTGTCGACCTTATGAAGGAGCCCAATAGACTTACTACACAAGAAAAAGCTTTCGTGTTGATGGCGACGCAATCGATGTTGAAGCAATCTGGACCAATCGCAATCACTCAAGATGGAGAAGCGGCAGCGGCTTCAACGCTTCCAAGATTTAATCTACCAACCGAAACTTTGGAGCAAGGTGTGGAATTTGCGAATGCGGGCGAAGGCCCAGTTTTTGCGTCGATTTCTGTTTACGGTGCTCCCAAAGAAGCGCCCCCAGCTGAATCGAACGGTTTTGTAATTTCGAAAAGACTGGTATCCCGAGAGGGTGTTCCTGTTGATCCGAGAACGGTAAAACAGAATGACAGGCTGGTGATTGTCGTTACAGGCCACGCAACTGGTGAACGCATCTATCCCGCCATAATTGCAGATCTACTACCGGCCGGATTTGAAATAGAAGCGGTGCTTAATCCCGAAGACGGCGCCGGGAATAAGGTTTCTGGCCCATATGATTGGGTCGGCAAGATTTCCAGGCCGAAAATTGCAGAAGCGCGCGATGACCGGTTTGTCGCGGCGATCGACCTTTATGGCGACAAGACCTTTACACTGGCATACCTAGTGCGTGCGGTTACGCCCGGCGAGTTCTCTTTTCCGGGCGCAGTCATTGAGGATATGTACAAACCGGGATTATTCGCCCGTACTTCGACCAGCGCACTAAAGGTCATGCCGGCAAACTAGGATGTTTGTAGAGCTGGGACACAGATTGATCTCGGACAATCGTAACGCTAACAAACGTTTTTTACGGTTGGCAGCGATGCTCGCTTCCGGGTTTATCGCGATTTTTGTGATGGACTTGGCGTTCCCGCCCCCAATTTCGCGAGGCGAGAATGTTAGCGTGATCGTTACTGATCGAGAGGGTTACTGGCTTCATGCCTTCACGACCAAGCAAGGCAGGTGGCGCTTTTCTGTAAATCTTGATGACGTAGATCCTCAATTCGTAAGAGATGTCGTCGCCATCGAAGACAAACGCTTCTGGTCGCATTGGGGCGTAGACCTGAAAGCTGTGTTGCGTGCAAGCCTTTCTGCTGTGCGATCTGGACGAATCGTTTCGGGCGCTTCAACGATAACCATGCAGACTGCGCGGCTTCTTGAGCCACGCCAGAGAAATATTTTCTCGAAATTCATCGAAATGCTTCGTGCATTCCAACTGGAAAGGCGACTATCGAAGCGCGAGATACTAGAACTATATCTGACGCTCGCTCCATATGGCGGAAATCTTGAAGGAATTCGTGCCGCGAGCCTGATTTATTTTGGCAAGGAGCCAAACCATCTGGCGCCGTCGGAGCGAGCTTTGTTGATTGCGCTGCCGCAGGCGCCAGAAGCGCGTAGGCCAGATCGGCGCAAGGCGGCGGCGGAAGCGTCAAGACAAGTAATATTACGCGAATTGGCTCAATCGGGACTTATAGAGCAAAACATCGTCGTGGAGGCTGGTGAGGCGTCGCTGGTGTCAAAAAGAAAACCATTTCCACGTTTTGCCTACCATGCAAGTTTGGAAATTGCGGCTTTGCATTCGACCGACCGATCAGAAATCAGATCTTCAATCGATATTTCAAAACAAATCACTACGGAAAGATTAATAGCTGAACATGCTGCAACGCTATCGGATGGAGCGACCGTCGCCGCTATTGTCGTCGATGACAGGTCTCAGAAAGTTTTGGCAAGCGTCGGGTCATCATCCTTGGAAGTCGAGGGTGGTTGGATCGATCTCACCGATCGAATTAGGTCTCCTGGATCGTTATTGAAACCTTTTATATACGCTCTGGCATTTGAGGACGGTGTGGCAGGTCCGGATACGGTAATAGACGATATGCCCCGTGGTTTTGGAGGGTATAGACCAGAGAACTTTGACAGGACTTTTCGTGGGGAAGTTAAGGTTCGTGACGCTTTGCAGCATTCGTTGAATGTTCCTGCCGTGGCCATGCTCGATCGAATTGGCGCCGTTCGTTTTGCATCATTGCTCAACGATGCAGGCACGAAGCTGATGCGCAGGAAACGGGCAAGTGATGACGGACCCAGCTTGGCAATCGCACTTGGCGGAGCGGGTGTCACGATGCGCGATGTAGCTCGGCTCTATTCGGGGCTCGCCAATGATGGTGAAGTAAAGCCGCTCGTATGGCTGGCGGCGGAATCTGCCGAGAAGCCTGGCATGCATATGTTCACGTCGGATACGGCGGCAAGGATTAACGCAATTTTGCGCGGCGCCCCGGCTTTGGCGGGGCGAGCGCCTGCATTGTTGGCGAATGCCGCGCCAATCATAGCTTACAAGACCGGTACATCATACGGTTATCGTGACCAGTGGGCCGCTGGTTCAGCGGATGGCCTAACAATTGTTGTGTGGGTTGGCCGAGCTGACGGCGCTCCGAGGCCGGGTCAGACTGGACGCAAGGCTGCTGCGCCATTGTTGTTCTCGTTGTTTGATGCGTTGACTGACGGCCAGGCGTCAAAGCCAATTGATCCGCCCGATAGTCGAATGAGCGAAAGTGTTCATCTGCGGCTGCCGCAAAAGACTCTTCCGCCAACAATCCTGTATCCTGTTCCCGGTTCCGAGATTTATGTGAGCAGTTTTGGCGGCGACGGGGTGCCGCTCGCCGCTGACGGAGGCGATGGAGAATATCATTGGTATGTCGACGGCGCCGAGATTGTGCAGGCCCCAAATACAGGACGCGCAATGTGGCGACCAACCACGCCGGGATTTTATGATTTGGCAGTTGTTGACTCCAGGGGGCGTTCAACACGCGCAAAAGTGCGCGTCGCAGACGTTAATTGAATCGCCGGAAATTCCTCGTAAAGGGCGCTGGGGCATTGGCCTCGCTCCGGCGATTACCGCAACTATCCGACGGCCAGACCGTGAATATTGGGGATCGGGAGTTTTTTTTAAGCGATATTATCGCTCCTACTCAAAGCCGCCTTGTCGGCGGAAGTGAGCCAGGCGCCAGTTTTTCACGAGCCGCTCTTCAACGGGCCTTATCAAAGGGAACTTTAGGGGACGCAAAAAGTTTAATCACCGATCGCTGGGGCAGGCTCTCCGGTCCAGTTGAATGGATCGCCGGTGAAAAATTGACGACTTTGCAAGAATTGCTTCTTGAGGCAGGGGCGGCGCGCGTATTTCCACAATCGATTACTTTTGATTTCATAGGCAGGTGTCTTGCAGCCGAGGCAAAGGCGCGGAAGGAACGAAAGGGTAATTGGCGACTTCCCGATTGGCAGATCCGCAACTCTAATGACGCGCGCCTCCTAAGAGGGTTTCAGGTTTGGCGTGGACCCGTAAAATCAGTGGGCGGCCGAGGCTCACGCGTATATGTCAATTTTGGTGCTGACTATCGGACTGACTTAACCGCGACGGTGACCCGGGGCGAGATGCGTAGATGGAGAACAAAAATCGACGATGGTCTTGCCGGCGCAAATGTCGAACTGCGTGGTATCGCTGTGCGCATTAATGGTCCTTCAGTCGAATTGCGCCACGAGCTTCAACTCAGACATATTGATTAAAATTGTCACCAGTTTTACCAAAATGAAACAAATTCTGCGATTTTGCTGCTGGTAAATCGAGCCTGCTGGTTAATCGGGCATTAGCGCTTAAACGCTAGGTTTCACCTCGAAAGCCTATGCGTTCATTAATGAATTCTGACCGGGCGAGTTCCTCGCTCATTTCCAGCTTTGCCGCAGATATGGCAGAGGCTGCTGCCGTGCGCCGCGCGTCGCTCGAAGCAAAAGTTGCACGCGCCGAAGCGGAGGTGACAATCAAGGCGCGTTCCGAATTTCTTGCAAATATGAATCATGAGCTACGTACGCCTTTAAATGCGATCATTGGGTTTGCTTCGATGTTACGTGATACCGATACTTATTCATTAAGCGACGAACAGCGCGTCTCCTATTCTGATTATATTCTCGAGTCAGCTGACCTCCTGCTAGGTCATATTAATACTTTGCTTGAAGCTGCGTCGCTTGACGGTGGTGAAATCGTCTTTGAAGCAGCCGAAATCGACTTTAAGGCCGCATTGGCGGGGTCAGTAAAGCGGTCAAAAATTGCCGCTGACGCCGCCAAAGTTACAATCGATGTTAAAACCGGATCGGATAACGCTGTCGGTTGGGGTGATAGCATACGAATTGGGCAGGCGCTCGATCATATAATTCGGACTGCCATTAAATTCTCACCAGAGGGTGGGAAGATACTGGTACGTGCGGCAGCCGAGAAAGATGGATGGGCTGAAATCGCAGTTCGCGACCGTGGCGAAGGTCTAAATCAGAGCGAAATTGAAAAAGCGCTCACCGCTTTCAATGAAGCGCATCGTGGACTGGACCGTTCCTTTGCGGGGCCGGGAATTGGCCTGGCTATCGCAAAAACATTTATCGAACTGCAAGGCGGAAAATTTTCTATCAAAAGCAAGAACGGTGAGGGGACGTTGGTTAGAATTTCACTCCCTCCGCCGAACCCAGATGAAATGCGTTTAGCTGGGTGAAGAGTTGGAGAAGTGAGATGTCTCAAACGAGCGAACGCACAAATGCAGAAGCTCCAGATTCTAACGCCGCGAAATTGCGTGCTGCTGCGGCAGGCGCGCCACCCTCCAATACACGCCGTAGGGTTCGTCTGGGCGAGATCGTATCTGTAAATGGCAGTCATGCGCTCGTTATGTTGGATGAAGACCGTCCTGAGATAGATCGTATTCACCGACCGCAGCTTGGCGCCATTCTCTCTGTCGATACAGGGACATGCATTGTACTAGGTTTGGTGTCAGCAATGAGTGTTCCGGCGCCGACTATGGATTCTGCCGGAAAAGATCTGCGTCTGATTGAACTAGAACTGATTGGCGAATTTACGAAGCCGACGACAAAAGCTCCAGCTCGTTTTCGGCGCGGCGTTTCTACGTACCCGACCTTAAACGATGAAGTGCAATTTGCGGCGAGAGAAGAGCTTGCCGCATTATTCGCAGCGAATGGCTCCGCCAGTGTCAGAATTGGTGTTGTGAAACAAGATGCGGCCATCCCTGCAACTGTTTCCGTAAATGATCTTTTCTCTCGTCATTGTGCGGTTGTCGGGACGACTGGGGCGGGTAAGTCTTGCGCCATTACCCTGATGATGACAGCTGTCCTCGAGCGTTACAAACAGGGGCATGTCGTCATTCTGGATCCGCACAATGAATACTCCCATTGTTTTGGCGATAAGGCTGTTGTTTTCGATACGACAAGTCTGACATTGCCTTATTGGATGCTCACTTTTGAGGAACTCGTAGAAATTCTTTATCCGGGCCGTGTTAACTGCGCCGATGAGATTGAGATTCTCGCTGATTTAATTCCGACAGCAAAGAAAATGAATCTGACTAATGCCGCGTCGGGCGCACGCCTCGCATCCGATCGACGTGACAATGGTGGAATTACTGTTGATACGCCCGTTCCCTACAGGATTTCAGAACTTCTGACCTTAATAGATAAGACACTCGGAAGTTTGGAAAGTTCACGCGCGACTGGCCCTTACAAACGGCTTCGGGCGCGTCTGCACGGCATTAGTCAGGATGCGCGCTACAATTTCATGTTCGGCGGTTTAACCGTTCAGGACACAATGTCTGAATTTCTCGGTCAATTGTTCCGAATTCCAGTGGATGGCGCGCCAATTTCAATTATCGAGCTTGGTGGTTTGCCTGTAGAGGTTGCGCAAGTGATCGTTTCGGTTGTTGCGCGTCTTGGGTTTGAATTTGGTCTTTGGAGCCATGGAGCTTCGCCGCTCGCCATAGTTGTAGAGGACGCACATCGTTATGCGCCGTCGAAGGAAGGTGTTGGCTTCGCCCCTACACGAAAGGCGCTTGTCCGTATTGCGAAAGAGGGACGAAAAGTCGGTGTATCGCTATTTGTTGCTTCACAGAGACCGACGGAGCTTGACGGCACAATACTTTCACAATGCAATACCATTTTCGCAATGCGCCTCGCGAACCAGGCTGATCAGGAAGCGCTGCGCGCCGCTGTGCCTGATGCGTCCACAAGCCTACTATCGTGTCTTCCGTCTCTCGGGCTTGGCGAGGCAATTGCCGTCGGTGAGGGCGTCCCGCTTCCAACGCGTATTCGATTTGATGCGTTGCCGCGCGATGCTGTGCCGAGGAGTTTGACAGCGAGTTTCACGGATGGCTGGTCAGTTGATGTCGACGATCCATCATTCATTTCGAGAATCGTTGAGCAATGGCGAGCGCAAAAACTACTATTGCCAGATGTCTGACAATAGGCCTAATGAATTCGGCTATATCGCATTAGCATTCATTTGAGTGCGCCAATAGCTGACCCGTTCTTTCAGGCGATCAGCCGGAAACTTCAATTCCTCTTCAGGATCAAATGATTCAAGAATTTTGAAGTCAAACGCAGCCGGGCCGAATCGTGCCCAGTCTGACACAAATTCAGAATTTGCTGCGCTCCCGGTTCTACCCATAAACCAAAGGCGATTTTGTGCGGCCTTAAGATTTAACGATCCGCCGACCCAGCGCCGATTTGATCCAATACAGTGAACTAGAAAGACGCCTTTTTCGGTCTTCTTGTTTTTAAATTCTGTTTTTTGTTGCGTCGATTCATTGTTGCCTAAAATTACCTGGGTGATATTGACATATTAAAGCCCGGGTGTAAATAGGGGGCGGCAATATGGGATTAAGTTATGAGCGCCGCTCGAAAGTTAACAGCATTTGCAGGCGCCAGGATTTTTTCTGATGGCGAACCGGCAAAAGTGTGGGCCGCTTTTGTCGCCGAGACAGCAAAAAACAAAAGAGCTCCAATTCTAGTGTTCGACGGAAATGGCGCCGTCGTTGATCTAGATCCCCGTCATCCTCCGAAGTCACCAACCGAAAAGAAATCGGGGCGGGGTCGTCCCAGGCTTGGCGTTGTTTCTCGAGAAGTCACGCTGCTTCCACGCCACTGGGAATTTTTAAATGCACAGCCCGGAGGAGCTTCCGCGACGTTGCGGCGTTTGATTGACAAAGAAAGGATCAACAATTCTACCGCCTATGAACGAAAAGCGGCTCACGAGGCTGCATACAGGTTTTTGGCGCAAATCGCTGGTGATAGACCGAATTATGAAGATGTGTTGCGATCGCTCTTTGTTGATGATCGTGCGCGTTTTGAAAAGCTCATGTCGCGTTGGCCAAAAGACATTCGCGATTTTGCGCTTGCATTGGGTTTCGGTGATCAGACGGAAAGTAAAACATAGACGAAGAGAAAAAACGATATGAAAAACTACCTAGAACCGACAATGGAGCAGGGGTGCCGGTTTGTAATGCAAAATGAAGCGGGTCCCTTCGTGATGCTTAATTTGATACGTTTTCGTCAATATGCGGATTATTCGGCATTTCCAGATATTGAGCCAGCGGCGCCAATCTCTGGAGAAGAAGCTTATAATCTCTATATTGAGCAGACGATACCATTCCTTGCAGAGTCAGGTGGTGAACTGTTGTTTGATGGTAGCGGAGGCTCATTCCTGATAGGACCTGAGGATGAGGCATGGCACCGGGTCTTGCTCGTGCGCCAGTCCTCTATTGGATCATTTATGGCATTCAATTCAAACCAGGAATATCTAAAGGTCTTAAGACACAGGACGGCCGCTGTCGCTGATTCGAGGCTGCTTCCTTTAATCGATGAACTGATTATCGTGTGACAAACCGGCTTGTCAGGATGGCTGACACTCTGCACCATGAGAGGCGGAGGGCCTTGAAATGTTCAAAACACTTGCCGCAATTTTGGTTTTGTCAGTTTCGGCCGCCAACGCGGCGCCGCCAGCGCCAATAACAATTGTGATACACGGCGGCGCCGGTGCGCTCGAAAGAGGCCGGTATTCGCCGGAGCAGGAAGCTGCATTTAAATCGAAACTCGCTGAAGCCCTGAAATCCGGCTACTCTGTTCTTGAGAGTGGCGGGGAGGCAGTTGATGCTGTTGAAGCTGCGATCTTGCTTATGGAAGACTCGCCTTTATTCAATGCCGGCAAGGGCGCGGTGTTTGACGCGGCCGGCGTCAATGAGCTCGATGCCGCTATTATGGACGGAAAAAATGAACAGGCGGGTGCTGTTGCCGGCGTAACTCATGTGAAAAATCCGATAAAGCTGGCGCGCGCTGTTATGGATCACTCACGGCACGTCATGATGATTGGGCACGGCGCAGAAAAATTCGCGAAGGAACAAGATATTGAACTTGTAAAGCGATCTTATTTTTTTACCGAAGAACGCTGGCAAGCCTATAAGAAAGCAAAAAATAAAGAAAAGGCAGAGAAGAATAATGACGCTCGTACGAGTTTAAACTTTGACTCGAAATATGGGACCGTTGGTGCGGTGGCGCTCGATCGAAATGGGAATATTGCGGCTGGCACCTCTACTGGCGGGCTCACTCTGAAGCGATATGGGCGTGTCGGAGACTCTCCTATAATTGGGGCCGGTACTTACGCTTCCAATCGATCTTGCGGCGTTTCAGCAACTGGAACCGGGGAGTATTTCATTCGCTTTACAATAGCGCGCGATATCTGTGCTGAAGTTGAGTTCAATGGAAGAACGGCAGGGGAAGCGGCAAATAAGCTGATCCATGAAACATTGGCGAATGCGGGCGGCGACGGCGGCGTAATAGTTCTTACGCCATTAGGCGATTATGCATTTGATTTTAATACCGCCGGCATGTTTCGCGGCGTAAAAAATGATGGAATTGAGATGGTCGCAATTTACGGCGACGAAAACTAGGGAAAAATGGGTGAGTCGGTGGATCTGAATCGAAGGGCATTCCTAGGCGCAGCTGCTTTGACGACCGGCTTTGCGGCGACGGCAAACGCCACGACCCGCCTAATACATGGCGGAAATTCTGAGAAGAAAGCGCTTAAAGCGCTCGAAAATTATGTTGAGCGCCATCGCACCGACTGGGGCTTGCCCGGCATGACAGTTACCGTTGTGACGCGCGAAGGGTTTGAAGGTTTTGTTACATCTGGTCTCGCTGATGTTGAACAAAATACCCCTGTTGGAGCGGATCACCTTTTCCAGGTTGGCTCGATTTCGAAAATGTTTGGAGCACTGACTGTATATTCTCTTATTGAAGAAGGTGTTCTGACGACGGAGACCAAGATCGAAGAATCGCTTCGTGGTTTGAGAATTCGTGACGGTGAAGGGATTACGCTTCAACATCTATTAAATCATACGGCCGGCTTGCCCGCGGATTCATCCATTTTTCCTGAAGGCGGGCTTTGGAGCGCATTTGAGCCAGGAACCAACTGGTCTTATTCGAATTCGGGCTATTATTTGGCAGGTTTGATTGCGGCAAGTGCAGCAGGCGCACCTTATCCTGACGTTGTATTTGAAAGGGTGCTCTCTAAGATCGGTATGAGCGCCAGTAAGCCAAGCATTCAAGTTGTTGACCGCGATCTTTATGCGCAAGGTTATGAGCCGGCGCTTACGGATCGGCTGAATCCCCACCCGGGAATAATGACGGCGGCGCCTTGGGTGGATCTTGATAACGCCGCGGGTTGTATCGCCTCGACAGGCGGCGATATGGCGAAGTTTTTACGGTTTTTGATAAATTTGAATGACGGAAAGGGCAGTCCTGTTTTTAATGATGCGACCGCCGCAAGGTTCCTAGCTGATCCAGTAGAGGGATGGAGCGCGGGTGCGCATTATGGAAATGGAATTGCCCGAGTGCTGATTGATGGTCGTGAATACCTTCACCATACAGGCGGAATGGTTTCCTTTTGCTCGTCTCTTCATGTGGACAGGAAAGCCGGTGTCGCCGCGTTTGCGTCAACAAACGTTCACTACGCTCTGAATTACCGACCGCGGCTTGTAACATTATATGCATGTGAGTTGATGCGTGCGCTCTCTAATAGTGAGCCGGCGCCGAAACCAAAGTCACCTGTTGAGAAGTTGGAAAAGTCTGAGCGTTTTGTTGGCGTGTTTATGGCGGAAGACGGCGACAGGATTGAAGTAATTTCCGATAACGCAATTATTAGATTACGCCACGACGATGTTCTTACTGCGATGCAACAAGTAGCGCCTAACTTATTCACTGCGCCTGAAACTAAATTTGCCATTACTGGCATCGCATTTGAATTTGACGGTGAAGATGTCGCTCGGCTTTGGGCTGGAGATGTAGAATACCTGAGGGACCAATCGCTTGGATATAAGCCGCAAACTGCTCCAGCGCTCAAGGCATATGCAGGTCGTTATGACAATGATGACCGATGGGCGGGGCCGATATACGTCTATGCCAGAAACAATGAATTGTGGATTGGTAACGCTGTCAAACTAACGCTAATTGACGATAATTTGTGGAGGCTCGGCGATGACTCGTCACCTGAAAGAATTACATTTGGGGGTTTTATTAATGGCGCGCCACACCAATTAATCTTTTCCGGAACGCCATACTTGCGTCGATTTAGTTAGTGCTTCTGTAGAGTTTGTCGACATCTTCGGCTTGAAATAATGAGGTGCCAGGTGTCATACGTGTTGCTGCAGCCGCCGCCGATGCATAACGCAGCGCTTCCTGTTCGCTCCATCCGCGCAGAAGCGCGACAAGAAATGCGCCAACAAAACTGTCGCCGGCTCCGACGGCGCTCGCCACCCCGACATCATGCGCTTGCGCCGATATTGTTCGATTGTTCGATGCTAATATCGAACCGTCAGATCCATGCGTAATGATGTAACGCTTGGCGGAACCTTTCGAAACTATGTGGCGAGCGAATTCCTCAATCTCATCAGGCCATTCCAGCGCACGCCCGGCGAGCGTCTGATATTCATGGATGTTTTGCCGTAATAAATAGACTCCCTCGGCTAAAGCTTGTTCGAGGCCGCTGACCGAGTCCAATACGAAATTGGCGCCTGCTTCCTTGGCTGCATGTGCAGCCCTTGCCCAAAAATCGTCCGTTTCACCGGGCGGAAGACTTCCTGATCCAACGATGAAATCACCTTCACCAGCTTCGTCACGAACCGCTCCAAGAATTCTTTCGATATCAATTTTCAATAATGCTTCACCGGGAAGGTTAAACCGGTATTCGCGCTGGTGCGCGAGCTCTCTCACGTGAAACGCAAGACGCGTTTCGCCTTTCACGCGGATCGCACGCGCTGGAACCTGCTCCTCAGCGACAAGTCCCATGAGTGCATCGCCGTAGAGTCCGCCAACTGTAAATATGGCCAGCACGTCGGCACCTAATCGTTGCGCCGCTCGGGCGACATTAAGACCGCCGCCGCCCGGATGGCGTTCCGGATTACGGCATCGGAGCTTGCGATTAGGCTCGACGAAATCTGCCTCTACTGAATAATCATAGGTTGGATTTGGCGTGATCGTTATAATTCGCGGCATGCTGGGCATCTCGGGCTACGAAAACAGGAAGCACTTTAGTTAAAGCGGTGCCGATCATACCGCCTTTAGGCATCTGTGGCGATGGACGAGCGAGCCTAATGGCGATATGGCGGTTCATCAAATATCCGAGTGAGCGCGCTATGAGCACCAATGTCGATCATTTCGATGGCTGGATAAGAGGCCGTTTCGTTGAACTGAATTCTGAGCTCGAAGAAATCTATTTCAACCAAAAGGATCGCGCCAATGTCGATGGCGTCGGCGATGAGCAAAAAAAAGCGTTGATGGACGAGGGCATGGACTTCGTCGAAGCGCTGCGCGCAGAAGGAAACACGGATGAGGGATTTGACCGCGCCTTCGACGTCTTGGGTGACCTCGGTTTGCTGCTTGCGTCGCTTCGCCGTCACGAACTTACCAATCCGGCCCGCGAGCAGAAGTCGCCCTTCGCGGGTGCTTCTGCGCTAGGGATGCATATCGGCGCCTCAATCGGCGTGGTGCCGCGCTTTGCGACAAGTCACCTCTCAACGCACAATCTAGCTAAAAACGGCAAGCCGAAAGCATTTACCGATCTCAAGGACGAAAAGCTTTTTCTTGACTATAACACACGCGGCATCTTTGCATACAAGCGTGCAGCGGACGCGCTGATGCGTATCGTGCCGCTTGGTGTTTCGCACCCCGTTGCAGAGACGCTTTTTGAAGACGCTGCCAATGCGCTCAAAGATGTCGCCAAATGGAACGATGTTCTCTTTTCAGAACTCGATCAGGACCGGTTCTTCTACAGCGTCAGGCCGTATTACAAACCTTATCGCGTTGGCCGGCATGAATATCGCGGCGCCAATGCAGGCGATTTTTCCGGCATCAATGAGATCGACTTGCTAACAGGCCTTTGCACAGCGAATGACGCTTATTATTCGCAGCTCCTCATCGACAAGATGCTGTTCATGCGCCCCGAAGACCAGGCTTCCTTGCGCGATTGCATGCGGCGGCGAGATTTTCTCGATATATTTCTCGATATGTTGCCAGTAGCTGCAAGCGAGTTTTGGTTCCAGAAAAATGCGCGCGCATTTCTTGCTGTTTGTGATGCGCATGCGAGGGCTGCCGAACAGCACCAAAACATGCTTGTGACCCGTTTCATTGAAAAGCCGTCGGTTGCTCTTGATGAAAGCAAGCTCTCCCAAGTGACGGCTAGCGGACCGCCTTTGCCCGTATTGTTGAATTCTCTAAGCATCCTGCGTGATCTTAGAATGGCTGCAGCCCGACCTGACGTTGTGACGCGGCATGATGATATCAAAAGGCTACGCAACGCTGTATCATAGCTAACAATCAACCGGTTACGTCTGCGATCGCCGCGCAAATGTGATTAACGTTGCGGGAATTGATGCCGCACAGATTCGCGCGACCATCGTTTGCAACATAAATCCCATGATGATTACGAAGCGCTTTAACCTGATCTCCATTGATGGGTAATAGTGAAAACATGCCATTTTGGTTTTCGATATAATTCAGCTGGTCGCCGAGCTGATATTTTTTGCTTGTTTCAACAAGAAGCTTGCGATTTCCTTTTACTGACAGCCGCATTTCTTCGAGTTCTTCTTTCCACAATTGGGTCAACTGGGGGTCATGTAGAATCTCAGAGACGATGACGCCGCCATGCGCTGGGGGCATAGAGTAAATCTGGCGAGCAATATTGATAACATGGCTTTTCATTGCCGATGTGCGATCGGTGTTTTGTCCGATAATAATGATCGCACCGATACGCTCACGGTATAATCCGAAGTTTTTTGAGCAGGAATAAGTGACCAGAAATTCCGGCAGGCTTTCAGCCATTTTGCGGATAAGGTAAGAGTCAGATTCAAGTCCATCGGCAAAACCGTGATAGGCTATATCGACAAGTGGAAGGAAACCGTTCTTCGCAGCAAATGAAATGACTTCATCAATTTGGTTTCTGCTAAGGTCGGCCCCCGTTGGGTTATGACAACTACCGTGAAGCAGAAGCGCGTCTTTTCCGCCAAGTTTTGAGAGCGAATTTGAGAACGCGTTAAAATCCACCGCACCACTCACCTGATCGTAATACGGTATCATGGAAATATTATGACCAGCTGCGGATAGAAGCGGTTGATGGTTAGCCCAGGTAGGCGTTCCGCTGGCGATCGATCTGGCGTCTGCGCGGCGCAACAACTCCGCTGCAAGCCGAAGTGCGCCGCATCCCCCTGGGGTTTGAACGGCGGCGACGCGCGACAAGTCGATGCTACCCCCAAATAATAATTCGATAATTGCTTCGCCGAAGCCTGGCGCGCCCTCAGGAGATAAATAGGCTTTCGTTGTTTTGCCGCCGCACGCCTGCGCTTCTCTTACAGCCGCTATAATTGGCGTCCTGTTGTCGGTCGTCCGATAAACGCCCACACCAAGGTCCACCTTGTTGGCGCGTTCATCCTCATTAAAGGCCTTAGTTATGCCGAGAAGGGCGTCAGGGAGGAGGGCGTGCAGGTCGTTAAACATTGGCGCGTGCATCCATTATTAGGCCACAGCAGAAGTGTGACTCATTTCGTCAAAAGATTTCTTGAGCGCTGCGAGGCGCTCATCCGCTAGGCGGATTGATTCAAGTTTTACCGGCCCATAACCCCTTATCTCATCGGGTAGAGAAGCAATTTCAATCGCAGCTTTCAGATTATTCTTGGATAGCCGCCGCGTAAGTTCAGCAATAGTTTCGCGATAATCATCAATAAGCTTTCGTTCCATTTTACGTTCGTTAGTTTTACCAAATGGATCGAAAGCTGTTCCGCGTAGAATCCGAAACTTTGAAAGTACCGCTAATGCGGTAAACATCCAGCGGCCGAATTCAACTTTTTTGGGGCGGCCATAATCGTCAAGATCTGTATTGAAAATCGGCGGGGCCATATGAAATTTGAGATGATAACTGCCTGAAAATTCAGCGGCGACGCGCTCCTTGAAATTGACTTCGGTGTAGAGGCGAGCGACTTCGTATTCGTCCTTATACGCCATGACTTTAAAGAGAAATTTGGCGACTGCACGGCTGAATTCTTCACCGCCTTCAATGTTCTCGGCTTGCTTTGCGACATCGGAGGCGAACGAGCGATAACGCTCAGCGTAGGCGTGGTTCTGATATTGTTTTAGAAAAGCCGCCCGCGACTCTATAATCTCATTTACCGTAGGTTTATTAGCTTTTTCAGTGAGCAATCCGGCGGCTCGAACTACGGTTTCGGAATCAAGCGCCGCCGCGCGGCCGAGCATGAAAGCTCGCTTGTTTAATTTGACGGCAACGCCATTTAGTTCGACTGCCTGTATAAGAGATTCTTCGAGTAGAGGAATAAGACCGTTTTGCCATGCAAAGCCAAGCAAGAACATGTTTGAAAATACGCTGTCGCCGAGCAATCGTACTGCTATTTCCGTTGCGTCGATTGTAATGACAGCATTATCACCGCATGCCTTACGCAAGGATTTGACGCGTGCGTGGGCGGTGAAATCTATATTTCGATCTCGGATAAAGTCCGCAGTCGGCATGATATCTACATTCGCTACAGCGCGCGTTTCTTCCTTGCGCATGACAGAGAGGGAATGAGGATCGGTCGCGACGACAAGGTCGCATGCAATGATCGCTTTCGCTTCCCCAACGTCAATGCGCACTTGGTTCAGCGCGTTCATATCGGCGCCAAGCCGGACATAGCTCATCACTGAGCCGCCTTTTTGTGCAAAGCCCATAAAATCGAGTACGGAGGCGCCCTTACCTTCAAGGTGAGCGGCCATGGTGATGATCGCGCCTATTGTGACAACGCCTGTGCCGCCAACGCCGGCGACAAGCAGGTCGTATGACCGGTCAATCGAAGGCATATTCGGCGCTGGAAGGTTAGCCAATAGGGATTTCAATTCTGGGGTTTCATCACGCGTTTCGGGCTTCTTCAGTTCACCGCCTTCAACCGTGACGAAGCTGGGGCAAAATCCCTTGAGACAAGAGTAATCTTTGTTGCATGAAGATTGATCGATTTTACGCTTGCGGCCAAATTCTGTTTCTACAGGGACGATGGAAAGACAATTGGATTGCTTTGAACAATCGCCACATCCTTCGCACACCAATTCATTGATGAACACGCGCTTTGGCGGGTCCGGATATTCGCCGCGCTTTCGCCTGCGCCTTTTTTCCGCTGCACAAGTTTGCTCGTAAATAAGGGCTGTTACGCCCTTGATCTCGCGCAGGCCCCGTTGAACTTCATCGAGCTCATCACGATGGTAGATATCAACGCCCAACGGCAATCCGCCATTTCCGGCGACATTCTCCGGTTGATCTGAAACGATAACAATTTTCTTGACGCCCTCGGCCTCGAGCTGGCACGCGATCATCGGGACAGTAATAACGCCATCGACAGGTTGGCCGCCGGTCATCGCCACGGCGTCATTGAACAGGATTTTGTAAGTTATGTTTGCGCCGGCGGCGATTGATTGTCTGATCGCCATTGAGCCCGAATGATAATAGGTGCCGTCGCCGAGGTTCTGGAAAATGTGCGGCCTGTCCTTGAGGAACATCGACTTCGACGCCCAGTTGACGCCTTCGCCGCCCATCTGGATGAGTGAGGATGTGTCGCGATCCATCCAGGACGCCATGAAGTGACACCCAATCCCGGCGAGCGCTTTGGAGCCATCAGGCACGCGGGTCGATGTATTGTGTGGGCAGCCAGAGCAGAAATAGGGCAAGCGCTTGGCGCCGCCCGGTGCTTCAGCGGTCGAGCCCGCTTCAATTATGCGCGCTAAAGGCGTCGAAAAATCCAGTTGCGGAAACAGCTTTTGAAGCCGTCCGGCGATAATCGGCGCAAGGCCCGAGGGTGTTAATTCGTTTACCCACGAGATGAGCGGCGCGCCATTCTCGTCGTGCTTTCCGAGGATCAATTTCGGTTTCGCGACCGCGCGATCGTAAATGTATTCCTTGAGTTGGCTCTCGATGATGCCGCGCTTTTCTTCGATTACCAGCACTTCTTCCTTGCCGGCCATAAAGCGCGCCGCACTTTCATTCTCAAGCGGCCAGACAAGGCCGATCTTGTAAATGTCGAGACCTATTTCACGCGCTTTATCTTCATCGATTCCCAGCATGACGAGGGCTTCCATGACGTCGAGATGTCCCTTGCCTGTCGTAATAATCCCGTAACGAGCGCCTTCAACATCGTAAATGGTGCGATCGATCGGGTTGGCGCGGGCAAAAGCGCGAACCGCCTCCTTCTTGAATTTCATTCTCGTTTCGATTTGCATGCCCGGCAAATCGGGCCAGCGGAAATTGAGACCGCCTTCAGGCATTTCAAAATCGTTCGGCGAAATGAAGTCACGGCGCGCGGGTATCTCTACGCTTGCTGCGCTCTCAACGGTTTCTGAAATCGCCTTGAAGCCAACCCACATGCCCGAGAAGCGCGATAGCGCAAATCCATAGGCGCCGAATTCGAGATATTCTTCGATCGAGGCTGGATTGAGCGTCGGCATGTACCACGCCATGAATGCGACGTCTGACTGATGCGACATTGACGATGAAACGCAGCCATGGTCGTCGCCGGCGATGACGAGTACGCCGCCATGCGGCGACGCGCCGTAAGCGTTGCCATGTTTCAATGCGTCGCCAGCGCGATCAACACCGGGACCTTTTCCATACCACATCGAAAAGACGCCATCGACGATGCGGTCAGCTTCAAGTTCTACTTGTTGCGTTCCGAGCACCGCCGTCGCGGCGAGGTCTTCGTTGATTGCGGGAAGGAATTCAATATTTTCGTTTTTTAGAAACTTTTTCGCGCGCCACATCGCCTGGTCGACGCCGCCAAGCGGTGAACCTCGGTAACCGGTGACAAAGCCTGCGGTATTAAGGCCGGCTTGATGATCGCGCCTCGCCTGATCGAGCATGATACGCGTCAAGGCCTGGCTTCCGGTCAAGAATATGCGTCCGCGCTCGCGCCGATAACGGTCGTCGAGCTGATAATCGTCAAGCGCGCCAGAGGCGGGACTTTGATCGAGAGCGGCGTTCGACATTACAATTCCTGATCGGTTCAACGGCTCGCGATTGAGCGCAGTGAAATCTCTTTTAGCCCGTCGATCAGACCAAAAGACGAATGCGCGGATGAGCAATCACCCGCGCATTCTTTATTACAAGCCGGCGTCCCTTCGCAATGTGAAGAAACCTGCAGAAAATCTATTCGGTCGGGAAGCCGCGATCGCGCAACAGCGCCGCCGTATCGACATCCCGGCCGCGGAACTTTCTAAAGCCTTCGGCTGGATCAATCGAATCGCCGACCGACATGATGTCGTCGTGAAGGCGTTTCGCGGTATCCTTGTCATAGAAGCTTCCTGCTTCCTGGAATGCTTCAGCGGCGTCAGCCGTCAATGCGTCAGCCCAAAGATAGCTGTAATAGCCAGCGGCATATCCCTCGCCAGCAAAGATGTGTGCGAATTGCGGCGTCCGGTGACGCATCACGACTTCTTTCGGCGCGCCTATTTCTTCAAGCGCCTTTTTCTCGAAAGCGTCAGGATCGATATCCGCGTCGCCGGCGAGGTGCAGCTTCATATCAACGAGAGCGCTTTCAAGATACTCAACGGTCGCAAAGCCCTGATTGAAGGTGTTGGCTTTTTTGATTTTATCGACAAGCGCCTGTGGAATCGGTTCGCCGGTTTCGTAATGCACGAGGAACTGGTTCATGACCTCAGGCGTCGTCAGCCAGTGCTCGTTCAATTGCGATGGGAACTCGACATAATCGCGTGGAACATTCGTGCCCGATTGGGAAGGGTACATCACGTTTGAATTAAGGCCATGCAACGCGTGACCGAATTCGTGGAACATCGTCTCTGCGTCGTCCCATGAAATGAGAACGGGTTCGCCCGGCTTTCCTTTCAGGAAGTTCGAATTGTTCGAAACGAGCGGTTTGATGTCGCCTTCAAGTTTTTGCTGCGTGCGATATTCCGTCATCCATGCGCCGGAGCTTTTGCCCGCGCGGGCGTAAGGATCGAAATACCAAAGCCCGACAAGGCCGCTATCCTTATTTGAGACTTTCCAGACTTTGACGTCAGGATTGAAGACAGCAACATCCGTGACAGGTGTAAACTGAAAGCCATAAAGCTGGCCGGCGGCCCAAAACATCGCTTCGCGAAGTTTGTCGAGCTGGAGGTAGGGTTTCACCTCGTTGAAATCGAGATCGTATTTGTCCTTGCGGACTTTTTCGGCGTAATAGCGGTAATCCCAAGGCTCAATAGTTAGGTTAGCGCCTTCCTTATCGGCGAGCGCCTGCATGTCGGCGACTTCCTCGTGCTCGCGCGCTACAGCTTTTGGCCAGACTTTCATCATCAGCGCCATCGCGGCTTCCGGCGTTTTCGCCATCTGCTCTTCAATCGCCCAATGCGCATAAGTCGGATAGCCGAGGAGCTTCGAACGCTCAGCGCGGAGCTTCAGCGTTTCGGCGATAATCTTGTTGTTGTCATGCGCATCGCCATTATCGCCGCGATTTACGAATTTTTCCCAGACTTTTTGCCGGAGCGGGCGATTGTCGGAATAGGTGAGGAACGGATCGACCGCTGAACGCGTGTTCAGCACAGCCCATTCAGCCGGTTTGCCTTTGTCCTTCGCCGTTTCGGCCATGGCGTCGACGATGCCTTGCGGCAGGCCTTTCAAATCAGATTTCTTGGAAATCCAGGTAACCGTGTCTTCGTCCGCCAGAAGGTTTTGCGTGAATTGCGTGCCGAGCGTAGCAAGGCGCTGGTTAATTTCAGCAACGCGCGTCTTGCCGGCGTCGTCGAGATTGGCGCCGTTGCGCACAAAACCCTTGTAGCGTTCTTCGACAAGGCGCTTTTGAGCCGTGTTGAGTTTCTTCATTTGCTTTTTGTTATTGTAGACAGCAGCGACGCGCTTGAAGAGCGTCTCGTTTTGAGCGATCTCGTCATAGAAAGCAGCGAGCTTCGGTGTGACTGAGAGTTCGATTTGCGGAATATCGCCGACATTCAGATTGCTGGAATAGACATAGAAGATATTTTGTAGTCGGGTCAGTTCGTCGCCTGTTTCTTCAAGCGCTGCGATCGTGTTTTCGAAATTCGGCTTCGCCTTGTTCTCTGTAATCTTGTCGATATCGGCTTTTGCGTCGCCGATCGCCTTATCGAACGCGGCTTCAAAATCGCCGGTGTTCACCTTGTCCCAGGGGGGAACGCCGCCATAGTCGCCGGTCCATTCCGCGAGCAGCGGATTATCGGCGGCGATTGTCGCTGTCATTTCCATTTGGTCCTTCTGGTCCGATGAAGTTGCTGCGTCTGCGGCCATCAGAGGTGAGGCTCCAAAAGAGACGGCGAGGGCGATTGCCGAAGCGGCGAGGCGTTTATGCAAAGCAATTTCTCCATAGAAGTCGCGGGGGCATGCCCGCAAAAAGAACGGTTCAGCGGTTTCATCCGCCGCCCTATGAAAATCGGCAACAATGAAAGAGGGTTCAAGGTTCGAAACGAGGTCATTTTGCGGCGAAACGTTTTTTGGTCATAGCGATATCGCAGGAAGTTCCAGAAAGAGGTCATTTTCGAGCGTTTCCTGCTGCAAGGCGGCAAGGTCGTCCGCAAAATAGCGGTCTTCTTTCCACTTTTTCGCTATTGCGCGAATGGAGGCGTGAACTTCCTGTAAGGGCGTGGAAGTCTTTATCGGCGCGTGGAAATCGACGCCTTGCGCGGCGGCGAGCAGCTCAACGCCGATAATTCCGGCGGCGTTCTTCGCAATTCGCGCCGCTTTTCTTGCCGTCGCCGTCGCCATCGAGACGTGGTCTTCCTGTCCCGCTGAGGTCGGAATTGAATCGACACTGCCCGGAAACGCCATCGACTTATTCTCGGAGACGAGCGCGGCGGCTGTCACCTGCGCGATCATGAAACCGGAATTGACGCCGCCATCGTCGACGAGAAACGCCGGAAGGCCGCTCATCTTCGGATCGATCAAAACGGCGGTGCGGCGCTCCGACAGCGACCCGATTTCGCAAAGCGCCATAGCGATCGTGTCGGCCGCGAAGGCGACGGGCTCGGCGTGGAAATTGCCGCCGGAAATCGCTTCGTCCTTGTCGGGGAAGACGACCGGATTATCGGTAACGGCATTCGCTTCAATCGTCAGCGTTTTTGCCGCGTTACGGAGCAGATCGAGTGCGGCGCCCATCACCTGCGGCTGGCAGCGAAAGGAATAGGGATCCTGCACCTTGTCGCAATTGATGTGGCTTTTGTTGATGGCGCTGCCTTTCAACATCGCCCGCAGCGACTTCGCGACATCGATCTGCCCCGGCTGGCCGCGCAAAGAGTGAATGCGCGCATCGAACGGCGAGAAGGAACCTTTAAGCGCATCGACGGAGAGGGCGCCGGCGCAGAGCGCCGCGCCGAAGACGCGCTCGGCCTTGAACAGGGCGTCGAGCGCAATCGCCGTTGAAACCTGCGTGCCGTTGAGGAGCGCGAGTCCTTCTTTCGGCCCGAGTTCCAATGGCGTGAGGCCCGCGCCTTTCAGCGCCGCCGCCGCCTTCTTCACCTTACCGTCAACGCGAATGCCGCCGACGCCGATCATTGCCGCGGCGACATGGGCGAGGGGGGCGAGGTCGCCCGACGCGCCGACCGAGCCTTGCTCCGGAATGACCGGCAGCAGGTTCTTGTCGAGCAATGCGAGCAGCATCTCGACTGTCTTGCGCTTGACGCCCGAGGCGCCGCGCGCAAGGCCGATCACCTTCATCGCGAGGATGAGCCGCGTCGTCCTGTCATCGAGCGCATCGCCGAGCCCGCAAGCGTGGCTCAAGACGATCTTCTTTTGCAGTTCGACGAGCCGGTCGTTCGGAATGCGCGTATTGGCGAGAAGGCCGAAGCCGGTGTTCAATCCGTAAACCGTCTTGTTCGAGGCGACGATTCGCTCAACGCTTGCGGCTGCTGCGTCGACCGCGGCGAAACCTTCTTTGGAAAGTTTAACGCCGGCGCCGCGCCAGATTGCGCGGAGATCGTCGAGCGTAACGGAGCCGGGGGAGAGGGTGATTGTCTTTGTCATTCTATTTCCGCTCATCCCCGCGAAAGCGGGGATCCAGATTTATTTTCCTATTGTCTCGTATAAATCGCGCCATGTCGGATTCGACTTCTCTATCAATTCCAGTTTCCACGCACGGTTCCATTTCTTCATTTGCTTTTCTCGCCGAAAGGCGTCTTCGCGCGTTGGGTGTGCTTCGAACCAGACGAGAGTCTTGACGTCATAAGCGCTTGTGAAACCTTTCAAGATGCCTTCGCGATGCTGCCATATCCTATGTTGAAGATTGTCTGTCATGCCGATGTAGAGCGTTCCATTACGCCTGCTCGCCAGCATATAGACCCAGAAGGGCTTGGAGACCGGGACGTGCTGATTCTCATTTGCTTGGAGACATTCATTTTGGTTTCTCTGGATCCCCGCTTTCGCGGGGATGAGCGGAGGACGGGCTCATTTTCTTCCCACCATCGGCAAATCGAGACCCTTTTCCTGTGCGCAATCGACAGCGATGTCATAGCCCGCGTCAGCGTGGCGCATGACGCCGGTGCCGGGATCGTTCCAGAGAACGCGCTTCAGGCGCCGCGCGGCGTCTTCCGTTCCGTCAGCGACAATCACCATGCCGGAATGCTGTGAATAGCCCATGCCGACGCCGCCGCCATGATGAAGCGAGACCCATGTTGCGCCTGACGCCGTGTTCAACAATGCATTCAAGAGCGGCCAGTCGGAAACGGCGTCGGAGCCGTCTTTCATCGCTTCGGTTTCGCGGTTGGGCGAGGCGACGGAGCCAGAATCCAGATGATCGCGGCCGATAACGATTGGCGCTTTCAATTCGCCGCTCGCGACCATCTCGTTGAAGGCGAGCCCCAGACGATGGCGGTCGCCAAGCCCGGCCCAGCAGATGCGCGCCGGCAAGCCTTGGAACGCTATCCGCTCTTTCGCCATGTCGAGCCAGCGATGGAGGTGTTTGTTGTCGGGGAGCAGCTCCTTCACCTTCGCGTCGGTCTTGTAGATGTCTTCCGGATCGCCGGAGAGGGCGGCCCAGCGGAACGGGCCGACGCCGCGGCAAAAGAGCGGGCGCACATAAGCGGGCACGAAACCCGGAAAATCGAAAGCGTGCGTCACGCCTTCGTCGCGCGCGACTTGCCGGATGTTGTTGCCATAGTCGAATGTCGGAACGCCCATCTCTTTAAAAGCGAGCATCGCTTCGACGTGACGCGCCATTGAGCGCCGTGCTTCCTTTTCAACGCGCAAGGGATCGCGTTCGCGCGCCGTCACCCATTCGTCGACCGTCCAGCCAAGCGGCAGATAACCGTTGATCGGATCATGCGCGGATGTCTGGTCAGTGACCGCGTCGGGCCTGACGCCGCGTTTCACCATCTCGGGCAGGATTTCCGCTGCGTTGCCGAGAAGGCCGATCGAGACGGCGCGCTTTTCCGCAACTGCCTTATCGATGCGGGCGAGCGCGTCATCGAGATTGTCGGTCGCCTCGTCGAGATAACGCGTTTCGAGCCGTTTCTCGATGCGCGAAGGCTGGCATTCAATGGCGAGACAAGCCGCGCCCGCCATGACGGCGGCCAGCGGCTGCGCGCCGCCCATGCCGCCGAGCCCAGCGGTCAAAATCCAGCGCCCGCCAAGATCGCCGCCATAATGCTGGCGGCCCATTTCGACGAAGGTTTCATACGTGCCCTGAACGATGCCCTGGCTGCCAATATAAATCCAAGAACCGGCCGTCATCTGGCCGTACATCATGAGGCCTTTTGCATCGAGCTCGTTGAAATGCTCCCAGGTCGCCCATTTCGGCACGAGGTTAGAATTGGCGATCAGAACGCGCGGCGCATCCTTGTGCGTCGGGAAGACGCCGACCGGTTTGCCGGACTGGACGAGCAGTGTTTCGTCTTCGTTGAGGCGTTCGAGCACCTCGACGATCTTGTCGAAACACTCCCAGTTGCGCGCGGCGCGGCCGATGCCGCCATACACGACGAGGGCGTGCGGGTCTTCGGCGACGTCTGGGTCTAGATTGTTCATCAGCATACGGACCGGCGCCTCGGTCGTCCAGTGCTTTGCCTTGATCTCGGTTCCGGTGCGCGCCTTGACGGTGCGGGCGTTGCGTCGCGTGTTGGTCATCATTGAACTCTCAATCTGTCTTTCCGGGGCTCGCCGCAGACGAGAACCCGGAAATTATTCTGACGATGTCTGGATTCCGGGTTCGCCGCGTCTATTTGATCGCCTTTGCGGTCGGCAGGACGCTCCGGAATGACAAAGGGAGGGTGGATGACGATCAACTCTGTTCTCCCTTGACGAAAAGCGCTTCAGGTCCCGGATGCGCGATCCAGTAGGATAGCTCGGCGGGGTCGTTGATCGCCCATAAAGCGAGATCTGCGGACAATCCTTCCCGGATGACGCCGGTCTCCCCTTCAAGCGCCAGCGCTTTTGCCGCGTTTCGCGTCATCCCCGCCAGCGCTTCTTCCGGGGTCAGGCCGAACAGGGTGGCGGCCATATTCATCATCAGCGGCGCTGAAAGGGCGGGCGAGGTGCCGGGATTGACGTCGGTCGCAACCGCCAACGCGACGCCATGCTTGCGGAAGAGATCGACCGGCGGCTTTTTCGTCTCGTGCAGCGCATAGAACGCGCCGGGCAGCAGCACGGCGACCATCTTCGCTTTCGCCATCGCGACGACGCCAGCCTCATCGACATATTCAAGGTGATCGGCGGACAGCGCCTTGAACTCCGCGGCGAGCGCGGCCCCATGCAAGTTCGACAATTGCTCGGCGTGGAGTTTGACGCGAAGGCCCGCTCTTTTCGCCGCCTCGAAAACCTGACGCGTTTCATCCGCCGTGAAGCCGATGCCTTCGCAGAACGCGTCAACCGCGTCGGCGAGGTTGCGTTCGGCAATGGCCGGAATCATTTCCTCGCAGACAAGTCTTACGTATCCGGCGCGGTCATTATTAAATTCCGGCGGCAGCGCATGAAGGCCGAGGAAAGTCCGCGATAGGCGAATCCTGGCGGCGCGCGCTGCTTCCTTCGCGGCGATCAGCATTTTTTCTTCGTCGCCCGTTGTAAGGCCGTAACCGGATTTGATCTCAACAGTCGCGACGCCGCTCTTCTTCAAAGCCTCAAGGCGCGGGATCGTCTGCTCGACGAGGTCTTCTAGCGACGCCTCGCGCGTCGCCTTGACCGTGGAGACAATGCCGCCGCCGGCACGGGCGATTTCCTCATAGGTCGCGTCGTTCTGGCGCATTTCAAATTCTACGGCGCGCGTGCCGCCAAAGACGGCGTGCGTGTGGCAGTCGATCAGCGCAGGCGTCAGCCATTCGCCGCCGCAGTCGATGGACTCGGCAGCCTCAGGCGCGACCGCCGCGGCGCCGACAAAGGCGATACGCCCATTTTTTACCCCGACCGCGCCATTAAGCGCGCCGTAGGGCGCAGCCCGTCTGGGGTCCATGGTCGCGATGCGCGCATTGATGAAGAGGCGGTCGAGCATGGCGCGCCTTATAGGCCCGGCCCGGCGGGGGCGCCAACCATGGCGGGGAAGGACCTGGGCCCGCGATCTATCGTCCACTTTATCGCATGAATGGAGCGTCCTATGACGGAACGGGCGCACGCCGCCCGGCCAGAATGGAGCGCCTCGATGAGCGCTGAGGAAGAAAAAATCGCCGCTGGCGATTCAACCGCCTTTGACTCGCTCGCAGACCAGATGCGCCGCGAGATGAAGGAAGGCGAGGGCGCCGCGCACGGCTCCAACGCCATGGCCCGCCTCGTCGCCGCCTTCTCGGCTGTTCTCGGCGAGGCGGACGATGTTCGCGAGGGCGTGAGCGAAGCGATGCGCGAAGAGGGCCGGAAAATCAGTGAACAGATGAAAACCCATCCGGCCGCAACAATCTCAAGCGCGTTCGCCGCCGGATATCTCGTCGGCAAATCCGTCACGCGAAAGGTGCGCAAATGATCGGCTTCCTGCAGAGCCTTGAGTTGCGGGGCGAACAAACCGCGGCGCGGCTGATCTGGGCGCTTGTCGGCGCCGGGCTTGTCGTTGTGGCTGCCGGCTTCGCCGCCGCCGCTGGCGTCGATGCGCTGGCCCTCGCCATGCCGCGTTATGCGGCGCAGGCGATTGTCGCCTTTCTTCTCACCCTCATTGCGGTGATCGCCTTTGCGCGCGCCCATGCGCATCATCCGCCGCAACCGCGACGTTCCGAAGTTGACAAAGCGTTCGCCGAACGCCTCGCCGCAGCGCCGGGCGATGCGGGTCTCGTCGATACGATCAATCATCTCCTTACCGAAGAAGCGCGCGCCAATCCGGCCAAGGCCGCGGCGCTGGCCGCGCTTGCCGGGCTCATCGTCGGGGCGCTCGACGGTCTCAAAAAGGACTGATGCGGCTGCGCGCATCTTTTCTGCTGGCGCTTGTGGACAGCGCCCGCCAATTCGGATTGAAGACGAGCCATGAATGCTGAGCCCACCTCGCACCGTTTTATCTCGCAGCGCCTGCGTCTTCATTATGTCGACTGGGGCAACCCGGACGCGCCGCCCTTGATCCTCATTCATGGCGGCCGCGACCATTGCCGCAATTTCGACTGGGTCGCGCGCGACTTGCAGGACCGATATCACATCATCGCGCCCGACCTTCGCGGCCATGGCGACAGCGAATGGTCGCCCGATGGCGACTACATGATGCACGCTTTCGTCTATGATCTTGCGCAGCTCATTCACCAGCTGAAGCTCGCGCCGGTGACGCTCCTCGCCCATTCGCTCGGCGGCAATATCGCGATCCGCTATACCGGGCTTTACCCTGACAATGTCAGCAAGCTGATCTCGATCGAGGGGCTCGGCCTGTCGCCGAAACTCCTCGCCGAACGCGAAAAGGTTCCGCTTTCCGAGCGAACCCGCCAGTGGATCGAAGACAAGCGCGCCGCGAGTGCGCGCCGTCCGAAACGCTATGCGTCGATCGAGGACGCCTTCGCGCGCATGCGCGAGGAGAACCCGCATCTTTCCGAGGATCAGGCGCGCCATCTCACCGTTCATGGCGCGACGCATAATGAAGACGGCAGCTGGAGCTGGAAGTTCGACAATTATGTGCGCGTCTGGCCGCCTTTCGACATGGCCCAGACGGAGCTTGAAAAACTCTGGGGCGCAATCACCTGCCCGACGCTGCTCGTCTATGGCGAGAAAAGCTGGGCCTCCAATCCGGAGAAAGACGGCCGCGCGAAGCATTTCAATAACGCCAGCGTCGTCTCCGTGCCGGACGCCGGCCATTGGGTGCATCACGACCGGTTCGATTTCTTTATGCGCGAGACGAAGAAATTCCTGTCGGCGTAGAGAGCCGCGTTCCATGCGCCGCGGATTTGTCCGCCTATGCCGCACGTTCCGGCGGGCAAGGGGTAGGACGTTTCCAGTCTTTACGCGGGGTTCAGAAGGTTTGTCCGCATAATGCGGATCGAGCGCAGCGATGTTTGACGCTGGTTCAATTGCCGCTTTTCTCCTGCACTCCGTTTGGTTCGCCATGTATTCTTCCTCGTTGATCGAGAAAGAAGTCTACACCCCTGGAAAAGGTGTTGGATAAGTTTGTCCAAATGGGGTCAAAACTGGTTAATTTTAATAATGATCCGGTTACGGATCGAATGAAATCAAACGCTTGGCGATGGGCGCCTGGCCGCGCGAAACGCACACGCCAACGAACCGATAAAATGTATTTTCGATTTTTGCGGGCGCTGGGGAGGAAAGACACCGCACACACAAATTGTCGTTCCGGGGCGTGCTGCAAGCACGAACCCGGAATCCGCCTTAAACCGGCGTGCGTCGGCTGGATTCCGGGTTCCGCTTCGCGGCCCCCGGTGTCACCGGCGCCTAACCGCAATGGCGAAGAAGCCTAAAAATTGAACAGATAGCCGATCAGGAAGCCGGCCAGGCAGCCAAGGGCGAGACCGCCGCCGACGCCAAGAAGGCGCTGCGCCGAGCCTGAGAAATAGCGCGCGGCGATCCAGTCTTTGTCGCGATCCGATCTGAATAGCACCGGGTCTGCTCCTCGCTGATAAGGTCTCGCGCCATGAGCTGTCGCGAGACGGTCGGCTGGGAAAGAGCAAATCCCGCGCCGGGCGAGGGATTTCGGTGATCTGAGCCGGGGGCCGTTCGATTTTGCCGAAAACCCTGTTTGAAATTTTTGCTTGTCATGAGAACAAAACAGGAATATAGAACAAAAGACGAACATACCTTCCCCCTGAAAGGAACCGTCAAATGTCTCGCACCCTGACCTCGATTGTGGAAATCGGCGTGTTGAAGGACGCCGCCGGACTCGGCCTACTGATTTTCCTGATCGCTTCGACGCAGCTTTTCTCCGCCCTGGTCGGAGCCTGATTGCGCTGAAGCTGTCTTTGCGGCGCGTCAGCGCGCCGGAGATTTTCGTTCCGGCGCCTTAGCGCCGGCGCCGGATCAAAGAGGTTTCCCGGCGAATTTGGCCGCTGCTTAGGCGAGGATGAGAGAATGGTCGCGTCCGAAGACGCAAATCCGGCGGGCTCGCCGCAACGTGGCGCCGACGACCTTGCCGCCAGCCACACAGGCGATTTCGTCCACCTCCATCTTCATTCGGCCTATTCGCTCGCCGAAGGCGCGATCAAGATCGGCAAGCTGAAAGAGCTTTGCGTCAAGGGCCGCATGCCGGCGGTCGCCGTTACCGACACGAATAATCTTTTCGGCGCGCTTGAGGTTTCCGAAACGCTCGCCGCCGCCGGCGTGCAGCCGATCGCCGGACTGCAATTGGCGCTTGAGGGAACCGGCGCGCCGACGGCTTACGCTTATGAAAGGCCGCCTTCGATCGTCTTGCTCGCGCAGAACGAGACAGGCTTTTCAAATCTGATGCGCCTTTCAAGCCGCGCTTTTCTGACCTCGGCGAGCGAGACTTCGCCCGCCGCGGCGCTTGACTGGCTTGAAGGGTGTTCCGAAGGACTCATTTGTCTTTCCGGCGGGTTCGACGGGCCGATTGACCGGTTCATTCGTGGGGAGAGGGGAGAGGAGGCGCGCGCGCTCGCCGCGCGCCTCGCCGCGCTCTTTCCGGGCCGGTTCTATATCGAATTGCAGCGCCACGCCGCGCGCCGCGCGCGAAGCGCGGAGGACGCGCTGATCGACATCGCCTACGACGAAGCGCTGCCGCTCGTCGCGACGAATGAGCCATATTTTCCTTATGCGGATGATTACGAGGCGCATGACGCGCTTTTGTGCATCGCTGACGGCGCCTATGTGCATCAGGAAGACCGGCGCATGGTGACGCCCGATCACTATTTCAAATCGGCCGCGGAAATGCGCGCGCTGTTCGCCGATCTTCCCGAAGCGCTCGCCTCGACAGTCGAGATTGCGCGGCGCTGCGCGTTTCGTCCGAAAACGCATCCGCCGATCCTGCCGCGCTTTACGGCGGCAGGCGAAAGCGCCGGCGCCGATGCGCTCGCCGCTGAAGCCGCCGAGCTTGAAGCGCAGGCGCGTCAGGGTCTTAAAGAACGGCTGTCGCAAATCGAGCTCGCCGCTGACGCCGCCGATTATTGGGACCGGTTGAAGTTCGAACTCGACATTATCAACCGGATGGGATTTCCCGGTTACTTCCTGATCGTTTCCGACTTCATCAAGTGGGCGAAGAAACATGGCGTGCCGGTCGGGCCGGGCCGTGGTTCGGGCGCCGGCTCGCTCGTCGCCTGGTCGCTGACGATCACCGACCTTGATCCTTTGCGTTTCGGCTTGCTGTTCGAGCGCTTCCTCAATCCTGAACGCGTGTCGATGCCGGATTTCGACATCGATTTCTGTCAGGAGCGGCGCGACGAAGTGATCCGCTATGTGCAGGGGAAATACGGCGCTGACCGCGTCGCGCAGATCATCACCTTCGGAAAGTTGCAGGCGCGCGCCGTGTTGCGCGATGTCGGGCGCGTCATCGGCATGCCGTTCGGTCAGGTCGACCGGCTTTGCAAGCTGGTGCCCGCGAACCCCGCCAATCCGGTAACGCTCGCCGAAGCGATCGAGGTTGAACCGAAATTGCAGGAAGAGCGCGACCGCGAGGAAAGCGTCGCCGCGCTGCTTGAAAAGGCGCTGAAGCTTGAAGGGCTCTATCGTCACGCCTCAACGCACGCAGCCGGCGTCGTTATAGGCGATCGCCCGCTACAGGAGTTGACGCCGCTCTATCGCGATCCGCGCTCCGACATGCCGGCGACGCAATATAATATGAAATGGGTCGAACCTGCGGGCCTTGTGAAGTTCGACTTTCTCGGCCTCAAGACGCTCACCGTCATCGAGCGGGCCGCGGCGCTCGTCGCCAAGAGCGGCGCCCATGTCGATCCGCAGCATTTGCCGCTCGATGATGAAAAGACGTTCGAGATGATGGGCGAGGGCGCAACCGTCGGCGTGTTCCAGCTTGAAAGCGCCGGCATGCGCCAGACGCTGCGGTCGATGAAGCCCGACTGTCTTGAAGACATTATCGCGCTTGTCTCGCTCTACCGGCCAGGTCCGATGGAGAACATTCCAGCCTATGTCGAGCGCAAACAGGGCCGCGCTGCGCCCGATTACCTTCATCCCTCGCTCGAAAGCGTTCTGGAGGAAACCTACGGCGTCATCATCTATCAGGAACAGGTGATGCAGATTGCGCAGATCCTCTCCGGCTATTCGCTCGGCGAGGCGGATCTCTTGCGCCGCGCCATGGGCAAGAAAAAGAAAGAGGAGATGGACCGCCAGCGCGCGCGTTTTATCTCCGGGGCCAAGGAAAAAGGCGTCGAGCCCGGCAAGGCTGCATCGATTTTCGATCTCGTCGAGAAGTTCGCCGGCTATGGCTTTAACAAGTCGCACGCCGCCGCTTACGCCTATATCGCCTATCAGACAGGATATCTGAAAGCGAACCATACGGCGGCGTTTCTCGCTGCATCGATGTCGCTCGATGTCGCCAATACCGACAAGCTGGCGGTCTTCATGAAAGAGGCTTCGCGGTCCGGCGTGCAGGTGCGCGCGCCGCATATCAGCGCGTCTGAATCCGATTTCACCGTTGATGGCGGCTCGATTATCTATGCGCTTGCCGCGGTTAAAAATGTCGGCGCGGCGGCGATGCGCATCATCGCTGAAGAACGCCGCGCGCATGGTCCCTTCGCTGACATTTACGATTTCGCCGAGCGCGTTGATTTAAAACTCGTCGGCAAACGCGCGGTTGAAAATCTCGCCCGCGCCGGCGCGTTTGACGGGCTGGTGCGGTCGCGCGCTATCGCTTTCGCGGGCGCCGATCTTCTCATTCGCTATTCGGCGCAGGCCCACGACGAACGGGCGAGCGCGCAAGGGGGGCTCTTCGATCTCGCCGCCTCGCCGCAGCTTGATCGCCCGCGCCTTCCCGATGTCGATGACTGGACGCCGCTGCAGCGCCTCAATGAAGAGCGTCTGGCGCTCGGATTTTATTTCTCCGGCCATCCGCTTGACGATTATTCCAAGGAACTGAAACGCCTGAAGGCTTCGTCTTCCGCCGAAATGATCGAACAGGCGAAATCAGGCGGGCGCTTTACAGCGCCGCTCGCCGCGGTCGTGCGCGCGGTTCGCATGCGAAGAAGCCGGGCCGGGCGCCCATTCGCCTTTGTTGAATGTTCTGACGCCGCCGGCGAATTCGAAATCGCGATATTCTCCGACGTGCTCGCCAATGCGCGCGATCTTCTCGAGCCGGGCGCGCTTCTCCTTTTCATGGCGAATGCCGAAGATCGTGAGGGCGAAGTCCGTTTCGCCTGTGATGGCGTTCGCCGGCTTGATGCGGCGGCGGCGGAAACGACCTCGCAATTGCGCGTCGCCATTGAAACCGAACAGGCGCTCGAAAGCGTCAAGCGCCGTCTTGCCGCCGTTAAGAAACCGGGCCCCGGCGAGGCGGGCGACGTCATACTGGCGCTCTCATTGCGCGATCCTGAACGCCCGCATGTCGAAATCCGCGAAGTTGAGGTTCAGTTGAAGGAACGCGCCGCCGTCACGCCCGCCATGCGCGGCGCCCTCAAAGGCGTCGACGGCGTTCTCGATGTCGAGCTTGTCTGACGGCTCGATCGGGCGGCGGGCGAAGGGAGAGCGTCCGCCGCCCAATTTGATTTTCAGGGAACGTAAATATCGAGATCGCGGGCCGAATTGGTCGCGCCTTCATATCCGGCCTCGCGAATTTCGCGGACAAGATCATCATCCGTATATCCCCAATAAAGCTGGTGATACAGGATGAGGCGCTTCGGCTGCGTCTCATTGGCGATTTCCGCAAGCTCACGGGTCGAGGTGTGAAACGCCTTGTGATATCGCCGCCATTCAGGCGGACGTTTGTTGAAGCCTTCTTCCGAATAGACTTCGTGGATCAGGATGTCGGCGTCTTTTGCGGCGTCGATCAGCGCAGGGCTTGGCGTCGCGTCGCCTGAAATGACGATTGTTTTTCCATGCGCGCTCAGTTTGTAGCCATAGGCGTATTTCCAACTGCCATGCTTGACGGGAAAAGCTTCGATGCTGACGCCGCCCTTTTCGTAGACGGCGCCCGGTTTTTTGATTTCGTGCGTTTCAACTTTCCAGCCGGTCGGGTTGGCGGGTTCTAGCCCCGAAAGGCGCAAATGCCGGTCGGCGCTCCACGCTTTTTCGATATTGCGCGCCATCGCGGCCGTTCCGGGCGGGCCGTAAAGATCGAGCGGTTTTTGCCGTTCTAGCACCCATGGCGAGAAGATGAGATCGGGAAGACCAAGCGTGTGATCGGAATGAAGATGGGTGAGAAAGGCGGTGTCGAGCTTTTCCGCCTCTAGCGCCTTTTCGCCTTTGCGCGCCGCTGCGGCGGCGCGGCGGACGACGCCCGGCCCCGCATCGAAGAGGAACGCCTGATCATCGACGATGATTGCAAGCGCCGGTCCCGAGCGGTCCGGATCGGCGTTCGGCGTGCCCGTGCCGAGGATGATGAGCTTAACGGCCGCTTCGGGGGTCTCGGCCCCTGCGGGTTCGAAGGCCGCGACGACGGCGAGAGCGGCGAACAGGAATGAAAATCGGCGCATCGCGGTCCCTCCGGCGGTAAGGCCCGCCTTTCCTAGCAATGACCGCCGCCCTTGGCGACGCGGGGGGGGGGGCGGGTCGGCAGGTCGTTTCGCAGGCGCAAAATCGCGGTTGATCGTGGGGAAAATCCCGCCTATAGGACCCGCCATCACACACGCGGGGACCGATCCTCGGTGGCGCTTTCAGCGCTCATCAGGGCCTCGCGGAGGAAAAACCGAAGGAGACTACGAATGGCGCTGCCAGAGTTCAGCATGCGCCAGCTATTGGAAGCTGGCGTTCATTTCGGCCACCAGACCCACCGCTGGGACCCGAAAATGAAATCCTACATTTTCGGCGACCGCAACGGCATCCACATTATCGATCTGTCGCAGACCGTGCCGATGCTTCATCAGGCGCTCGTCAAGATCCGCGACGTCGTCGCCGGCGGCGGCCGCATTCTTTTCGTCGGCACCAAGCGTCAGGCGCAAGGTCCTGTCTCGGATGCGGCGAAACGCTGTGCGCAATATTACATGAACGTTCGCTGGCTCGGCGGTACGCTCACCAATTGGGAGACGATCTCCAATTCCATCCGTAAGCTGAAGGAAATGGAAGAACTCCTCGAAGGCGGCGGCAAGGGTCTCACGAAGAAAGAACAGCTTGAGCTTGGCCGCGCCAAGGAAAAGCTCGACGCCTCGCTCGGCGGCATCCGCGATCTCGGCGGTCTTCCCGATCTCATGTTCGTCATCGACGTGAAAAAGGAAGCGATCGCCGTCAAGGAAGCAAAGAAGCTCGGCATCCCGGTTGTTGCGGTCGTCGACACCAATTGTTCGCCGGACGACATCGATTATGTCATCCCGGGCAATGACGACGCGTCGCGCTCGATCGCGCTCTATTGCAACCTCGTTGCTGACGCGGTGATCGACGGCATCGGCGCCAGCCAGGCTGCGCTCGGCGTCGATATCGGCGCGATGGCTGAGGCCCCGGCTGAGCCGGCGGTGGCGGAAGCTGCGCCCGCTGAAGGCGAAGGCGCCGCCGAGGCCGCGGCCAGCGCTTAAGGCGCGGCTTCGCGAGAGCTTTTGATTTCGCGCCGCCGCCTTTTGAAGGCCGGCGGCGCAGCCCCATGCGGGCGGCCTTGGGCCGCCTGTTCTTACGATACGAATTACGAATGAAGGAGAATGATTATGGCCGCGATCAGCGCCTCGATGGTCAAGGAACTGCGCGATTCGACCGGCGCCGGCATGATGGATTGCAAGGCCGCCCTCACTGAAAATGATGGCGACATGGAAGCCGCTGTTGACTGGCTGCGCAAGAAAGGTCTCGCCAAGGCTGCGAAAAAATCTGGCCGCACGGCTGCTGAAGGTCTCGTCGTCGCTGCGACGGCGGGGACGAAAGGCGTGCTCGTGGAAGTGAATTCCGAAACCGATTTCGTCGCCCGCAACGAAACCTTCCAGAAAATGGCGAAAGACATCGCTGAAGTCGCGCTGACGACGAATGGCGATGTCGATGCGATCAAGGCCGCCGCTTACCCCGGCACCGGCAAGAGCGTCGCCGATGAAGTCGCTGCAATGGTCGGCTCGATCGGCGAGAACATGACTGTTCGCCGCGCTGCAGCGGTTGAAGTGCCTGAAGGCGTCGTCGCCGCTTACATCCACAACCAGACGGTTGAGGGCGCGGGCAAGATCGGCGTGCTCGTCGGCCTCAAGTCTTCCGGCGACAAGGAAAAGCTCGCCGAGATCGCCCGCAAGATCGCGATGCATGTCGCGGCGGCCCGCCCGCTCGCCGGCACGATCGCCGAACTCGACCCCGTCGTTGTCGAGCGCGAAAAGTCGGTGCTCGCCGATCAGGCGCGCGCATCGGGCAAGCCCGAGGAGATCATCGCCAAGATGGTTGAGGGGCGGCTTCGCAAATTCTACGAAGAATCGGTCCTTCTTGAGCAGATCTTCGTGATCGACGGCGAAACCCGGATTTCGAAAGTGATCGAGAATCTTGGCAAGGAAGTCGGCGCGCCGGTTGAATTCGGCGGTTACGCTCGCCTTGAGCTTGGCGAAGGCGTCGAGCGGAACGAAGAAGAAGACTAGGCCCTGCGGGCCATTGAGCCGCCGTCCGCGAAACCAGCGGGCGGCGCTTCTTTACCTTGGTTGCAAATCGGCGTTCCCCTCTTATGGTTCCCGCGCCGATGTCGCCGCGGCGATAGAGGAGTGTGACGATGGCGCAAAAGGCTGAAGCCGAACAACCAGCAGCCGGAGCGGCGAGCGAGCCTCGCTACAAGCGCATTCTTCTCAAAATCTCTGGCGAAGCCCTGATGGGCGACCAGCAATACGGTATTGATTACAAGACCGCAGAACGCATTGCCGCGGAGGTAAAAGACGCCAAGGAACTGGGCGTCGAGCTTTGCCTCGTTGTTGGCGGCGGCAACATTTTCCGCGGGGTCAGTCAGGCCGCCAAGGGCATGGAGCGAGCGAGCGCCGATTATATGGGCATGCTTGCGACGGTGATGAATGCGCTCGCCTTACAGAACGCGCTTGAAAAGGTCGGACTTTACACGCGCGTCGTTTCCGCCGTGGAGATGACGGCGATCTGCGAACCCTATATCCGCCGCCGCGCCATGCGCCATATGGAAAAGGGGCGCATTGTCATTTTTGCGGCTGGCACCGGCAATCCATTCTTCACGACCGATACGGCCGCGGCTCTCCGCGCGGCGGAAATGGGCTGCGACGCGCTTTTTAAGGGAACGAATGTCGACGGCGTTTACACGGCCGATCCGAAGAAGGACAAAAGCGCGACGCGCTTTGAACAGCTTTCCTATCACGAGGTGATGGTTCGCGACCTTAAAGTGATGGATCAGGCGGCGATTGCGCTGACTCGCGAGAACAACATTCCGATTGTCGTCTTCTCAATCGCTGAACGCGGCGGCGTCGTCGGGGCGCTGACCGGCACGGGCAAATATACGACGATCATTGACGCGTGAAATGACAACGCGGCGCAAAGCCGCCGCCGCGGCGCCTGAAAAGCGCCGCGCTCAAAAGACAAGGAGAATGACATGGCAGGCGCCGGTGTTGATATGAAAGATCTCGAGAAGCGAATGGACGGGGCGATCGGCTCGCTGAAAACCGAATTTGGCGGCCTTCGCACGGGCCGCGCGTCTGCCGCGCTTGTCGAACCGATTACGGTTGAGGCCTACGGATCGCAAATGCCGATGACGCAGGTCGGAACGATTTCGGTTCCCGAACCGCGCATGATCTCCATTCAGGTCTGGGACAAGGCGCTCGTCAGCAGCGTCGACCGCGCCATTCGCGAAGCTGGCATCGGTCTCAATCCCGTTGTCGATGGCACCAATGTGCGCATTCCGATCCCGCCTTTGACCGAAGAGCGCCGCAAGGAATTGACGAAGGTCGCGCATAAATATGCAGAACAGGCGCGCGTTGCGATCCGCAATGTCCGCCGCGAAGGCATGGAAGCCATCAAGAAGACCGAGGGGGTTGGCGAGGACGATCAAAAGCGCCAGTCCGAACAGGTTCAAAAACTCACCGACGCCATGGTGAAGAAGGTTGATGAAACCCTCGCCGCCAAGGAAGCGGAGATCATGCAGGTCTGACCTTGATTGAACGAGCGGGAAAAGGAACAGCGTAAGTGGCCGGACAGGGCGCAGCGAGAAAGCCGGTTGATGGCGCGGGCAACGCGTCCGGCGCCGCTGCGGCTGAAACGAGCGCCGCTTCCGCGGACCTCGCCGGACCGCGTCACGCCGCCATCATCATGGATGGCAATGGCCGCTGGGCCGCAGCGCGCGGCCTTGCCCGCAGCGAAGGCCACAAGGAAGGAACGCGGGCGGCGCGGCGCGCTGTTGAAGCGGCGCGCGATCTCGGCCTTCAATATCTGACGCTTTACTCCTTCTCGACTGAGAATTGGCGCCGGCCCGCAAGCGAAGTGCGCGATCTGATGGCGCTTCTGCGCCGTTTCATTGGCGATGAATTGCCGACGCTGAAAAAGGAAGGCGTCAGGGTCACGATTATTGGCGATAAGAAGAACCTTGAGCCTGAGATCAAATTGCTGGTCGGCCGCGCCGAAAAGGAAACCGCAAAAAATTCCGATTTCTTCCTGCAGATCGCCTTTAATTATGGCGGCCGCGATGAAATTGTTCGCGCCGCGAAAAAGCTTGCGGAGGATGTCGCCTCGGGCGCCATTCGTCCAGCGGCGATTGATGAAGAGAGTTTCGGCGCTGTGCTCGACACAAACGGCATTCCGGACCCCGATGTCGTCATCCGAACGAGCGGAGAGAAACGGATTTCAAACTTCCTTCTCTGGCAAGCGGCTTATGCTGAATATGTTTTCCTTGATGTGCTTTGGCCTGATTTCGACAAGGCGCATTTTGAAAGCGCGTTGAAAGAATTTGTCGCGCGCGAGCGCCGCTTCGGCGGCGTCGGCGCCGC
>JAWKVJ010000029.1:0-37858 GCA_041398085.1 Parvularculaceae bacterium
TAGGACGATAGTTTTTTCTTCGCGCCGCCTTCAAGCGCAATCGTTACCTGAACGGGCCCCGTTTCAACGGTCGGCTCAAGCTCGATCAGCGCAACGCCGTTTTGCCCGACGGGTACGGATGATTGCGTCGCCAAGGGCGCTGTCAGCGGATTGCGCGCATCGACGGCGGCGCGCGCCGCCGTCCGGTAAGGCGGCGACACCTCAATCGACAACAAGCGCCCGGCGCGCACCGGACGGCCGGCGCCGTCTGTTACTTTAAGCGCAATGACGGGTTTTGATTTGCCGTCGGCGAAAGCGCGCGTTTCATCCGCGATCAGCGACACGCGCTCGGCGTTGTTGATGTAGTTGATCTTGCGGGAAATGCGGCCGACCTCTGCGCCGGTTTTATCTTTCAACACCGCTTCAATGCGGTTTTCACCTTCGAGAAGATCAACGCCGCGCCAGCGCGAGATTGCTGTAATACGCGTCTTGTTGACGTCGCGGCCGGCGAAATTCTCAATCGGTGCGGGCCGGCCGTTAATGAAAAGATCCGCCTTCAATCCGGCGCGATGTTTAAGGCCAATATTGACGCTCGGCGATGTCGGCGTCGCATCGCTTGCCGGATAGGCCCAGGCGGTTTCCGGCGATTGCGTTTCAAGCCAGGCCTTGTCGAACTTCCGGTATTCGGTATCCGGCGTGACGATGTCGGCGGGACTATCGGGATTTTCGACAATTGCCGAAACTGCATCGCCCGCCTTGCGGCGCACGCGGAAATTCGCCCGCCATGAAGCGCCGCCCTGCACGTCGACGAATTGCGAGCGCGCTGAACCGGCCTTGCGCGTATTGTCCTTACACGAAACAAGTTCATAGCCCTCGGGCAGGCTCGCCTCGTCGACCTGCACGACATGCGTGCGCGGGCTCACATCTTCAAAATGATAAAGGCCGTTTTCGTCGGTGACGACGGTCGCGCCTGTTTCAAGGTAGAGCCGAACATTGGCGAGTCCTTCGCCTTTTTCGCCGCATTCGCCCTCGGAAACCCGGCCCAAAATAGTCACGCCATTACGCAGGAGGTCATCGGTGATTTCGACCGCCGCCTCGGCGCGGTTGGAAATCGGAACGCCGCCAAGGCTCACCGCTTCGACGCTGTTGACCGCTTCGCCGGACCGCGCGCCCGATGTTACTTCGGCGACATAGACAAGCGTTCTTGTCGCGCCCGGCGGCAAAAGCCCCGCATCGAAGATGAGCCCGGCGCCGTCAGCGGCGACGACCGGATCGGCGATGGCCGCGCTGTCGGCGCGCGCTGAACCATCGCGGTAGCGCATGCCGGCGGGCAGCGCGTCGGCGAAACGCGCCGGCGCCGGCGACTGACCGCGGTTTTCAGCGGTGATTTCATAGCGAACAAAATCGCCAATTGCAGCCGAAGAAACGCCGGCGCTTTTTGTGACAACAATGTCCGTGATCGGATCAACCGGCACATCAAGCTCAACGTCGCCTGTCGCCGCGAGCGTGAAGGCTTGCCCGTAAGACGCGGGAATGATCGTGAAAGGCGCATTCGGCAATGACGCGAAAGCGGGCGCCTGGAACGCCGACGGCGCGGCATAACCGGAAGGCGGCGTGATGAGGAGACGGTAATCGCCAGGCGCCATAATCGGAAAACGGAATTCGCCGGACCCGAGCGCGTAGATCATGCCGCCCGCATCGGTGACCGTCTGACCGGTTACGACCGTCGAAGGATAAACGGAAACGCCGTCAATGCCGAAAACATTTGCAGGCGCGCCGGTGGCGTCGTCTACGATCGTCACCGTTGCGCCGTCGATGAGCGCACCGGTCAAACTGTCGAACAAGCGGCCGAACGGATCAACACCGGCGCTTGCTGTCGAAATCTCGCTGGCGTCAAACGGGTCCTGATAGCGAACTGTGATCGCAGCGCCATGCGTGATTGACATCATGGCGTCGTTCTTTACCGGCGTTGAATTGTTTGTCGGAATCCAGCCGCAGAATACGCCCGTATTGGCGCCCGTTTCGTAAAAGCGGAGACTCGCTGCATCGCCATTCGCCGTCGACATGTCGACATCAAGCGTTTCAACACTCGCCGGATCTCCGTTCTGGCCGAGATCGGTGACGCAGGCGATGATCGGCTCGCCGGAAAAATAATCGTCCGCATGCGTTAGAAGTAACGGCGAGGCCGTATTGAGCGCCGCGCCCGAAGCGCTTTTAAGCGCGCCGATAGGTTGAAAACTTGAAGCGCCCGCCGGTTTGTAATCGGACCCGTTGAGACGGACCGGAACAGCGTCCGGCGCCAATGGGGCATAACGGAAAAATTCAATGCTAGACGGTGTCCGCTTCGCTTCGACGGTGAAACTTGCGGTTGGCGTTTTCACGGTCGTGATCGTAACGCCGTCGTCATAAGTGACCGATGCGGTGTTGTTGACAGCGGCGCCGAGCGTTGCAGCCTCGGCGCTGGCGAGCGCGGAGACGAGTGCGCTGGCGGCGGCAATGAGCCGCATTCCGCACCGTATCGCACCCCTAATCGCCACTCTTACTGAGCCCTTTCGGCTCTACTCAAACCAGCCCCTTTTTGCGAAGGCGCCGCCGCACCGGCTTTCCCGGTGCGGCGGCTCCCTCACGCGCAAAATCGCGTTTCGGTTACCGGACAAGCGCCCTGATGGTGACAGTGCCTGTCGCGCCGGGCGCCAGAGACGCGCCCGTCAGGGAGACCGTGCATGCGCTTGTGCAGCCTGTGCCGCCGGTCGGCGGCGTCAGCGTGCCGGCCGTCGAAAAGCTCGCTTGCACCGCCGAGATGTATTGAACCTCGTCCGGAAGCACGTCGCTGATTGCGATGTTCGTCGCGGTCGCGCTGGCGGCGCCCGCATTCGACGCGCTGATGACATATTCAACGCAGGCGCCGGGCGTCGCAAAGCCGCCAGCGATTGCGTCCGTCGCGCAATTGGTCGGGTTGGTCGCAACCACCGCAACCGTCTTCGACGCCGTTAATGATGCAGCCGACACCGTATAGGTCGCTGTCGATGAGAAAGCGCCGTCATTGGCGACGTCTTCCGGCGCGCCGGCCGTGCCGGCCCCGTCGGCGAGAACGTTGTCAGCCGCACCGGTAAGGGAATTCGCGCCTGACGCGGTGATCTGCGCGCCGGGAGTCGAGGCGTAGGCCGGATCAAGCGACGCGGTCGGGAAATAGGAATCGGCGATCAGAATGACGTCGTCCGTCTGGCCGTTGGTCGCCGAGCCCGGAACATTGCCGGAGATCACGACCCAGATCTTGGCGTCGGCGGCAACGTCGGCGGTAACGCCGGCGCCCAGGGTATAGGCCGTGCCCGCGCCGGCATCATCGACGCCCGGCGTGAAGACGCCGTCGCCGCCAGCATCGGTATAATAGACCGCCGTATAGGTCCCGATATCGAACGTGTCGGTCGCTGTATCCTTGATCGACAGGCGGAAGGCGACATTGTCGTTGCCGAGGTTCTGAACCCCGTAAACGAGTTGCGCGCCGGTCTCGCCCGGCGTCACGGTGGCGTTCGAAACCGTTGCGACCGTCACATCGACCTTGCGGTCGACAGTGAAATTGGTCGGCGACCCGGACGTGTCGATCTGCGTCTGTGCGACGCCGCTCACCTGATAGTCGAGCGTGAAGCTGTTTGATACGGTCGTGCCGGCGTCCGTGCCGGCCGCATGCGCGGCGCCTGAGAACGCCGTAAAAGCAAGCGCTCCAATAAGACTCGCGCGCGCGAAGCGTCGCGTTTTGATAGACATCTGCAATTCCCCTTGCACTAGCGAGGAGAAAAATCGCATTCCTCCGTAAACAAATTAATAAAGTTGAGGCTCTGTCTACAAAATGTAACGAAAAGTCAGGGGATCTTAACGAACCGTTTTCGCTAATTTCACCTTAACCATAAGATCCACATCATCCGTAGGGTGAACGTATCTGTTAATTTCACATTTACCTTGCGGTCTTAACAATTGGCCGGAATATTGAAGGATTTCCGACATGATGCGCCTCGCCCTTTTCGCCGCACTCATCTCGCTCGCAGCCGGCCCCGCCCATGCGGCGCTGAAAGCCATGCAAATTGTCGAAAAAGAGGTCGTCACCCGCAATGCGGACGGCGAAGAAACGGTTACGCGCGCCAAGGCGGAAAAAGTGACGCCGGGCGAGACCGTCGTCTACACGATCAAATATGAGAATGAGGCGGCCGAGCCCGCCTCAAACATCGTTCTCGTCATGCCGGTGCCGAAAGAGGTCTCCTATGTCGAGGGATCCGTCACCGGCGACAATGCAAGCGTTTCCTTCTCTGCTGACGGCGGCAAGACCTATGTCGCCCGCGGCCGTCTCACTGTTATTGAAGACGGCGAGACGCGCGCGGCGCGCGGCGACGAAATCACCCATATCAAATGGACGCTCGCCGCAGCGGTGCCGCCGAAAGGCGCTGGCGAAGTCGCCTATAAGGCGGTCTTGCGCTAGGCGCGCGGCTCGAAAGGCTGCAATTTTCTAATCTAGAAAAGCGAAAGCACGGCTTCGGGCGGGCGGCCGATCGCGGCCTTGCCCTTGGCGAAAACAACCGGCCGCTCGATCAATGACGGGTTTTCGGCAAGCCTTTGCGCAAGATCGGTCTCGGCAATCGCGTCATCGTCAAGACCAAGAGCGAAATAAGCCGCTTCCTTTTTGCGAATGAGGTCGCGCAGCGGCAGGCCGAGCATTTTCGCGGCGGCTTTTATTTCTTTCGCTGACGGCGGCGTCTTCAGATATTCAACAACGACCGGCTCAATGCCGCGCGCGCGCAACAAAGCCAACGTTTCGCGCGATTTGGAGCATTTCGGATTGTGCCAGATCGTGACGCTCATCAACGCTCCTGGAGCATTTTCCAACGAAGCAGGAACCGGTTCGTCGTCAGAAAATGCGATCAAACAAAGACGGAAGGCAACGAAACGATACAGATTGAATGCAGATTGCTCTAGAGCGCCAGTCGATAGCCGCCCGCTTCCGTCAAAAGAATTGACGCCGAAGAGGGGTCCGGCTCTATTTTCTGACGCAGGCGATAGACATGCGTTTCGAGCGTGTGCGTCGTAACGCCGGAATTATAGCCCCAGACTTCGTCAAGCAGGACGTCGCGCGTCACCGGACGGCCGCCGGCGCGATAGAGAAATTTGAGGATCGAGGCTTCTTTTTCCGTGAGGCGAATTTTCTTGTCGGCGTCGGTAACGAGCATTTTTACCGACGGGCGGAATTCATACGGTCCGATGCGGAAGACCGCATCTTCGCTCTGTTCGTGGCTTCTAAGATGCGCGCGGATGCGGGCGAGCAGCACAGCGAATTTGAACGGCTTGGTGACATAATCATTGGCGCCGGAATTAAGGCCCAGGACTTCGTCGGCATCCGTGTCCGCGCCTGTCAGCATGATAACTGGCGACTTGAACCCGTTGCGGCGCATGACCTGGCACGCCTCACGCCCGTCAATATCGGGAAGACCGACATCAAGCAGAACGAGGTCTATATGCGCTTCGTCCTTTACTTTCGTGATCGCCGCCTGCCCCGTCGGGGCGCGTTCAACCGAGAATTCGTCATGATGCGCGAACTGGTCGAGCAGCGTGTCGGAAAGAAGATCGTCGTCGTCTACTAGAAGAATACGTCTGGCGCGCGCCATTGGACCCTGAACCTCTCGTCACTTCAGAACGCGTCACATAGGACTATCTCCGCCCGGAGCGGAAATCAAAACAGGCTCACGGAGCGGTGAAGTCGCGGCAATCTCAATCCCTGCGGCCAAAAAGGGCCGTTCCCACGCGGACATTTGTGGCCCCAAGGGTGACCGCGATTTCATAGTCGCCGCTCATGCCCATCGACAGCGCGAAAAGCCCGCTACGACCGGCGATTTTGGCGAGCAACGCGAAATGCGGCGCGGGCGGCTCGTCAGCGGGCGGAATGCACATGAGGCCTTCAATTTGAAGGCCTGTCTCGTCGCGCACAAATTTAATGAAATCGTCGGCCTCTTCAGGCGGAACGCCGGCCTTTTGCACCTCACCGCCGGTATTGATCTGGACAAGAAGACGAGGACGCTTGCCCTGCTTTTTACATTCCTCGGCGAGCGCCCTGGCGATTTTCGGCCGGTCGATCGATTCAATAACGTCGAAAAGCGCGACCGCCTCGCCGGCCTTGTTCGACTGCAAAGGCCCGATCAGGCGCAGTTCGATATCCGGAAATTCTTCTCGCAATGCCGGCCATTTCGCCTTCGCCTCCTGCACCCGGTTCTCGCCGAAAATGCGGATGCCGGCGGCGAGCGCGGCCCGCAATTTCTCCTCGCCTTGCATTTTTGAAACCGCCGTCAGCAAGGCCTGGTCGGTCCGGCCGGCTTCTTTCAGCGCCACAGAAATGCGGCTCTCGATTTCAGCGAGGTTTTGGGCGATGTCGGTTGGATGGGACGAGGTCATACCAGCATTCATGATCGGGCGGCGATGTTAGCGGCTGCCGCTGACGCGCTCAAAGAGCGCAATGAAGAGCTGGGCGGAAAGCCCGCTCCCTTCTCGCTTGCTTTTTTGACAGATCGCCGCCGCGTTCAAGATCCGGCTTCCATCATTGCCGCTCTGCCCGCAGGCGCGGCGGTCATTTATCGCGATTATGAGGCGCCGGACCGCGCGGAAATGGCGTCCAACCTGCTGGCGAAGGCGCGAGCGCGGGGCGTCTTTTTCTTAATCGCCGGCGATGCAGCGATCGCGGACGAACTTGGCGCTGACGGCGTCCACTGGCCGGCGCGGCTGTTATCGGCATCACCAACGCGGCGGCGAGGATTGCTGACCGCGTCCTGCCACAATAGCGACGAATTGGGGATTGCGCGCTCCATGGGCGCCGACGCGGTATTTCTCTCGCCGGTTTTTGCAACAAAAAGCCATCCGCATGCGGTCCCGCTCGGCGCAGCGGCGTTCAAATCGCTCGCCGCCAAGGGCGATCTTCCCGTGATCGCGCTTGGCGGCGTGGACTGGCGCAACACCGATGAGCTGGCCGGCGTCAATGTCGCCGGGTTCGCCGCAATCGGCGCATTTGCCGGTTAAGCGCGCTTTATTCCGCCTTGGTCCAGACGGCGAGCGCATTGCCGCAAGGGTCGGTGAAGTGAAACCGCTTGCCGCCCGGAAATTCATGGTGATCCGTCACCGCGCCGCCCGCTGCGCGCACGCGCTTCTCGGTCTTGTCGATTTCATCAGCATAAAGAATAACGAGCGCGCCGCCGGGCGTGGGTTTTTCACCGCCGCGAACGCCGCCCTCAAGACCGGCGCCGTCGAATGAAATGTAATCGGGGCCCCAATCCTGAAAGGTCCAGCCGAATACCGAGCCATAAAAAGTCTTAAATGCGCCGAGGTCTTCGGCGGCAAATTCAACATAGTCGATCTTGTTATTCTTAGTCGTCATGGCCGATTGCTCCTGTTCGCCCGTTCGGCCCGACCGCCGCGACAAGTCTATGGAGCGCGCGCCGAAATGAAAAGGGCGGCCAGATGGCCGCCCTTTCCGTGTCCCCTCTCAGCATCGCAGGCGCTTTGAGATTAGTTGAAGAAGAATGCGATCCTCAGAACTTGATCGAACTCTCCACGACAACGGTGGTGGCTTCTTGTTGTCCGCCTGCCGCAGCCGGTTTGTTGGATTCGACATATTGCGCAGCCGCGCCGACAGTAATGCCGCGGCCGACAAAATAGGTGACGCCCGCTTGCGCGGTTTGCGTGTCACGGAAAATGAGCGGGTTCGACACCGCGCCGGCGGACGGCGCGGCGACATTCGCCTGGGCCTGACCATAGCCGAGCATGAAGCCCCAATCGCCCTTGTCTTCGCCGGTCTTGAAGGTGACGCCGGCGTCAAAGGCGAGATAGCCGTCATTGGCGAGTTCGGAAATGCCGGAATTGGTCGATTTCACCGAGCCGCCGACCGTGAGCCCGCGGAAGCCGAGATTGAGGCCGAGCGAATAGGCGCGATAGTCGGTGAAGACGGACGAGGAAACGCGGGCGTCTTCATTCGCGGTCAGATAGCTGGCGCCGAAACCGACAAGGACGCCGTTCCGTCCGCCGATCGCCTTTTGATAATACATCGCCGCTTCGATGGCGTCGTCCCAGCGCGATGTTTCAGTCAACAGCGCGCCATTGGGTGCGAGCAGCAACCGGTCCTGCGGCGCGCAAAGATCAGACCCGCAATGCGACAGCGACGGGCTGTATGAAACGCCAAGCTGAAGCCCGCCGAGAACGCCGCCAAGAAAGTTCGCAGGCGGAAGATAGGTGAATTTCGTTGAATAGCCCGTGAAGTCGTTCACCGTGTGAACGTCATTGAGGCCTGAAAGATCCGTACGCCAATCATTGACTCCGACCGAGCGGAAAATCGTCGGTGCGGTCACCGCAAGCGTGCGGGCGACGCCTTCGCTGCGGCCGGCGATGAACTGGCCGAAGCCGCCGCGCGCATAGGCGTAGGCGCCTTCAAGATATGCATCGCCCGTCAGCGGTCCAACGCCGCGCGGGCCGCCGATCAAAAGGCTGGAATAACGCCCGCCGCCATAAAGCTGGCCGGGCTGCTGGCGGTCATAGCGGCCTTTCAGCGCGGCGCCGATTTCAATGCCGTTGTTGAGGACCGTCGACCCCTTGACGGTGACTTCCGCGTCGCCATCGGCGCGCGCATCGCCATCGACAAGCCCGGCGGCGACGCTCGCCGTGCCGTGAACATCGACTTTGACCGGATCGGCGGCGGAAGCAGCGCCGGCGTAAAGCAGCGCAAAGCCAAGCGCTGATGCGCTCGCCGCCGCTTTTAATGCCCTTCCTGCTAAAGCCTTGCCTGCCGTCATAGTTCCCACCGACCCCAACTCAAGCCTTGGGCCGAATTCATTGTGTTTGCGAAACAATCGTTTCGTTGCATCCGTTTTGCCCGCCTAATCCATTAACCCGGTATAGTTAACGAACGGCGACCACGCGCAAACGAGCTCCACCATAGGTGAAGCCCGGAACGCGACGCTCTGAGTTAAGGCCGCAGCCGGGCGGCGGTCAAGGAAGTCGCGCCCGTCAGAGTTGTCTATTGGATGGTTTGTGGTAGGAAAGCCACGTTCGCGGGCAGGTCCGCGTATCAGATTGGAACAGTTCCCCCATGAGTGTTAAAAAACTACCGGCGATCAAAGTGTTGCTCGCGGCTCTCGCGGCCGCAGCGCTGGCGGCCTGTGCAAGCGGCGGCAAGGGCGAGGAACGGAATGCGACGCTGGTCGGTCCGCATGGCGCCACAACCGTTAATCGTTATCTTTGGGCGGCGTCGCTGGAAACGCTGGATTTCCTGCCGGTCAACCGCGCCGACCCGGTTTCCGGGCTCATTCTCACCGACTGGTACGCCAATCCGGAAGCGCCGAACGAGCAGTTCAAGGTTTCGGTCTATATCCTCGATACGGCGCTCCGGGCTGACGCATTGCGGGTCACCGTCTTCAAGCAGATGCGCGACGCGCAAGGCGCCTGGGTCGATTCAAGCGTAAACCCCGCAACCAGCCGCGAGATCGAAAACTCGATCCTCACTCGCGCGCGCCAGCTGCGACTTAATCAGATCGACAAGTAGAAAAGCGCCCCGGTTTCATGGCAAAGGCGGCGCTTTCGCGCCGCTTTTTTCATTTTGAGGACGAAGAGCCCCTATGGCCCGCTACAACCCGAAAGAAATCGAGCCTAAATGGCGAAGCCGGTGGGCGACGGAAGACGCGTTCGCAACCGAAACCGATCCGTCGCGTCCGAAATATTACGTCCTCGAGATGTTCCCTTATCCGTCGGGACGCATCCATATCGGCCATGTCCGGAATTATGCGATGGGCGACGTCGTCGCGCGCTACAAGCGCGCCCGCGGCTTCAACGTGCTGCACCCGATGGGCTGGGACGCGTTCGGCCTGCCGGCGGAAAACGCCGCCATGCAGACCGGCGGTCACCCCGAAAAATGGACCCGCGACAATATCGAGGTGATGCGCGAGCAATTGAAAAGCATGGGGCTTTCAATCGACTGGCGGCGCGAATTCGCCACCTGCGATGTCGGGTATTACCGCTGGCAGCAAAAGCTTTTTCTCGATTTCTGGAAGGCCGGTTTCGTCGAGCGCCGCGAAAGCTATGTGAACTGGGACCCGGTCGATATGACCGTGCTCGCCAATGAGCAGGTGATCGACGGCAAGGGATGGCGCTCCGGCGCGGAGGTCGAGCGCAAGAAGCTCTCGCAATGGTTCCTGACGATCACGTCGATGGCCGACGATCTTCTCGCCGCGCTCGACGATGGCCGCCTCGACGGCTGGCCGGACAACGTCCGCCTGATGCAGCGAAACTGGATCGGCAAGTCAAAGGGCTTGCAGATGAAGTTCCATTTTGCTGACGGAATGAAAGCGCCGGACGGCGCGGACGGCGTTGAAATCTTCACGACAAGGCCGGATACGCTCTATGGCGCGTCCTTCATCGCGGTCGCGCCCGATCATCCGCTGGCGCAATCCTATGCGGCGGACGATAAAGCGGTCGCCGCCTTCATCGCCGAGTGCCAGAAAACCGGCGCCTCGCAGGAAGCGATCGACAAGGCTGAGAAAAAGGGCGTTCGCCTGCCGCTGGAGGCCGAGCACCCCTTCGCCAAGGGCGAGACGCTGCCCGTCTATGTCGCGAATTTCATCCTGATGTCCTACGGCACGGGCGCCATTTTCGGCTGCCCCGGCCACGATCAACGCGACCATGATTTCGCGGTGAAATATTCCCTGCCGATCATTCCCGTCGTGCTGCCCGAAGACGCCGACGCCACCAGCTTTTCCGTTGCGGAAGAGCCCTATGTCGGCCCCGGCGAAATCTATAATTCAGGTTTCCTCAACGGCATGACGGTCGAGGCGGCGATTGAAGCGGCGATCGCCAAAATCGAGGCCGCCGGCGACGGCAAGGGAACGACGCAATTTCGTCTTCGCGACTGGGGCGTATCGCGCCAGCGTTACTGGGGATGTCCGATCCCGGCGATCCATTGCGAAAAATGCGGCGTCGTTCCGGTTCCCGAAAAAGACTTGCCGGTGAAGCTTCCCGACATCGATGCGAAAGAGTTTTCAATTCCCGGAAATCCGCTCGACCGGATGCCGGAATGGCGAAATGTTCCGTGTCCTGAATGCGGCGGCGGCGCGCGGCGCGAAACCGACACGTTCGACACATTCGTCGATTCCAGCTGGTATTTCACTCGTTTCGCTACCGATCCGGACGCTTGGCCGAATGCGCCCGTCGACAAGCAAGACGCTGAATACTGGCTCCCCGTCGATCAATATATCGGCGGCATTGAGCACGCGATCCTGCATCTTCTTTACGCCCGGTTTTTCACCCGCGCCATGCGTCAATGCGGTTATCTTTCCGTAGACGAACCATTCGCCAACCTCTTCACGCAAGGCATGGTGACGCACGCGACAAATCGCGAACTGATCAAGACCGATTGGCCCGTGCAGTCCGACGAGGGCAACGTTCAGACGGTCCATTCAGCCGCTGAACTTGTCGAAAAAGCCGTTAACAGTTTCGCGCGTATCGATTTCGACAACGGTGCAGTGAAGCGCGGACAGGTTGTGATGCTCGGCGGCTGGCTGTTACCTGAGGATTGCGACCGTATAAATGCCGAACCAGGCAAGGCGGTTCAACGCGGCCCCATCGAGAAAATGTCGAAGTCGAAAAAGAACGTCGTGTCGCCCGAAGCGATCGCCGATACTTACGGTGCTGATGCGGCGCGCTGGTTCATGCTGTCGGACTCCCCGCCCGAGCGCGACGTTGAATGGACCGAAGCGGGCGCCGCCGGCGCGTGGAAACTCGTCGCCCGCATCTGGGAGGCGGTCGAGCCGGCTGAAGGCGCGTTGAAGGCTCATGATTTCTCAAAGCCGCCCGTGACCGCGAGCGAGGCGGAGCTTTCCTTACGCCGCGCCACCCATCAGGCGATCGCCGGCGTCACCGAAGACATCGAGAATTTCCGTTTCAACAAGGCGATTGCACGTATCTATGAATTCCTGAATGCGCTCAAAAAGGCGCCGCCCTTGCGCCGTCCTGACGGATCGCCCGCGAACGGCCCGCGCGCAGAAGCCTTCGCTCAAGCGGAGGCCCTTTCAGCGCTCGCCCGCCTTATTTCGCCCTTTACGCCGCATCTTGCCGAAGAGTGCTGGGAGCGGCTTGGCGGCGACGGCCTAATCTGCCGCGCGCCATGGCCGGAGGCCGACCCCGCCCTCCTCGTCAAGGACGAGGTCGTCATGCCGATCCAGGTCAATGGAAAACGCCGGGCGGAAATTTCGGTCGCCGCCGACGCAGATCCGAAAACTGTCGAGGCGGCGGCCTTGTCTGATGAGGCGGTCAAACGGCATATTGACGGCCTGACGGTTCGCAAGGTGGTGGTCGTGCCCGGCCGGATCGTCAATATCGTCGCCAATTAAGGGCATTTACGATGACGCGCCTCGCCATTCTCGCTCTCGCCGGCGTTCTTTTCCTCTCCTCCTGCGGCTTCCATCCGCTTTACGCGGAGAATGAGGGCGGCGGCGGTTTGCGGCGGATGGCGCTGGTCGATGTGACCGCGCCCGATGCAATTGCGCCGACGATCAGACAGGCCTTCAAACGCAGAACGGCGCTCGGCGACGAAGCGCCCTACGAGCTTTCGATCAGCGCGACCGAACAATCGGAACGCCTCGCCGTGCAGCGCGACAGCACGGTGACGCGCTTTAATTATCAGCTGCGCGGAAGTTATTTCCTGACCGAGCGCGCGACCGGAAAACGCTATACGGGAAGGGTCGTTTCGAGCGCCTCGTTCAACGTCGTCAATTCGCAATATTCCACGCTTTTCGCGGAAGAGGCGGCGAAGGAAAAAGCCGCAACGCAGCTGGTTGACGATGTCGAGCGGCAGATCCTTCTGGAGCTCGCCGACGAAAATGAAGGCAAATGACGGCGCTTAAAGGCAAGGCGATCCACGCCTTCCTGAAACGGCGCGACGAGAGTATCGCCGCCGTCCTTATTTACGGCCCCGATCTCGGCCTTGTGCGCGAACGCGCCAATGCGCTGGCCAAACAGATAACGCCCGACCTCAACGATCCTTTCAACGCCATCGAGCTTACCGACGCCGACCTTAAAGGCGAGCCCTCGCGCCTCGCCGACGAATTATCGGCGCTGTCGCTGATGGGCGGCGAACGGCTCATCCGCATACGGACGAGCGGCGAGGGCGCTTCAGCCGCGGCAAAAATCCTCATCGAAGGGCTCGAAGGCGGCTATCTGAAACCCAACGGCGTTGTACTTATCGAGGCCGGCGATCTCGCCAAATCCTCAGGCCTTCGAAAACTCTTTGAAAAAACGCGCGCCGGACTCGCCATTCCCTGTTACGCCGACGCGCCGGCCGACATCCGCGCCATCGCCATCGAAGCGGCGGCGGCGGAAGAGATGAAATTCGACGGCGAAGCGCTCGATCTGATGGTGCTCCTCCTCGGCGAGGATCGCGGCGTCTCGCGGCGTGAGATTGAAAAGCTCATCCTCTTCAAGGGCCCGAAAGCCGTGCGGGCCGGTTCGGGCGGAGGCCCGGCGACGATCACCGTCGACGATGTTCGCGCGGTCCTTGTCGACACGATTTCGGACGCCGCCTCGGAGGCCGCAAGAGCCGCCGCCGACGGCGCGCAAATATCGCTCGCCCGGGCGCTGTCGCGCCTCGCTGGCGCCGGCGCCAGCCCGATCGGCTCAATCCGCATGATGCAGCGCGAATTTACGCGGCTTCGCGCAGTGAAGACGGCGATGGCAGGGGGCGCAAGCGCCGAGGCGGCGATGGCCCGCCTGCGCCCGCCGGTCTTTTTTATGGAAAAGCGCGCTTTTGAGGCGCGGCTTCATCGCTGGCCGCTGCCGCGGATTGAAATGGCGCTGGAGATACTCCTTGAAGCCGAACTCGGCGCGAAATCGACCGGGCTTCCGGATGCTGAAATCGCCGAGCGGGCCGCGATCAGGATCACCGCCATGGCGGGACGTTAGGTCCGCTTTTCGAACGCCCGCTATTGTGACACCATCGGGCCTATTGGGGGTGGTGGTGTTCTTTTCATTAGTCGCGATAATTGCTTTAGCAGCCGCAGAGCCGGCAACAGCCGCGGAGCCTGCGCCCAAGCAGGTAATCTATAGAACCGGCCAGACGCGGATCGAAACGGACGGCGCGGTTGAGTTCGTCATCGGCCAGGGGCCGAAAGGCGCATTCTTCCGCTTACTGAATAAAAGCGGCGAGCGCCGGGTTATCGACGTCAAAATCCAGTCGGCCGAACAATCAGGCAAGACCGAAAACCTTGTCTATGTTCTCCGGGACTACGCCCTCGCCGATACAATTTTCCTTGAAGATATCAGCCGGGGGAAATTCTGGCTGGCGGGATGGAGCAGCCGGCCCGCTAAGGCTGAGGAGGGCCCTACATGGACGCGCAATCGCGACGCGGAACCCCTCTGGCGCGATCCCCCGACCTACCCTTACGCCTGTATGGAGACCGCCGGGCCGCATGAATCCGTTGTCGTCAATTTTGACGTCGATGAGACGGGCGCCACGCAAGATATCGAGGCCATAGAGACGACGAATGATTGTCTTGTCGTCGCCGCACGCGAGTCTGTAGCACAATGGCTCTATGCGCCGGCGATCAGAAATGGCCGGCCTTCGCGCCGCGAAGACGTGCAGACATCAGTCCGATTTGAATTGAGCGACTGACCTCTAAACTCCCGTTCCGGACAGCCTTTTGCAGACGTCGTCGAGCTGGTCGAGCGAGAGATAGCGGATCGTTACCGAGCCGGAGCCCTTCCTTGAATGATCGATAGCGACCTCAAGGCCGAGGGCGGCGGAAAGATCGGCTTCCAGCGCGCGGGTGTCGGCGTCCTTCTTTCCGGGTACGGATGATTTGCCGGGCTCGCGCGGGGCGGCGTCTTTGGGGGCCGCCGCTTCCTCGTTCAACCTTTTGACGTAGCTTTCCGTTTCACGGACGCTGAGGCCGCGTTTCAGAACAATGTCGAGCGCCTTGTCGGGCTTTTTCGCGCCGAGAAGCGCGCGCGCATGACCCATGGAAAGCGCGCCCGTTTCGACCGCCTCGCGGCATTTTTTCGGCAGGCCCGTCAACCGCATCATATTGGCTACATGGCTTCTGGACTTGCCGACCGCCTTTGCGATTTCATCCTGCGTGCGGCCGTATACGTCGGCGAGGCGCTCATAGGCGGCGGCCTCTTCCATCGGATTGAGATCGACACGCTGGACGTTTTCAATGAGCGCGATTTCGGCGGCTTCATCGTCATTGAGCTCGCGGATGACGACCGGAACCTCATGGACGCCGGCGCGCTGGGCGGCCCGCCAGCGGCGTTCGCCGGCGACAATCTCGTAGCTATCGCGGCCCGAGGGCCTCACCAGCACCGGCTGCAACAGCCCGCGCGAGCGGATGGAGGCGGCCAATTCCTCAATCGCATCGTCGTTGAAATGACGGCGCGGCTGGGTCGGATTGGGCTTCAGAAATTCAATCGGCAATGTCGCGCGCGGACGCGGAGCGCCATCAGCCTCGCCCTTGGCGCGGCGTTCGGACGGCGCGTCGCCGAGCAGCGCATCAAGGCCGCGCCCGAGGCCTCTCGATTTTTTTGCTGCGCTCATCGCTCGTCGCTCCTACGCCGCTTTGCGCGCGTCGCGTTCGCGCTGAATGACTTCGCTGGCGAGGCGGATATAGGCCTGGCTGCCGGCGCATTTGAGATCATAAAGGAGCGCCGGCTTGCCATGGCTCGGCGCTTCTGAAATGCGCACATTGCGGGGGATGACCGTTTCATAGACTTTTGCGCCCATATGCGCGCGAACGTCGGCTTCGACGGCGCTCGACAAATTGTTGCGCGCATCGGCCATGGTTAGGACGACGCCTTGCAGTTCAAGATTGGAATTGATCCGGTTGCGGACGGTTTCGATCGTCCGCATGATCTGCGATAGGCCTTCGAGCGCGAAAAACTCCGCCTGCAGCGGGATGATCACCGCATCCGCCGCGGCGAGCGCATTGATCGTCAAAAGGCTGAGCGAGGGCGGGCAATCGATCAGCACATAAGTCGTTTCCGGCGCGCTTTTGAGATAGTCGCCAAGCGCGTCGGCGAGCCGGTAATGCCGGCGTTCGGCGTCGATGAGTTCAACTTCAGCGCCGGCGAGATCAACGCCTGCGGGCGCGAGGCGAAGCCCCGGTATTTCGGTTTCAATGACGGCCGCTTCGAGCCTGTATTCGCCCATCAGCGCGTCATAGGTCGTCACCGAGCGCTCGGCGGCTTCAGACCCGAGGCCCGTCGAGGCGTTGCCTTGCGGGTCGAGATCGACAAGCAGGACCTTTTCGCCGACAGCCGCGAGAGCCGTTGAAAGGTTGATCGCCGTCGTCGTCTTGCCGACCCCGCCCTTCTGATTGGCGATCGCCAGAATGCGCGGCGCGGCGGTCGGAGATCTCAAAGCGTCCTGCTGCACGGCTATTTTCGGGTCCTCAAGGCGGTTTTCGCCCGCAAATTACGGATCACGAGAATGGTAGAGCCGGGGCTCGTTTTGCTCGGCTTTTGTTCCACGCTCATATGCCAATATTTAGCGGCGTCGGTCAATTCACCCGCAATATCTTGTCCTTTTGGGAAAATGAGAACGGTTTTTTCCGAGGCGATTTCATGCGCATAGGACAAAAGTTTGCCAAGTTGGGCGAGGGCCCGGGCCGTGACGACATCCGGCGGCGAAATGGTAATACTTTCAATGCGTTGCGGCACTACTTCCAGATTGGTGATGGACATCGCCTCAGCCGCAGCGCGCAAAAAGGCGGCCTTTTTGCCGGTCGATTCAATGAGCGTCGTTTTAAGGCCTTTTTCCGCCCCCATCGCCGCGAGCACGAGCCCCGGAAATCCGGCGCCGCTGCCGAGATCGACGAGCGATTTGGCGCCAGCCGGCAGCAATTCGAAAAGCTGGGCGCTGTCGCGGTAATGCCGCGCCCAACGATCCTCAATCGTCGAGCGGGCGATGAGGTTCATCCGGGACGACCAGTCGAGAAGCGCCGCATCATAGGCTGCGAGACGATCCATCACTTCACGTGAAGCGCCGAACTCGGCGGCGAACTCGTCGGACCCGTAGGCCATCCGCCCTACCCCGCTTTGCGATTGTTTTTCTTCAGCCAGGCGAGGATGACCGCCAGCGCGGCCGGCGTGACGCCCTCGACCCGCCCGGCCTGACCAAGCGTCGCCGGCCGGGTTTCGGCGAGGCGATTACGCACTTCGTGGCTGAGACCCTTGATCGACAGGTATGGCAGGTCGGCGGGAAGTTTCAGCGTCTCCTCGCGCCGGAAGGCGACAATGTCGGCGTTCTGGCGTTCAAGATATCCGGCGTAGAGCGCTTCGATTTCGATCTGCTCGGCGATATCGGACCGCAAGCCTGAGGCCTCCGGCCAGATCTTTTCGATGTCGGCGAGGGAAAGCCCCGGCAAGGCCAGAAGCTCCAGCACGTTGCGGCGGCGTCCGTCCTGATTGATCTGGATGCCGCGCGCCGCCGCCTCATTCGGCGTCAGATTGTTGGTCGTCGCCCAATGGCGCGCTTCCTCAAGGAGGCGCTGTTTCACGTGAAACACGCCGGCCCGCTCCCCGCCGATGAGGCCCATTTTCTCGCCAATCGGGGTCAGTCGCTGGTCGGCATTGTCGGCGCGGAGCGTCAGCCGGTATTCGGCCCGGCTCGTAAACATCCGATAAGGCTCGGTGACGCCGCGCGTCACGAGATCGTCGATCAGAACCCCGATATAGCCCTCGGAACGGTCGATCTGCAGCGCCGAGCCGCCGGCGGCCTTCGCAGCAGCACTGGCGCCGGCGATCAACCCTTGCGCGCCCGCCTCTTCATAACCGGTCGTGCCATTGATCTGGCCGGCGAGGAAAAGCCCGGCGAGCCGCTTCGTCTCAAGGCTCGGGTAAAGCTCGCGCGGATCAACATAGTCATACTCGATTGCATAGCCATGGCGGATCACCCGCGCCTTTTCGAGGCCGGGTATGGTCGCCAGGAATTCCTCCTGCACCGCCTCGGGGAGCGAGGTCGAAATGCCGTTTGGGTAGACCGTGTGATCGTCGAGCCCTTCAGGCTCGAGGAATACCTGATGGCTTTCCTTTTCAGCGAAGCGGACGACCTTGTCTTCAATCGAGGGGCAGTAGCGCGGGCCCCGGCCGGAAATACTTCCCGAATAGACGGCGGACTGACCGATATTGCGCTCGATCACCGCATGGGTCTTGGCGGTCGTAAAGGTAATGCCGCATTCGATCTGCGGGGTCAGGATACGATCCGTCAGGAAGGAAAACGGCGTCGGTTCGGCGTCCGCCGGCTGCATCTCAAGGCTCGCCCAGTCGATGGTGCGCCCGTCTAGCCGCGCCGGCGTGCCGGTCTTCAGCCGCCCCATATCGAAGCCGAGCCCGTAGAGCCGGTCCGAAAGCCCGACCGCGGGCGCCTCGCCGACCCTGCCCGCCGGTATTCGGGTCGCACCGATATGGATGATCCCTTTGAGAAAGGTGCCAGTCGTCAGGACGACCGCGCCGGCGCGATATTCCCGCCGGTCGCCTGTGATGACGCCCTCAACGCGCGGCGCGCCTGTTTCATGTGAAACGAGGAGATCTTCAATTGCCGCTTCGAGAACGTCGAGATTGGCGGTTTCAGCGATCGCCCGCTGCATCGCCAGACGGTAGAGCTTGCGGTCCGCCTGGCTGCGCGGCCCCCTCACCGCCGGACCCTTCGAGCGGTTCAGCATCCGGAACTGAATGCCGGCTTCGTCGATGACCCGGCCCATCAGCCCGTCAAGCGCATCGATCTCGCGGACAAGATGACCCTTGCCGAGGCCGCCGATCGCCGGATTGCACGACATCTCGCCAATGGTCGATGCTTTGTGGGTGGCGAGGAGCGTCCTCGCGCCCATGCGCGCTGCGGCCGCGGCAGCCTCACATCCAGCATGACCGCCGCCAATGACGATGACATCGTAAGAATTCATGCGCGCCATATAGGGGAGCTGGCGAAAACATAAAGGAAATTCGCCCCGGATGTTGCGCTTTCGATGGCGCTACTTGCCGATGCAGAAGCTGGAAAAAATGGCGTCGAGCACATCCTCAACCCCGACTGCGCCGGCAATACGCCCGAGCGCGCGCGCCGCCATACGGACATCCTCGGCCGCTAACTCAGGCGCGGCGGCGATACGGCCCAGAGCGGAGGAAAGGTGGTCAATTGCGTCGCGCACCGCGGCCTCATGACGGGCGCGCGATAAGGCCGGCCCCTCGATGCGTCCGCAAAGGGCGGCGACGCGATCGGACAAGAGCGCGAGTAGCGCTTCGACCCCTTCGCCGGTCTTCGCCGAAACGAGCAAGCCATCCTTTTGACCGGCCGGTAAACTTGTTCCGGCGGCGAGCCGGTCCGACTTGTTCCAGGCAATGATGTCGCCTGGTTTTAAAAGGCCATACGCGCTGACCAATGTTTCACGTGAAACACTACTGTCCTGAAACGATACATCGGAAACGTCATTGATCAGTATACGGATGTCCGCCTGCTCGGCGGCGTTTCGCGCCCGTCTCACGCCCTCTTCCTCGATGGCGTCATTCGTCGCGTCGCGGAGGCCCGCCGTGTCGAACAGCGTGACAAGCGCGCCAGACAAATCGAGACGCGCGTCGATGATGTCGCGCGTCGTTCCGGGTTGGTCGGAGACGATCGCGCGCTCCGATCCCGACAGCCGGTTCAGGAGCGATGACTTGCCGGCGTTCGGCGCACCGATGATTACGACCCTCACCCCTTCGCGTATGGCCTGGGCTTTCGACGCTGTAGTGAGCGTCGCTTCAAGCTCTCCGATCAACGCCTCGATTTCGGGCCCGGCCCGCGCCGCAATCGCGGCTGGAATATCTTCCTCATCGGGGAAGTCGATATCGGCTTCAAGGGGCGCCAAAATCGCAATAAGGCGCGTCCGCCAGCCCTCCGAGACGGTTGAAAGCCCGCCGCCAACCTGACCCAAAGCTTGCTTTCTCTGTAGCGTCGTTTCGGCCTCGATAAGATCAGAAAGCCCTTCAACCTCAGCGAGGTCCATTTTGCCGTTCAACAACGCCCGACGGGTGAATTCACCGGCCTCTGCGGGCCGCGCGCCGAGCTTCGCCAACGCCTCGAAAAGCGCCGCCTCGACGGCTGGCGAGCCGTGTAAATGGAGTTCGCAAACGTCCTCGCCGGTGAAACTGGCGGGCGCCTTGAACAGTATGACCAGCCCTTCGTCGATGAGGTCGCCGGCGGCGTCCCGGATCGGGCGCAAGCGCGCCCGTTTCGGTTCATCTCCCGCCCCGGAGAGGGTTTTTGACATTTCGAACGCGCCCGGGCCGGAAATTCGGAAGACGGCGACGCCCGCCCGCCCGGCGCCGGAGGCGCGCGCAAAGATCGTGTCGTCGGATCCGGGGGCCTTTTTCATCGCGGTAAGGCTGGCCGCGGCTATTTCTTCTTGGCGCCGCCGGCCATTGCCGAGGTGAAGAGGCCCTGCAGCGCGTCCATGCTCTTGCCGCTCATCTGCATCCATTGCGCGACCAATCTTTCAGGGTCAGCGAGCGTGTCCATCTGGTCCTTGGCGCGGCGCGTCATCTCGGAGACGACCATGTCGTTCAACGGCGCGACATCCGGCATGCCGAAAAAGGCGCGCGCTTCTTCAGGCGTGCAATCGATATTGATGGTCAGGCGCATTGGAGCCTCCTTTTTAAAGGGCGGTATGAGCGAAAATCCCTTTCCCGGCAATCAGGCGGCGAATTTGACGCAAACCCCTTCGCCGCCAGCCTGCCGCGCACTGACCTGAAGCCCATAACCTGGCTTTTATTCCGTATACGGCTTTATTGCGCGGAATGCGCGCTTGCAAGGCTTCCGGCTCGTGCGGCCCTGGTCCGCCGCAAGGCCTTTTGAGCGCTTCTCTCTTTCAGACCGTCCCGCCATGGACTAGATGTCTTCTCCATGAAAGCCCTATTTCTCGACCATATTGGCGGCCCCGAAAACTTCGCGCTTCGCGACGCGGCGCCCGACAATCTCGCCCCCAACCATTTGCGCATCCGCAATTCGGCGATCGGCGTCAATTTCATCGATATCTATCAGCGCACCGGCCTTTACCCGATTTCGACCCCCGCCGTTCTCGGTCAGGAAGGGGCTGGAACCGTCATTGAGGCGGCGGACGGCGCGCCGTTCAAACCTGGCGACCGGGTCGCCTATCTCTCCGGCGGCGGCGCCTATGCCGAAGAAATCGTTGTCGATGCCGCCCGCGCCGCAGCGATCCCCGGCGGCGTTTCCGATGACATTGCAGCGGCGATATTTCTCAAAGGGCTGACCGCCGAAATGCTGCTGAGGCGCGTCCATCGGCTGGCGAAAGGCGAGACCGCCCTCATCACCGCGGCGGCGGGCGGCGTCGGCACGCTGCTGACGCAATGGTCCGTCCTGATTGGGGCGCGCGTGATCGCCGTTGTTGGCGGCGCTGCAAAAGTCGCGGCGGCGAAAGCGAACGGCGCCGACATCGTTATCGACCGCAAATCGACGCCCAACATCGCCGGCGCCGTCAGAAAGGCGACCGGCGGACGCGGCGTTGATGTCGTTTATGACTCCGTCGGCGCTGCGACTTTTGAACCAAGTCTCGACAGTCTCGCGCTGCGCGGCATGATGGTGACCTATGGCAACGCCTCCGGCCCTGTGCCGCCGATTGCGCCGCTCGACCTGACGCGCCGCGGCTCGATCACGCTGGCGCGCCCATCGCTTTTCCATTTCGCCACTCCGGAGCTTCTGCCGGAAATGGCCGCAAACCTCTTTTCGCTGATCGCGAACGGCGATCTCACGCCCAAGCTCGGCGCGACATACAGTCTCGAACAGGCCGGCGAAGCGCACAAGGCGCTTGAAAGCGGCGCGACCATGGGCTCCATCATCTTGAAGCCCTGACGCCGGAGCCCTTTATGCGCCCCTTCTTGCGCCCCGCCATCTTCCTAGCCCTCGCGGCGCTCGCTTCCTGCACCGCCAAAACGCCGGCGTCCGAAAGCCCGGCGAAGACAGCTGAAACCGGCGGATGGTCGATCAATCCGGAAGGCTCGCTCAACGACTTTTTCAACTGCCTCGCCGACACTGAGGCGACGCTGGTCGCCGCCCATCGCGGCGGGGCGGCCGCCGGTTATCCGGAAGACTCGCTCGAAACCATGCAGAAGACGCTGAAAGCCGCGCCGGCGCTGATGGAAATCGACATCGCAACCTCTTCGGACGGCGTTCTCTACCTCAATCACGACGACACGCTTGACCGCGAAACGACGGGCTCCGGCCTCGTTAACGCCCTTCCCTGGTCAAAGATTTCAAATCTCTATCGCAAGGACATATACGGCGCACAATCGCCCTTTCACCCGACCCGCTTGTCGGATGCGCTACAATGGGCCAAAGGCCGCACGATCCTCGAACTCGATTTCAAGAAATCTACGCGCTTTGAAGACGTCATCGCCGAGGTCAATCGTCAGCATGCGGAAGGTCGTGTGATCCTCATCGCCTATACGCTTGCGCAGGCGAAAAAACTTCACCGCCTTGCACCCGACATGATGATCTCCCTGCAGCTGTTGGCGCCGTCGGACCTCGACGACGCAATCGCCGCCGGCATTCCCGCCGACCGCATCATCGCCTTCACCGGTATAGAAGAACCCAAACCCGATCTTTACGCCGCCTTCGAGAACGACGATGTCGAGATCATTTTCGGAACGCTTGGCGGGCGCGATTCAATCGACAAGAAGATCCTCGCCTCGGGCTATTGGGCCTATTACGCCGACCTTTCCGATATGGGCGTCGATCTCATCGCGACCGACCTGCCAGTCCAAGTCAATAAAGCGCTCGAAGACGACGATCGCGCGGTAAAGTCGGGCGAATGCGGCGTTTTCCGCGCCAGCGCGCCCTGAAATACGGCTCAATCCCGCTCACATTCGCGCGCGTTCGGCGGCTTGTGAACGCCGCCGCCTAGCGTCCTTCTGCGCGAACCGACAGATTGACGGCGTTGTTTCAAAAGGCGCCTCAATTGATCGCTTTCATCACCGCTTTGACGCTCGCCAACGCCGCCCCCGTTTCGCTTGAGCTTTTCACCTCGCAAAGCTGTTCGTCCTGTCCCGCGGCGGAAGCCTTGTTTCGCGATTACGCAAAGCGCGACGATCTTGTCGCGCTCGAATGGCATGTCGACTATTGGGACAAGCTACCGGCCGGGCCCAACGGCGCCTGGCGCGACGTCTATTCTTCAAAAGCCAATACGGCGCGCCAATACGCCTACAACAAAAAAATCCGCGGGCGCTCGACTGTCTATACCCCGCAAGCGGTTATCGGCGGGCGCACCGAAACCGTCGGTTCGCGCAAGCGCACGGTCGATTCTCTCATTTCAAACGCGGCTCCCGCGACAGGCGCCACAATCGAAATGCGCCGCGACGGCGATAAAATTGCGCTCAACACCACAGGACCTGAAGGCGCAACCGTGCGCCTTGTCCGTTTCATCAACGCGGCGACCACGCGCGTTAGAGCCGGTGAAAATGACGGGCGCGATCTTGCCGAGGCGCATGTCGTGACCGAAGCCTCCGCGATTGCAGCGATCGGCGAAAAGCCGGTCGCGTCGAGCTTTGACGCCCCCGCTCCTGGCCATGGCTGCGCCATCCTGGTTGAAGAAGGCGGCGAAGGCGGACCGGTTATCGCTGCGCAATATTGCCCGTCCTGATATCCCCGGCCGGATACCTTTGCCGTCGAAAGCTTTGCGTCTTCGTCCGCCGGTCTTTAGTCTTTCGCCTCGACCAATAAGAGGCGGATCAGATGAAAACGGCGATCGGATTACTTGCAGCAGCACTGGCCTCCGCAGCGTTTGCAATTGCGGCCGAGCCTGACCCCGGTCCGGCGCTGGGGCCCGAACTCGGACCGGGCGGGCGTCCGGTCGGTCCCGCGTGGTCGCGGAGCCCCGTCTATGCGGCGAACGGCGTCGCCGCCACGGCCCAGCCGCTCGCCAGCGAAATCGCCATCGACATCCTGAAACAGGGCGGCACGGCGGTCGACGCCGCGATCGCCGTCAACGCCGCGCTCGGGCTGATGGAGCCGACGGCGAACGGCATTGGCGGCGATCTCTTCGCCATCGTCTGGGACCCGAAAACCGGGAAATTGTACGGGCTTAACGGTTCCGGCCGGGCCGCCGCCGGGCGCTCGCTCGACGATATGGTCAAGAAATCCGCCGCCATTATCGGTGAGGGCAAGGGCATTCCGCCGCTCGGCTCCCTCCCCGTCACGGTGCCCGGCACGGTCGACGCCTGGTTCGAGCTGCACGCGAAATTCGGAAAGCTCCCTATGCGGAAGGTTCTGGCGCCGGCCATCTCCTACGCTCGCGACGGCTTTCCGGTTTCGCCAATCATCGCGATGTATATGGAGCGCAATCTCGGCGCGTTTGAACGCCGCCTTTCGATGATCGAGGAATTCGACAATGCGCGCGCCACCTATTTCAAGGATGGCGCGCCGAAAGCCGGCGATATTTTCAAAAACCCCGACCTCGCCAATACGCTCGACAAGATCGCCAAGGGCGGGCGCGACGCCTTCTACAAGGGCGACATCGCACGCACGATGGACGCTTACATGAAACGCGTCGGCGGCGATCTTCGCTATGAAGATTTCGCCGCCCATCATTCCGAATGGGTCGATCCGGCATGCGTTGACTATCGGGGCTACGACGTCTGCGAATTGCCGCCGAACGGGCAAGGCGTCGCGGCGCTCGAAATGCTGCAGATACTGAAAAACGTCGATCTCAAACAATGGCCGCGCGGATCGGCGGAAGTCTTCCATTACATGGTCGAAGCAAAGCGGCTCGCCTTTGAAGACGCCGCGAAATATTACGCCGATCCCGACTTCGCCAAAATCCCGCTCGACTGGCTCATTTCCGATGAATACGGCAAGGAGCGCTTCAAGCTCATTGACCCGAACAAACCGATGAAAACCCCGGCGGCGGGCATAGAGCCGAAGCTCGAGGGCCCCGGCGACACCACCTATTTCACCGTCGCCGACAAGGACGGCATGATGGTCTCGCTGATCCAGTCGAATTATCGCGGCATGGGCTCGGGCCTCGTCGCCGACGGGCTCGGTTTCATGTTTCAGGACCGCGGCGAGCTTTTCAGCCTTGATCCCGCGTCAGCCAATGTCTACGCGCCGGGAAAGCGCCCCTTCCACACGATCATCCCCGCTTTCGTCATGAAAGACGGCGCGCCCTACATGTCGTTCGGCCTGATGGGCGGCGCCATGCAGCCGCAAGGCCATGTGCAGGTGCTCGTCAACATGATCGATTACGGCATGAACGTTCAGGCGGCGGGCGACGCCGCCCGCTTCATGCATGATGGCGGCTCGCAGGCGACCGGCCTTGATCTCGACCCGGTCGGCGTTCTCGATGTCGAGCCCGGCGTCTCCGCCGAGACAATCGCGAAATTGAAAGCCATGGGCCACAACGTCAAAGTCGTTTCCGACGGCATCGAATTCGGCGGCTATGAAGCGATCATCCGCGACCCGGAAACCGGCGTTTATCGCGCCGCCACCGAGATGCGGAAGGATGGGATAGCGGTCGGGTATTGAGTGTTAATGCAAGTATTTTTCTAGAGATAAATGCGCGGTGTGATTTCTATGATTGCCGCACTATTGTTCATGATACTCGGGGCCGCCTATTTGGTTTGGCGGAAAAACAAACATGATAAGGCCATTCTTTTGGCGAAACTCTATACTTCCGCGCTAGAAGGCAATCGTCGTATGGCAATCGATGCTTCGCTTCAACGTCTTGGCATAGTGATTGACGGCGCAGGATATGACGCTGATGATTTTTGTGCGCATGCAGCGGCCGCGGTTCTTGCCCAAAATTTAAACATAAAACCAACTACAGACGATGAGCTATACGCGGGCGGCATTCTAATAATGGCATTGGTTGATGTCATATCCCGCCGCCATTGTTCGGATTTTGAGTCAGCTGCCTGCCTCGCGCCAATTATCTGGTGCCATGAATATCTTGATGCAGTTAAAAGTCCCGATGGAGCGGGTGAATTTGTAGCGTCGCTAATCGAAACATATAATTCTTTGGTTTCAAGTAATCCTCGCGTCATTGAGTCCCTTGGTGTCTATTTCTCAAACTTATTGGATGGGACTCTCAGCGAAGAAGACCGTGGAAAAATATTTGGCCTACATCAAGCTCTTTGCGAAAACTTGACGTAACCTCCGGCACGCTGAGCCGTATCACCGGGACCACTACTAACTAATTTCTCAAATCCCGAAAACCCGCCTCGCATTGCCGCCGAGAAACGCTTGTCTCCCCGCCTCGTCGAGGCCCAAGGCGTCGAGCTTTTCAAGGCATCGCGACGCCGTCAGCATCGGAAAATTGGTGCCGAACATGATGCGGTCGCGGCCCTCGCCTTTCATCAATTCGACGAAGTCCGCCGGCAGGCGGTGGAGCGCATAGGCGCTGGTGTCGATATAGAAATTCGGAAATTTCCGGATCATTGTCCGGACCTCGTCGAGCCATGGAAAGCCGACATGGCCGCCGACGATTTTAAGCTCGGGAAAGTCGATCATCACGTCTTCAAGATAAGGGATTAATCGTCCGGTCTCGGAACGTTTGAGGGGTCCCGTGTGGCCGATTTGCGTGCAAAAGGGGAGCCCCGCATCGACGCATGCCGCATAGACCGGATAATATCGCCGGTCGTTCGGCGGCAGATCCCAGAGCCAGGGAATAATCCGCACCCCAACGAATTTTCCGGTTTTGGCGCGGCGTCGAATTTCCCGCACCGCTTCCATCGGCTCTGAGATGTCAGCGCCGATCACGCCTTTAAGGCGAGCGGGCGCCGCGTTTATCGCCGCCTCGACGTCATCGTTTGAAATGAGGTCGCCTTTCGGGCTCGACCAGCCGGAAATGAACGACATTGAAACGCCGGCCTCGTCCATCGCCGCAATCAGCGCCTCGACCGGGGTATCGGCTGTCGGCGCTTCATCGCGCGTCCAGCGCATGAGGCTCGCCAGCCATTTCTCACGCCAGAACCGCGCCGTCGGCAATTGCGCCCAGACGTCTGTAATTCCGGCGTTCTCGATATCGACTGCGGGGTTTTCCATGGCGGGCCTCCGCCGGAATTATCCCGCGCCAGGGCCCCGGCCGCAAAAGAATTAGGCAGCAATCAGGTGTTCATCGAGTCGAAGAAGTCCTGATTTGATTTCACCTGGCGCAGCTTGTCGAGAAGGAAGTCGATAGCGTCGGCCGTTCCCATCGGATTGAGGATGCGGCGCAGGACATAGACTTTCTGAAGCTCGGCTTTCGGCACCAGAAGGTCTTCTTTCCGCGTGCCGGATTTGGCGATGTCGATCGCCGGGAAGGTCCGCTTGTCGGCGACCTTGCGGTCGAGTACGAGTTCGGAGTTGCCGGTGCCTTTGAACTCTTCGAAAATGACCTCGTCCATCTTCGAACCGGTGTCGATCAGCGCCGTCGCGATGATGGTGAGCGATCCCCCCTCCTCGATATTGCGCGCCGCGCCGAAAAAGCGCTTCGGCCGCTGCAATGCGTTGGCGTCAACACCGCCGGTCAGCACCTTGCCGGACGAGGGAACGACTGTGTTGTAGGCGCGGCCCAAACGCGTGATCGAGTCGAGCAGGATGACGACGTCGCGACCGTGCTCGACGAGGCGTTTGGCCTTCTCGATGACCATTTCAGCAACCGCGACGTGGCGCGTCGCCGGCTCGTCAAAGGTTGAGGAGATCACCTCGCCCTTCACCGAACGCTGCATGTCCGTCACTTCTTCCGGGCGCTCGTCGATCAGGAGGACGATCAAGTAGCATTCGGGGTGATTGACCTCGATCGAATGGGCGATGTTCTGCAGGATGACGGTCTTGCCGGTTCTGGGCTGGGCGACGATCAGCGAGCGCTGACCCTTGCCGATCGGCGCCACGAGATCGATGACGCGGGCCGTCAAATCCTTCTTTTTAGCGTCCTCGACCGAGGTAATTTCCATCTTCAGCCGCTCATCGGGATAGAGCGGCGTCAGATTGTCGAAATGGACCTTGTGGCGGGTCTTGTCCGGCTCTTCGAAATTGATCGAGGAGACCTTCAGAAGCGCGAAGTAGCGCTCGCCCTCTTTCGGGCTGCGGATCTCGCCGATGACGGTGTCGCCGGTTCGGAGCGCAAAGCGGCGGATCTGCGACGGCGACACATAGATATCATCCGGACCCGGAAGATAATTCGCTTCCGGCGAGCGCAGGAAACCGAACCCGTCGGAAAGGACTTCCAGAACGCCGCCGCCGGCGATCTCGACCTCACGGTCCGCAAGCTCTTTGAGGATCGCGAACATCATGTCCTGACGGCGCATGGTCGAGGCGTTTTCAACCTCAAGCTCCTCAGCGAATGCGAGGAGATCGCCAGGCGATTTCGTCTTCAGCTCATCAAGGGACATCTGGGTCGGAATGGACATGTCAGATCTTCTTTCGAGGGAGAGGCGTTTTTAAAACGGCGCGAAAGGCGCAAGGCCAACGCCAGCGCGCAAGGAAGCTATGAATTTTCAGAACCGGCGGCGCGCCCGCAATCGTTGCGATCGCCGCCCCTAAAGGTGAGAAGGCTTGGATATAGTCCCATCCCGCCCGCCGTCAATCAAAAAGCGTAGAGCCCGCCGGGTCTCCCGGCCTCAGAACGGTTTTATGACCGCCATATAGACGGCGACGAGCATCATCACGAAGGGGATTTCGTTCAAGATGCGCCAGAAACGCTCGCTTCTGGGGCGTTCACCCTTTTCGAATTTATTGCGCGCGCCCGCGTAAAATCCATGGATCGCCGATATGCCGAGGACCATCGGAAATTTCACCATGAACCAGCCCTGATGCAGGATTGCCGGATTGGCGTAGAGCATCAAAAGCGCCAGCGACCAGACGATAATCATCGACGGGTTGATGATGCCTTTAAGGAGCCGTCTTTCCATGACGACGAAAAAGCCTTCGGCCTCGCCGCCTTTTTCGGCCTGATGGTGATAGATGAAGAGCCGCGGCAGATACATCATGCCGGCCATCCAGGCGATCACCGCTGCAATATGGGTCGCCTTGATCCATGGATAAATGCTTAGAAGAAAATCGCGCAACCGCCCTACCCCGCCCTGATGATTTCAACCAGACGGCCGACATTTTCAGGCGGCGTGTCAGGCGTCAGCCCATGACCGAGATTGAAGATGTAGGGCTTGTCCCTGAACAGTGCGGCGAGTTCGCGCGCCGGTTTTTCCATCGCCGCGCCGCCCCTGACGACCAGCATCGGGTCAAGCCCGCCTTGCACGGCTGCATGGGGCGAGATCAACTCGCGCGCCAGGCTCCACGGCGTTGAAAAATCGATACCGACGCCCGCACAGGCTTCAAGTCGCGCATAATCGCCGAGGAGCGCGCTGACGCCTTTGGGAAAGAGGATGACCGGAATGTCCGGATGGCGCGCCCTGACGGCGTTTGCGATCTTCTGAAGCGGTTCCAGAGAAAACTTTCGCGTCAGCGCCTCGGGAAGCCCGCCCGCCCATGTGTCGAATAGCTGAAGCGCATCGGCGCCAGCCTCGGCCTGACGGCAAAGATAGTCGATTGTCGTCTCGACCAAGATATCGAGGAGCCCTTCAACAAGTTCGGGCTGGTCATACCAGATCGATCTCAAACCTGCCGGTTCCTTGCTCGGCCCCCCGGCGAGCATATAGGTCGCGACCGTCCAGGGTGCGCCGGCGAATCCGATTAGCGCTTTTTCAGGCGCAAGCGCCTTTCTCGTCAGCGCCACCGTCTCATAGACCGGTGCCAGGGTCTCATGAATGTTTTTGCTTCGAAATTCTTCAAGCAATTTCTTGTTTATGACAGGGCTGAGCCTTGGCCCCTCACCTTCAACAAAACGCAAATTCTGGCCAAGCGCATGCGGGATAAGCAGAATATCGGCGAACAGGATTGCGGCGTCGAAATCGAACCGTTCGATTGGCTGCAGCGTCACCTCGCTTGCAAGGTCCGGATTATAGCAGAGGTCAAGAAACGATCCGGCCTTCTCCCTGACCGCTCTATATTCGGGCAGATAACGCCCCGCCTGCCGCATCAGCCAGATTGGCGGTATGGCTGTTGCTTCACCGTTCAAAACTCTCAGCAAAGCGGGCTGACCGCCGGATTGAAAACCCAAGACCCGTTAACTCCTTTTTAAACTTCCTTAAGAAAGTATGAATCCAATTATAGGGTCGAAAGCTGAGGATAAATCTCGTCCCAGCCAATTGTCCTACCGGTTTAGACATTGAATAAACAGTCTTTTCCACCGCCCGGACAAAATCCCCAATTGCTGGAATAAAGCCCTACTTCATTGATTTGAATGGGGCTACTTTCCACCGGATGAATGGGAAGACGATGATTTCACCACAACCACGAGACATCAGCGGCTTGAATTTATGCTTGCCGGAATATCCAGTCCGGTATGGCCAAGAAAATGCGAAATCCGTGCGCTTATTTTTGAGATGGTTAATAACGGGCAGCAAAACCGCATTTCGCCCAGACTTTCCCCAAAATTTTGCAGTGTTTGAAAAGAGCGCGGCATGACGGCCCTACCCCGCACAATCGCCAGCTATTTCCACGTTCATCTCGTTTCCGATTCGACCGGCGAAACGCTGAACGCGGTTTTCAAGGCGGTGACGTCGCAATTTGCCTCCGCGCATGCTTTTGAACATATCTATGCGCTGATCAGATCGCGCCCGCAGATGGAAAAGGTGTTGGCTGATATCGAAGCGGCGCCGGGCCTCGTTCTTTATACCGTCGTCAATCCGGAATTGCGCCGGCTTCTGGAAGCGCGCTGCTCGGAATTGCAAACGCCGGCCTTTTCCGTGCTCGACCCGTTCATCACGGCCTTCTCCGATTTCCTCGATCTTGAGCAGACCCGTAAAGCCGGCGCCCAGCACGAGATGGACGATGACTATTTCAAGCGCATCGCCGCCATCGATTACACGCTCAGCCATGATGACGGCCAGCTGGCCTGGGATCTCGACGGCGCCGATGTCGTCATCGTTGGCGTCAGCCGCACGTCGAAAACGCCGACCTGCATGTATCTCGCCAATCGAGGCATCAAGGCCGCCAATATACCGCTCATCCCAACGGCGGAGCCGCCTGATAATTTATTCAATCTCAGAAAACCGTTGATTGTCGGGTTGATCGCCAGTCCTGAAAGACTTGCTCAAATCCGACATAGCCGTCTTGGCGGCATGAACGCAGCCGAACACGCTGATTCCTATTCCGACCTTGAAGCGGTGCGCGCCGAAGTCCTGCGGGCCAAACGGCTCTTCGCCAAACATCGCTGGCCGATCATCGATGTCACCAGAAAATCGGTTGAAGAAACCGCCGCGGCAATCCTGACGAAATTATCGGCGAAGCGGAACGGGCTCATCTGATGAGCGCTGCGCCGCGAATTATTCTGGCGTCAGGCAGCGCCATTCGCGCTGACATTTTACGCGCCGCCGGCGTGCGGTTCGACATTGTTCGCCCCGATGTCGACGAAGATGCGATCAAGGCCGCTGCGCGCGCGAAAGGTCTCGGCCTTCAGGCAATGGCGCAGGCGCTTGCGGACGCCAAGGCGCTTGCTATTAAAGCGCCGGGCGCTGTTGTCATCGGCGCCGACCAGATCATGGCGGCGGACGGCGAAGGCTTCGACAAGCCGAAAACAATGGAAGAGGCGGCGGCAAGACTATCCGCGCTGCAAGGAAAACCGCACTGCCTTATCAATGCAATCGCCATTGCGCGCGATGGCGAGATTGTCTTTCGCAATATCGATGAGCCGGTGCTGCATTTGCGCTCGATGAAGGACGATGAAATCCGGCGCTATCTGGAGGATGCCGGGGAGGAGGTTCTTGCAAGCGTCGGCGCCTATCAGGTCGAAGCGCTCGGCAGCCGGTTGTTCGAACGGATTGAAGGCGATTATTTCGCGGTGCTCGGCCTGTCGCTCTTCCCCTTGCTCGGATATCTTCGAAGTGAAAGCGCACTCGACTACTGAAACGAAGAGCGATCAATGAATAAGCCGGAGATAAGGAAAGCAGGGGTCATCGGCTGGCCGGTCGCCCACTCCCTGTCGCCGCTCATTCACCGAACATGGGCTGCCCGCGAGGGCGCCGATATTTCCTATGAGCGCATTCCGGTTGAACCGAACGATGAGGCGTTCGCCGAAAAGATCGGACAATTGCGCGTTGAAGGCTATCGCGGCGTCAATGTCACTATTCCGCATAAGGAGCATGCGCTCAAAATTGCGGACAGCGCGAGCGCAACGGCGAGAGCTGTCGGCGCCGCGAACATGCTCACTTTTTCTGATGATGAATTGCTAGCCGATAATTCCGATGTTGAAGGCTTCGCAGCGGCGCTTCGCGCGGCGGATCCAGAAGCGGGGAAGTGCGCGACGGCGCTCATCCTGGGAGCTGGAGGCGCCGCGAAAGGCGTTCTTTACGCGTTGAAAGAAAGGCTTGGCGCCCGGCGTGTCATCATTTCGAACAGAACGAAGGCGCGCGCCGAGACGCTTGACGCGGAAGTAGCGGACTGGTCCGCTCGAAATACAGCGGCCGCCGATGCCGACATTATCGTCAACACCACTTCGCTCGGCATGACCGGCAATCCGCCGCTCGACTTTCATTGCAGTGGATTGAAGCCCGGCGCGGTCGTTTTCGATATCGTCTATTCGCCGCTTGAAACGCCGCTTTTGACAGCAGCAAAGGCGAGGGGGCTTCGAACTGTGGACGGGCTTGAAATGCTGATGCGTCAGGCGGTTCCCGGCTATCGGGCCTGGCTCGGGACGAAAGCCGATGTCGACGCTGATCTGCGCGCAAGGCTAGAGGCGGCGTTGAAAGGCGGCGCCAGATGATGATCGTCGGCCTCACCGGGTCAATCGGCATGGGCAAATCGACCGTCACGGCGATGTTCGCCGAAGAAGGCGCCGCGGTCTGGAACGCTGATGACGCCGTCCACCGGCTCTATGCGCCGGGCGGCGCCGGCGCGAAGGCTGTCTCGGCGCGATTTCCGAGCGCGATTGTCGATGGCGGCGTTGACCGCGAGAAATTGTCGGCGCTCGTGCTCAATGACAAGGCGGCGCTTGCTGATCTCGAAGCGATCATTCATCCGCTGGTCGGCGAAGACCGCGGGCGCTTTCTTGAAGAGGCGATGAAAGACGGCGCCGATATCGCCGTCCTCGACATCCCGCTGCTCTTTGAAAAGAATTATGAGAATTTTTTCGACGCAATCGTCGTCGTTTCTGCGCCTTTCAATGTGCAGCGCGCCCGCGTTCTTGCGCGGGACGGGATGACGCCGGAAAAACTCGAGGCGATCCTGTCGAAACAAACGCCTGACTCGGAAAAACGCCGGCGCGCTGATTTTGTCATCGATACCAGCGCGCCGATAGAAGAAACGCGGCGCGAGGTGCGCCGCGTTTATCGTGAACTGAAAGACCGTCCTGCGATTTAGCGATCAGCCTTGATCACCAGCCGCACTGGCGATCCTTGTTCTGTTCTTCAAGATAATCCATGAGCGGCTTGAAATAAGCGATGATCGCCGAGCCGTCCATGTCGCGGGTGCCTGTAAAGGCTTCAAGCGCATCAGGCCACGGCTTCGAGGCGCCCATTTCCATCATTGCATTAAAGCGCTTGCCGACGTCCTTTGAGCCGTAGAATGAGCAGCGATGCAACGGTCCGGTCCAGCCGATCTGGTCGCAGGCGGCCTTGTAGAACTGGAATTGCAGAATGCGGGCGAGAAAATAGCGCGTATAGGGAACATTGCCCGCCACGTGATATTTCGCACCGGCGTCAAAGCCGCCAGCCGGTCGCGAGGAGGGCGGGCGAATGCCTTGATATTGTGTCCTTAACGCCCACCAGCCGTCATTATAGCTTTCCGGTTTGATCTTTCCGGAAAAGACGTCCCAGCGATATTTGTCGACAAGAAGGCCGAAAGGAAGGAAGGCGATTTTGTCGAGCGCCTGCCGCATCAGAAGATTGAGATCTTCAGAGGCTGGCGGAACAGTTTCGATGAGACCGATCTGTTTTAGATATTCAGGCGTGATCGACAACGCCACCATATCGCCAATCGCTTCATGGAAGCCGTCATTGGCGCCGTTCTGGAAGAGGATCGGCTGGTTTTTGTACGCACGCTGATAGAAATTGTGGCCGAGCTCGTGATGGATGGTAACGAAATCCTCCGCGCCGACCGTCGTGCACATTTTGATGCGGACGTCGTCAGCGGAATCGATGTCCCAGGCCGAAGCATGGCAGACGACATCGCGGTCGCGCGGCTTGGTGATCTGCGAGCGCTCCCAGAATGTTTCCGGCAGGGGCGCAAAGCCGAGCGAGGTGAAGAAATTCTCGCCCGTCTTGACCATTTTCACCGCGTCATAGTTTTTCTCGACAAGAAGCTTGTCGAGATCGATGGCGGGTTCGCCGCCAACCGAGGCGATGTCGTTGATCGCGCCCCATTCCTGGGCCCACATATTGCCGAGCAGATCAGCGCGTATCGGCTGGTCGAGCGGCACGACATCATCGCCATATTGCTCGTTCAATTCAGCGCGGACATAGCAATGAAGCTGGTCGTAAAGCGGCTTCACCTGACCCCAGAGGCGGTCGATTTCCGCCTCGAAATCCTCAGGGCTCATGTCATAGGCGGAACGCCAGAGCGCGCCCATATCGGCGTAGCCAAGCTCGCGCGCGCCCTCATTGCCGATCTCGACCATGCGCTCATAGTCGGGCTTCATCCGGGCGGCGTAGTCGTTCCATTTGGTCCAGACCTCGGCGAGCTCGGCCGGGTTCCTGAGCTGGCGCATCAGGATTTCAGTCTCGTTCTGCTTGACGACCTTGCCGGAAAGGTCGGCATCCGGATTTTTGCCTTGCGGGTCGCGCACGCTCTTAAGGGCGGCCTTCATGTCGGCGTCTGAAAAAGCGCCGCCCTCGATATTGATTGTTCCTGTCGAATAGGCTGAGCTGAGTTTTGTCGTGAGGTCGGCGAGTTCTTCAGCGGCGCCCGGGCTTTTCGGCGCCGGCACGGTAATGCCGAGCTTGATGAAGTCGAGCTTGCGGCGCAATTCCTCCGGCAAATCGACGCCGTCGAATTTCGCCGCCTCATTGGCGTAATCGACCGCCGTCTTTGTGAGTTTTGCAGCGTTGCGCGACGCCAGCCAGTCAGTATCCGTCGTAATATAGGTGGCGTTCACCCACTGGACGCGGCTCGCTTCTTCATAGAGCTCGCGATAATTCGTCTCGACGCCGTCAAGGAAGGCGCGCGCGTCATCCACGCTCGGCGCAACCGCGACATCGGCGGTTTGCGTTTCCGCCTCGACTGCCGGGGCCTCGCTTTTCTTGGCGCCGCAGCCGGCGACAAGCGCAATGACAGACGCAGCGCACAGCGCCGTTTTTAGACGGCGCGCATCAATAATATTCATCACAATTCCCAATTTGCCTCTCGAACGAAAACCGTAACAAAATCGCGGCCTTGGGCAAAGGCGCGCCGGCGTTCGCTGGGGCTAAATCTTCTCGGAAAGACGGATTGCGGCGCGGCACCCAAGCTGGATCGCCGCTTTCAGGAGGCCGTATCCCGGCGCCTCTTCGGCGCCGCGCGCTTCGGCCTCATTCTTGTGGCCAAGCTCGTCCTCGCGGAATTTGCGCACGGTTTCGGCGAGCTCAGGCTCGACCGCATCAAGCTCTTCGGCCTGGGCGGCGTAATGCTGCTCGATCACCTCCTCGACGGCGGCGGTGCAGGCCATAGCGGCTTTCTCGCCCATCAGCGCCGTGACGGCGCCAAGGCCGAAGCCGGCGGCGTTCCAGAGCGGGGCGAGCGCGGTCGGACGCATGCCGCGTTCGGCGAGAAGCGCATCGAAAGTTTTGAGATGCTCGACCTCGCCATCCTCCATTTCGCGGATAGCGTCAGCCGTTTCCGCCTTGTGGGGGAGGGCGTCAAAAACGGCGCGCTGGCCGCGATAGATCTGCACGGCGCCATATTCGCCGGCGTGATCGACGCGCAGCATTTCACCGAGCCGGGCGCCGCGCGGACCGGGTCTCTGGCGCACGATCCTGGGATCGCTCATTTCGTCAACTCCCCGCCGAGGGCCTCTCCGGCCCGCACCGAATTACGCGCGTCGCGGGCGGCATTCGCCGCCGCGACAAGGCACATGGCGACCAGTCCCGCCGAGATGAGGAGATTATAACCCGCCATCGTCACGCCCAAAAACTCCCAGGCGACGACGTCGCAGGAAGGGCCGGTGGCGGGCGCGCCGAGAGCGGCGCCAAGATCGAGCCCTTCGACATTGACCGGCCCGCCGCCCGAGCAGGTTTTAGGGCCCGGCCAATAATGGCGCTCAACGCCTGCGTGATAGGCGGCGAGCCCTGAGCTGACGACATAGATGAGGGCGCAAGCGCCTGCCGTCGCCGCGGCGGCGCGCCGGGCTTTCAGCGCAAAAGCGAGCACGAGGCCGGCAAAGGCGACGCCAAGGCCCGCCCAATGCGCCTCGCGCTGGTCGAGGCACAATTTGCAAGGCGCCAACCCGCCAAATGTTTCAAAAGCATGCGCGCCGGCGAGCAAACCGGCGCTCGTCAACGCTGCAAGCAGCAGCGCGCTTTCCACAAGGCTCAAAGACTTCATTCGGGCGATCACGGGGGAACCTTAGCTTCTGACGCGGCGCAACGCTTCTGACGGATCGTCGCGGCGCGGTCAAAAAATGGAAAGGACGTAGTCCTTCAAAATAGCGGCGGCGCTAAGGCCAAAGACCAGTAGCAGGATAACCCAGGCGAGCCCGATAAAAAGCCCCAGAAGAACCAAAAGGCCGTCGCGCTCGACAAGGCCGAGCGATGCGATCGAGACGCCCATCGCCGGCACCGCGTTCGTGGCGGGAAGGGGCACGAGCACGGAAACGATCGGCACCATCATGATTGCGCCGACGATGCGGGTTCCGGTTCTGCCGGTTAGCCCGAGAAGGCGCGGGCGGGCGAGCGCCTCGAACCAGCGGGCATAGGGCTCGACACGGCGGATGACGCCCGCCAGCTGATCGGGTTTGAAACGCCGCTCGCGCATCTGTTGCGGCAGCCATGGCGCTTCGCGCCCGGCGGCCATTTGCATGGCGAGCGCCAGCATCGGCAGCGAAAGAATTTGCGGCAGCACATAAACGAACGGAATTGACGAGGGCAGCGCAAAAAGGAGCATGGCGAGACCGAAAGCGCGTTCATCGAGCTCTTCGACAAGGTCGCCAAGATTGGCTTCGGTTTCAGACGCGGCGTTCTCTCCCGCCGCATCCATTGCCGGTCTTGCGCCGAGATTTTGCAAAATCGAAAGGAGCGCCTTGGTGGCGCCGGCTTTCTCGTTGTTCTCTTCGTTCATGTCTTTCATCGGGCTTTCCGGCAATCGGGCGTCTCTATCCTGATTTTGCGGCGGAGTGGTTAATCCCGTTCCAACGCCGTCCGCCATGCCCGGCCGTCAATGCATGCCCGCTTGACCGGCGGCGGGCCGTCCCTATGATCGCGCGCTCTTTTGCGGGTGTGGCGGAATTGGCAGACGCGCCAGACTCAAAATCTGGTTCCGAAAGGAGTGTCGGTTCGACCCCGACCACCCGCACCAGAACGCTCCCTGACATGCGCAAAAACTGACGCGCAAAAAAACGCCCCCGTGAGGAGGCGTTTTCCTGAGTTCAAGCGTTCCGCCTAGAGCGGTGCGTCGCAGGCGACGAGCGATAAATCGGGACGGTCTTCATCCCGGTTGCGGCGATTTTTTTTGCGCTTCTTCGAAGGGCGCGCGTCTCCGGCGTTGTCGACTGCATAATTGGTGTTTTCATAAGCGACGACCGGCGTGAAGGAATCGAAAGCCCGCACTTTGATGTCGGCGTTGTTGAGTATTTTTTGTTCCGCCGAAGAGAACTGCATCGTGCAGCCGCCATTATCT
>JAWKVJ010000030.1:0-36837 GCA_041398085.1 Parvularculaceae bacterium
TCAAACGCGGCGCCCTGGCGCCGGGGCGCATGATCGCGCTCGACACGGAAACGAACGAATTTTTCGAACAAGATGAAATTCTCGATCATCTATCGGCGAAACATCCCTATACGGAATGGCTTGAAAACGTCGTCGAACTTGAGCCGAGAATCGGCCCCGGCCCGGAACAGCGGCGCTATGACGCGGACGCGCTCAATACGCGCCAGCGCGCCGCAGGCATGACGCTGGAAGATATCGACCTCATCCTGAGGCCGATGGCGACAACAGCAAAAGAGGCGATCGGCTCGATGGGCGATGATTCCCCGCTCGCCGTTCTCTCGATGCGCTATCGGCCGCTGTCGCATTATTTCCGGCAGAATTTCAGCCAGGTGACCAACCCGCCGATCGACCCCTTGCGCGAGGCGGGCGTGATGAGCCTCATCACGCGGTTTAAAAATCTCGGCAATATTCTAGCGTCGGATGAAACCCAGCAGGACGTTTATGTGCTGGAAAGCCCGCTCCTGACGAACGGCATGTATGAGCGGCTTAAAAACCTGCTCGATCAGAAAATCGTCGAGATCGATTGCACCTATGACAAATATTCCGCGACCGGCGATGGCGCGGCCTTGTCACGCGCACTCGACCGCATTCGTCAGGAAGCAGCAGATGCGGTACGCGACGGCGCAGGTATCATCATTCTCTCCGACGAAGCGCAAGATGAAAACCGCATACCTGCGCCGATGATCCTCGCCGTCGGCGGCGCCCATGCGCATTTGACGAAAGTCGGACGCCGCACATTCTGTTCGCTGATCGCGCGTTCGGCGGAATGCGTCGATGCGCATTACGCCGCCGTGCTCGTCGGCGTCGGCGCGACCGCGATCAACCCTTATCTCGCCTTTGATTCAATCGTCGATGCGCATGCGCGCGGCCATTATGGCGGGCTGACGCTCGGCCAATGCGCCTTTAATTACAAATCCGCTCTTGAAGCGGGACTTTTGAAGATCATCTCCAAAATGGGGATTTCGATTATCTCAGCCTATCGCGGCGGCTGTAATTTCGAAGCGCTCGGGCTTTCGCGCGGTCTCGTTGAGGAATTTTTTCCGGGCATGACGAGCCGCATCTCGGGGATTGGTCTGTCCGGTCTTGAAAAGCGCGCGCTCGCTCTGCATTCCGAAGCATGGTCCCGCGCCGCGCCCTTACCCGTCGGCGGATTTTATCGCCAGCGCGCGCGCGGCGAGAAACATATTCTTGAAGCGCGCCTCATTTCCGATCTTCAGACTGCGGTTCGTGAAAACGACAGCGCCGCATTCGATCGCTATGTCGAGGCGCTCGACGGCGAAACGCCTTCGCAGATCCGCGATCTCCTTGAGCCGCAAGCGCTTGGCGCGCCCATCGATATCAGCGAGGTCGAAGCCGCTGACGATATCCGCCGACGGTTCGTGACGCCCGGCATGTCGCTCGGCGCGCTGTCGCCGGAAGCCCATGGCGCGCTAAACATTGCGATGAACCGCATCGGCGCGAAATCCGTTTCCGGCGAAGGCGGCGAAGACCCTGAGCGCTACAAGCTCTTGCCGAATGGCGACAACGCCAATTCAGCCGTCAAGCAGATCGCGTCGGGACGCTTCGGCGTCACCGCGGAATATCTAAATCAATGCCGCGAGATCGAGATCAAAGTCGCTCAAGGCGCCAAGCCCGGTGAAGGCGGTCAATTGCCGGGCTTCAAAGTCACCGAGTTCATCGCCCGCATGCGCCATGCAACGCCCGGCGTCACGCTGATTTCGCCGCCGCCGCATCACGACATTTATTCAATCGAGGATCTCGCCCAACTCATTTACGATCTGAAACAGATCAATCCGTCGGCGCGCATTTGCGTGAAACTTGTCTCAGCCGGCGGCATCGGCGCTATTGCGGCGGGCGTTGCGAAAGCCAAGGCCGACGTCATCCTCATTTCAGGTCATGTCGGCGGCACCGGCGCGAGCCCTCAATCGTCGATCAAATTCGCCGGCTCGCCCTTTGAACTCGGCCTTGCCGAAGCGCATCAGATTTTGACGCTCAATGAACTCCGCAGCCAGGTGACGCTCAGAACCGATGGCGGCATTCGCACCGGCCGCGACATCATCATCGCCGCCATGCTCGGCGCTGAGGAATTCGGCGTCGGCACGGTCTCACTCATCGCGCTTGGCTGCCTTGTCGTCAGGCAATGTCATTCAAACACCTGTCCGGTCGGCGTCTGCACACAGGACAGCGCGCTAAGAAAAAGGTTTACCGGCTCGCCGGATCACATCGTCAATCTGATGACATTCCTTGCCGAAGACGTGCGCCGGCGCCTTGCGGCGCTTGGCGCTAAATCGCTCGACGACATTATTGGAAGGTCAGACCTTCTCGATCAGGTCTCGCGCGGCGCCGCCGATCTTGACGATCTCGATCTCAACCCGATCCTTGTCCGCATCGATTCCGGAACCGAACCGCCGCGCTCAACGCGCAAGGGCCGTGTTGATGTCGGCGACACAATCGACCAGCGCATTCGAGGCAAGCTCGACCCGTTTTTTTCGCATCGCGCGCGACAAATTCTGTCGCTGCCGGTCAAGAACACCGACCGTTCGATCGGCGCGCGGCTGTCGTCGGAGATTGTGCGCACTTTCGACAAACGAATGCTCGCCGCCGATCATCTGCAATTGCGGCTTTCCGGATCGGCTGGCCAGTCGCTTGGCGCCTTCCTCGCCCATGGTTTGAAAATCTCCGTCGAGGGCGACGCCAATGATTATGTCGGCAAGGGTCTTTCGGGCGGCGCGATCATTGTCCTTCCGCCGGAATCCGAAGCCGGCAGATCCGACCAGGCAATTATAGGCAATACATGTCTTTATGGCGCGACCTCAGGCGCTTTGTTCGCCGCCGGCCGCGCTGGCGGCCGCTTTGCGGTCAGGAATTCCGGCGCCATCGCCGTTATTGAAGGCTGCCTCGCCAATGGCTGCGAATATATGACCGGCGGCGCGGTCGTCATTCTCGGCGAGATCGGCATGAATTTCGCCGCCGGCATGACGGGCGGCGACGCGTTTGTTTACGACCCGGAAGATAAATTTGGCATCTTCGTGAATGACGAAACCGTTCATTGGGCTACGCCGGAAGCAGACGCCGAAGAATTCCTGAAGCACCTCATCGAGCGCCATTTATTCGAAACGCGCTCGCGCCTTGCAAAGCGTATTCTCGAGAATTGGCAATCGGAACGCGCGCGTTTCCGTCATGTCAGCGCGAAAGACAACAAGGTGCGGCTTGCAGCGCGCGGCAATCTCGTCGCCGCGAATGATCGCGAACGGGAAGAAGCGCCGGCGCTCGCGACCGCGTGATTTCAGATCAAGAATTCAAGTTTTTACAAAATCATCCCCCGCTCATCCCCGCAAAAGCGGGGATCCAGACAGGGCGTCAAAACTGGATTCCCGCTTTCGCGGGAATGAGCGGATCAAATTGTATTGCGCTGAATTCTATGCTTGCAAATTCTTTTAGACAGCGTTCGCGAGCCTGATGAACCGCTCATCACCGACGAGCGATGGCGACATCTTGTTCATGACATAAGCGAAGCTGAGGCGCTTTTCAGGATCGATGACGACGCAAGAGCCCCCAAAGCCGGCGTGGCCGTAGGCGGAATTTGACGGGCCGAACTGGCCGAAATTATTGGCCATCAGGCCCGCCGCCCAGGAAAGATCAAACGGCAAAACCAAGTCCTCGCCGCTGATGCGTATCTGAAGCGCCCGATTGATCGCGTCTTCATCAAGAATTTTCCGGCCGCCAAGATCAACCCCGCTATTTGCGAGCGGATGCATGATTTCTGCGAGTGCGCTCGCCGTGCCGTGCATGTTGGAAGCGGGAAGCTCCGCCGCCATCCAGTCTTCGCGGGCGACGCGCGCCGGCGCCGACCATGGTTTCAAAAACGCAATTTCCGTGTAGCGCGAGTTTTGCCGGTGAACGGGCGCGCTTGGCGGCTTCTGCATATAGGAAACGCGCGCCATTTCCGCTTCCGCCAATCCGCAATGAAGATCGACGCCTGCTGCATTGAAAAATTCCTCGCGCAGCGTCTCGCCAATTGATCTGCCTGTTGCGCGCTTCAAAATCTCGCCGCCAATGAAGCCGACCGTTTGCGGGTGATAACCGGAGGCGCTTCCAATCGGCCACAACGGCGCCATCGCTGCGAGCCGTGAACAGATAACGTCCCAGTTGATCCAGTCTTCAGGCGGCATTTCATCCGGAAAGCCGCAAAGCCCCGCCTGATGCGATAGCGCCATGGCGAGCGTCACCGCTTCCTTGCCGTTTTCTGCAAAATCCGGCCAGTAATCCGCAACCGGCCTGTCGTAATCGAGCGCGCCGGCGCTGACCGCGCGCGCCAACAAAAACGCCATCGGCGCCTTGCCGCTTGAATAGATGCAGCAGAGCGTTTCGTCCGTGAACGGTGTTTCCTTGTTGCGGTCGATATGACCCGCCCAGATATCGGCAATGATTTCACCGTCCTGAATAGCGGTGAAGCGCGCGCCCAATTCCGCACCGCGGGCGAAATTATCCGCAAAAGCGTCAATCAGCGCCGAGGGCGCCGCACCCGAAATTTCAATGCCGTCAGTCATTTCATTCAGTCGCGTTCAGCAATCCGCCAGATCAAGGAATCGATGCGGTCCTGCCCGAAAAACGGCTCTTCGTCGAGCACCATCAAGGGAACGCCCCAATGGTGCGCCATCTGCGCTTCTTCATTGCGGGCAATTATTGCTGCGACCTTCTCCGGGTTTTTGCTCGCCCAGCCTTCGAGCGCGCCAAGGTCGAGTCCGGCCTCGGCGGCGGCGTCTTTCAAATGATCGCCTTCGTGCCAGTTTTCGGTTCCGCCCCAAATGCGACGCGAAACGGCTTGCGCGAAGACGAGGCCTTTTTTCTCGGTTTCCTCCGCGGCGACGCCAAGCGCCATCAGACGGTCCATCAGCGGCTGGGCGTCGTCGACCTTGCCGGTGCCAAGGTCCATTGAAATCGGATCGGGGCGCGGCGGCGCGAAAGGAACGCCAAGACGCGCGCTTTCGCGCATCACGTCTTTAAAGAGATAGGGCAGCCATTGCGGGCGGTTTCTCTCAAAAAAAGTCGGCTCGCGCATGGCGAGCGGGCGCACGAAGCGCATCTCGGTCTCGCCGGAATATCTGAGCGCGATGTCGACGAGCCGGTCGACGCCGAGATAGGAATAAGGGCTTCTGAAAGACCAGTAGATTTCAAGGCGCGCCATCGTTATGTCCTGCGTCGCGAGCGCTCGACCATCGCGCCCGCATAGACAAGCGTCAACAGCCGCCGGCAGTCACGCGCCGGCGAGGAGAAGAAATGGCCCTTAAGGTTCGCGTCGCCGCGCTGCAATCGGCGTTTGGTGAAGACATGGCGCAGAATATTGCTGCAGTCGAACGCCTCGTTCGCGCTGCGGCGAAAGACGGCGCCAATGTCATTCTCGCGCCGGAGCTTTTTCAGGGTCCCTATTTCTGCAAGCGTGAGGAAACCGAATGGTTCCGCACCGCTTATCCGTATAGGGAGCATCCTTGCGTGACCGCAATGCAGACGCTCGCCAAAGAGCTTGGCGTCGTTCTTCCCGTTTCGATCTTCGAGCGCTCGGCACAGGAATATTACAACAGCCTCGTCATGGTTGACGCCGATGGCGAGATCATGGGGCTTTACCGCAAGAGCCATATTCCCGACGGGCCGGGCTATGAAGAGAAGTTTTATTTCCGGCCCGGCGATACCGGATTTAAAGTGTGGAACACGCGATTCGGCCGGCTCGGCGTCGGCATTTGCTGGGACCAGTGGTTTCCCGAAACGGCGCGCGCCATGATGCTTCAAGGCGCTGAGATTCTTTTTTATCCGACCGCAATCGGATCGGAGCCGGAAAATCCCGGCCTCGATACTCAGTCGCGCTGGCGGCGCGCCATGGTCGGCCATTCGGTTTCAAATGTCGTTCCCGTCATTGCGGCCAACCGGGTCGGCGACGAAGAGGGGCAGATCTTTTATGGCTCATCTTTCATCACCGATGAAGGCGGTGATTTTCTCGCCGAGATGAACCGGACTGACGAGGGCTTTATCGCGGCGACGATCGATCTTGATCATTGCGACGAACGCCGTGCGAGCTGGGGCTTTTTCCGCGACCGGCGGCCGGATCTTTACGGCAAAATCGCCGGGCGGGAATAATCACAGGGGAACCCGTCATCGATCCCGTGCTCACCATTGTCGCTGGCGTCGGAACCGCCGTTTTCGCCATATCCGGCGCGCTCCTTGGCTTGCGCAAGCAGATGGATATTATCGGTATTTCTTTTGTCGCGACCGTCACCGGCATCGGCGGCGGCACGATCCGCGATCTGTTACTCGGCCAAACGCCGGTCGGCTGGGTCGCCAATCCGCGCGATATCATTATCTGTCTCGCGCTCGCGTTTATCGTCAGCCTTTTCAATCGTCCGCTGACCGGGAAGCGCTTGCGCTGGCTTCTTTATGCGGATGCTGCAGGCCTGTCGCTATTCGCCGTTCTCGGCGCCAGCACGGCGCTCGCGGCCGGCGCACATCCGATGGTCGCGATCCTTTTTGGCGCGATGAGCGCAAGTTTCGGCGGCATCATCCGCGATGTGATGTGCGATGAAACGCCGGTGATTTTTCAAAGAGACTTGTATGTAACGCCAGCGCTGTTCGGCGCAGCGATATTTGTCGCCACAGCGCCGTATCTTGCGCTTGAATGGCGCACATTCATAGGCGCTGCCGCGTCGCTTTCCTTGCGCCTCGCGGCAATAAAGTATCAATTATATCTACCGTTTCCGCGTTACTAGAGCATTTTCCGACGAAGTGGTAACCGGTTCGTCGTCAGAAAATGCGACCAGACAAAGCCATGGAGAAGCCTTGCAGTTCCGATTGAACGCAAGCTGCTCAAGCGCGGCGTCAAGCGCTGATCCACGCCTTTGCTTCGTCAGTTTCATCAAGATCAAACGCCTTGACGGCGCCCGGCATCAGGAAGCCGAACGCGGCGACGGAATGCGCGATCCAGTCAATATCCGTGACGACGGCGATTTTTTCCCAGCTTGTTAAATGCGACATGCCGATCGCGAAATCCTCCCACATTGCACCGGCTTCATAGCCGTCGAAATCGCGGGCGATGCGATAGAACATGCGAACTTTCTTATGGTCCTTAAGCGCCGCTTCGACAGCGGGTTTGAGGACGCTGTCATAATCCTTGCGCGTGACGCGGCCTGAACATTCGAAGGCCAGAATTTCGGGCGGAAATCCGGATAGTTCGGTAATCACGGGGCGATGTCTCCCTAAGTTTTGCTGATCTTAAAGAGATGGTGATTGAACAAATCGCCCGCCAGCGCCGCCGCCGAAAAAAATTGCGCCTGCGACAATATGAATGGTCAGCTATTGTCCGCGCAGGCGAGAATCTCATCGACCCAGAGGGGAACAATTTCAGCCGCGCGCCCATAACGCGCATCGCAAAACAATTGCGCATTTTCAGACGGTTCCAGATTGAGCTCCATGCAGGGAATGCCGAGCGCGCGCGCCTCGCTCACAAAACCCGCCGCCGGATAGACCGAACCCGATGTGCCGATCGACACAAACTGGTCGGCTTCAGCGATCGCCTTTGCAATTTCCGGCAAATGAAACGGAATCTCGCCGAACCAAACGACATGAGGGCGCAATCCTTGGGGATTCTTGCATTGAGGACAGGGCGTTTTAACGCCTAGATCCTTGCTCCAGGCAAAGACGCCGCCGCACTGCTCGCAGCGAACGCGTCTCAACTCGCCATGCATATGGATGACGCGCGCCGCGCCGCCGCGCTCATGCAGATCGTCGACATTTTGCGTGACGAGCGTCAGCCGTTCGCCGAGCGCTTGTTCGAGCCGGCCAAGCGCTTCATGTGCGGCGTTCGGCTCGACGCCGTTCAGATTGGCCCGCCGCCAATTGTAAAATTCGTGCACGCGCTCCGGGTCTCGCGCAAAGGCTTCAGGCGTCGCGACGTCACACCAGTCATACCGGGCCCAGACGCCGTCCATGTCGCGAAAAGTCGAAAGGCCCGATTCGGCTGAAATGCCGGCGCCTGTGAGAATGACAATGCGCCGCGGCATTCAGCCTTCGCTTACATATTCGACAATGCCGACAAGATAGTCGGCCTTGCCAAGCTCAACGCCAATGCCGCGTAAAATCAGATAGGCCGCACTCGTATGAAAGTAGAGATTTGGCATGATCCAGCGATGCGCGAACGATCCCCGCGGCAAAGTCGCCTTTAAATGTCCCATTGGCACTGTAATGAGCTTTTCAGGCTCCGCGTCGAGCGCTGCCGGGTCGAGGCTGTCGATTATCACCTGCGCCCGCGCGGTGCGCGCTTTTAGTGCTTCGAATGACCGCTCATCATCAGCGAAAACCGGCAGTTCAGCGCCAGCGAGACGCGACAAGGCCCGGGCGGGAATCTCGCTTGCAAATCGGAACTGAGCGACGAGCGGCAGCATGTCCGGAGCCTGACGCCAGTCGAGATACACGTCTTCAGAGACTTTTGACGCCTCACAGCGCGCCGCCGCCTTTGAGGCTAGAAGGTTTAGCGCTACGAAAGTCTGGCGCACCGCCGGCAAAATGCAATCAGTGATCGGTTTATACATAAGAAATTGCGCCTTTCTGCGGCAACCTCATTGAAGCTAACGGCAAGGCGGTCATTGCAACAGGGAGCTTTTTTCACATAAAAGTGACGCAAGAGGCGCATATGATCCGCGTTCTTTTTGTCTGTCTTGGCAATATCTGCCGCTCGCCCGCAGCGGAAGCCATTTTGCGCGCCCGCGCCAAAGATCGCGACATCGATATTTATGTTGAATCGGCCGGCACGGGCGGCTGGCATCAAGGCGATCCGGCCGACGGGCGGATGATCCGCGCGGCCCAGCGGCGCGGCTATCGCCTCGACCATCATCGGGCGAGACAAGTCGAGTTTTCGGACTTCTACGAATTCGATTTCCTGTTGGCGATGGATTTACAGAACCACGCCGATCTTCTCGCCATGGCGCCGCCCAATCGCGAAAGCGACATTCGTCTCTTTCTCGATTTCGCCAATACCGATGTCCGCGAAACGCCGGACCCCTATTATGGCGGCGAGCGCGGATTTGAACGCGTGCTCGACCTCATTGAACAAGGCGCGGAAGGTTTCCTTGACCATGTCGAGGATTGCGGCGACTGACGCTGCCTTTAACCAATTAATCAGTTGAGCGGGACGGACCGTCTCTGGCGCCTTTGATGCTTCCTGGCATTTAAGCAACAAAATTCTTTTGCTGAAGAAAGTAAGGTTAATCATGGCCGCCCTGCAAAAAGCGCCGATAGACGATACCGCCGCGATTAATAACGCGCCTCAGACCGTTTCAAACGCGAACGCCGCGCAGGAACCCTCATCCATACAGGCGACCCGGTCTGTACCGACCCCGATGCTGATCGGCGAATTTCTTTCAACGATCCGTCAGTCCAAAGGGTATTCGCTGCAGGACGTTCGTCTCGCCACGAAGGTGAAAATAATTCATCTGGAGGCGATTGAAAAAGGCGACCGCGCCGCGCTTCCGACAACGGCGTTTGCAGCCGGGTTTGTCAAAGCCTATGCGAAATTCCTCGAGCTCGACCCGGACGAATGCGCAGCCCAGTTTCGCGCTGAACTGATCGCCAGCGAAACGCCGGCGGCGGCGGCAATAGCGCGCCCTGAGCCGGCGCCCGTCAAACCGGCAATTGCAACACCGGCCATGGCGACGAACGAACCGGCGATCGCTGAGCAGAACATGGAAACGCCGGCGAAGACCCTGGCTGACAATTTTACGCTGATGGCCGGCGCCGCCGCGGCCGGCATTTGCGCGCTCATATTTGCGGGCGCAATCTTGACAAAAAAGCCGGTGAGCGCACCCGAAGCAGGCGCCGACATTGTTGCGGCGGTCGCCGACCCGGCGCCTGTCATTACACCCAAGCCTCAGCGCATCTTCGCCGAAATGGCTAACCTTTATGACGAGGGCGCCGCGCCGCAGGATACCGCAGTGGGGGCCGAAACCATCACGACGGCCAAGTCAGAAACAAAGAAAACAGTTGCAACGCCAATCGCAGAATCACCGCGTTCGCAAACTGAGCTGGCGCCTGTCGCGCCAAAACCGCTCGCCGCAATCACGCCGCTAGGAACGCCCGATGAACCGGTCGTAAAGACAGCCGAAACCGCGCAAACGCAGGCTGAACTTGCAATCGACATAGCAGCGCCAATCCCCTCAGACGAAACGCCCACATCTCTGGCAGAGCCGGCGCCGCAGGCCGCGCGGCCGGCGCCGGTAATTGTTGAAGCCTCGCTGGTGAACGCGCCTGTGGCGAAATTTCCGCGCAATTGCGCCGCGCCGCGCGGCGCAATCATCAATGTCGGCGTTGTCTTCGATATCGCAGCCAACGGCCGTCCGGCAAATGCAAAAATCGCCTCAAGCGATAATGGCTGTTTCGACTCAGCAGCGCTCGCGGCCGCCGACACAATGAAATTCGCGCCGCGCACCGTCGATGGCAAACCAGCAATTGAGAGCGCAAAACGCGTTACGATCCGTTTTCAGGGCTAACCCGCCGCAGCGTTTACCGCGAGTTCAAAGCGCTGCAGTCGATAGGTCTCGGCAATCTCGTAATGCGCGCCTTCAGATCCAAGATGCGATTCAAAAAGATGAAATGCATCGACAGCGAACGGCCCCGCTGAAAACAACCCGTTGACGGCGCAGAATTCAGCCGCCGAATTTCGCGCCATGCCGTTCAGATAAGCGAGCGTCACATGCGGCGAGAATTTCCGTTTTTCGTCAGCAAATCCGGCGCGGCGAAGCGCGACGCAGACTTTCGACTGTAGATGCATGAGGGCTGCATTCGCCTCAACGCCCGCCCACAATGCGCGCGGTTTCCGGTCGCCGAAAAACCCGCAGCCCTTGAGCCGCAAATCAAAACCTGGCGCCGCGATCGATGAAAGCGCCGAGGCGACTTCATTAAAACCGTGCCGATCGGTTTCGCCGATAAAGGCCAGCGTTAAATGAAAATTATCGGGGGCCAGCCAGCGCGCGCCGCGAAGGCCGTTTTGCAGTTCGACAAGAGCGTCAATGACATCATCGGGAAGCGCGAGCGCAACAAAGAGCCTGTGCATTTAAAACCTCCCGCCCCGGCCCGGATAATCATGAACCAGGCGCCTTTCGGAATTCTGAACAAAGCGCGACGCCTAGTCGCCGACCTTTTTCCAGAGCAGGGTGCGCGGGCAAATAAAGCCAAGGCAACCGGTTACCTTTACCGCACCTTCAAGCTCGTCAATCTTGACGCCATACCAGATCATCTTGTCCTTATTGAGAGATTCGTCGACGGCGTTGATCCGCCCACCGCGATATTTGCCGGCGCTTTTTTCCTTAAGGCCATTGATCATCTGAAAGCCGACAATATCGCTGCCGTCAGGCATTTTGTCCTTTGCGCCGGGCGCGGGGTCGACGACTTTTTCAATGACGCCGCATGTGAGAGATGGGTCGTCCGCACAGGCGCCAAACCGGACATTCAGCGTTCCCTTCGCGGCGCCCTCAACCTCCGACGCGCCGGTATTGTAAACGCCATTAAGCGGCTGGGCTTCAGCCGCCGCTGCAAGTGCAATCGCCGTTGACATCATAACCGTGAATAATTTCAACATTTCAAATTCCTCTATTCAAACTTGCCGCCAAATCGTTCGTGAAGCTGTTATACTAAATTCATGACGGAAAATCGCCTGCTTTGTCTTGGCTATGGATATGTCGCACGCTTTCTGGCGCAGCGACTTATGCGCGAAGGCTGGCGCGCCGCCGGCTCGACGCGGTCGGAGACTACAGCCAGCGACATGGCGAAAACGGGCGTCGAACCCATTTTATGGGGAGGACAAGCAATAAAATACGACGCCGATGCGGTGCTCATTTCCGTTCCGCCTGATGAAAGCGGATGCCCGGCGCTTCGAATAGTCGATCACGATTCGCTGAAGGCGGCGCGCTGGATCGGCTATCTTTCAACAACCGGCGTTTATGGCGACGCAAATGGCGCATGCGTCGATGAGAGCTCACCGGCAAATACCGCCAATTGGCGCTCAAAGGCGCGAATCGTTGCGGAAAATGAGTGGCGCGCGCTCGGCGAAAAGATTGGCGTTCCGATTATCGTCTTTCGTCTTGCCGGCATTTACGGCCCCGAACGCTCAGCGCTTGACCGCGTGCGTGCAGGAACAGCCGAGCGCATCTCAAAACCGGGCCATATTTTCAATCGCATTCATGTCGATGATATCGCCGCCGCTCTTCATCAAAGCATAAAGGCGCCATCGGCAGCCGCGCTCTTCAATCTCGCCGATGATGAACCGGCGCCGCAGGCGGATGTCGTCGAATATGCCTGCAATCTTCTGGGCGTTGCGCCGCCGCCGCTTGTTCCGTTCGAGAAAGCGCAATTATCGCCGATGGCGAAAAGCTTTTATGCGGATAGCAAGCGCGTTTCGAATGCGCGCATGAAGGAAGCGCTTGGCGTCCGCCTTATTTATCCGACTTACCGCGAAGGCCTGAACGCGCTCGCCGCGATCGATTGAAATGCGCCGTGTTCAGTCTGGGTCTTTCTCGACGCCTTGTTCGCCCGCCTTGTCGTCGCCGGAAGCGTCCCGGTCCCATTTATAGATCCTGGAAATCGCGCAGCGCGACACGTCGGTTGAATTTGACGGGCGGCCGAAAGCCGAACTTGAGAAAATAAGATAATCGCCTTTTGAGACGCACCCGCCTGACGGGTGCGATTCAATGGCGACCGACTGCGCGAAACGAAGCCGGCTCGAATAGCACGCGCCGATAAGGTCGACCTTGTACCAGTCATTGACGTTGGCTCTTAAGAGCGCGGCGTTGTCGACGCCCTTGATCGTCGTGAAATCATTGATGTTGCGGCCGAAGCAAATGCTGTCGACTTCCGCGCCCTGGCGCGGGTCCGATTTTGCTTCGTCTGTTTTTTTCAGCTCGCCGGCGAAGGCGGGCGCGGCGAGAACGATTGACGCGAGCGCGCCGAAAACGAGCCCCTTTTTCAGGACTGCCATGGTCAACTCCATCTTTTCGCCCGGGCCCGGCCAACAAATCGGCCTTCGTCCCAGTAATTTCAAGGCTTTGTCAGTCACGAAATAGGACATAAAGAAATCTTTATATGTCTCTTGAGAGCGGGAGAAGGCGTTGCTATAAGCCCCCCCAATTCTCAGACACCCGGACAAGGAAAAGCCCCATGAACGCCCCCGCCCATCACGATTATTTCGTCAAGGACATCAAACTCGCCGATTGGGGCCGCACCGAGATCGAAATCGCCGAAACCGAAATGCCGGGCCTGATGGCGACCCGCGAGGAATACGGCGCCGCGCAGCCGCTCAAAGGCGCACGCATCGCAGGCTCGCTCCATATGACGATCCAGACCGCGGTACTCATCGAAACGCTGCAGGCGCTCGGCGCGGAAGTGCGTTGGGCTTCGTGCAACATCTATTCAACCCAGGATCACGCCGCCGCCGCCATCGCCGCGGCCGGCACGCCGGTCTTCGCCTTCAAAGGCGAAAGCCTTGAAGAATACTGGGACCTTGCAGACAAGATTTTTGAATGGCCGAATGGCGAGACCGCCAACATGATCCTCGATGACGGCGGCGATGCGACGCTCTTGATTCTTCTTGGCGCCGACGCCGAAAAAGACCCGTCCATTCTAAACAATCCGTCCAATGAAGAAGAAACGGCGCTGTTCGACACGATCAAGCGCCGGCTAGCGAAACAGCCCGGCTGGTATTCGAAAGTCAAAGCCAACATTCAAGGCGTCACGGAAGAAACGACGACCGGCGTTCTTCGTCTTTATCAGCGCCAGAAAAAGGGTGAGCTCCCCTTCCCGGCGATCAACGTCAATGACAGCGTCACCAAGTCGAAATTCGACAATAAATATGGCTGCAAGGAATCGCTCGTCGACGGCATTCGCCGCGGCACCGACGTTATGATGGCTGGCAAAGTCGCGCTCGTCGCCGGTTACGGCGATGTCGGCAAGGGGTCGGCCGCTTCGCTTAAAGGCGCCGGCGCGCGCGTCATGGTCACCGAAATCGATCCGATCTGCGCGCTGCAAGCGGCGATGGACGGCCATGAAGTGGTGACGATGGAAGAAGGCTGCCCGCGCGCCGACATCGTCATCACCGCGACCGGCAACAAGGACGTTCTCACTGTCGACAATATGCGCGCCCTGAAAGACATGGCGATCGTCGGCAATATTGGTCACTTCGATAATGAAATTCAGGTCGACGGCCTGAAGAACTTCAAATGGACCAACGTCAAGGACCAGGTCGATATGATCACCTTCCCTGACGGCAAGCGCATGCTGCTGCTTTCGCAGGGCCGCCTCCTCAATCTCGGCAATGCGACGGGTCACCCGTCCTTCGTCATGTCGGCGTCATTCACCAACCAGACGCTGGCGCAGATCGAGCTTTTCACCAAGGGCGATCAGTACAAGAACGAAGTCTACATCCTGCCGAAACATCTCGACGAAAAAGTTGCGAGCCTCCACCTCGCGAAAGTCGGCGCGCACCTCACAACGCTTTCCAACGAACAGGCCGACTATATCGGCGTTGACGTCAAAGGCCCGTTCAAGTCGGATCACTATCGCTACTAGTTTTCAAGCGCGCCTGGCGCGCTGCAAAAAATCCGAAGGCGGCGCAGCAATTGCGCCGCCTTTTTCATTGGACCTCGAACATCTGTCCTAAAATACACTGGCAAGTGTTTTTATTGTTAGCGCCGCTCAACACTGTTAAACTTCCAGTCGAGAGGGCGGCGGAACTAGCAGACAATCGTATCGCGTAGCCTTTCCCAATGGTTCCCCGTCTGCCGGATGCGAGGGCGTTTCCGGAATTATCGACGGCGCGTTTCAAGCGAAAAACCCATTTTCGTTTTTTCGCATCGCGCCTTGCATTGGGAGATGGGCGATGGCTCTTCGCTGGATATTCGGCCTTCCGGGCGCGGCATTAATGACGGCGCTTCTGTTTCTCGCTATGGCGGCGATGATCAAACGCGACGCGGAGATCGTCGATCCGGTGCCGCCGTTTAAATATTCCATTACCGCGACGGGCGAACTTTCGGACCCGGTAAAGACAAAACCAGTGCGTCCGAAACCAATCGACCCGCCTCCTGTTATCGAACGAAATCCGCCGGTCAAAACAACAATGCCCGGCGGCGTTCCGACAGGGGTCTTGCCCGGCCCGGAAGTCAAACCCGGAACGATTGATCTGCCGACAGCGGGGAGCTTTCAATACAAGACGACGCCTCCTTATCCGCAGGCCTGTCTTGCGCGCGGCGCGCATGGCGTCGTCATTGTCGAGTTTGACGTGACGCCGGAAGGCTCTGTCGTCAATCCGCGCATTATTTCATCGCCAGACAGCTGCTTCGACCGCACGGTGCTGCGCGAGGTCTTGCGCTGGCGTTACACGCCGCGCAGCGATGGCGGCCGCGCCGTCATGCAAAGGGGCGTGCGCGCAGCGGTCAATTTCCAGTTGACGGAATAGCTGCTTTGATATGGCCGCGCCGCCGCGTGGATGATATGCAGGCCTTTTAGGGACGAGTTCGGGGCGCTCGAAATCACGATCACTTTCGAAAGGTCGCTTGATCCGACGCTCGACATTCCCGCCACACCCAAATAACTTCTCTTTCGGGCGACGCGACGAATTGCGAGGGGAGAGAGCTTGGGGGAGGCGCGTTTCGCGGCGAGACTCTGTCTCGCCATTTTCATTCTTTTGAATACGGCGCCGGCGCAGGCAAGTGAGATCGGCGACCTTCTCGCTGGACCTACAGGCCCCGCCATCGGCGCCGCGCTCGTGCTCTCGTTAATGGGCGCCGTGACGATCGGCATATTGACCTCGCGAAGACTCGCCGGTTCGTCGCTTTTCAATCGCCTCTTCATTGTTGTCGCAACGACTTCCGCGTTTTTCTCAGCGACCTCCTCGGCGATCGGCTTTTCGCTCATCACCTCACAGGAAAGCGCTGACTTTTTCAGGAACGCCGTACTGCCGCCAGCCTTCGGCGTTTTTGTTTTCTTTCTCGCCGCAGCGATCTGGATCGGCGGCGCCGAACTTGTCCGTCATCGCGACTGGTTTCGCGGGCTTAAAAACGGTCCGATAGCGACGCTCCTGCATTTCGTCGAACGCTCGGTGAAGATTTTCATCATCATTCCAGTGCTCGCCTCGATCCTTTTCGTTGTCTCAACATGGACAACTGTCGTCGGCATCGCCGGCGTTGACGCGGTGCGCCTCACCTATTCGTCGGAAATCGACCGCATACAGCAAGAATGCGCAGGCCTTGTCGCCTGGCGGCAGAAAGACCTCGCCGCGCTGGAGGACTTACGCCTGTCGGTCAGGACGGCGGAAGACGCAGCGGCCCGCGAACGCGAAGGCGGCTTTCAGACCGGCAGCGCCGGGCGCGGCGCCGTCGCCGCCTATATAGAAGGCGTCGCTGAATGGTATCGCGCCGTTGAAGAGGCGGTCGCCGATCTGATCGCAGCGCCGGACCCTTCGGGCGCCTCGCCCTTCACGCCCGACATATGCGCCGACAAGGCGGAAAATCTTCGCGGGCGCCTCTCGGCAAACGCCTATGAAAATTATGATCGCTGGGCGAATGGCTTTGAAAAACCGTTCGATGATTTTGCAATCATCCTCAACCGCTGGCGCCAGGACCATCGCATCGAAATTCTTCTCGATACGCAACTGAAATCTTTCGGCCGCGCCAATCCGAAACCCGTTGCAGGCCTCAACCCAGCGCAATCGCGCGCCATCAACGCCTATGCAGACGCGGTTACGGACGCGCTTAAAAAATTCATCAGCCAGCAAAAACGCAACAAGCCGGACCCGCCAATTTCGTCAGCATCAGAATTGGCGCCGGAGAAAGGACTCGATCTGGTCATTGCGCTGTTTCGGCCCGCGCCTTCCGAAACGGAAGAACCCGAACGCATTTCACGAACCGCCGCGGTTGTTGCGGCTGAACGGATTGCGCTACTTTCAGCCTTGACGCCCCGTGACGCTGTTTTGAAAAACGCGAAAATATTCTCTGACGTCTGGGCGCTTGCGATCGCCTGGGACTATGCGAGCTATATCTTGATGCTCGCCTTCCTGTTTTTTCCGTCCGCCGAGCGCGCCGCTGGAAGAAAAGACGATTAACCTGCGCCTTGTCGCCAAAAGCGGCGAATTTCGGCATAATGGGCCCGGGAAGAGAACCGGGCCCCTTCATGACGCCGCCATTCAAATACAAGGCGTTCATCAGCTATAGCTGGGCCGATCGCCGCGAAGGCGAGCGGCTCTTGCATGCGATTGAGCATTTTTCAACGCCGCGCGCGCTTGTCGGCGCCAAGACGCCAATTGGCCCCGCACCGCGACGGCTGCACCCGCTTTTCAAGGACCGCGAGGAGGAAGCAGCCGGCGCCAGCCTCCGCCATGCCGTTGAAAACGCGCTCGACAATTCGGAATTCCTGATCGTCGTCTGCTCGCCCAATTCGGCGAAAAGCCAATGGGTTCCAAAAGAGATCGCCTATTTCCGCGCGCGGCGCGATCCCGCGAAAGTCTTGCCCTATATCATTGCAGGAGAACCGGGCGCGTCGTCATTCCCCGAACGTGAAGCCGAGGAATGTTTTCCGGTAACGCTGCGTTATCAATCGGACATCACCGGCGCCGTCACGAATGAACCGCTTGAAATGCCGCTCGCGGCCGACGCCCGCGTTGAAGGCGACGGACGCAAGACCGCAACGCAAAAAATCATAGCGGCGATGCTTGGCGTCGGGCTCGACGCGCTTGTCCGCCGCGTGCAGCAAAGAAAAACGCGGCGCCTCCAGGCCGCGCTCGCCGGCGCCTCGATGATCGCGATCGCCATGACGGGGCTTGCGATTTTCGCCGTCAGGCAGCGCAATGAAGCGCGTCTGCAGCGCAATATCGCGACCGAACAACGCGCTATCGCCGAGAGCGAGCGGGACACTGCGACTTCCGCCCTCAACTTTCTCGTTTCGATCTTCCAGATCGCCAATCCGGCGACAGAAAACCCCAAAGAGATAACTGCGCTGACCATTCTCGAGCGCGGCGCAAAAAAAATCGGCGCCGATCTCAAATCACAGCCGGACGTGCAGGTGAAACTCTATGGCGCCCTTGCCGGCGTCTATCAAAATCTCGGCGATTTCGACGTTTCAGAAAAACTCCTCAGGGAGGCGCTCGCCGTCAAATCAACCGCCGAAGCCGACAGGCTGCGCGCGCAATTGCAACTATCTTTCATCGCCCTCAAACGCCGCAAACTGGAGGACGCCGGGAAGCAACTTTCAAAGATCGCCGCCGCCGTCAGTGAGGGAGAAGAATCAGGCGCCCTTAAGCCATCCGAAATTCGTGAATTTCGCAGCCGCATTGAAAGTCAAAAGGCGCTCGCCGCTTATCTTGACGGCAATATCGCGAGCGCGATTGATCTTTACTCCGGGGCGATGAACGAAGTCGATCAATCGACCGACGACGGGAAACTGCAAATCGCCGAGCTTTCAACAAACCGCGGCATGCTGCTGGTCGCTGCAAACAAGATTAATGAAGGTCTTGAAGATCTCGGTCGCGCCCGCACCGCCTTCATATCGCGTTACGGCGCGGATCATCTGATGACGGCGAAAGCAACGCATAACATCGCCTATGCCGAATTTCAGGAAAAAGATTACGCCGAAGCGATCGCCACAATGAAGCGCGCGCTCGAAATTTACAAAAAGGTGCTCGATCCGAACCATCCCGATCTCGCCAATGCGCTGAAACTTTTCGGCACGATCCTTATGGCCGCTGGACGCCCGAAGGAAGCGACGGAGCCGTTGCAGGAGGCGGCCAACGGTTTCGCCGCCGCCTTCGGCGCGAAACATTATGATGTCGGCTATTCGCTTGTTTATCTCGCGGAAGCCTATGCGGAGAGCGGCGAACCCGCGAAAGCGCGCCGCGCCATTTCAAAAGCGACGGAAATCTACAAAGCCAATTTCGAACCCGGCGGATTCGACGATGGCGACCTCATGGTCTACCGCGCTATCGTCGCCGGCAGCGAAGGCGACCGCGACAGCGCCGCCAAATTATGCGCGCGGGGACTATCGATCCTGACCGCCAATCTCGCCAAAGGCGATCCCTATCTCGTTGAAATGCAAGGCAAATGCGTTCGCGCAACAAAATAGGCGTTGCACCGTAAATGCCTGTCTAATGGTTAAATAAAATGCTATAATTTTGCCTACAACTTCTTGGGGAATTTCACATGGGGATGCGCCACGCCATCGCAGCGGTTGCCGGCGCGCTTTTGCTGTTCAGCACAGCCTCAGCTTCGGTCGTCTCAATCTTCAGCTATTCAGGCGAAGCCGCCGCCGGTCAGTCAACGGCGACGACAAACAGTTTTCCTGCAGGCGGCGCGTTGCGCGTTCAGGATACGGGCAGTTACGCAGCGGCAATCGGCCAGGGAACGGCCAACCCATTTCTTTATGCGGCTGGCGCCGCGGCTGCAGGAAATTCCTCCGCAACGTCAAACGTTCTGGTCCGGCTGGAAATCACCAATGACACCGGCGCGGCCGCCAATGCGTCATTAAGCGGGCTTATATTCGCCGGCGCCGTCGGCGTCGCCAATCCGAATTTTTCAGATCCGGCCTGCTCGACGACAGCGATTGACGCCTGCGGCGTCTTCTTCGACGGCACGCCGCCGCTCAATATCGGCGAATCCGCGCTTGTCGAATATTCTGCAACGCTTGACGGCGCGAGCATTTTCGGCGGTTCAATCGGCGTTTCAAACGCTGGCATGTCGTCCTCTTTCACTGGCGTGACGCTCAATAATTTCGGCGTCAATCCGCTGAACGGCAATCTCTTCAGCTGGGATGAAACGACGTTTTCAGACCTCAGCCTCGGCGTATTTGCGCCGAATGAAACGAAAACCCTGTCATTCCTCGTATCCGCAGTTGTCGCCACAAACGGCATGTTCGGCTGCAGTCCGGCGACGCCTTTCGGTTGTCCGCTGGCGCTCGCAGGTTTCGGCGATCCCCCGCCAGGCAATGGCGGCGTTATCATCGGCGGCGGCGCCGGGCTCCGCGCAGCAGGAACAGCGAGCCTTGCCGCTTCGACGCTCAACACCACAAACAATACGCCGGTGAATTCCGGCACGGGCGGGCTCGTCATCCGGCCGTTCAGCGGCAATTCATCCTTCCTCCAAGTAAGTTTCGCCCCGACCTCGCCGCCAAACACCATCCCCGCGCCAAGCGCGGTTTATCTTTTCGGACTTGGCATTGCCGGTCTCGCCTTCAGCCTCGGACGCCGGAAGAAAAACGGCTGACGGGCAGCTCGCCTGCTTCAATTGCGCAATGTCCGCGCGATTTCGCGGCTGATGAAGCGGTTCATCAGCCAACCGCCGGCAAGCATGAATAAACCAAGCGCCATAGCAAAGCGCGTAAAGCCGCCCTCGCCATGCAGCATAAAGGGAACGGCGCGCGTGAATATTTCAGCGATCAAAGCAATCACCAGCCCGAAATAAGACCATAACATGAGCGCGCCATGCGCAGCCGCGGCGGAGATGCGGCGCGATCTACGAAAAGCAAGCGCCGCCGAATAGCCGGCGATCAGCGTCGCCAGCGAGCAGACCGCAAAGAAATGAAAGAGATTTGGCGCGCCAGTGAGGTCGTATTTTGAAAGCGCGCTCGCATTTACGGCGAGCATTGCAAGAATATAGATATAACCCGTAGCGACATGCAGGCGCGTTCCTTTTTTAAGGACGACGACCATTGCGCCGGCGAATAAAGCTGTAAGCGCCGCCGCAAGATGCGCCGCACCAAGCATGTCATCCGTCCAACTCGTCAGATATTCAAGCATTGGCTTTCCCGGCCGATCGGAAGTTCGCCATCGCAATCAAACCAGTCGCTGCGGCGAGCATAAGCGCCGGCAGAGCGCACGCCGGCGGATCATAAAAGAAATGAAACCCCGAACCGACGAGCATGGTTAGGCCAAGTAGAGCAGCACCCGCCAAACGCAGCCTTGCTGCAGGAAGCAGCAGCATCAATGCCCCCGACAGCTCGATCGCACCGGTCAAAAGCATGAACCAGTGCGGCAGATGGAAATGCTCAAATTGCACGGCGATCGACTCTGCATTGGCGAATTTGCCGGCCGCCGCCGCCACGAAGACGAACGCTACCGCCAAAACGCCGATCCGCCCAAAAATGCGCGTCATCACAGTCTCCGCTTACTATTCTATAATAGAATAGTCTATGATGGAATAGAGTCAACCCGCGCTGGAGCCCGGCATGCAGAACCCCCGGATGATCGTACTCGGCCTGTTGTCGATCGGCCTTCGCTACGGCTTTGAAATGGAGAAATTCGCCGAGGAAACGAATATGCGCCAATGGGCGGAGATTGGCATGTCGACCATTTACAAGGCGCTGAAGGATCTCGCCCGCGACGGCGCCGTCACCGCCAAACGCGAGGCTGGCGCAAGCGGGCCAGCGCGCATCGCCTATCGATTAACACCCAAAGGCGAAAAGCAATTTCAAGCGCTTGTCGGCGAGGCGATGCGCTCTGACGCCTCTGTTTATTCAGACCGCATCGCCGGTCTCGTATTCTTACCAGCAACGCCGGCGAAGACGGCGCTCGCCGCGCTCGATGAATGCAATGACGGATTAAAGAAAGCCGACGCCATCCTCGCCGGACATTTGAAAATGCGAAAAGGCGACGCCGTCGCCGAAGCTGTCATCGGTTATTATCGCGATGTCTATCGCGCAGAAAGAAAAGCGATGGCGCGGGTCAAGACGATGCTCGCCGCCAGGAAATAAACCGCGCTACTTCCAGATGCTCTTTCCGGAGCCCGGCAGGCCAAGCTCCGACCACATCTCATCGACCCGCTTTTCAACTTCTTCCGACATGCGGATTTTGGTTCCCCATTCACGCGTCGTCTCCGCGCCGATCTTGTTCGTCGCATCAAGACCGATCTTGGAGCCGAGACCGCTCACCGGCGAGGCGAAATCGAGATAGTCGATTGGCGTGTTTTCAATGATGACCGTATCGCGCGCCGGATCCATGCGGGTCGAGATCGCCCACATCACCTCTTTCCAATCGCGCGCATTGATGTCGTCATCAACGACGATCACCCATTTCGTATACATGAATTGGCGAAGATAGCTCCACGCGCCCATCATCACGCGCTTGGCGTGACCGGCATAGGCTTTTTTCATCGAGATGACGGCGATGCGATAAGAGCAGCCTTCGGGCGGCAGCCAGAAATCGACAATCTCGGGGAATTGCTGCTTCAACAGCGGGATGAAAACTTCATTCAGCCCTTCACCGAGCACCGAAGGCTCATCAGGCGGGCGGCCGGTAAAGGTTGAAAGATAGATCGGGTTCCTCCGCATCGTGATGGCGGAAATAGTGAAAACCGGAAACTTTTCGACCGAATTATAATAGCCCGTGTGATCGCCATAGGGACCTTCATCGGCGTAGTCGTCGAGCGAAACATGGCCTTCGAGGACGATCTCGGCTTCCGCCGGCACTTTCAAAGGCACCGTCTTGCAATCGACAAGCTCCACCTTCCGTCCACGGAGCAAACCGGCGAAGTGATATTCCGACATCGTGTCGGGGACCGGCGTCACCGCGGCGAGAATAGTTCCCGGATCAGCGCCTATAACAGCGGCGGCGGGCAAGGGCTCGCGCTTTTCGCCTTTCCAGCGCCGGTGATGCTGCGCGCCGCCGCGATGAGCGAGCCAGCGCATGATCGTCTTGTTCCGGCCCGCCACCTGCATCCGGTAGATGCCGAGATTGAAATCATCCTCACGCGCCTTGCCGGGGCCTTTCGTGACGACAAGGGGCCAGGTGATCAAGGGCGCCGGCTCGCCGGGCCAACAGGTCTGGATTGGCAGGTCGTGAAGATTGACGTCGTCGCCCTTGAGCACGACCTCGTGACAGGCGGCTGCATTTTTCGTCGCCGGGCGCATCGCCATGACGTCGCGCGCGAAGGGAAGAAGATTGATTGCGTCCCTGATGCCGGCCGGCGGTTCGGGCTGACGCAAAAAGGCGAGCGTCTCGCCGACGCGCCTTAGCGCCTCATGAGGGCTCGCGGCGGCCTCGCCCCGGTTTTCAAGCAGGCTGACTCCCTTGGCGACGCGCTCAACCGTGCCGAACAGATTGACAAGCACGGGCGACGGCGAGATGCGCCCGTCGGCCATGACCGGTTTCTCGAAGATGACTGCCGGGCCGTCTTCGGCAAGCAGCCTTGTCTGGATCTCGGTCATCTCAAGGACGGTCGAGACCGGGCGCGCCACCCGGACGAGATCGCCCTCCCGCTCCAGCCGTTCGATGAAATCGCGTAGGGATTTATAGCTCATATCGTCTCACTAGGTCGCGGCCTCTTGGCTAACAAGCTGGGCTAACAAGCTGGGCTAACAAGCCGAGCGCCGCGCCTGCCGCGCGTCAACCCTCATCCCGACGCCACACCTGTGACGAAAAGCACTCTCGAACGCCAAGGTGAAGACAAGTTACGATAAATTGCCTTTACCAATTCGCGCTATTACCTAAATTCAGCCTTGTTCGACCGCGAGCCTTACGGCGGTTCGAGTATCGCGTCAGGAGCGTTTCGCAGGTCATGTTGGCTATTTTCCACCAGGTTCTGGGCGGCATGCTGGTTGTCACCGGCGCCATATTGGCGCCGACGCCGGTGCCCATCGGCCTTATCATGCTGACGATCGGGCTCGCGCTTCTTGCCCCCTACATGCCGCCCGTGCAGGCGCTCGTTCGTTCGATCCGCCGCAAATGGCCGAGCGTCGACCGCTCACTGAAGCGCCATCATCACCGCTTCCCGCCGATCATTCGCACGACGATCGACAAGACGCATCCGGACGCGGCGCCGACGGAATAAAACTTCAATCACCTTCCTTGCGCGTTCTGGCGCATCCCAATAGTCGACCGCGCCATGCGCCTTGCCATTATCGAAACCGGAACGCCGCCCGCGCCGCTAGACGAGCGCTACCCTTCCTATCCGCAAATGATGGAGCGCATGCTAGCGCCGTTGTCTGGCCGATTCTCCTTTGCAACGACCGGCGTTGAAGACGGCGCGCTGCCGAGACCGGCGGACTTCGACGGCTTGCTGATTACGGGATCCCCGGCCGGCGTTTATGAAGAACATTCATGGATCGAACCCTTGAAGGATTTGATCCGCGCTGCGGCGCTTGCGCGCCGGCCGCAAGTCGGCGTCTGTTTTGGCCACCAGATCATGGCGGCGGCTTTTGGCGGCGAGGTCGTCAAATCGGACAAGGGCTGGGGCGTCGGCCTTCACGCCTACCGCGTTGATGGCGGCGCGGAATGGATGACGCCCGCCGCCTCGTCCATCGCCTGCGCCGTCTCGCATCAGGATCAGGTCGCAAACGCGCCCGCCGGCGCGCGCGTGCTGGCGGGCTCCGACTTTTGTCCCAATGGCGTTCTCGACTATGCACAAGGTCCGGCGATTTCCTTCCAGATGCACCCCGAATTCGAAACGGAATACGCCGCCGCCCTTTACCGCCTCAGGCGCAACCGCATGGGCGAGGCGAAAGTCGATGACGCGCTCGCCTCGCTCAGGGGCCGCAGCGACCGCGGGCTGATGGCGCGCTGGATCGCCAATTTCTATCTGCAATCGGACTGAAATTCGGCATGGCGGAACGGCCCCTCGCCGCGATAGATTGCGCCCATGACGATCGATCAATATTTCCGCGGCGAAAGCTTTGAGGCGTTGCGCGACCGGTTCGACCGCGACGGCTATCTGATTTTCGAGCGCGTCCTGCCGGAGGAAAAGCTCAGCGATATTCGCACAGCTTTAGCGCCCTATCTTGAGCGCGACGTCAAAGGCCGCAACGAGTTTGAAGGCAAAGCGACGAACCGCGTCTACGCCATGCTGGCGAAGTCGCCAGTCTTCGCCGAGCTTGTCACTCACCCTTTGGCGCTAGCGTTTGTTGAGGCCGATCTTGGCGCTGATTGCCTTCTCTCCGCCTGTCTCGCCATCAAACTTCATCCCGGCGAAAGCGCGCAGCCCTGGCATTTTGACGACAGTCATTACCAATGGCCGCGGCCGCGGCCCTCGCTTGGCGTGTCCGCCTTCTGGGCGATTGATGAAACAACGGAGGAGAACGGCGCAACGGAAATTCTGCCCGGCTCGCATCGCTGGGCGGAAGAGGAAATAGGCGGCTCGATCGCCCCGGAGCATTTCGCGCGCGACACGCATATCGAAGGTGATCCCGGCGCGCGTGAAGACGCCGTTAAAGCGGTGATGCCGGCAGGTTCCCTGATGCTTGCGAAAGGAACGCTTTTTCATCGCGGCGGCGCCAATCGCTCATCAGCGCCGCGCCTCATCATCACGCCGCAATATTGCCCGGGCTGGACCAGAACGCTTGAAAATATGGCGCTCGCCGTGCCGCCCGCAATCGCCAGAACGCTTCCCGAACGCGCGCAGTCGTTATTGGGATATTCCATTCACCAGCCCTTTATGGGTTATGTCGACGGGCGCCATCCGCACCGCTTGCTGGAGCAATAAATGACAGCGCTTACGCTCGTAATCGGCGACAAGAATTTGTCGAGCTGGTCGCTGCGGCCATGGCTGGCGATGAAGCAGGCAGATATTCCCTTCACGGAAGACCTCATTTTTCTCGACCGTCCGGATACGCGCGCAGAGATCTTGAAACGTTCGCCCTCGGCGCGCGTTCCCTGCCTCATCGACGGCAATCTTGTAATCTGGGATTCGCTCGCCATTTGCGAATTTCTCGCCGAGAAATTTCCTGACAAAAATTTGTGGCCGAACGATCAACACGCACGCGCGATTGCGCGCGCCGTCGCCGCCGAAATGCATTCAGGATTTTTTTCGCTGCGCAATGAATGGCCAATGAAATTTGCAACGGAAAACCTGAAATCGCCGCCGAACGCGGACGTCAGCGAAAATATCGAACGCATTAGCGAAATCTGGGAAATGAGCCGGCGCGATTTCGGCGCGCGCGCAGGCGGGCCCTTCCTGTTCGGCGCCTTTTCAATTGCGGACGCTTTCTACGCGCCGGTCGTATCGAGGTTCCAGACCTATGGCCCGTTGGCTTTGCCTCCGCTGGCGGCTGAATGGTTCGACATGATGCGCGCCCTCCCCGCCATGCAGGAATGGGGCGCGGGCGCGAAAGCCGAAGTCAGCTGACGCGGCTGCTTTCGTCACGGTTGCAAGCCGGGTCGGCAGTCTCTATTTCCGCCCCCATGAACCAGACCGAAGCCGAGCGCATTTTGGGCGCGCTCCTCTCCTCCGCCAGATCGGCAGGCGCGGACGCCGCCGACGCCGTCCTTTATCACGCTGTCAGTCATGGCGTTTCATGGCGCATGGGCGCGCTTGAAGATGTCGAACGCTCCGAAGGGCTCGATCTCGGCGTCCGGTTAATGTTCGGCAGGCGCCAGGCGAGCGTTTCAACAACCGACATTTCAAAAAACGCGCTTGGCGAACTGGTCGAACGTTGCGCGGCGATGGCGAAAGCCGCGCCGGAAGACCCTTATATCGGTCTTGCGCCGAAAGAACGCCTCGCAAAGGCGCCGTTCCCTGATCTCGATCTTGGCGACTACGCCGAGCCGACGACGGAGACCCTAAAAGCGCGCGCCGCGGAATGCGAGGCCTCAGCGCTCGCCGTTGAAGGCGTCGTCAATTCATCAGGCGCCGGCGCGAGCTATGGCGAGGGAAAGCGCTGGTTCGCGACAAGCGATGGATTTTTCGGCGAATCGGGCGGCTCGCACCATTCCATCCATGCCAGCGTTATCGCGGCTGACGATAGCGGCATGGAGCGCGATTATGATTACGACTCCAAAACCCATTTTTCCGACATGCGCGCCGCGGCCGATATCGGCAAGCGCGCCGGCGAGCGGACCGTTGAACGCCTGTCGCCGAAGCGCGTCAAAAGCGGTCGCGCCAACGTCATTTTCGACAATCGTCTATCATCCGGCCTCATTGGCCATCTCGCCTCGGGCGCCAATGGCGGCGCAATCGCGCGCGGCGTTTCCTTTCTGAAGGACAAGCTTGGCGAGCAAATCCTTCCCAAAGGCGCGCGCGTTATTGACGACCCGCATATCAAGCGCGGTCATGGCTCGCGCCCGTTCGACGGCGAGGGCGTTGCGGCGGAAGCCTTTGACCTCATCAAGGACGGGGTGTTGACGCAGTGGTTTTTGAATTCCCAACAGGCGCGCCAGCTAAAGCTTGAAACGAACGGGCGCGCGACGCGCGGAACCGGCGGCGGCCCGGGCTCGGCCTCGACCAATCTCTATCTTGAAAACGGCGTTCTTTCGCCTGACGCCTTACTTAGGGAAGCCGGCGCCGGATTGCTCGTCACCGATATGTTCGGCCCGCAGGTTAATCCCAATACCGGCGATTATTCCGTCGGCTGCTCAGGCTTCTGGTTCGAAAATGGCGAGAAAGCCTGGCCGGTGAGCGAGATCACCATCGCCGGCAATCTATTCGACATGTATCGAAACCTCGTGGCCGCGAACGATCTTGAATTCACAAGCTCGATCAATGCGCCGACGCTTCTTGTCGGCGAAATGACCATCGCAGGCGACTAAAACTCCAACGGACCGACACATGACCAAACAACTTCTCCACCTCGTCTTTGGCGGCGAGCTCACCAATCTTGAGGATGTCGAATTTCGCGACCTCCATGCGCTCGATATTGTCGGCGTCTTTCCGGACTACAAAAGCGCTGAAAAGGCCTGGCGCGCGAAGGCGCAGCAAACGGTCGACAACGCCCATATGCGCTATTTCATCGTTCACATGCACAGACTTCTCGATCCGGACGGCGACGGCAAATTCTGATAGAAGGCGCTGATGGCCGGCCCGATTACGCGCGAAGAGTTTGAAACGCCCGAAGGAAGAAAGCGCGCGCGCCGCGCCTTTTTCTGGGGCGATCACGCCTTCATTCGCGCGCTTTACGACAACAGCCATGAAATTGCGCCTGGCGTTTTTCGTTCCTATCAGCCCTCGCCGGCGGGATTGAAAAAATGGCGCGCCCGCGGCGTTAAAACCATCGTCAATCTGCGCGGACCGAAACCGAGCCCGGCGCTCTTCATTGAAGAAGAAGCCTGCAAAAAACTTGGGCTTACGCTCGTCAATTACCGAGTCTTTTCGCGCGAGGCGCCGTCAGCGGAAATTTTTGAAGAAGCGCGGGCGCTTTTTCATAAAATCGAATATCCGGCGCTCTTTCACTGCAAATCGGGCGCTGACCGCGCCGGCCTGTTCGCGGCGCTTTATCTTTTTTTCCACGAGAAGGCGCCGCTCGACAAAGCCCTTGATCAGCTATCGCTGCGCTACGGCCACGTCAAACACGGCAAGACCGGCATCATCGATGCGGCGTTCTCTGACTATCTCGATCATGCACGCAGGGAAAACATCGCACTTGATGACGCCGATGCTTTTATCGAGTGGGCGAAATCGGAACGCTACGATCCCGCGGCGCTGAAACGCGACTTCCTCGGCAACTGGTGGGGTAATTTCCTTACCGAGCGCGTGCTGCGGCGGGAGTGAATTCAACCGCCCGCCACTTGCAGCTTTGCAACCTTGGCGTAGTAGCCGCTTTTTTCGATCAGCGCGTCATGCGCGCCGGTTTCGATGACGCAGCCCTTTTCCATCGCGACGATGAGGTCAGCATTCCGAATCGTCGACAGGCGATGAGCGATGACGAGCGTCGTTCGGCCTTTCGCCAAACGCGCCAGCGCCTCCTGAATGAGGCTTTCCGATTCCGCGTCGAGCGCCGACGTCGCCTCATCGAGGAGGAGGATCGGCGCATTTTTTAGGAATGCTCTTGCAATCGCAATGCGCTGGCGTTCGCCGCCCGACAGCTTGCCGCCGGCTTCGCCGACCCGCGTTTGATAGCCGTCCGGCAATCCGGTGATGAATTTGTCGGCGGCGGCGGCGCGCGCGGCGGCGATGATTTCCTCATCGCTCGCGCACTCGCGGCCAAAGCCGATATTGGCGGCGATCGTGTCGTCGAACAAAACCGCTTCCTGGCTGACGACTGCAATATTCTCGCGCAAGGAGCTGAGCGTGACCGACGCGATGTCCTGCCCGTCAATTTCAATGGCGCCCGACTGCGGCTCGTATAATCGCGTCAGGAGGTTGAAGACGGTCGACTTGCCGGCGCCCGATTCGCCGACAAGTGCGACGGTCTTACCCGCTGGAACTTCAAGCGAGAAATGATCGAGCGCCGCGCCCGCCCCGTCATAGGCGAAAGAAATATCGCGAAATGAAATGGCGCCCGCCTTCACAACCAGCGCCGCCGCGCCGGCGCGATCGGCGATCGCCGGCGCCATGTCGATAAGCGCGAGCATCCGCTCAAAGGCGCCGAAGCCTTCCTGCGCGACGGCATTTAATGTTGATAGGCCGCGCGCCGGCGCTGACAACATGAGGAGCGCAATGATGAAAGAGATAAACTCGGCGGTATTGAGCGCCCCCGCCTCGATCCGCATCGCGACGACGGCGATGACGACGGCGAGCGCCGCCGAACCGACCAGAAAAATGAACGGCTCGTTCATGGCGCGAAGGCGCGCCATTTTCTGCAGCGTTGATAATCGCTCATCGAAGACGGCGCGGCCGCGCGCCGCCTCCCGGGTTTCAAGATTGAAGGCGCGGATCATGCGCGCGCCGGTGACCGCCTCATTGGCGATAGAGACAACCTCGCCGGTTTGCGCCTGCGCCATGCGCGAGCTTTTCCGGAGGCGCGCGCCGATTTTCGCGACCGGCCACCCGATTAGCGCATAGATGACCGCCACAACGCCGAACAGCACCGGATCGTACCACGCCATCACTGCAAGAAGAGATAATAACGTTAAAAGATCGCGCAGAGCCGTCAGCGTGCGAATCAAGGTTTCACGCAAGACCGTTGCGTCATTCGTCAGTCTGCCAATCGATTGCCCGGCGCCAAGCGCGCGCAATTGCGCGTCGTCAATCCGCAGCAATTTTGAAAACATCGCCGCCTGCATGTCGCGCAAGGAGGAAAGCGCGGCTGACGCGGAAAGCCTTGCCTGCACATATTGCGAGACGGCGTTGACGAGACCGAGCGCCAGCACGAGCGCTGGGCCGATGAGCACGACCGGCCCTTTGATGAAGGAAAGCGTCGGCGTTTGCCCGGCAAGGCGCGCATTGATCCATTCAACGCCAGCGGGGATCGCCGCCGCAGAGCCTGCGTAAAGCGCCATGGCGGCCAGCGCCAGCGCCAGCTTGCCCCGATAGCGGGAAAGAAAATCGCGCCAGAGCCGCCAGGCGAGCGCCGGGGTCGAATGCGATTGGCTGGTCTCTTGTGGTGGGGCCAAGGGTTTGAGCTTTCGCCTGTCGTTCGGTATGACCCGCGCCATTGTCAGGGCGCCGGCGCGGCCTTGCAAGACTTTGACAGGCAAGAGGTTTCGCAAAGGCTGATGTCGGGCGGAAAATTCATGACCGGCGTCTTTCGTTCGCCCGCCGCCGGGCGGGCGGCGAGCTTTTTCATCTCCGCCTATATTCGCTCAGTCGCAGCGACTTCGCAGCGTGAAGAATTCGGGCGCCAGCATGTCGATCCGCTGCTCGGGGAACAAAAGGGCTTTATTCTCGCCTTCTGGCATCAGCGCCTGCTGATGGGGCCGGTCATCCGCCGCGAGACCGCCAAGAGCGTTCACATGCTGATTTCCGCCCATCGCGACGGCGAGATCATCGCCGACGCGGTCAAGGGCTTCGGGATTGAGCTGATCCGCGGCTCGGCGGCGGATCCGAAAAAACCGCAAAAGAACAAATCGGGCGCCTCGGCAGTCGCTCAGATGATTGACGCGATCGACGCCGGCGGCATTGTCGGCGTAACGCCTGACGGCCCCAAAGGCCCCGCCTGCCGCGCCAAGATCGGCGCGATCAGGCTCGCCGCTCTTTCTGGCGCGCCGATTATCCCGGCCGCCTATTCCGCCTCGCGCGGGCCGTTTCTCGGCACCTGGGACCGCTTTCTGCTGCCGCTGCCTTTTTCGCGGATCGCCTTTGCCGCTCGGGCGCCGATCCATATAGAAAGAAATGCGCCGGCTGCGGCGCTTGAACAGGCGCGCCAAAAGTTGGAAGCCGAACTGAATGAGGCGGCCGCCGAAGCTGATCGCGCCGCGGGACGCGACCCTGCGGCGTATCTGGCGGAGCATGAAGGTGTGAAAGAGTGAGCGAGGCGGATAGAATGAACGCGTCGGCGCCGTTCGGCTTGAAGCTCTATCGCGCGGCGAGCCGCGCCTCGGAGCCTGTTGCGCGTCTCCTGCTCAAACGTCGCCTCGAACTCGGCAAGGAAGATGCGGACCGCATCGGCGAACGCGCCGGGGAACCGGGGCGCGAACGCCCCGACGGCGCGTTGACCTGGATCCATGGCGCCAGCGTCGGCGAATCGCTTTCCGTCCTTCCGCTCGTCGATCGGCTAAAAAAAGACGATCCGGCTCTCAATGTGCTGGTCACAACCGGCACGGTCACTTCCGCAAAATTAATGGCCGAGCGCCTTCCCGCCGGCGCCTTTCACCAATTCATCCCCATCGATCATCCGCATTTCGTGACAAGATTTCTCGATCATTGGCGCCCGGACGCGGCGCTTTTCGTCGAGTCGGAGTTCTGGCCGAACCTTTTGATTGAAACCCGAAAGCGCGCCGCCTTCATGGCGCTCGTCAATGGCCGCGTGTCGCCGAAATCATTCGAGGAGTGGCGTTCCAAACCGCAAACCATCCGCTATCTCCTCTCGGCTTTTGACGCGATGGCCGCGCAAGATCGTCAGAATGCAGAACGATTATCACTCTTGTCAGGCCGCGACGTGCAATCTTTCGGCAATCTCAAAAACGCAGCGCCGCCCCTGCCCGCCGATCCCGCAGCGCTCGCGGCGCTGAAAGATCAGGTCTGCGACCGGCCGGTCTGGCTCGCCGCCAGCACGCATCCGAGTGAAGACCAGCCGGTATTCGATGCTCACCGCATGCTTGCGGCGGAAAACAAATCGCTCCTGACGATTATCGCGCCGCGCCATCCCGAACGCGGCGCGGAAGTCGCCGAGCTTGCACGCGAGGCGGGTCTTGCCGTTGCGCGCCGCTCAAAAGGCGAGGACGTGACGGACACGACGGATATCTACATCGCCGACACGCTTGGCGAACTTGGCCTTTTTTATCGCGTGTCGGACATCGCCTTTGTCGGCGGTTCGATCACCGAAAAGGGCGGCCACAATCCGCTCGAACCGGCGCGGCTTTCAGCGGCAATTCTGCACGGGCCGCATGTATTCAATTTCTCCGAAACCTATGCCGACATGCGCACGCGCCTTGGCGCGGCGCTTGTCAGGAACGAGCGCGATCTCGCTGCTGCCGTCAACCGGCTTCTCGCCGACGCCACGACGCGCATGGCGATGGCGAATGCGGCGCGCCTTGCCGCAGAAGCAAGCGGCGAGCAGGCGCTGTCATCGGTTGTTTCCGCAATCAGCGAGGCGCGCGCCCGCAAGAATTCCGCGGCCTGATGCGCGAGCCCTGGTTCTGGCGGCGGCATGACGCTGCGGCGCGATTGGCCGCAATGTCTTTGTCGCCCCTCTCCTTCCTCTATGATTTCACCCAGCAAAGACGGATGAAACGGATTGCGCCGCAAAAGGCTGGCGCGCCGCTTCTTTGCATCGGCAATTCAACGCTTGGCGGCGCCGGCAAGACGCCGCTCGCGATCGCCGTGCACCGGCTTTTCAAATCGCGCGGCGTCGACGCTTTTTTTGCAAGCAGAGGCTATAAGGGCTCGCTTGCAGGCCCCATCCGCGTCGGCGCCGAACACAGCGCTGCGGATGTTGGCGACGAACCCCTGCTGCTTTCAAAAGAAGGCGCCGTCTTCATTGGCAAGGACCGCCTCTCCTGCGCGCGCGAAGCAGCCAAAGCAGGCGCGCCGCTCATCATCATGGATGATGGTTTTCAAAACCCCGTGGTCGCCAAGGATTTTTCAATCCTCATCGCCAATGACGGCGATTATGAAAACAATGGACGCATTTTCCCGGCCGGGCCCAATCGCGAATCTTTTTCGCGGGCCGCTGCGCGCGCCGACCTCATCGTCGCCATCGACGATGACGACGCGCCGGAGGAATATGACGACAAACCTGTTATCCGCGCCCGCAGCCAGGTGACGGCGCCGTTCGAACGGCAAGCGGTCTACGCTTTTTGCGGCATCGCCCGGCCGAAACGGTTTTTCAAATCCCTTGAGAAACTGGGCTTTACGATCGCCGGCTGGGAGACTTTTCCCGATCATTATCCGTTCGATGAGGCCGAACATGCGCGGCTCGTTATGGCGGCGGCGCGCGCCGGCGCCAAACTCATCACGACGGAAAAGGATCTCGTGCGCTTTCCCGATTTTGCGCGCACATCCGTCGCCGCCCTGAAATTCGACCTCGTGCTTGAAGAGACCGAAGCGTTCCTCTCACTTGCCGCTGCAAAGCTTGGAATCGCAATATGAATGGCGAGTCTAAATCACCCGCCAAGGGCCGCACCGCGCGGCGCAGACGCATCACATTGCTGAACCGACTCGAATTTGCGCTCGCCCTGACGCTTGGCGCCTTTTTCCGCCTCGTCGGGGTCGACGCCGCCTCCGCAATTTCAGGCGGCTTCACGCGCTTTATCGGTCCGAAGCTCAAAGGCCTTTCGAATCGCGCCCGCCGCAATCTTCAAATCGCCTTTCCCGACATGGAAAAGGCAGAACAGGATGCGATCATTCGCGATGTGTGGGAAAATCTCGGGCGAACAGCGGCGGAATTCGCGCATCTCGATAAATTCAATCCGGATACAGATAACCCTCGTCTTGAAATTATCGGCCGCGAGAAAATTTACGGCCTCGCGGAGAGCGGCGGACCAGCGCTTTGCGTTTCCGGCCATTTCGCCAATTGGGAATTGATGGCGGTCGCACTAAACGCGGCGGGCGTCAAAAACGCCATCATTTATCGCGCCGCCAATAATCCATTGCTTGACGCGCTCATCATCAAAGAGCGCGGGCGCGTGATGTCGCGCCGGCAGATCGCCAAAGGCAAACGCGGCGGACGCGAAATGATCGACGCCGTAAAATCAGGCGCGACCATCGCCATGCTGATCGACCAGAAGCTGACGACCGGCGGCGTCGCCTCGCCCTTTTTTGGCAAGCCCGCCATGACGGCGCCCGCGGCGGCGCGGCTTGCGCTTAAATATGACGCGCCAATTTACATTGGCCGGATCGAGCGGCTTCTCGGCGCGCATTTTCGCCTGACGGTCAGCGATCCGGTCGCGTTCGAGCCGAGCGGCGACATGAACGCCGACATTCAATCGCTCACCGATCGGCTCAATCTTGAAATTGAAAAACTGGTGCGCGCCAATCCCGGCCAGTGGTTGTGGCTCCACCGCCGCTGGCCGAAGGAAGAGTATAGGCGCCGCGACTGAAGGAAACGCACCATGACCTTTTTCCCTGTCGTCATTCATCACAATCCGGATTGCGGCACGTCGCGCAATGTCGTCGCGATTGCTCGCGCCGCCGGTTATGCACCGGAAATTATCGACTATCTGAAAACCGGATGGTCGCGCCCGCAATTGCTGGCGCTTTTTGCCGGGGCGGGCTTAACGCCGCGTCAGGCCTTGCGCGAAACGAAATCTCCCGCCGCCGAATTGGGTTTGCTGGAAGAAGGGGTTGGCGATGAGCGCATTCTCGCGGCGATGATCGAGCACCCCGTGCTCGTCAATCGCCCGCTTGTTGCAACGCCGATGGGCGTCAGGCTCTGCCGGCCAAGCGAAACGGTTCTTGAAATATTGGACCAGCGCCCGGCGGAAGCAGTCTACAAGGAAGACGGCGAGCTTGTCTGGGCGCCGTGACGGCTATTCCGTCTGCTCCGGACATTCGCCATTCGCAGCGATGCTCATGCCGGCGGCGCGCGCCGCGCAAGCGTTTGAATAAGTCTTGCCGTCGCAACCGCAAACCGGCGCGTAATTCATCGTGCAGACCTGCGGCCTTGCCGCACAAGTCCCCGAACCGTCAGCAATTGAATTGCAGACGCCGATTGGAAACTGGCAGAAGTCGCTTTTATTCTTGCACTGAAACCCGCCAATGCCGCCGCAAAGCCCGCCTGTTTCGCCAACCGGAATCGATTGCGGCGGAGAGGCGGCGTCATCCGCCGGCGGCGCGCCCGTTTCAGCCTTCGGCGCTGCGCAGGCGGCGAGAAAAACCAATCCAAGAATAACCGCGAGGCGCTTCATCAATCCTCGTCGCCCTTTTTCACTTGCAGCTGCATGTAATTTTTCTCGCCAATCTTGTCGATCAGCTCAAGCTGCGTTTCCAGATGGTCGATATGATCTTCTTCCGATTCAAGGATCTCGACCATCAGCGCGCGGCTGCCATAATCCTGCACAGTCTCGAAATAGGCGATCGCCTCCTTGTAAAGCGGATGGGCGCGATGCTCGGCCTTCAGATCAAGTTCGATACATTCCTTCACATTCTCGCCGATATAGACCTTGTCCATATCCTGAACATTGGGAAGACCTTCGAGAAAAAGGATGCGTTCGATCAATTGATCCGCATGCTTCATCTCGTCGATCGATTCGTCATATTCGATCTTGGCGAGACGCTCAAAACCCCAGTTTTTGAACATGCGCGCATGCAGGAAATATTGATTGACGGTCGTCAATTCGAGCTTCAGCGCCTTGTTGAGATAGTCGATGACTTTAGCGTCGCCTTTCAAGATATGCTCCTCGGCTTTTGCGTTCGCTGCTGCGCGTTCAATGCGCGTTGCAGAATAGTTCGATCAGGCGCGGCGGCAAGGCGCGGCGCATAATTTCCGCCTTCTTCAAATGACTATCGTTCGCGAAAACGAAACGCCGGCTCTATTCCGCCGCGACGACATAAAGATGCGGCGCGCCGCGCGCGTTCTTTCGGTCATCCTCAATCATGCCGGCGATGTCGTTAAGGCATTTGCCGCATTGCGGGCGCTTGCCGCAGCGGCGGAAAACCTCGCCGACGCTCTTCGCGCCTTTGGCGGCTCCGGCAAGCTCGCGGTCATTCAACGCATTGCAGATGCAGACATACATGGGTGGACGCCGTCGCCTTCAGAAAGCTGGGGGCATTCTCCCTAGATGAGAATGATTGTCAATAACATAATGAGCCGGCCGGAAAATAATCGCGCCTATTCGCCCCCACCAGCCGGCGCGGTCCCCATCGGCCCGGCGGCAAGCTGCGGATCGACGATCGAGCCCTCCCATTTGAGGCTCCAATGCATATGGGGCCCCGTCGCCCGGCCGGTCGCCCCGACAAGGCCGATGATTTCGCCCTTTTTGACCTTCTCGCCGGCTCTCACATCGACCCGCGACATATGCATCAGCGCGCTTTCAAGGCGCTGGCCGTGATCGATGAAGACGAGCCCGCCCTCGAAATACATGTCGGGGTCGGCGAGCGTGACGACGCCGTCGGCGGGCGCATGAATCGGCGTCCCCTTGGGGGCGGCGACATCGATGCCGGAATGGGGCGGCTTCTCAACGCCGTTCAAAATTCGGTGCGAGCCGAATACGCCGCTGATGCGGCCTGTCACCGGCCAGGCGAAACCGCTCGCCCAGAAGGGGTTTTGCGAGGTCGTCGCGCGCGCTGCGTCTTTCAGCTTCTTGTCGGCCGCGATCTTTTTCAATTGTTCCGCCGTGTATTCATTGACCTTGGAGGAATCGAGACCGTCGATCCGTTCAACCGGAAAGTCGCGGGACGCGATTTTCAGTTCCTTCGTTTCGCGCGCGCCGTCCGGCGTCGCCACAACGAGCGTCGCGACCGGCCCCTGTTTCAGCGAAAAGCCGATGAGGAATCGCCCGTCTTCAGAAACCATGACCGGCGCGCCGTTAAACGTAACCTTTGC
>JAWKVJ010000031.1:0-36354 GCA_041398085.1 Parvularculaceae bacterium
CGATTGCGTCAACTTCTATCGGCGTTTCGTTGACCGCGAGCATCGCCTTTTTCAACTTATCTTCGAAGTCGGGAAAGTTACGGGCGCATGCCTTGTCGGCTTTGCAGGCGTCGGTAAGAAGTCCGAGATCGCGCGCATAATGCGTCGCGACGCGTTGGAAATGCGCGCCCGGAATAATCGGCACGATGGCGTCGAGCACGACCGCGCGAATGCCCGCCGGATCCTGCTTGATATAGGCCTGGCCGAGGATCGAGCCATAGGAAATGCCCCAGACGTTCCACTTCTTGAAGCCAAGCGCACGGCGCAATGCTTCCACGTCGCGCGCGTTCTCTATCGTATTGTATCCTGAAAGATCGATGCGGGCGGCCTTTGCTTCGGCAAAACAATTCTCCATCGCCGCGAGGCCCGCCTTGTCATACTCTTCGCGCGATTTGACGTTTGAAACGGCGGGATCGAACAGGCTGTATTTCAAACAGAAATCGCCGGAATTGCCGATGCCGCGCTGCTCAAGAATATACATGTCGCGCACGTCGCGCGCGCCGTGATCCTTAAAGCGCTTCACATAACCCGCGACCCCGGCGCCCGGGCCGCCCGTCAGATAGATGATCGGGTCTTCGCGTTTTTTCCATTCGCCTTTTTCTTCGTCGTCCCACTTTTCGGGCTTCCTCGCATGAAGCTCGACAAACATCAGCTTGATATAACGCGACCGCGACTTCTCGCGGTTCTCCGGAACCGTCAAAAGCCCGCAAGAAATTTCGCCGGGCTTGTAGTCGATCTTTCCTTTGAAGGGGCAGACGATTGTTTCAATCTCGAATTTGTCGCGCGTGAAATAATCGATTTGCAGTTCGACAGGGGCGTCAGCGTCCTCGGCTTCCACGGCCGCATCTGTTGCGCTCGGCGGCGCGTCCGATTGCGCATGCGCTGCGCTGAAAGCAAAAATCGCTGCTGCAAGAACGCCGCTCAGATATTTCATGATAGTCCCCCGACCCCGATGAAAGAATTTGCAGATTCGCGGGCGAGCGTATCAGAGGCGGCGCGCCCGGCCAAATGCGGTCCGGCGCAGATTTCTCACATTGCGGCGCAAAATATCTGGCGCCTATCGACTAGCGCGCCCGGCGAGGGGAACAATGCCGGGCAATGGAGCGCCCGGGCGGCAGGGTTTTATGCAACGTCATCTTTATCGCGCGTTTGAGCGCCAGCAATTTCATGCTCATGCGGAAACGCGCATCGTCCTTCTATTGTCGGGCGGTTTTCGCGAGGAAGGCTATGGCGCTTCAGGCGTCTTCTCGCGCGGCGATATCATCATCCGCCCGGCCTTCGCCGGCCACGGAGATTGGGCGGCGCAATCCGGCGCAAGCTATTTGCAGATCAAGGCGCCAGCCGCCTTTGTTGCGAAGCGCCGCGGTGAGGAATTCTGGAAGGCGCGCCGCGGCGCCATCGAGCTGGATGACCGTAACGTTAGCCGCGCGCTCGCTGCGCCAACCGCTGCAGAGTTCCTTCTCGAGAGCGCCGCTGAAGACGCGTATGGACATTTCAATGCGCCGAACCGAATTGAACGAGCGGCGATGCTTCTGTCGGGTGATGGTCATCAGGACATCGAAAAAATTGCGCAAGACGCTGCGATGCGCCCGGACAGTTTTTCAAGGTCCTTCAAAACGCGGTTTGGCGTCTCGCCGCGCGATTATGCGAAAGCCGCAAGGCTGGAGCGGGCGATGGCGAAGGTCGCCGCCGGCGCCGGGTCGCTCGCGGAAATCGCGCATGCATGCGGCTTTTACGACCAGAGCCATCTTTGCCGCGCCTTTCGCGAGAAACTCGCCATGACGCCGCTCGAATTCTCGCGGCAATTCGCCTGTTAGCGCCCGAGGCCCTTGTCAAATTCATCCTATACGACGCGCGCGCCGCTGCGCATGGTTGCGACGCGTCAATCATCGGAGCCTTTTGCATGCGTTCGCCCCTGTTATTTATTCTCGCTGTCGCCGCCGCTTCATGCGCACAAGAATCCGTTCCAGAGTCAGGCGACGCGCTGGTTGAAAAGAGCGCGCGCGCTGCCGCCGGCGCGCCCGAATTCGATGCGATCATCGACAATGCGGTTGCAGAAGGGTTCGCCGGCCAGCTCGTCATCATGCGCGGCGGCAGGGTCATTTATGACCGCGCCGCCGGTTCGGCAGATCTCGCCGGAAATGTTCCGGTGACGCCCGAAACGCTGTTTCAGATCTCGTCGATGGTGAAGTTCTTCACCGCAGTGATGACGCTCAAAGCCGTGGAGGAAGGCAGGCTCAACCTTGACGACAGCGCGGAAAAACTCTTTTCGGGAACGGCGCTTGCCTCGCGCGATTTCACGCTGCGCGACATTCTGGACCACCATACCGGCATGCGGTCGACTTACGCGGCGGAAAAGCAATTCGACGGCGAGAAGGCGATAGAGGCCATCGCGGCGGCAAATAAGGTTAATCCGAAAGACGGCGCGTTCCATTATTCAAATGACGCCTATGACGCGCTCGGCGCGGCGCTCGAAAGGATTTACGGAAAACCCTATGAGGAGATCTTCCGGGAAAAGATCGCCGCGCCCGCCGGGCTTTCGCATTTCGCCTTCTGGGGCGATGCGGTCTGGGACGATCCGCATCTTCGCGCCCAGCCTTTGACGCCGACGCCGGCGGAACTGAAATCGCGCAATTACGGCATGATCGGCTCGGCGGGCGTTTTGATCGCCGCAGCGGATCTTGTGCAACTTCGAAAGGCTCTTAATGACGGCAAGATCATCGGGCCTGAAATGCTCGCTGAATTGAACGAGCCTCGCGGCAAGATCAGCATCGGCGACGTGCTCTACGGCGCCTTCCTCGTTGAAACGCCGATGGGCTCCGCCATGAGCGCGCGCGGCGCCGAAGACTGGGGCGACAATTCCTATCTCAATTTCTATCCTGAGTGCGACGCGATCATCGCCGTTGCAACGAGCCGCGGACCGGCGGAATCGACCGGCAAGCCTCTATTCCGCAACCAGATCATCAAGGCGGTTGAAGAAAAATTGGCGCCGGAGTGTTCGGCGCGAAAGTAGCTTTGCGAACTGATATGCTTTGATTTCAAACCGCCGGATTGAAATGCAAAAAGTGCGTATCAATCCGGCTATTTTGCTAGCATGCTCCATGCCTTTCGGATCATGAAACAGGTGATGCACCGTTTGCGATCTTGCAACATCGCTGCATAGGTTAACGTTCGGAGCCTCCGCGGTTCTTAACCTCCGGATCCAAAATTTGTGTGACGCCGGGCGTGTAAGAATCCGTCACCTGGAACTGGTAATAGTAGGGCAGGTTCTTGTCGTCTATATCGATGAAGATCATCGCATCAAGGCCTATGCCGCCAAGAATGACGGGCTTGGCGAAATCATCAGGAAACGCGCCAGCGCCAAATTCCGGTTTGTTGTCAGGCTCGCACCCCTTTTTGGCGCAGGTCGCAATGCCGAGCGCCTGATAGGGGTCGTTCCCTTGCGGTCCCTGATAGAACGACCACGGATAGCTGGTGACGCCCTGAAAAACGAGCGTCGGCAATGTCGCGATAATCATGACGTCGCCATTCACTTTCAAGCCGCTCATGTCGATATTGCCGTTCGCGTCAGTCGTGATCGTGCCGCCGCTACCGGGTCCCTGGCCCGGCTGCTCTTTTACGATAACAGCCGTCGGCTGGCCAAAGGTCAGCGCCTTTTCCGACACCGGAACCAGCGGAATCCACACGATTGCGGCCACGTCGGGCTGGCCGGCGATAAAAGCGGTGAGCGGCGTGCTTTTGGCGGCGGTGAGCACCGACGGCAATGTCGGCGCGCTGGTCTTGTCCGCTGCTTGTGGCGCCGTGTCAGCCGCACTCGACGTGGCGCAGCCCGCCAGCCCGATCGACAATCCGATCAAGGCCGTCGAGGCGAATAAACTCGCGATATTCGGTCTCATCAACGTCTCCCATTTTTTCAACAAAGATTACGCAACAAAATCTTCTCCTAGCGTTCCGCGACGAGCGTAGGATGTTCGTTCAGTAAACGAATGAAATCTGGGTGGCGGTAGCCTGCCGCTAGCAAGCGTAGCGCGATAGGGCGGGCGTCTTCTTTTCTTCCGAGCGCCGCCAACGCGTGTGCGTATCTCGCTTGCGCCACCGGTGGCGCATGCTCGCCGATTGGCGCAAGCATCGATACAATCTCTGCCCAGCGCTGTGGTGGCCGCATGCCGATTTCAACTAAGACTTCGATAGCCGCAGTTTTATTTTCGATGGCTTTAATGTCACCGTCATTTTCACTTGATAATTTTTGCAATTCCCGAAGTGCTTTTTGGGCTAGACGCGCCGCCTCTTGTTTATCGCCAGATTTACCCGCCACTCGGGCGAGAAGAATTTCTGCTTTTGAAAGCGTGTCGCGCTGCCAGGCAACAGTATCCGACTTTGTTGATACGAGCATATTTCCGATATGGACCGCTTTATTCAGCGCTACACGCGCCATGCCCAGTTCACCGTGGAAAAGATTTATTTGCCCTTCCAACATTGCATCACGTCCCGCGAATTCCTGCCAAAGGGTATTGGACGGGTCGCGATCTGTCAGCGCGCCAGAAACTGATTGCCCACGCATAATATAAGATTTTGCTGCTTGTAAGTCGCCCTGATACAACTCGATTGTAGCGAGATTACGAAAGGCCGGTGCCTGCGGTTCGAGATATGCGATATCTCCAGGTGCGTCGGCCGCCGCCTTTTGATACAACGCGATTTCAAGTAATCGTTGATTCTTTGCGCCCTCGAAATTCAATTCCTGAACCATGGCTACCGCCAGCCACGCATGTGCTTGCCCGGCGGTGAAGATCCGCTTGCTGTCGCCAGGTTTCTTAGCCAGTAACGCCAGCGAAATATCGAGCGCATGGCGAAAATGATCTTCCGCCCCTGCGGCGTTTCCCTGATCGAGTTCAAGCGTGCCGAGATTGGTTAGGGAGTATTTCTCTTCCATCTGCCAATCGTCATTTTCCGGATCGATGGCGACGAGCTGGTCGGCGTAGTCCTTGTATTGCGTGAAATATTTCTTCGCGGTCGCGGCGTCGCCGCGCTGCCAGGCGATGTAACCGACCCAGAAAACCGATTGCGCGTGGTCGAAAATGCGCTGCGCGTTGTTGGGGTCGCGGCGGAGAAGTTCTTCGGTCGTTGACGCCGCCTCTTTGTAGGCTTTCAGCGCCGCATCGAGATCGCCGCGCGTATTGTCTACCTCGCCGACGAGCAATTGCGCGCGGGAGCGGCGGCCGAGCGCGTCGGGGTCGAGGCGTTGAACGTCCTGTTTTGAATAATATTGGAGCGCGCGCTCGCCGACGCTGTCGAGTATGTCGAGGCGGCCAACCGCGTCGAGGCGTTTCCTCAAATCCGTCAGCATGAATTCGACTAGGCCCTCGGCCTCGTCGCGCTGGAACTCGGCGTCCTTCTTCGAGGCGACCGCGTCATTGCGCGCGAGGATCGCGGCGTTGCGCTGATTGAAGGCGTAGACCGTCAATACGCCGAGCACCGCTATCGACGCCGCCATACCGGCCATGACGATGCGGCGGCGAATGGCGCGGCGGCGTTCATCGCGGCGGACCAGCGCATCGAGACCCGCGCCCAGAAGCGCAGCAGCGAGTTTCAGCTTAGCGCCGCGCTTGCCATCGCCTTCCTTGCGCGCATCGGCGGCGAGCGGCGGGTCTTCCGCTCTGTCTGTCGGCTACCAAATCGCCATCGACTTCATAAAGCAGCGCTTTGGAAAACATTCGTTCGCATCATCGCCCTTGGCGAAGCGGCAGCTCGCCTGGCAACGAGCGCCAGAATGCGCGTCTTGTCGCGATGCGTCTTGAACCAGGCGATCTCGCGATTGACCCATTTCGATTTCGCCGAGTTCGGCGAACAGACGACGACCAGGAATTCAGAATCGGCGAGCGCGGTTTCAATCGCTGCGGTGATGCCGTGGCCAGCCGCTTCTTCCTCGCGGTCCTTGAAGATCGGATGCAATCGCTCGGGGATCGCGCCGAGCGCCCCGTCGCTTCCGATCAATGCGCGCGGCGTCCGATAAGTCTCAAGCGCCGTGGTGGACCCTCGCCCCATTCCTTGTCCGGCCCAGCTATAGCTGATGAAAGCCCCTGTAGCGGCGCGCCAATGAAAGCTCCCCTGAAGGGATCAGCCTATCCCTCATCACAGGCGAGGTCTGCACCGACAAAAAGGCGGCCTGCGGCCTGCTTTGATACAACTGAAATTGGGAGCGGAATTAGAAGTCCATACCGCCCATTCCACCCATGCCGCCGCGCCGGGCATGCCGCCGCCACCGCTCGATTCTTTCTTCGGCGCTTCGGCGACCATCGCTTCGGTCGTGATATGAGGTACAACGGAGGCTGCATCCTGCAGCGCGGTGCGGACGACTTTCGCCGGAGTCGATAATGCCCGCGGCGATCGTATCGACATATTCGTCCGTCTTGCGCATTGAAGCCGTGCTTGGCGTCTTTTCTCAAGCAGCTTGCCGACAACGATCAGGCCTTCGCCGCCTGCGTTTTCACGATCTGGCGGATCGGCGCTGAGGCGCTTTGCGAACGATATTAACGCCCGCATTCTGGTCAGCGTTATCGCCCTTAAGGCCATTAAGCGCATTGACGGAATAAAGGAGCGCCGAACCGCCGCCCGGGACGATGCCTTCTTCGACAGCGGCGCGAGTTGCATTGAGCGCGTCATCAACGCGGTCCTTGCGTTCTTTCACTTCGATCTCGGTCGCGCCGCCGACGCGGATAACGGCAACGCCGCCCGCGAGTTTCGCGAGACGCTCTTGCAGCTTCTCACGGTCATAGTCGGACGTCGTGTCTTCGATCTGCTTGCGGATCTGCGCGGTGCGCGCTTCGATGTCGGCTTTCTCGCCGGCGCCGTCGACGATCGTCGTATCATCCTTGTCGATCGCGACTTTCTTGGCGCGGCCGAGCATGTCGAGCGTGACGTTTTCAAGCTTGATGCCGAGGTCTTCGGAGATGACCTGGCCGCCCGTCAGAACGGCGATGTCTTCAAGCATCGCCTTGCGGCGATCGCCAAAGCCCAGCCTTGACGGCTGCGACTTTAGCGCGCCGCGGAGCTTGTTGACGACGAGCGTTGCAACCTCGCCCCTCGACGTCTTCCGCGATGATGAGCAGCGGCTTGCCGGACTGAACGACCGACTCAAGCAGCGGCAGCATGGCTTGGAGGCCGGAAAGCTTTTTCTCGTGGAGAAGAATATACGGGTCTTCAAGGTCGGCGACCATCTTCTCGGCATTGGTGATGAAGTATGGCGAGAGGTAGCCGCGGTCGAACTGCATGCCTTCGACAACGTCGAGTTCCGTTTCGGCGGTCTTGGCTTCTTCAACCGTGATGTGCCTTCATTGCCGACTTTTTCCATCGCTTTCGCGATCATGTCGCCAATTTCTTTTTCGCCGTTCGCCGAGATCGTGCCGACCTGAGCGATTTCCGCCGAATTGCCGATTTTCGTCGAACGCGACTTGATGTCCTCGATCACTTTGGCGACAGCGAGATCAACGCCGCGCTTCAGGTCCATCGGGTTCATGCCGGCAGCGACTGCCTTGGCGCCTTCCTTGACGATCGCTTGCGCGAGAACGGTCGCCGTCGTCGTGCCGTCGCCCGCTTCGTCATTGGTTTTCGACGCGACTTCGCGCACCATCTGCGCGCCCATATTCTCGAACTTGTCTTCAAGCTCGATTTCCTTCGCAACGGTCACGCCGTCTTTCGTCGTGCGCGGCGCGCCGAAGGATTTGTCGATAACGACGTTGCGGCCTTTCGGGCCGAGGGTCACCTTCACCGCATTGGCGAGGATGTCGACGCCGCGCAGCATTTTTTCGCGCGCTTCGACGTCGAATTTGACTTCTTTAGCAGCCATGTTTTCGGTCTCCTGAAATTCTTTGTGCGGGTTAGTCGATCACGCCGAGGATGTCTGACTCCTTCATGATGAGGAGTTCCTCGCCGTCAATTTTCACTTCCGAGCCCGACCATTTGCCGAACAGGATCTTGTCGCCTTTCTTGACGTCGAGCGCGACGACCTTGCCGTCGTCGTCCTTGGCGCCCGGGCCGACCGCGATGACTTCGCCCTGCTGGGGCTTTTCCTTGGCGGTATCCGGGATGATGATCGACCCGACTTTCTGGTCCTCTTCGATGCGACGGACCAGAACGCGGTCATGGAGCGGCCTGAAGCCCATGGGTAGTCTCCCTTGCGTTCTTCTTTCAAAATCAATGATTTAAGGGAGCCGCGTCGAAAGTGCGGCTTCCTTGGCACTCACAATAAGCGAGTGCTAGCGGCGATCTAGGAATAGGGGCCCGGCCCGTCAAGGGGCGGCGCGGCGCGCATCCAGCTTTTTTTGGTCCTCAGGCAGGAGCCGCCATGCTTCCCGGTCGATATCGAGATCGGGGAAGGCGTCCGGGTCGAAGACCGGTTCGCCGCCTTCTTTTCGCTGGCGGTCGAAATCGGCGAGCAGCCGCCGGGCTGCCGGGAAGAGGAGCGCCAGCGCGAACAGATTGACGAGCGCAAGCGCGCCCATAGTGAGGTTGGCGAAGCCGAAAGCGCTGCCGAGATTCATAACCGAGCCGAGCAGCACAAAGGCGAGCGTCAACACGCGGAAGATCGCAATCGCCTGCTTGTTCTCCCTGACGAAGAAATCGAGCGCATTCTCGCCGAGATAATAATTATACATGATCGAGCTGACGACGAAGAGCATCAGCGCGCCGGCGACGAACTGGTTGGCCCAGCCGCCGACCTCGGCGGCGAGCGCCGTTTGGGTGAGGATGACCCCGTCGACATTGGGATCAGCCGCAACGCCGGAAAGAAGAATGATCGCGGCCGTGCAGGTGCAAATGACGATCGTATCGATGAAGACCGACAGCGACTGCACTGCGCCCTGATTGGCGGGATGGGGAACGTAGGCGACAGCTGCGACGTTCGGCGCGGACCCGAGCCCTGCCTCATTGGAAAAAAGGCCGCGCTGCACGCCGTAGGTCATCGCCGCGCCGACGCCGCCGCCGATCGCCGCGTTGAATCCGAACGCGCTTTTGACGATGAGCGCGATAACGCCTGGCAGGGCAGACAAATGCGTGCCAAGGACGAATAACGCGACAGCGATATAAGAGATCGCCATAACCGGCACGACAAATTCAACGACACGGACGATACGTTTGACGCCGCCAAAGATAATGAGGCCGATTACGATAGCGAGGGCGACGCCCGTCGCGGCGGGCGGGATGCTGAACGCGCCGGCGACCGATGTTGAAACGGCGTAGCTCTGGACGACATTGAAGGCGAAACCGAAAGTGATGAGCAGCAATATTGAAAAGAGTCCGGCGAGGAGCGGCGCCAACGCGCCGAGTTTCGTCTTTAATCCGTGAACGATATAAAAGGCCGGCCCGCCGCGATATTCGCCGGTATGTTCAAGTCGCTTGAAAGCTTGCGCCAGGGTGCATTCGAAAAAGCTTGTCGCCATGCCGAGAATGCCGACGACCCACATCCAGAAGATTGCGCCGGGCCCGCCAAGCGTAATGGCGACGGCGACGCCGGCGATATTCCCGGCGCCGACGCGTCCTGCGACGGAAAGCGCCAGCGCCTGAAACGAAGTCGGCTTGTCGCCTTCGTGATGAAAAGCGCCGCCGAGGATCGAAAACATTCTACCGAAATATCGAAACTGGACAAAGCCGGAGCCGATTGTGAACCAGAGGCCGATCGGCAAAAGAATGAAAACGAGAATTTTGCTCCAGAGAAAATTGTTGATCGTTTCGAGCATGTCGTCCTTTCGGGCAGCGCGACGACGCGCGTTGAATTTCAGGGATTAACGTCTTTTAGGGCGCCGCACGCTCAATGTCACCCTGATCAGCAGTTTGCTCTATTAGCGCTCTTTTCCGTGAACGGATGTTTTTTCATTCTCGGGCGTTGGTAAATAACGCGCGCCTTCGCGTGCAAGAAAATCCCATAGCGCATGGCCTGCAGGGGATAAACGCCGTTCGGTTCGTTTGACGACCAGCCATTTGCGCATGACGGGCGTTCCTGACACGCATAGCCTTGCGAGGCGGCCGTCGGCGATTTCGGCGGATACTGTGTGCGCTGAAATGAGCGCAACACCAATGCCGGCCATTACCGCTTGCTTGATTGTTTCGTTGGATCCGATCTCCATGCCGGCGCGATGGATGATCCGGTTTTCTGCAAAAAGTTCTTCCAGCATCGATCTTGTGCCGGAGCCTTCTTCGCGGAGAAGAAAAGTCTCGTCGGCAAGGTCGGCGAGCTTGATGCGTTTGCGCGCCGCCAGCGGATGGTCGGGCGGGGCGATCATGATGTGGGGATGATCGCCTATCGTCACATATTCAAAATGATCGCCATCGGGGGGGCGGCCCATCAAGGCGAAATCGAGCGAGAAATCATCAAGGGCGGCGATCGTATCGGCCCGGTTTGCGACATTGAGGCGCACTTCGACTTTCGGGTGCAGTTTTATAAAGGCGGCGAGCGCCCGCGGCGCGAAATATTTCGCCGTAGAAATGACGCCGACCGAAACCTTGCCGATCTCAACGCCGGAAAGCGCCGAGAGCGCCTCGCCGGCGGCGCTCAACGCCGCTTCCGTTCGCCGGTGCACGACAAGGAGTTCGCGCGCCGCCTGCGTCGGCTTCATGCCTTCGGGGCGCCGTTCGAACAGCGGCGCGCCGGCGTTTCGCTCAAGCTCACGCAATTGAAGGGAGACCGCCGGCGGCGTGACATTAAGGTCCTCAGCCGCCTGACTTACTGAGCCTCGATTTGCAACCGCAGCGAGCGCTCTCAGCTGTTTAAAGGTGACGCGGCGAGGGTCGAACATAAGAAAAACTTTGGATTGTGGAAATATCTTTTAAATTTACTTACGCGTTCTGTCCAGACAGTCTGAAAAACGAGATTCGCACGGCGCTCCTCGGCGCCGTTTTTTGTAACGGAGCGGGCGGCGTGACGGGCACTAGCCTTCGGATGCATCTGGACAACTGGGCGGGCGGCGACGCGGGCCGCCATACAGTGGCGCAGACTGTTGCATCCCTTGCGCGTGTCGCTGCTGTCCTTTCCGAAAAAATAGGGCGTGCTGACATTGATGGCGACGGCGCGGCGATTGTCGGTGAAAACGCCGATGGCGATCAGCAAAAGGCGCTCGATGTCGAGGCGCATGAGTTATTCACCGCGGCGTTGAAAGCCGTTCCGGTGCGCGAGATCTGGTCCGAAGAAGAAGACGGCCCGATCGAATGCCGGACGGATGGCGGGGTCATCGTCGCGATCGATCCGCTCGACGGGTCTTCGAATATCGACACAAATCTCTCGGTCGGCACAATCTTTTCGATCCTTCCGGCCCCCGTTAGTGATGCAGACAAACGCGTTCTGCCTCCCGGTACCGCACAACTTGCGGCGGGATTTTTCATCTATGGGCCAGCGACATCGCTCGCGCTCACTTTGCGTGAAGGCGTTTCAATTTTCACGCTCGACCGGAAAAAGGAAGACTTCATCCGCACGCAAAAGAATTTGAAAATATCCGAGCGCAAGCCGGAATACGCGATCAACGCTTCGAACTACCGTCACTGGGATGAGCCGATCCGCGCCTATATCGACGATTGCATCGTCGGCATTCACGGTCCGCGCGAAGAAAACTTCAACATGCGCTGGATCGCCTCGCTCGTCGCTGAGGCTTATCGGATCCTCATGCGCGGCGGCATTTTTCTTTATCCGCGCGACAGGCGGCAAGGTTACGGTTCGGGGCGGTTGCGGCTCGTTTACGAAGCAAATCCGATCGCGCTGTTGATGGAACAGGCCGGCGCAGCGGCGACCGACACCGTCAATCGCGTTCTTGAAATCCAGCCGACCGAGATTCATCAAAGAACGCCGTTCGTTTTCGGATCAAAGCGCATGGTCGAGCGCGTGAAGAATTATCACCTCGATCTCAGCCTTGACGCCAGCCGTCAGCCGCTCTTCGGCAATCGCGGCCTTTTCAGGAAGTAAGATTCATGTCGAAGAAGCACCCAGTCATCGCTGTCACGGGCTCTTCGGGCGCTGGAACGACCACGGTCAAATCGACGTTCGAACAGATCTTCCGCCGCGAGCGCGTCAACGCCGCCTATGTCGAGGGCGACGCGTTTCACCGTTTTGACCGCAAGGCGATGAAGGAAGAGATGACGCGGCATGAAGCGGCGGGCGATCATAATTTCAGTCATTTCGGTCCTGATGGAAATCTGTTCGGCGAGCTTGAAACGCTGTTTCGCAATTACAGCGAATCCGGAACGGGCCGCACGAGATTTTATATTCACAACGCGGAAGAAGGAGCGCGCCTTGGTGGCGAGCCCGGAACCTTTACAGAATGGCGAGATCTTCCTGAAAACTCAGACGTTCTTTTCTATGAGGGCCTTCATGGCGCTGCAAAAGACGGTGATATCGATGTCGGGCGCTATGCTGATCTGAGGATTGGCGTCGTCCCCGTCATCAATCTTGAATGGATTCAGAAAATCCATCGCGACAGCTCGACGCGCGGTTATTCGACCGAAGCGGTGATGGACACGATCCTGCGCCGCATGCCTGATTACGTGCATTATATCTGTCCGCAATTCTCGCGCACCGATATCAATTTCCAGCGCGTGCCGACCGTCGATACATCTAACCCGTTCATCGCTCGCTGGATTCCGACGCCGGATGAATCGATGGTCGTCATCCGGTTCGCCAACCCCTACGGCATCGACTTCCCTTACCTTCTATCAATGGTGCCGCAGAGTTTCATGTCGCGCGCCAATTCAATCGTCATACCCGGCAACAAGCTCGACATCGCGATGCAGCTTATTTTCACGCCGATGGTTCATCGCCTGATGGACCAGAAAAGACGGGTGAGCTGACCGATGAACGTTGATGAAAAAGAACGAGTGACGACGCGTCAGATGGCGAATGCGATTCGCGCGCTGTCGATGGATGCGGTTCAAAAAGCAAATTCCGGTCATCCAGGCATGCCGATGGGCATGGCCGATGTGGCGACGGTTCTCTTCACCGAATTTTTGAAATTTGATGCGGCGGATCCTGAATGGCCGGACCGCGATCGCTTCATTCTTTCCGCCGGCCATGGCTCGATGCTGCTCTATTCTCTGCTTTATTTGACGGGTTCGCCCGATATCGGCGTTGAGGATCTCAAAAAATTCCGCCAGCTCGGCGCCAAGACCGCGGGTCATCCTGAATACGGGCATGCGCGCGGCGTTGAAACGACCACGGGACCCTTGGGCCAAGGCATCGCCAATGCGGTCGGCATGGCGCTCGCTGAACGCCTCGCCAATGCGCGCGCCGGCGACACCGCCGTTGATCACTTCACCTATGTCATCGCCGGCGATGGCTGTTTGATGGAAGGGATCAGCCACGAAGCGATCGACTTCGCCGGTCGGCTTGGACTTTCAAAACTCATCGTCTTCTGGGACGACAATTCGATCACGATTGACGGCGAAACGCACATCTCGACAGCGACGGACCAGCTGAAGCGCTTTGAAGCGGCAGGCTGGGAAGTTGCGGCGATTGACGGCCACGACGCGGCGGCTATCCGCAAGGCGATAGAAGCGGCGAAGAAAAGCGACAAGCCTTCGATCATCGCAGCCAAGACAATCATCGGCTACGGCGCGCCCAACAAACAGGGCACGGAAGAAACGCATGGCGCGCCGCTTGGCGACGAAGAAATCGCCGCAACGCGCAAGTCGCTTGACTGGCCGCACGCGCCGTTCGAGGTTCCGCAAGATATTCTCAGCGCATGGCGTGAGGCTGGCGCCAAAGGCGCCGCCGCTAACGCCGACTGGAAAAAGCGCAACCCGAATTATGCCGCGTCGCCAGATCTTTCAGGCCTTGGAGGCGCTGTCGCTGCGCTGAAAGAAAAACTCGCAGCAGACAAACCAAAAATTGCAACACGCAAAGCGAGCCAGGTTGCGCTCGATGCGATCGCGCCATCGGTTCCGGCGATGATCGGCGGTTCGGCGGATTTGACCGGCTCCAATCTCACCAAGGCGAAATCGCAAAAGTCCGTCGCGCCCGGCGAGTTCGACGGGAGCTATGTTCATTACGGCGTTCGCGAGCACGGCATGGCGGCGGCGATGAACGGCGTCGCGCTGCATGGCGAATTCATCCCCTATGGCGGCACCTTCCTCGTCTTTGCTGACTATTGCCGGCCATCAATCCGCATGTCGGCGTTGATGGGCAAGCGCGTCATCTATGTGATGACGCATGACTCGATCGGTCTTGGCGAAGACGGGCCGACGCATCAGCCGGTTGAACATCTTGCGAGCCTTCGGTCGATGCCGAATGTCGATGTCATTCGTCCAGCTGACGCGATGGAAACGGCGGAGGCGTGGGAATGCGCGCTTTTGAATGAAGACGGCCCGACGGTGCTTGCCCTATCGCGCCAGGGGCTTCCCGCCCTTCGCGAGAAGGCCAACAAGGAAAATCTTGTCGCCAAGGGCGCCTATGTCATTCGTGAAGCGAAGGGCCCGCGCAAGGCGACATTCATTGCAACGGGTTCTGAGGTTTCGCTCGCGGTCGCAGCCGCTGAACTGCTTGGTGAGGCGGGTCTTGAAATAGCGGTTGTTTCTGCGCCGTCGCTTGAACGCTTTGGCGCGCAGTCCGCCGCCTACAAAAAGTCAGTTCTTGGCGATGCGCCGCGCATCGCGATTGAAGCCGGCGCTTCATTTGGCTGGGAGCGATGGACTGGCGAGGACGGGTTCTTCATCGGCGTCGACACATTCGGCGCATCGGGGCCGGGCGGCGCCGTCTACGAACATTTCGGACTGACGCCTGAAGCAATCGCAAAAAAAACGCGCGCGCATCTCGCCCGCATTGGCGGCGTCTGACGCAATTTTTGAAACGAGGAAGAAATGGCCAGAATCACACTCAGACAATTGCTCGATCACGCCGCAGAGCATGGCTATGGCGTTCCTGCATTCAACATCAACAATATGGAACAAGTGCTCGCTATCATGAATGCGGCGAGGAAAACGCAGGCGCCGGTCATCCTTCAGGCCTCGCGCGGCGCGCGTTCTTACGCCGGCGACATCATGATCGCCAAGATGGTTGAAGCTGCCGAGCTGATGTATCCCGAGATCCCGATCTGCCTCCATCAGGATCACGGCAATAATGGCGCGACGTGTTATTCCGCCATTCAGGCCGGCTTCACATCAGTGATGATGGACGGCTCGCTAGAGGCTGATGCGAAGACGCCAGCGAGCTATGAATACAACACTGACATAACTAAGACGGTAACCGGCGTCGCGCATGATGTCGGCTGTTCGGTCGAGGGCGAACTCGGCTGTCTCGGTTCGCTTGAAACGGGCGAGGGCGACAAGGAAGACGGCCACGGCTTTGAAGGCAAATTGTCAAAAGACATGCTGTTGACCGACCCGGATCAGGCGGCGGAATTTGTTGCGGCGACCAAGGTCGACGCGCTTGCGATCGCCATGGGCACCAGCCACGGCGCCTATAAATTTTCAAGAAAGCCGGACGGCGACATTCTCGCAATGAATGTCGTCAAGGCGATCAACGAAAGATTGCCTCAAACGCATCTCGTCATGCACGGCTCATCGTCAGTGCCGCAGGAATTGCAGGACATTTTCAACAAATATGGCGGCGCCATGCCGCAAACCTATGGCGTGCCCGTCGAGGAGATCGTCAAAGGCATCAAATACGGCGTCAGGAAAGTGAACATCGACACGGATTGCCGTCTCGCGATCACCGGCCAGTTCAGAAAAGTCGCGCAGGAAAAAGGCGACGAATTCGATCCGCGCAAGTTTTTGAAACCGTCAATGGACGCGATGGAGGCGCTTTGCGCCGAACGCTACGAGCAGTTCGGCACAGCGAAACATGCGCAGAAAATAAAAGTCATACCGCTCGCGCAAATGGCCAAGCGCTACGCGTCGGGCGAACTCGATCCGAAAATTGGAATGACCAAAGCCGCCTGAAGGCGCAACTGAAGTGAAAGGAGCCACAAATGGCGGACGGAAGCGAAACGGTGACCGGCAAGAAGCGATACGAGGCCGGCGTCATGAAATACGCCCAAATGGGTTACTGGGAGCCCGATTACGTTCCGAAAGACACGGACATTATCGCGCTTTTCCGCATCACGCCGCAAGATGGTGTTGATCCGGTTGAGGCGGCGGCCGCTGTCGCTGGCGAAAGCTCGACAGCGACATGGACGGTCGTCTGGACGGACCGCTTGACGGCTTGCGAAAAATATCGCGCAAAGGCCTATCGCGTCGATCCGGCGCCGAATACGCCGGGGCAATATTTCGCCTATATCGCCTATGATCTCGATTTGTTCGAGCCGGGGTCAATCGCAAACCTGACGGCGTCGATTATCGGTAATGTTTTCGGCTTCAAGCCCTTAAAAGCGCTTCGCCTTGAAGACATGCGGCTTCCTGTCGCCTACGTCAAAACTTTCCAGGGCCCGGCGACCGGCGTCGTCGTCGAACGCGAGCGTCTTAATTGCTATGGCCGACCGCTGCTCGGCGCGACGGTGAAACCAAAGCTCGGCCTATCGGGACGCAATTACGGTCGCGTTGTCTATGAAGCGCTGAAAGGCGGTCTCGACTTCACGAAGGACGATGAAAACATCAACTCGCAGCCCTTTATGCATTGGCGCGACCGTTTCCTTTACTGCATGGAAGCGGTCAACAAGGCGACGGCTGAAACCGGCGAAATGAAAGGCACCTATCTCAACGTCACCGCCGGAACAATGGAAGAAATGTATGCGCGCGCCGAATTCGCCCGCGATCTCGGCTCGGTGATCATCATGATTGATCTCGTCATCGGCTACACGGCGATCCAGTCGATGGCGAAGTGGGCGCGCGACAACAATATGATCCTGCACCTTCACCGCGCCGGTCACTCGACCTATACGCGCCAGAAATCGCACGGCGTTTCGTTCCGCGTCATCGCCAAATGGATGCGTCTTGCCGGCGTTGACCACATTCACACCGGTACAGTCGTCGGCAAACTTGAAGGCGATCCGGCGACGACAAAGGGCTATTACGATATCTGCCGCGAAGAGCGGAATCCGATGGCGCTCGAAAACGGCATCTTCTTCGATCAGGAATGGGCCTCGCTTAACAAGATGATGCCGGTCGCATCGGGCGGCATTCACGCCGGTCAAATGCACCAGCTCATTCATTATCTTGGCGAGGATGTGGTGTTGCAATTCGGCGGCGGCACGATCGGTCACCCGGCGGGCATTGCTGCGGGCGCAACCGCGAACCGCGTTGCGCTGGAATCGATGATCTTCGCGCGCAACGAGGGCCGCGACTATCTAAAAGAGGGGCCGGAAATTCTAGAAAAGGCGGCGAAGAACTGTTCGCCGCTCAAACAGGCGCTCGATACCTGGAAGAATGTCACCTTCAATTATGAATCAACTGACGCGCCGGACTTCGCACCGACGCCGACCGCCTCGTAAGGAGAAAAAACAATGCGCGTTACACAAGGAACGTTTTCATTCCTGCCGGACCTGACCGACGATCAGATCCGCACCCAGGTGCAATATTGCATCGATAATGGCTGGGCGGTGAGCCTTGAATATACGGACGATCCCCATCCTAGAAACACCTATTGGGATATGTGGGGTCATCCGATGTTCGACAACAAGGATGCGGCGGCCGTCGTCTTCGAGCTCAACGAATGCCGAAAGCAATTCGGCGATCGCTATATCCGCATCATTGCGTTTGACGCGACGGCCGGCTGGGAATCAATCCGCCTTTCCTTCATCGCCAACAGGCCGAAGGAAGAGCCGGGCTTCAAGCTGACGCGAACCGACGTAAAAGGCCGCTCAATGCAATATTCGATAACGCCCTATGCGACTGACAGGCCCGCGGGCGAGCGTTATCAATAGGTAAGACAATCGAAAGGCGTCCGCGCGAGGCTTTCGCGCGGACGCAATGTTTTGGCGCAACGAGTTAAAGAATGTCGGAAGCAGCGAACGACCAGGAACAGGAAAAAATCACCGAAGTCGATCTCCACCACGACTTCGAGGAATCGGGCGTCAAGGAAGTCCTCGACGAGCTTGATCGGACGCTTGTCGGTCTGCAGCCCGTCAAAACGCGTATTCGCGAAACCGCTGCGCTGCTTCTCGTCGATCGCGCGCGCATGCGCATGGGACTCGCAGCCGAAACGCCGACGCTGCATATGAGCTTCACCGGCAATCCCGGCACCGGCAAGACGACCGTTGCGCTGAAAATGGCCGACCTCCTTCACCGCCTCGGCTATGTGAGGAAAGGGCATCTCGTCACCGTGACGCGCGATGATCTTGTCGGCCAATATATCGGTCACACCGCGCCGAAGACAAAAGAGGTGCTGAAGAAGGCCATGGGCGGCGTCCTCTTCATTGACGAGGCCTATTATCTCTACCGGCCAGAAAACGAGCGCGACTACGGGCAGGAGGCAATCGAAATTCTCCTGCAGGTGATGGAGAACAATCGCGACGATCTTGTCGTCATCCTTGCCGGTTACGCCGACAAGATGGACAAGTTTTTCTCCGCTAATCCGGGCTTTAGAAGCCGCGTCGCTCACCATATCGACTTCCCGGATTATTCGGATGGCGAACTGTTGCAGATCGCGGATCTGATGCTGTCGCAACAAAACTATATTCTAAGCGAAGGCGCCAAAAACGCGCTCACCGAATATATCACCCATCGCCGCAAGCAATCCCATTTCGCTAATGCGCGTTCTCTGCGGAACGCGCTAGACCGCGCGCGCCTTCGCCTCGCCAAGCGCGTTTTTGAGGAGAAAAAGGGTTCCGTCGGCGCTGAGGAATTGAGCACGATCGAGGAAAGCGATATTCGTGCAAGCCGCGTCTTCAAAGGCGGGCTCGATGCGCCGCTTTCCGAGATGCGCGCCAGGGAAGGAACGCCGTCATGAGCGTCAAGATTGCGCCGTCAATTCTGTCCGCCGATTTCGCCAAACTCGGCGAAGAAGTGCGCGCCATCGACGAGGCTGGCTGCGACTGGGTGCATGTCGATGTCATGGACGGCCATTACGTGCCGAACATCACAATCGGCCCCGATGTCGTCAAAGCGCTAAGGCCGCATTCGAAAAAGATTTTCGACGTGCATTTGATGATTGCGCCTTGCGATCCTTATCTTGAAGCTTTTGCAAATGCCGGCGCTGACATCATCACCGTGCATGCCGAGGCTGGACCGCATCTCGACCGCTCACTGCAGGCGATCAAGGCGCTCGGCAAGAAAGCGGGCGTATCGCTCAATCCGTCAACACCTGAAAACGTCATTGAATATGTGCTCGACCGTCTCGACCTCGTTCTCGTCATGTCGGTCAATCCGGGTTTTGGCGGGCAGAGCTTCATTCATTCGCAAGTCGACAAGATCGCGCGCATCAAAAAAATGATCGCCGGCCGCGATATCGAGATTGAAGTCGATGGCGGCTAACCCGGAAACGGCCGGCGCTGTTGTCGCCGCCGGCGCGACTGCGCTTGTCGCAGGCTCCGCCGTTTTCGGGGCGGCCAATACGCCGCCAACATCAAGGCGATCAAGAAGCAGCCGGGAAGCGCGCTGCGTGAGCATACCAAAGGCCTTCATTTTCGATCTTGATGGAACGCTGATCGACAGCGCGCCGGATATCGCCTGGGTTACAAACCGCCTTCTCGAGCGTCATGGGCTTCGATCATACGAGACGGACGCTGTGCGGCTGATGATTGGCGGCGGCGTCGCCAAGCTCGTCGAGCGCGCCTGGCGGGGTCGTGAAATTGAATTGACACTTTCGCAGGCCAATGATCTCGCCGCCGATTTTATTGAAATTTATCTGACGCGCGCCTGTGTCGAGACATTACCGTTTCCGGGCGCGGAGGCGGCGCTGAAACGCTGCAAAGTAAACGGTGCGAGAATTGGGCTCTGCACCAACAAACCCTATTCCGTGACGGCGAGGATCGTTGAAACGCTTGGGTGGTCGGACTATTTCGGCGCCGTCATTGGCGGCGATTCGGCGCCGGCGAAAAAACCGGATCCGGCCCCGATGAAGATGGCGCTTTCCGCGCTTGGGGCCACGGGCGAAGAGACCATTATGATCGGCGACAGCGCCGTTGACGTCGGCGCCGCGCGAAGCGTTGGCGCGCGCGTGATGCTTATTTCGCATGGCTATTCGAAAAAGCCGGTTAGTGAGCTTGGCGCTGATTGGGTCATCGATCATTTCGATCAGGTGCAGACGGTTCTTTTTCCCGAAGCTGCAAACGCCTAGTCGATGATGGCGCTAGAGGCGATCATATTCGATGTCGACGGAACGCTTGCCGACACTGAAGAAGTCCATCGGCGCGCCTTCAATGATGTGTTCGCAGCGCGCCGCCTTGGCTGGAAATGGACGCGCGAGGATTATACGAAGCTTCTCGACGTGACAGGCGGCAAGGAACGCATTGCGCGTTTCATGCGCGACTGGCTTTGGCGCGATCCTGCGGAGATCGACATTCAGGCGCTCCATCGCGAGAAAACCGAACGCTATGTAGAATTGGTCGCCGGCGGCGCGCTTTCATTAAGGCCGGGCGTTGCGCGTCTCATCGATGAGGCGCTTGCAGCCGGCGTCAAAATCGCTATCGCAACGACAACGAGCCTCGAAAACGTCGAGGTCCTGATCGCGCGCGCTTTAGGAAAAGCCATGCTCGCCGAATTCGCGGTCATCTCCGCGGGCGATATGGTCGAGCGGAAAAAACCGGCGCCCGATGTCTATGAGCATGCGCTTGCTGCGATGCGGATTCCGGCTGCGGCGGCGATTGCGATTGAAGATTCTGCGAACGGGTTAAGATCAGCACTCGCCGCCGGCGTTCCCTGCATCATCACGACCAATCCTTATACTGAAGACCAGGAGTTTGCTGGTGCGCTCGCCGTGCTCGACAGCCTTGGCGAAGCAGACAAACCGGCTGCGGCCAGTGCGGGCAGGATGCCGCCGGGCGTCGTCGCCAATCTCGCCTATCTAAGATCCATTCACGCCGCGGCCTGATCGCAGGTCTCCATCTCGCATTTGCGAGATGGATCAAAAGACACATTTTCTACGATTTCATGGACTTTACGGGGCGTCGCGGCTTCCCAAACATTAGCATCCCATAATAACATAATGACTTAATATCCGCTCGAGGGAAAAGGCGGATTTTCGAATGGCTTTCAATTGGGGCGTCTTCGGACGAATTCAGGAGGAATTGATGAAATTGACAAAAATAGCGGCAGGCCTTTTCGCCGGAAGCATGGCGATCAGCATGTTCGCGGCGGCGCAGGCTGGCGATCTTGCTGACAAGGCGATTGGCGTCTGGCTTCGCACGAACAAGGGCTGGCATGTCGAATTCGCAAAATGCGGCGACAATCTTTGCGGCGAAGTTATCTCGGGCGAGGGCGTCGACAAGAAAACCGGCGAATCGGTGGTCGGCGTGAAGATGCTCTATGACCTTACCAAGGACGGCGAGGATTCCTGGGTTGGCAAAATGTACAATCCGGGCGACGGCAATGAATATAAGGGCAAGGTCAAAGTCCTCAGCGAAAACGAAATCAAGATGTCGGGCTGCCTGCTTGGCGGTCTCATCTGCCGTTCAGAAAAATGGCCGCGCGTTGAAGGCTCCGCCATGCCGGAAGCTTCCGGTGATGACGCCATGAGCGACGATGCGATGAGCGATGATGCGATGGGCGATGACGCTATGGGTGATGACTCGATGAGCGACGACGCCATGAGTGACGATTCGATGAGCGATGATTCATCGGGCGACGAACCGCAGGAATAATAAAACTCGATATGCTATAAGAGCTAGGCGGAGCGGCGAAAGCCGCTCCGTTTTTTATCCGCTGGCGCGTTCTGGATCGTTACGCCAGGCGAAATAGGAAATCGCGCTGCTGACGAGAATGCTCGAAAAGACGCCGGCGATAATGACGATTATGCTGGCCTGCTTGCCCACCAGAAATATCGAGATAATCGCTGCAATACCGGTCAAAACGAGCATCCATCCGGCGGCGCGGTTCGACGTCCGCCAGGCGCGTTCCGATGACAGCGTCCAGGGCGTTCTGACGCCAAGAAAGAAGTTCGATTTCGTTTTTGCCAGAAAATTGCCGACCAGGATGAGAATGGCGGGGACGCCATAAAGGGCGACATCAGCCGGCAGATTCGCCGGTGCATGGCCGGTCGCCGAGAGAACGATCGCGGCATGGGTTGCTGTTAGCAACAAAAGCGAGCCGCTCCATCCGGCGTATAAAAGACTTCTGCTCGTCTCAACATGATCCTTGCGCGGGTCGATATAGGGAGCGATGACGAAGAGAAGCGACAAAAACACGCCAAGCAATGGAGCAAAGAGCAACCCAAACAATCGGCTTGACCAGCCGTCGATCTCGCCATCGACATTCCAATGCGTCGGAATTTTTGTGGCCTCTGGAATCTCGGTGAATCCGAACCATGAAAAAGCGGCCATGATCGCAATTAAAACTGCGCTTATAATAAGGGCGTTACGCATCTTTGATCTCCTTGAGCGTCTCGTTCGCCGCCTCGCCAAGCCGAAGCATGTCCATCAGCCCTGAAAGCGCATCTTCAAGAACGGAGAGATTGGCCGCGTAGAGGAGCTTTGTGCCGCGGCGCTCCACAGTGATGAGGCCGGCCGCCTTGAGAACATTGAAATGACCGGAGAGGGTCGGGCGGGCGAGATCGAAAGCGTCCGCTATCTCACCGGCCGCCATTGCCTCATCGCGCGCCATTGCGAGGATTTTCCGGCGAACCGGATGGGCGAGGGCGGTGAAAACATCGGGTTGATCGACCATATTTTGGTATTTAGCAAAATAATAAAATAAATCAACCGTGATAAAATCTGGGTGCTACGGCGCCGAAAAAGCCGCAATTACCCGTTTTTAATGCGGCGCGAATGGCGATACGCCGCTATTTCCGGGGCGTATTAAGGAACGAATGACCGCTTTTCGGCATTGGTGTCCGAAATGGCGACAACGTCAAAAGAAGGAGACGAATGTGATTCGCAAAGCTTTGATCTTGGGGGCGCTCGCGATGTTCGCCGCCTCTTCGTGCACAACCAATCCCTATACGGGCGAGAAGCGTGCTGGCCGTGTTGTAACGTCCGGCGCAGCTGGCGCCGCAGCTGGCGCTGCGGCTGGCGCTGTCATCGGCGCGGCGACTGGCGGAGCCGGCAAGGGCGCGGCGATCGGCGCTGCGGCTGGCGCTGTCATCGGCGGCGGTATCGGCGTCTATCAGGACCAGCAGCAGGCCAAATTGCGCGAGCGTCTTTTGAACGCCGGCGTTCAGGTCCAGCGTGAAGGCGACAATATCCGCCTTATCATGCCGTCAGACATCACCTTCGACACGGCCCAGTCGGACATCAAGCCGAGCTTTTATGAAACGCTGAACGCCGTCGCCGAAGTGTTCAAGGAATACAAGAAGACGACGATTACGGTCGCCGGCTATGCCGACAGCCGCGGGTCGGATTCCTACAATCTCGACCTCTCACAGCGCCGGGCGCTTTCGGTGACGAATTATCTGACTTCGCAGGGCGTCAACCCGGCTCGCCTGAAAGCGGTCGGTTACGGCGAACAATATCCGATCGGCGATAATTCAACGGCGGCCGGTCAGGCGCTCAATCGCCGCGTCGAGATAACGATCGATCCTGTTGAGAGCCAGTTCCAGAGCTAATTGGCGGCTGAGACAGATCACCCATTGAACCGCCCGGCTTAGCCGGGCGGTTTTTCTTTGTCCGGATTATTTACGTTTCATTAAGCTTTGAATTAAATCTCGCGAAAGGCCTCTGCGTTAGCCTCATCCCGCTGGAAAAAAACTGTCCGCTCCGGAGGGGATGCGAACCGTGAATCTGAGACAACGTACGTCACGTTATGGCTTCGGCGTTCATTTCGCCGTAGGCGCGGTCAGCGTCATCTTGCTCGCTGCGGCCTATACGCAAGGGTTTCCGCCTCATATCGAGAACGCGCTTGGCGCCGCGATAATCGCCATTCTCTTCTTGCATGCGAGAATGGGATTTGCGCTCAGCAGGCTTGAAAATGAGATGGATATCATGCGCCGCTTGTCGGCGCGCTCAGGCGGGCGTTCAGCGAAGGCGCAAGTTGGCAAGGCTGGCGTGCTGACCATCGCCGAAGCCGCTGAGCTGAGCGATGATGACCGTTCAAAAATCGGGCGCGTTCGTGAGGCGATCGAAGCGGGCCGTATTGATCTCTATTTGCAGCCGATCGTCAGCCTGCCGCAAAGAAAGCCGAGATATTACGAAGCCTTTTCGAGGCTTCGAGACGCCGACAACAAGATCCTTAAACCCGCCGACTATATCGAATCCGCCGAACGCGCCAATCGCATCGGCGTTATCGACAATATGATCCTGATGCGTTGCATTCAGGCCCTGCGCGAAGAAACCAAACGAACGCCGCGCCTTGCTGTCTTTTGCAATATGTCGCCGGCGACAATCTACGACTCGCAGTTCTTCAATGAACTGACGGATTATCTCGAAGCGAATGCGGATCTTGCTTCGAACCTCATTTTTGAATTCACGTATCCGGCGATACAGACGATGCACCCACGCGTTTTGGAGAATTTGGACGCCATCGCCGCCAAGGGTTTTGTCTTTTCGATCGATCATGTCCATTCGATTGATCTTGAATGGGAGGCGCTGAAATCGCGTCACTTCTGTTTTGCAAAAGCGCCGTCGAGTCTGCTTCTGGCGGCGAGCCGCGGCGACGAGGCTTCGCTCTCGCGTCTTCGCGCGTTCAGGAAACGCCTGGCGAACGCAGGCATCGATCTCATTGCCGAAAAGATCGAATTTGAGAGTCACATGCCGGAAATACTGAGCCTTGGGCTCGACTACGGTCAGGGCAATCTATTCGGGCCGGCGCGCCCGGCTGAATTCTATCTCGGTGAAAGCGGATCGACCTCCGACGACATTCGGGCCGCTTAGCGTAACGGCTTGACCGGGCGTTTCGTCGGCCCTAGGCGCGGTTACACCATGACTGCGCCCCAATTTATCTCATCAATCGCCGATATCGCCGAAGATTACGGCGCCCTCCTCGTTGACGCATGGGGCGTCATCCACAATGGGGTTGAATTGTTTCACGGCGTCAGCAATGCGATGATGCGGTTCCGCAACGCGCACGGCCCCGCCGCCATTTTGACCAACGCGCCGCGGCCGTCATCGATTATCCCCGCGCAACTCGACCGGATCGGCCTTCCAAGAGAAGCCTATGATACGGTCATCACGTCGGGCGATGCGACGCGCGCGGCGATCATGAGTTTTCTGCCGTCGCCGGCCTACCAGCTTGGGCCCGAAAAAGACGACGCGCTTTACGATGGAGTCGACATCGATTTTACGCCGCTGGAAGAGGCGCGTTTCATCGTTTGCACCGGCCTTGTCGATGACCAGACGGAAACTCCGGAGGACTATCGCGATTTGTTGATGCGCGCAGCCGCTCGACGCCTGCCGATGGTCTGCGCTAATCCCGACATCGTCGTCCGGTGGGGCGGACGTCTCGTTTGGTGTGCGGGCGCGCTTGCCGAGATTTATCAAACGCTTGGCGGCAAGGTGGTTTACGGCGGCAAGCCGCACGCGCCAATTTATGACCTCGCCATGAAGCGGTTAAACGCCATTGCTGGCGCCGACATTCCGCGATCGCGCGTTCTGGCGATAGGCGATGGTGTGAATACGGATATCGCCGGCGCGAATGCGCAGGGAATTGATGCGCTGTTCATTTTCGGCGCAGGCGGCGTCCATGAGGGCTCCGCCGACGCCATCGCGGCGGCAAAGGCGCTTGACGAAGCGGGCGCGCAAGCCAGATATGTTGCGAACGCGCTCAAATGGTGACGGCACGAAAATGATTGCAGCGATCGGCAATTTTGACGGCGTTCATCGCGGCCATATCATGCTCCTTGAGCAGACGATTGGGCTTGCGCAGAAAGCTGGCGGAAAATCCGCCGCAGTTGTTTTCGACCCGCATCCGCGGCGCTATTTCCGTCCGAACGATCCGCCATTTCTGATTACGACGGCGGCGATGCGCAACGACCTCATTCTCGCAGCAGGTTGCGACGCAGTATTGCCGCTAAAATTCGATGCTGCGCTCGCGGCGTCGACGCCGGAAGAGTTTGTGATGGAGACGCTTAAAGGCGCGCTTCAATTGAGCGGCGTCGTTACCGGCGCGGATTTTCGCTTTGGCAAGGATCGCGCCGGCGACGCGCAAGGGCTTGCCAGGCTCTGCGAGGCGCACGGCCTGAAAGCGCACATCGTCGAACCGCTTGCTGAAAAAGGCCATTCCGACAAGATCGGTTCGACAGCGATCAGGGAGGCGCTGCTTTCCGGTTCGGTCGATCTGGCGGCGCATCTGCTCGGCCGCCAGTGGCGCGTCGAAGGAATTGTTGAAAAGGGCAAACAGCTCGGACGCACCATCGGCTTTCCGACAGCGAATCTGACGCTTGGCGACCTCATCGAACCGCGCCGCGGCGTGTATGCGGTTCGCGCTGTTGTTGATGGCGCTATTGTCGACGGGGTCGCCAATTTCGGGCGCCGTCCGACGGTCGACGTCATGTCGCCGCCCTTGTTGGAAGTCTTTCTTTTTGACTTTCAGGGCGAACTTTACGGCAAGACGCTCGCCGTTGATTTTGTCCGCTTCATTCGCGACGAGATGCGGTTTGACGGATTGGACGCCTTGAAGCAGCAGATCGCGCTTGATTGCGAGACTGCACGAAAAATTCTCGCTGCTGATTAAGGCGTCGCCGCCGGCTCCTTGCCGAGCTCGATCAATTGAGCGCGCAATGCCGTGAGCGCTTTCGTCGCCGCATCCGCATCCTGCATCATCAGGGGGATCTCGCGTTGGAGGCGGATGATTTCGCCGGAGCGATAATCGGCCTCCTGCCGCGCAGCCTCTCGTTCTTCACGATCGAGCGTCGGCGAGGCGGCGCGCTTTTCCGCAGCGCTTAAAAGAAAACGATGCTGGTCGAGGTCTTTTACAGCGCGGTCATAAGCCTCATGCGTTTCTTCGGCTTTTTCGGTCGTCGAAAAAAGCTGGGTCCCGAGTTCATAACCTTTGAAAAATTGCGCTTCGGTGAGCGCCGGGCAGACATCGTCGTATTCTTCGCCCGCCTTGCCAGCGGCGTAGCCGCCATCTTCGGTGCAATAGGCGGCAAGGCCGGTTTGGCGTCCGGAGGCATAGGCCTCTTCATCAACTGCAAAACCGTGAGACCGGCAATCGTCGGCGCGTTCATCGAAGAATTTTACTTTGCGGCCGGCGACGCCGTCTGCTTCGCCGAAAGCGCGCCAGTCCGCGCCGGAGCAATCAGCAGCGGTCATGCCGCTAGCGGCGCAGCCAGAAAAGGTTAACGCCGCGGCCGCCGCCAATGCGCGCGCGCCGCCAAAGCCGATTTTGCTCATTTCCCCCAATTGCGCCTCCTCTGTGGTGTAAGGATCGCCTCGTTCACAACCTCGTGGCAAGCCCTCAGCTTGCGCCTTCTCGCCGCAAATCCGCCCTATTGGCGCAGAAAATGATAGTATTGCGGGCAGCCCTTAATCCGGGGCGCTGCGCGGTTGGTAGGAGTGCTGGGACATGAAACTGGATTTGGGCAAATCTTCGATGGGCAAGCGGGCGCTGCTTGGCGCCGCCGCAGCCGCCACGGTGATTGGAACGAGCATCACGCCTGCTTTCGCCGACGGATATCGACATGGCCGCCACTACCGGCCTTATGTCAGCCATAGCTATTATTACGGCGGGCCGTATCGCGGCCATTACCGCCATTATGATTATCGCCGCCATCGGGGCCGGGTGAGCGGCGGCGAGGCCGCGCTTATCGCCGCCGGCATTATCGGCGGCATCATTCTTATCGACAGCGCCATCGATAATTCGCGCCGCCGCGCGTACGACGATTACGCGCGCTATGACGGTAGGCGCTATGACAGCGGCCAGCGTCCGGGCGCATGGGACGATGATTATTATTATCGCCGCGACGGGCGCGACGATGACGGCGCCTATGACGATTACGCCCGCCGGACGGAAGACGACCGCTATTCGCGCGTTGCCCGCAATGACGAGGAACTGCTCGGCGGACCGGCCCCGATTGCGGCAGAACGCCGGGCCGGGCCAGACCTTGCGGTCGACGCGGCTTTTCGCGAATGCGTCGCCGAGACCCGCGGCGCCGCCGGGGCCGGCGGCATGAATGTCGCCATGCCGGGCGTGCCGACGGAAGTGACCTCGCTCGCCGATGGCGGCGTCCGGATGACGGCGCAATTCAGAGCCTCGAACGCCCGCGGCGAAAGCTGGACGCGCCGGTTCGTCTGCGAGGCGGACGAGGGTGGCGTTCGCTTCCTGCAGGTCGACTAGGCCTTCCATCCCTGCTAGATGCGCCGTCATGACGCGGCGCATCGCCATACCGATTTCAGCCGCGCGGGCGCGAATTATTCGCCCGCGCCGGGCCTTCCTGCGCGCGCCTTCTTGACGCGCCGCCCGGCTGCGGGTTTCTCCTCAACCGAACCGTCCTTCAGGGCCCGACCCCGATCCAGCCGATTTTATTCCAAGAGAGAGACCGATGCCCGACGCATCGAAAGATAGCGCCGCCAAAGACGCCGCCAGCCGATACAAGAAAACCCTGTTCCTGCCGGAAACCGAATTTCCGATGCGCGCCGGGCTGCCGAAAAAAGAGCCGCTTTTGCTCCAGCGCTGGCGCGAGATGGATCTTTACCGCCAGCTCCGTAAGGAATCGAAAGGCAAGACGCCTTTCGTCCTGCATGACGGTCCGCCTTATGCGAACGGTCACATCCATCTCGGCACGGCGCTGACGAAGATCCTCAAGGACTTCATCGTGCGGTCGCGCCAGATGACCGGCTTTGACGCCAATTACGTTCCCGGCTGGGATTGTCACGGCCTGCCGATCGAATGGAAAGTCGAGGAAGAGTTTCGCGGCAAAGGCCGCGCCAAGCGCGATGTTCCGACTGCGGAGTTTCGCGCCGCCTGCCGCGCCTATGCCGAGCACTGGCTTGGCGTGCAACGCGATGAATTCCGCAGGCTCGGCGGCGAAGGCGACTGGGACAATCCCTACACGACGATGGCGTTTTCATCCGAAGCGGCGATCGCGGCGGAGCTTTTGAAATTCGTGCGCGCGGGGCTTGTCTATCGCGGCTCAAAACCGGTGATGTGGTCGCCGGTCGAACAAACCGCGCTCGCCGAAGCCGAGATTGAATATCACGACCATGTCTCGACGACGATCTGGGTGAAGTTTCCGGTCCTAGACAATTCGCAATATGTTCGAGGCGAGCCTGACAATCAGGAAATCATCAGAAAACATGCTCAATTCGAGAACGCCTCTGTCGTCATCTGGACGACGACGCCATGGACCATCCCCGGCAACCGCGCCATCTGCTTCGGCCCGAAAATCTCCTACGGCCTTTATGAAGTGACGGCGATGGAGAAAGTTGTCGATCCGAAAACCGGCGCCGAACTGACGCCGTGGACTAAGGTCGGCGAAAGGTTGATCGTTGCGACATCACTATGGGAAGCGGTTCGGACCCAGGCAAAGATCTCTGAATTCAAGCTCATCGCCGAAGTCGATCCAACTGGCCTTATTTGTGATCATCCCCTGAAAGACTACCACGGCGGCTATCAGTTTGTTGTTCCATTGCTAGCTGGCGATCACGTGACGGATGAGGACGGCACGGGCTTTGTGCATACAGCGCCCGGTCATGGACAAGAAGATTATGCGGCATGGATGAGCTCCGACGCAAAGATCTGGCGAGAGGCGTTGAAGGAAGAAGAAGGCAAAGAAATTCCCTACACGGTCGATGAGTTCGGCGCGTTCACTGCCGAAGCGCCGGGCTTTGAAGGCGAGAAAGTCATCGTCACCGAGGGCAAGAAAACCGGCAAGGATGGCGGCGCCAACAATGCCGTTATCGCGGCGCTCATTGAAAAAGGCGCGCTCCTCGCGCGCGGGCGGCTGGCGCATTCCTATCCGCATTCATGGCGCAGCCGCGCGCCCGTCATCTTTCGCAACACGCCGCAATGGTTCATCCGCCTCGATCAGGAAATCGACGGCGGCAAGACGCTTCGCACCTATGCGCTCGAAGCGATCGATGCGACCGGTTTCACGCCGCCGCAGGGGCGCAACCGCATCCGTTCGATGGTTGAAACGCGCCCAGACTGGCTGATCTCGCGCCAGCGCGCCTGGGGCGTGCCGCTGACATTCTTTGTCGACAAGGAAAGCGGTGACATTTTGAAGGATGATGCGGTCGACGCGCGCATCTTGTCAGCCATTCGAGAAACCGGCGCCGACGCCTGGTTCGATACCCCGGCGGAAGTGTTTCTCGGCGAGGGGCGCGACCCGGCCAATTACGAAAAGATCGACGACATTCTCGATGTCTGGTTCGATTCAGGATCGACGCACGCTTTCGTTCTTGAAGGGCGCGCCGATCTCACCTGGCCGGCCGATGTCTATTGCGAAGGGTCGGATCAGCATCGCGGCTGGTTTCAATCCTCGCTTCTTGAAAGCTGCGGCACACGCCATCGCGCGCCTTACAATCACATCGTTACGAATGGTTTCGTCGTTGACGCCGAAGGGCGCAAAATGTCGAAATCGCTCAATAATGTCATCGCGCCGGAAGAAATCATCCGCGATTATGGCGCTGAAATATTGCGCATCTGGGTGGCCGCCGCCGATTACACCGAAGACCCGCGCGTATCGAAAGAGATCATCAATTCGGCGGTCGACGGTTATCGTAAACTTCGCAACACCGTGCGTTACCTCCTCGGCGCGCTTGAAGGATTCGAAGAGGCCGAGCGCGTTTCCTATAATGAAATGCCCGAGCTTGAACGTTACATTCTGAATGTCGTCGCCGAACTCGACGCCGATGTCGCCAAGGCTTACGAGGCGTTCGACTTCAAACTCGTCTGGCGACGCGTATTGGAGTTTTGCGCGCTCGATCTTTCCGCCTTCTATCTCGATATCAGGAAAGACAGCCTTTATTGCGATCACCCGGCGACTTTGCGCCGGCGCGCGGCGCGCACGGCGATGGCTGAGATTTTCGACCGCGTGACGGCGTGGCTCGCGCCAATCTGCGTTTTTACAATGGAAGAAGCGTATCTGACGCGTCATCCGGGCGCGAAAGATTCAATCCATCTGAAGAAATTTCCTGAGACGCCCAAAGACTGGCGCGATGAAAAACTCGCTGAGCGCTGGTCGAATTTGAGGCGCGTTCGCCGCGTCGTCACCGGCGCGCTTGAAGTCGAACGCCGCGAAAAGCGGATCGGCGCCAGCCTTGAAGCCGCGCCCGCCGTTTACATCAGCGATGACGCCTTGCTCTCGAGCCTTGAAGGGCGCGACCTCGCTGATCTTTTCATCACATCCGATGTGAAGATTGAAAAGGGCGAGGGGCCGGTTGGCGCCTTCCGTCTCGATGAGGTCAAAGGCGTCGCCGTCGTCTCGTCGGTCAGCGAACATGAGCGCTGCGAGCGTTGCTGGCGATATCTCGACGATGTCGGCGCTGACGCCGCTCATCCGCATGCTTGCGCGCGCTGCGCCGATGCGGTTGAACGGCTCGAAAAGGAAACAGCGTGAGCAGCGTAGCGTCTCTAAAGGTGCGACTATCGAGCTGGGTGCGCGACGCGCGCGCCAACCCGCTCTTTGCGCGTGGGCTTGTCATCGCTGTCATCGCGCTCGCGCTCGACCGGCTCTCGAAATACTGGATTGTCCACATCGTCGAATTGCCATTGCGGCGGAAAATCGAACTCTCCCCGGTTTTTGATCTCACTTATGTCTGCAACAAGGGCGTCAGTTTCGGCCTTCTGGCCGGCGGCATGGCCTCGCGCATTTTTCTTTCCTTCCTGTCGATCGTCATCGCCGGCGTCGTCATCGCCTGGCTCGGCCGCATTGGGCGGCCAATTCTGGCGATTGCGGCCGGCCTCATCCTCGGCGGCGCGGTCGGCAATCTTTTCGACCGGGCCTCGCAGGGCTGCGTTGTCGATTTTCTCGATTTTTCAGGGCTGATGTTCCCCTGGGTCTTCAATGTCGCCGACGCGGCGATCAATGTCGGCTTCGCCTGCCTTATTCTTGACGCGTTGACGCATAAATCTTCACCGCCGCCGGCCGATTGAGGCCGCTTTGCGCAGCGCGCCGGCCGGCGCTATAACCCGCGCGGCAAACCCCGGAGCCCCTTGCGCATGAGTCTTTCAGTTCTGTTCCGCACCAGTCTCGCCGCCGCCCTCATTGCGGCCTCAACAAGCGGATGCGCCGGCATCGGCAAGGCGCTCGGCAACGGCAAGAACCCGCCCGATGAATTCGCCATCGCCAAGAAGGCGCCGCTGGTCGTGCCGCCGGATTATTCTTTGCAGCCCGCCGAAGCCTGGCGAGTCGCGCCCACAGGAATTGTCGCCCTCCGAACGCGCCCAGCAGGTTCTTCTTGGCGATACATCCGCCGCGCCGCCGACTTCCGGGGAGCAGGCGCTTTTGACCAAAGCTGGCGCCGGCGAGGTCGATCCTTCGATCCGGCAGGTTCTGGATGCCGAAAATGGCGGCCGCACCGACAAGGAAAACAGCCTCGCCAATCAGCTGATGTTCTGGAAATTCGTCGACGGCAAGGTTGACGACAGCGCCGCGCCTTTGCGCGTTGATGATCCGCAAGCCTGGCTCAAAGGCCGGCAGGACTCTATCGACCGCGTTATCGGTGAAGGCCAGAAGGTAACGATCGAATCGAGCAAGGCGCTCCAACTGCCGGGCGTAAAGTAACTCCCGTGTCCCGCTATCTGTTCCTGTTTGTCACCGGCGCGTTTCTCGCGGCCGGCTGTCAGTCGATTACGGTCGTCAACAAGAAGCCCGGCCGCGAAGACGTCGCCGATCTCCTTCGCCGTTCATTGACCTGCGAAGACGATGCGCCGGCGGTTGATCCGCTGGCCGAAGCGTTGTCGCTCGATGATGACGCGGACGCGAGGGACGCGAGCGATGACAGCGCCCAGGACGAGAAAAAATGCGATCCGTCGGCGCAGCCGGTAAAGATAGAGCTGACGGCGCTTCAATGCGAAGCGCGCCCGCTCCGGCCCGGCGTTGCGGAAGCCGCTTATGCGCGCTGCGAATGGGCGGGTTCGATCATCCGCGCTGACGGCGCGCGCGCGCCGCTCCCTGTGAATGAGGGCGATTTCTCGCTTCTCAATCTGACGCCGGGCGCTTACCGCCCGCTCTATGAGTGGAGCTATGACGACACGCACTAATGCGCGTCGCAATGCAGCAGCTTGATTTCTACGCTGTAAGTTCGGCTTTGACGCCTGCTAACGCCGCGCGCCAATGCTCGGCGAGACGCTGTTGAAAAACCATCAACGGGAAACCGTGACGCGCTGCATGAGCTTCGGGAATGCTGTCCCAGCCGCGATGCTCGACGGTGATGCGCGTTTCCTCACCAACCGCCTCGAACAGAATGTCGACTTGCGTTTGTTGATCCGGCGCAAATGTCGCGTGACGCCAGGTGAGCGACAGTCTTTCCGGCGGCGCCCAGCGCGTGATGCGCCCGACTTCGAATTCTTTGCCGTTCGCCAGCCGCGCTACCAGCCTTCCGCCTTCCCCCGGTTGGAAGAAGAGATAACCGTCGCCTTTGGGCGTCAGCTGGAATAGCGGGTTGTCGCGCCACCATTCGCCAATTTCTTCGGTGAAAATCCGAAAACTCTCATCCGGCGCCGCCGGAACGCGCAGGGAAACGATAACCGCTGAACTCATTTCTTTTTGTTCGCGATGTGAGCGCTGAGATTCGACAATTGTTCGGTCCACATCGTCTCAGCCCGCGACAGCCATATTTTCAATTCATCCATGGCGCCCGCCTTCAAGGCGTAAACGCGTACGCGCGCGTCAAATTCCGGATGTGTTTCTTCGATCAGGCCGGCTTTTTTCATTTCCCTCAGATGGCGGCTCAAAGCCGGCGGCGTGATTGCAAGCGCCTCGGCGAGTTCGCCGGCGCGAAGCGGCCCTTCACTCAATAGCTCAACGGCGCGCCGCCTGTGAGGGTCGGCAAGCGCTGAAAGCGCCGCGTCAAGGCGCGCGTTCAATCGAGCCTCGGCGCCGTTCTGAGACCGGTTTTCTTTTCCCATTCTTCTGGCTTCGGTTCTTCCACGGTGACGCCGAAAGTCCAGATATGGCCCTCCGGATCTTTGGCGCGATAGGTGCGGTCGCCATAAAATTGCGTCGATGGTTCGGCGATAATTTGAGCGCCGGCTTTGCGCGCCTGTTCGCAATGCGCGTCGATGTCGTCGCCTTCCGCGAGATGGACATGAACGGTTTGAGTATTTTTCCCGCCGAGCGATTTCGGACTCTTGTGATCGTCCGACCACTCGTTCCCGACCATCACGATCGAATTTCCGAATGTCATTTGCGAATGGCCAAGATTACCGTCGGCGTCGAGGAGAACGAATGACGGCTCGAAGCCGAACGCTTTTTCGAGCCAGCGGAACGCCGATTTCGCGTCCTGGTAGCTCACGGCGCTGGAAAGGCCCTTGGGGCGAGATTGGTCAGTCATATTGATCCTCCATCGCTGGCGGCATAATTAACAAAATAAACAAATATTGTCAAATAAAGAAAATAATGGCGACCTTGCGTCGACAGGGCCCGCCGTGATGATTGGCGCCATGCCGACTCAAAACGCCGCCCCATCTATCTCAGCGTCTGTCATCCGCCGCCTGCCGCCGGCGGCGGTCAATCGCATTGCGGCCGGAGAAGTGATCGAACGCCCGGCGGCGGTCGTCAAAGAGCTTGTCGAGAATTCAATCGACGCCGGCGCGCGGAAAATTTCGGTGTCGCTCAGGGCTGGCGGCAAGACGGAAATCCTCGTTGAAGACGATGGCTGCGGCATGGGGCCGGACGATCTCTTGCTTGCAGTCGAACGTCACGCGACCTCAAAGCTCGCCGCCGCCAGCAATGGCGATGTTGATCTTGAACATATTGCAACGCTCGGCTTTCGCGGCGAGGCCCTGCCGTCAATCGGCGCGGTCGCTCGGCTGTCAATCCGCTCGCGCCGCAAGGGCGACGCCGAGGGCGCAGAACTATCCGTAAACGGAGGGATGATCGCGCCAGTAGCGCCTGCGGGCTTCGCCGGCTCAGGATCGCGCATCGCCGTCAATGATCTATTCTATGCAACGCCGGCGCGATTGAAATTTTTAAAAACCGACCGCGCTGAATTGATGGCCGCCTCCGAAGCGGTCAAGCGCCTCGCTATGGCGCATGAGGCGATTTCATTTTCGCTCGTGTCGGACGGACGAAAGGTTTTTGCTTATCCCGCTGAGCAAAAAGGCGAGGCGGGAAAACTCCGCCGTCTTGGCGCCGTCATGGGGCGCGATTTCGAGGATAACGCCGTCGCCGTTGACGCTGAACGCGACGGCGTCCGGCTTTCAGGATTTGCAGGGCTGCCGACCTTCAATCGCGGCCTACCGGACAAGCAGTTTTTGTTCGTGAACGGCCGGCCGGTTCGCGACAAGCTGATCGTCGGCGCGGTTCGCGGCGCCTATGCCGATTTTCTGGCGCGCGATCGCCATCCGGCTGTCGCGCTCTTTCTCGACCTCGATCCGGAACTTGTCGACATCAACGTTCATCCGGCCAAAACCGAGGTGCGGTTTCGCGATGCGGCGGGCGTTCGTGGGCTTCTTGTCGGCGCGCTGAAAACAGCGCTCGCCGGCGCCGGGCATCGTTCGTCGACGACGACATCCTCCTTCGCGCTTGGCCGCATGCAGCCGCAAAGAGCCTTGAGCGCCGCGCCGGTCAATCCCTATCGCCGTCCAAATTTTACGGGCGCTGCGTTCGGCGCGCTTCACGATGCGCCGCGCGACTATTCAGTCGACGGGCAGGAGGCGCTTGTCGACGCTGCGCCATCAGCGCGGGCTGAGAGCGATCATACACAAACAAATGAAGCGGCGTCATTTCCCCTGGGCGCGGCGCGCGCGCAGTTGCACGAAACCTATATCGTCGCGCAGACAAAAGACGGTCTCGTCATAGTCGATCAGCACGCCGCGCATGAGCGCCTTGTTTATGAGCGCATGAAAAAAATGCTCAGTGGCGGCGGCGTTGCACGCCAGGGATTGCTGATTCCGGAAATTGTTGAACTCGATGCTGACGAAGCGGAACGCATCGATGCGCGCAAGCAGGAGTTTGAAGAGCTCGGCCTTGTGCTCGAACGTTTTGGCGAGGGGGCGATTGCGGTGCGCGAAGTGCCGGCGCTGATTAGCGGCGGCGACATACAAGGACTCGTTCGCCGTCTTGCTGACGACCTTTCCGAGATCGGCGACGGGCTGGCGCTGAAGGAGCGGCTTGAAGAGATCTGTTCCTCAATGGCGTGCCACGGTTCGGTGCGGGCGGGACGGCGCCTCGCCGCGGAGGAAATGAACGCGCTTCTCCGCCAGATGGAGGCGACG
>JAWKVJ010000032.1:0-35490 GCA_041398085.1 Parvularculaceae bacterium
ATCGGCGAATGCGGCCTCGATTTTCACTACGGGTTTTCGCCGCGCGAAGATCAGGAGCGCGTTTTTGCTGCCCATATTGAAGCAGCGCAGGAAACCGGTATGCCGCTGATCATCCATACGCGCGAAGCGGACGAGTTGATGCAGCAGATGCTGGTATCAGCGATGAAAGAACGTTCGTTCACGCCCCTCCTTCATTGTTACACAAGTGGCATGAAACTCGCCGAATGCGTCATGGAAATGGGCGGCTTTATATCTTTCTCGGGCATCATTACGTTCAAGAACGCAGACGATGTGCGCGCCGTGGCCGAAGCGATGCCGCGAGACCGCATCATCATTGAAACCGATTGCCCCTATCTGGCGCCGGTTCCATTCCGGGGGAAGCGATGCGAACCCGTCCACGTCGTCAATGTCGCCGATAAGCTCGCAGAGATGTTCTCCATGACTCGCGCGGAAATCGATGAGTTGACGACACGGAATTTCTTTCGGCTTTTCAAGCGCGCTGAGTTCAAGGGCGAGGGTGCATGAGCCGAGCATTCCATCGGGCTGTCATCCTTGGATGTGGCTCGTCGGGCGGCGTTCCGCGGGTCGGCGGGCCGGGCGGGCGCGGCGATTGGGGGGATTGCGACCCTGAAGAGCCTAAAAATCGCCGCCGCCGCTGTTCGCTGCTCCTCGAAAGATCAAACGATGCTGCATTCGAACGCGATGAGGTGACATCGGTCATCATCGACACATCGCCAGACATGCGCGCGCAATTGCTGGATGCGTATGTCCATCATGTCGATGCGGCGGTCATAACCCATGACCATGCCGACCAGACGCATGGCATTGACGACCTTCGCGCATTCGCCATCCGTAACCGGAAGCGCGTGCCGGTCTGGCTTGACCGATCGACAGCCGGCGAGATGTTGAAGCGTTTTGCCTATTGTTTCGTGCAGGCCGAGGGAAGCTGGTATCCGCCAATCATGGAGGAGCGGCCAATTCCTCCATGCGGTGAGCAGTTTGCGATTGACGGACCGGCTGGCGACATCCAGGTCAGCGCCTTTCTGCAGAACCACGGCCCCGTCAATTCACTAGGATTTCGAGTTGGCGATCTTGCTTATTCCAGCGATGTCTTCGATTTGCCTGAAGAAAGTTTTTCAATTCTTCGCGGCGTCAGGACGTGGATCGTCGATGCGTTGCAGCCGAAACCCCATGGCACGCACGCTCATCTTGATAAAACCCTTTCATGGATCGACCGCGTTAGGCCTCAGCGTGCAATCCTCACAAATATGCATGTGACGATGGATTATTCGACGCTTAAATCCTCGCTTCCAATGGGTGTAGAGCCGGCATTTGACGGGATGATCGTCAATTTTAGCGCCTAGCCATTTCATCACGCTGATTTGTCGTTGATATGATAGGCGTGGCCGCCGCCGCGTTGTTAATCTTTGTCGTGGAGCGGAGATTATCAGCGCAAATGGGTCGGCTAATAATCATATTTATCGCGCCGCCCGGACGCGGTCGCCAGATTGCGGCTGGCGCAATCGCGGCGTCTCCCGACATCGTTTGAACCCGTCCATGCGGATAGCGGGCCGCCGCCTGATGCTGCTTGGTGCATACTCAAGAAAATGAGCGACCCAAAGTCCGCCATGGGCTGCTTTCCGATCATCTTCGAGGCCAGTCATCCGCTGCTCAAAATCTACTCGCTGGCCAGCCGTATCGAGTGCCTTTTTACGATCTTCGGCGACCACGGATTTTTCATGGCGCCTGGACGATTATTTTCGCGCCGGCGGCGCGCCAGAATGGCCGCTTATGGAAGACGTAGAATTGAGGCTGCGAATGCGCCGCTTCGGCCGCGTCGTTGTTGCCAAATCGACGATGCAAACGTCGGCCCGTCGTTATTTCGATTTCGGCGTCGCGAGAAGGAAGATCATGAACGCCATTTTGCTAGCCCGATTTCTAGCCGGCGCGCGGCCCGCGAGAATGCCGAAATCCTACTACGCTTTTCGGGCATGATTTCCATAAAACTGAGGATGCTAAAATTTGCGACAATATAAATTGTGCGACAAATATGCAGTGCGTGAGGGGGGTCGAAAATGGGCCCGGATAAGGCCAGCTAAACATGCAGGAAATGCCCATTTTATCTGTGTTTCTGGTATGTTGAGTAAGCGCCAAATGGGCGTTGAAATCGCCTTGATTGCTTGGCGGTCAATTTGTCCAAAACGTCATTTCCAAAGCGCCAAGGAATTGCCGCCAAAAGCACCGCGGGCGTGCGCCGTGTGGGATGTGAATGATGAAAATTCGGGCCGATTTATCCGCCGGTTTTGACGACATAATCGACGCTTTTTCTGCGCAAAAACTGGCGCCAATTTATCCGCCATTTTCGATCTTCCAGGCATCAAAATTGGCGTCAAAAACCGTTCATTTGGGCGTCTTGTTTCAGGCTATTTCCGCCTACGCAGCTGCGCCCAAAAATGCATCTGTTAACGAGCCGATTTCAGCGCGTTTTGCGCGCGTTTTTGAGGCGGAATTTGGCGAGAAAAAACGCGGCCTTTGAGGCCTGGTCGGCCTATGGCGGTCATGCGCTCGCGAGCGCCGAAAATGACCTTTATCCGCCCGTCGAATATGCCGATTTCAGAACCCGCGCCCTCGCCCGTATTCGAGCCGCCAGCCAGAGCCGCCAGAGCCGCTGATCCGCATCTGACGCCGGGCGGCTCTGTCTTTCGTCGCGCTCGACAGTTTGAGTAATTTTGCTGAGGATTCGCCGTTGAAATATGGAAACGCCGTTGCCCTTGTCGGCGAGTTGATGCCCGTCCGGATCGATTATCATTCCCCGGGCGCATAGGCGCGCGACGCTTGCTTAAGCAGCTCGGCTTCCGTCATCGGCGGGCTTTTCCATTCTTCATTCGCGAATAATGGCGCCTGATCGGCGTAATGAGGCGAGTTCTTGTCGAGCGTCGCGGCGCCGAACTGATGGATCGTCCGAATGCGCTGTTTGCCCCCTTCGAGCCACTCGACGTCCATAATGTAGGTGTCGCCAGCCTCCGCTGTGAGCGGCCCTTCCGCCGGATTGCCGAGCGCGTAAACCGCGCGCAACGTATCCGGTCCTCCGTCGAGCGGCAGATCTACCTTGCCGCGTCTTAGCCGGTTCACCTCGCCCCATTCGGGATCTAGGCGTCCGAAACCTTTGCGAATATCAGCCGCAGCGGCGCTGAGAGCCGACTTCGCGTCAGGATATTTCGGGACGTCGCCCTGCAGGAGTTCGCCAAGCGCATAGCGCCCGAAAGTGATGGCGAGCGCGGCTTCTCTGTTGGTCCTGTGCGCCGACCCATCCCAACGCTTCAGAACGGAAATCGCCGGCGCCAGATCGGCGTCAGCGGCGATATCAGAATCAGCAACGGTTCGGTCGATTAGCTGGCGAAGATTTGAGGTCTTAGCGTAATTATCGTCCATCTTGTAACGGATGAATTTGTCGCCGGTAATCGATTTGTCGGCGCCGTAAAGCTCATGTTCGCGAAGACCGCGATTGGTTTCGCGTGCGTTGACGCCCATCCATGCCGGAAAATCTTGCTGCTTGGGGCTGTCGGCCGGATCGGAGGCGCGCCAAGGCTCGTTATTCGAATTGACGACATAGCCTGAAGAGGGGTTGATGACATGCGGCGCAGTCAGGAACGGCATCACGCCCTGCCAGACGAGATCAGGCCTGTCGCCTGGCGCCATTTTCGACCAATCCCAGTCAGGTGACCGTTTCGGAATGGCTTCGTTATAGAAATAAGCGATCATGCCGGTCTTGTCGGCGTAAATGCAATTGAATGACGCGATGCCCTGAAGCGCCATCGCCGATTTCCATTCCTCGAAATTCGCCGCCTTGTTCATGCGCCGCCATTGTTCGACCGCGCGTATGTCGCCATCGCCGGCAAAAGCGACGGCGCGCCAGCCATTGGGCGTGTTGAAGGCGGGGCCGTGCACGGTGCGATAGGTCGTCTTGTTGACCGGTAGTGAAAACGGCCCCCACAGCTTAACGCGAAAACGCGCCCTTCCCTTTTTGAAGTCGCGCCATTCGCCGTTGAACTTGTATTTTGTCGGATTGACGATTGCATTCGTCTCAAGCGAATAAACGTCAACGAGATCGGGCTTGTTGACGGTAAAGGCCCAGCCAAGATTGGGCGAAGCGCCATGCAGTATGAGTGGCGAACCGGGAAAAAGCCCGCCAATCATGTTCCAGCCTTCATCGGATTTGACACGCGCCTCATACCAGGCGACGGGCCCCGTGTAAGGCTGGTGCGAATTCACCATTAATCGTGTGGCGCCGTCAGCGGAACGAGCCGGCGCAACCGCCATGGCGTTCGATCCCATCTCAGCCTCATGCGGGACATGCAGGAGCGCTGTACGGATATAATCGAGCGCCGCCGTTTTTTCTTCGTCCTTGGCGAAAACGCCTTTGAGCACGTCGTCAAGCCCGTAGAAAAATGGCGTGCGCGCAGCAAAGCCTGCAACGATGTCTTGCGGCGTAACGGGAATGACGCCGCGCGTGCAGCGATGTTTTTTGGTTGCGCAGTAAAAATTAAGACCTGCCGCATAGGCTTCGAGCATTGCGTGCGTTTCTGGCGACAGGTCCGTTTCGTATTTCTCGGCGATAGCGTCATTGGCGCCGAGCGCGGCGATCAGAAAATCTGTGACGGCCGCTTTCTTCCCATCCTTCTGCGCCAGATGGCCGCGCGAAAAGAGGATGACATCCTCAAAAGTTTTCCAGTCGTCTTCTGCATGCGCATAGGCAAGCCCGAACGCGACATCGGCGTCGCGGACTCCATAGATATGGGGAACGCCCCATTTATCGCGGATGATGCGCGCGTCATAGGCTTTCGCCGCCTCAATTGCTGCGGCCTTGTCGAAACGCTTGGGCGGCGGCGTCCACAAAAAAGCGCCGGCTGCGACAATAGCCGCAAGCAGTACGCCGCCTAAGATCTTCACTGTCGCTTTCATGAAACCGTCGCCCCTGACTTTTTGTTCGATTCCGCTCGCCCGCGGCCATAGTGACTGGTTTCGCCGATCTGATCGAGCCATAAAGGCGCCCTGCGCCCGTGATGAGGCGCATCAGACCCGGAGTTTAGCCGATGTTCGTTTCCCGCCTCGCCCTTGCCATCGCGTTTGTTGCGCCCGCCGCCGCCTTCGCCGCGCCGGCCTCCGACGAAGCGGACAGCTATTTCAAGGCGGGACAGGATGAACTTGCAGCGCGCGCGGCGGTAAAGCCGATCCGGCATGGCGCGAAAAACGTTATTCTTTTCATCGGCGACGGCATGGACCCGACGACGGTCGCCGCTTCGCGTATTTATGACGGCCAGACGCGAGGTGAAGAAGGAGAAGAAAATTACCTTTCCTTCGAGAAATTTCCTCATCTCGCCATGTCGAAAACCTACAACACCAATGCGCAAGTGCCCGACTCCGCCGGCACGATGTCGGCGATCATGACCGGCGTCAAAACGAAGATCGGCGTCATCTCGCTGACTGACAAGGTCGAGCATGGCGTTTGCGCGAGTGAGGCCGCCGCGATGACGGCGACCGTCGGCGAACTCGCCAAGGCGAAAGGCATGGGGCTCGGCGTCGTTTCAACCTCGCTTCTCACCGATGCCACGCCAGCGGCGGTTTATGCTCATGCGGCGACAAGAAGCTGGCAGCGCGACACTAGCCTTTCGGAAGAAGCGATCCAGAACGGCTGCAAGGATATCGCGCGCCAGCTCATCGATTTCTCCTATGGCGACGGCGTCGATGTTGCGATGGGCGGCGGCCGTGGGAATTTTCTGCCAATTGAAGCGAAGGACCCTGAATATGACGACCAGATGGGCTGGCGCCGCGATGGGCGCAATCTGACGCAGGAATGGACGGCGAAAGGCGGCGTTTACGTCTATGACGAAAAAGGCTTCGCCGCGATCGATCCGAAGAAAAATCCCAAAGTCCTCGGCCTCTTTGAACCGAGTGTGATGGAGTATGAGGCCGACCGCGATCATGATCCGGCCGGCGAGCCTTCGCTCGTCAATATGACGAAAAAGTCGATCGAGATTCTTTCGAACAATAAGAAGGGCTATTTCCTGATGGTCGAGGCGGGCCGCATCGACCATGCCAATCACGCCGGCAATGCCGCGCGGGCGCTTAAGGATACGCAGGAATTGTCTGAAGCCGTCGCCGCCGCGCGCGCCATGACGAATGAAAACGATACGCTCATCATCGTCACCGCCGATCACGGCCATACGATGAGTTTTTCCGGCTACCCGAAAAAGGGAAACAATATTCTGGGTCTCGTAAAACCGTCGATGGATGACGAGCCGCAAAAGGACGGTTACGCGCTCGCTGGCGACGGCAAGCCCTATACGACGCTCGCCTATGCAAACGGTCCGGGCTCAGTGCTGGTCGGCCAAAAAAGCGCGGGCGAACGCCCGGAGCTTACTGAGGAAGAAGTGCTGGACCTCAATTTCCGCCAGCAATCGCTCGTGCCGAGCCGCAGCGAAACCCATGGCGGGCAGGATGTGACGATCTATGCGTCGGGTCCCGACGCTTATCTCTTCGGCGGCGTTGTCGAGGAGAATTATATCTTCCACGTCATCGACAAAGCGCTGGGTTTGCGTGGGAAGAAGTAGGTCTTCAGCCGATCAGCTCCAGTGCGCCATCAGGCGCCCAACCCTCGCGGCCGTCTTTCGTGCGCGCCCAGACAAAGCCGCTTTCCGAAAAGGAGAGGGTCAATTCATCGCCAATTGCGAGATCGAGTTCGATGGCGTTGAAGTCGCGCAACATGCGCCAGGGGTCTAACGATTGATCTATCCATGCCGCCGGCGTCCACCCTTCCCGGCCGTCGGGACCGCGACACCATATCCAGCCCGTCACGTCGGTCTTCATGGAAAGGTCGGGGACGACGATTTCGCCAACGCGCACTGAGACAGGATCGGAATAGGGCCGCGCATGAGCCTCGATAACGATCGCGCGGCGTCCTTGCATATCGAGATGCATCGCAGCGCTACCGCAAATCGCGGTCGTCGATCTCGACCGCTTCGCCCTCAATGGTGAAGCCGCCTGATGCGGCGCGTTCCGATTGTTGTTCAAAGCCTGCGCCCATCAGATGCACCTTTGCATGCGTTCGCACATAGTTGACGACCCATTTGGCGACAATGACGCGCACCGGCGGCGCGAGTAGTGCAAAACCCATCGCATCGGTGACGTAGCCCGGCGCCATCAACAAAACGCCGGCGACCAGGATCATCGCGCCATGCGCCAGTGCGTCTACCGGGAGTTCATCGCGCGACAGCCGCGCCTGCGCGTCGCGCAGCACGTGAAAGCCCTGCATCCTGACGAGGAACGCGCCAATGACGGCCGTGACGACGCAACCCAACAGCGTCGGGATCGGGCCGATCAGCCCGCCGATCTGAATGAAGACGAAGATTTCCAGCAGCGGAATGCCGAAAAACAGGATGAAAAGGATTAGGCCCACTGGTCGAGCGGTCCTTTCCGCAGCTTACCAGCCCTTAATGTAGGCCGCAGGCTTCCCGGTGCAATGGTCGAAAGGACACGTCCCGCCCTAAACCGGGTCGAGCCAACCCCATTCGTCGCGGGTTTCGCCTGAAAAGAGGCCGAAAAACGCTTCCTGAATTTCCGTTGTGACCGGGCGCTTGCCGTCGCCGATGGGGAGTTTGTCGACCGAACGGACCGGCGTCACCTCAACGGCGGTGCCGACCATGAACATCTCGTCGGCCGCATAAAGCATCTCGCGTGAAATATTCTGTTCGACGATTTCAAAGCCGCGAGAGCGGGCCAGCGTCATGACCGAATCGCGTGTGATGCCCATCAGGATCGAGGAAGCGCCGGGCGGCGTTAAAATCTTGCCGTTCATGACGACGAAGAGGTTTTCGCCCGCGCCCTCGCTGACTAGCCCGTCGACAGTAAGCCCGATCCCTTCGGCGAAGCCGCGCTCGCGCGCTTCCAGAGCAATAAGCCGGCTTGAGAGATAATTGCCGGCGGCTTTCGCGCCGGCGGGCATCGTATTCGGCGCCAGCCGGTTCCAGCTTGAAATGCAGGCGTCAACGCCGTTTTTAAGCCCCTCCTCCCCGAGATAGGCGCCCCAGGGAAACGCCGCGACCATCGCTTCCGATTTCGCATGCGGCGACGCGATGCCCATTTCGCCATAACCGAGGAAGACGAGCGGACGGATATAAGCGGATTTCAGCCCGTTCTCGCGCACAACATCGCGGCAGGCCTGCATGATCTCTTCAATCGAGTGCTTCAGCGGCAGGCGATAAACGCGCGCGGAATAATGAAGACGCTTGATGTGGTCGAAATTGCGAAAGATGACCGTGCCCTTGTGCCTGGTCTCATAGGCTCGCATCCCCTCGAAGACCGAGGTCGCGTAATGCAGCGCGTGGCTCATCGCGTGAACTTTCGCTTCGCCCCACGGGATCATCTCGCCATTGAACCAGATATATTTGCCTTCGGTGATGGGCATTGAGGTCTCCTGATCGCGGGAATCGCGCCTTTTCATTAGCGCCTCGCCTCGTTGCCCGCAAACAATGGCGCCGTCGCGCCGCTAGTCTGGTCCCGGCAGGCGTTTTCGGCCATAGCGAACGGCGAGTTTAGGAGAAAACGGCATGGCGCGTTCGGCGGTCGACGAGCTTCTGGAAATCATGGCCGCTTTGCGAACGCCCGGAACGGGCTGCCCGTGGGACCTTGAGCAGAATTTCAGGACTATCGCTCCGTATACGGTGGAAGAAGCCTATGAAGTCGCCGACGCGATCGAGCGCGGCGATATCGCCTCTTTGAAAGGCGAGCTTGGCGATCTTCTCTTTCAGGTCGTTTTTCATGCACGTATGGCGGAAGAAGAAGGCGCCTTCGCTTTTGAGGATGTCGCTCAGGATATTGTCGACAAGATGCGCCGCCGCCATCCGCATGTTTTCGGCGAAGCGGACGCGCGCGACGCGGAAGAGCAGACACGCCAGTGGGAAGCGCAGAAGGCCGAAGAGCGCGCCGCCAAGGGACAGGCCGGCATTCTTGACGACGTGCCCCTTTCCCTCCCCGGCATGACGCGCGCGGTGAAGCTGCAAAAGCGCGCGGCGCGCGTCGGCTTTGACTGGACGAATCCGCGTGACGTTCTGAACAAATTGCAGGAAGAAACCGAAGAACTCGTCGCCGTTATGGATGACGGAAACAAAGACCAAATCGAAGACGAGTTCGGCGATCTTCTTTTCGTTATAGCCAATCTCGCGCGTCATCTGGGTATCGAGCCTGAAGCCGCGATCCGCCGCGCGAATGAGAAGTTCCGCCGCCGCTTCCGCCATATCGAAACATCGCTCGAAGCCGCTGGCCGCAACCCCGCTGACGCGACGCTCGACGAAATGGAAGCGCTGTGGGTCGAGGCGAAGGAATTGGAGCGGAAATAGAGCCCCCCCCCCAGGCTGCCAATTTTCAACTACGGCGACTCAACTGCCTAGTCGTGATCAATACGCTTGAAATACCAAACGCCACCAACTTTCCAGAAACGACCTTGGTTGACGCCGATGCCTGTAAGAGATGATGCAAACTGCGATATGCTGTCGTTGGAATTTAAGCGCGCTCTGACTCTGTAGTTGCAGATATATACGCGAATCTTCTCTCGGCCGCATTGAATTCGCTGTACGCTGTCCACGGTAATTCCAAGAGAGCTCCTTTGCATTGCTGCGCGCATCTCGGCCGGGGTTGGAGCGACATCCAATGCTGTAGGCGCCTTAAGACCAGCCGTTGAGATGGAATTTTGTCGTTTAGACTGGGCAGCTTGGCGAGCGCGCTCCGCTTTCGCCGCGGCTTCTTCGACGGCGCGTTCCGCTGCAGCGGCCTTTTCCGCCTTTGCCGTCTGTTCAGCTTCGAATTTGTATCTCTCGTGTTGTTTGTATGTGCGGATATCTTCCGGGTCCGCCTCAAAGATATTGAAATCTTGGTACGGCTTTAGCGCGCCACCTTTTACGGCCGTTCGTGAAAGACTCGCCAACTCTGACCAGCTTCGCACCAGCCCCAGATCCGAGGTGTTGGCCGCCGCTGGCCGCCACGCGATCCACGAACCGTGAGTTTCCCTGCTAATCAAAACATAGCTGTATTCGTTGCCCTTGTTCTTGTATGAAACAATATATCTTTGGGCCCCCAGCGAAAATAATGACCCAGAGACCTTTGCAAACTTGACCGGAAACACCGCGCCTTCCGGATTGTACAGAAGATAATCGTCGTCATCCGGATTTTCTTCGAGAAGATATCTTTTGTCGCCGAGGCGAACGAATATGTCGCCGCTATGCATTGTCGGCTTGGCGCCGGGTCTGTCACTGAGCAAGTCAGTTTTTGACGTCCAGCAGGAAGCAAGAAGCAGGCAAGCGACGAATAGAATAATTATGCGCAAATTCCGTCTCCCTGCCCGCGCGACATATCGCGATTGATGCGAACCAAAGCTCGCATATCGGGAGATACGCTTCAACTGACAGACCGCAAGCCCGCTGACGTGACGCTCAATAAGATGGAAGCGCTGTGGGTCGAGGCGAAGGAGATGGAGAAAAAATCGCAGAGCGCCAAAAGGACCCTGCTGTCATTCCGGGGCGGCCATTATGCCGAACCCTGAATCCAGAAAATCTGTTTAGGAAATTGCCGCTATGGATTCCGGGTTCGCAGCACAGCTGCGCCCCGGAATGACCGTAATGGGTTACAGGGTGATGTAAGGTTTTGACAGGAGGTTTTGGCCCTGCCGGCAATTGCAATGCGCCCATCCAAAATATGCAGCGTCCCAATAGGTTGAGTTTAACCATATAAACCGTTGCTGCGGCTCAATAATAAAATACTTATCCAACACCTTGTCAGAGGCTTTATTATCTATCCTGAAAATTTTTCAGGAATTGCCCCGGCATGGCCAAAAGGTTTTGCAAATTCGGACTGGAGAGCGCCTTCGCGAGTAGCGGAAACGGCGCCGCGCACACGCCAAGTTTGACCTCATCTCGCGCAGCGGATCGCTGGCAAATGTCCCCAGTTGGCGATACGGAAAATACGGACAAAACCGCTGCGTCCTGCATGAATGCTCACTTCGTCCTATATGCTTGGCGCCCGATTGTCCGCACTTGCCTGCGACGAGGCGAGCGCACACGGCGGCGAGCGGGCTTTGACCGCGCCGCGCGTCCGGCTAGGTTCGCCCATTCAGTTGAAATAGCCCGCCCGGCGAGGAAAAGCCGGATGCGGGGGGCAAGAGGGAAATCAAGATGAAGAAGAGCTTGAAGCTCGGCGCGGCCGTCGCCGCCATAGCGCTCGGACTGGCGATCGCCGGCTGCGCCAAGAAGGAAGCGGGCGAGGCCGGCAGCACAACCGCTGCAGGCGCGGAGACCGCCAAGACCGCCTACGGCACGTGGGGGGTCGATACCAGCTGGCAGGACAAGAGCGTCAAGCCGGGCGATGATTTCGCCCGCTTTGCGAACGGCAAATGGCTCGACACTTTTGAAATTCCGGCTGACCTTTCCGGCTATGTTTCCTTCACCAAGCTTCGCCTCGATGCGGAAGGCGACGTCCGCGGCATTATCGAGGAGCTTGCGGCGAAAGAATCGGCGAATGGCTCGCTCGAACAAAAGGTCGGCGACTTTTACAAAACGTGGATGAATGTCGACGCGGCGAACGCCGCCGGAGCGGCGCCGTTAAAGCCGTATCTCGACAAGATCTATGCGATCTCTTCGGATGAAGATCTCGCCCACGCGCTTGGCTCGATCCACAATAACGGGCCGGCCGGTTTCGGCGTCATCCCCGACCCGGCGGACACGACAAAGAACATCGCCTTTGTCGGCCAGGCCGGCATCGGCATGCCGGATCGCGATTATTATCTGAAAACGGATGAAAAATTTGCAGGCTATCAGGCTGCTTACAAAGCCTACATTTCGAAGGTTCTCTCGCTCGCCGGCATTGAAGACGCCGACGCCAAGGCGAACGCGATCTACGACTTTGAAAAGCAGCTTGCCGAAGTCCAGTGGACGCAGGAAGACAGCCGCAACATCCAGAAGATCTATAACCCGATGACGGCTGAGGAGCTTTCAACCCTTGCGCCGGACCTTAACTGGTCGCTGATCTTCGATGATCTGGGGCTTTCCTCGGTGCCGACATTCCTCGTCGCGCAGCCTTCGGCGATCGCCGCTGAAGCGAAACTTTTCAAGAATGCCGACCGCGATCTCGTGAAGGACTATCTCGCCTTTCAATTCATCAACAACAACGCCGATTATCTTTCGAGCGATTTCGATGATGCGAATTTCGAGTTTTTCTCCAAAACGCTTCGCGGCATTCCTGAAAAGCGCGAACGCTGGAAGCGCGGCGTCAACAAGGTCGATCAACAACTCGGCGATGCTGTCGGGCAAATCTATGTCGCGAAATATTTCCCGCCGGCGAGCAAGGAAAAGATGGACGGCCTCGTCGCTGATCTTCGCGCGGCGCTGAAAGAGCGACTCGAGCAGAACGAATGGATGGATGAGGAAACGCGCCAGCAGGCGTTATTGAAGCTTTCAACCTTCGAGCCGCGCATCGGCTATCCAACGAAATATACCGACTTTACCTCGCTTGATATTTCTTCCGGGTCGCTTTTCGACAATGCGATCGCGCTTGGCGATTTCGGCTGGCGCGACCAGATCGAGCAGCTCGGCAAACCGGTCGATCGTGAGCGCTGGGGTTACCCGCCGCAAACGGTGAACGCCTCCTACAACCCGCTCCTCAATCAGATCACCTTCCCGGCCGGCATTCTCCAGCCGCCCTTCTTCGATCCGAACGCCGACATGGCGGTCAATTTCGGCGCGATCGGCGGCGTGATCGGTCACGAGATCGGCCATGGCTTCGACGATCAGGGCCGTGAATTCGACGAGAAAGGCCGCATCCGGAACTGGTGGACGGACGCCTCGAATGAGGCGTTTGAAAAGCGCACGGCCAAACTCGGCGCTCAGTATGACAGCTATAAACCGGTCCCGGACGCCCACATTTCCGGCGAGCTCACCATGGGCGAGAATATCGGCGATCTCGGCGGCCTTCAGATGGCCTATGCCGCCTATCATCGCTATCTCGACCAGCATTCGGGCGGCGAGGACAAGATGATCGACGGGCTGACCGGCGACCAGCGCTTCTTCCTCGCATGGGCCCAGGTCTGGCAGGGTAAATATCGCGAGGACGAGCTGCGCCAGCGGCTCGAGACCGATCCGCACAGCCCGCCCTATTACCGGATCAATGGCGTCGTCCGTAACCTCGACGCCTGGTATGACGCCTTTAACGTGCAGGAGGGCGACGCGCTCTACCTGGCGCCGGAAGAAAGGGTCTCGTATCTGGTAAGGTAGGACCATTCCCATAAAGCGGCTTGAAAGCGCCGCCGGGAGCCCTATTTTGGGGCTGATTGAAAAACGGGGCTCGGCCGCCTGTGCAAGCAGGCGGCCGCGTTCTTCTTATACGCCTCTCTAATGCCCATCGAGGTGAGTGATGGAAAAAGTGCCGATGACCGCCGCCGGCCATGCGCGGCTGGATGACGAGCTGAAGCAGCTCAAGAATGTTGAACGCCCTCAGGTGATCCAAGCGATCGCCGAGGCGCGCGCTCATGGCGATCTCTCCGAGAACGCTGAATATCATGCCGCCAAGGAGCGTCAGGGCTGGATCGAGGGCCGCATTCTGGAACTCGAGGACAAATTCGCCCGGGCGGAAATCATCGACGTCGCCAAGCTTGACGGCGATACGGTCAAATTCGGTGCGACGGTGACCCTTATCGACGAGGACACCGAGCAGAAAAAGACTTGGCAGATCGTCGGCGACTATGAAGCCGATGTGAAATCCGGGAAGATATCGATCTCGTCGCCGATCGCCCGGGCTCTCATCGGCAAAAAAAAAGGCGATTCAGTCGAGGTTGCGGCCCCCGGCGGCGCTCGCAGCTATGAGGTTGGAAAGGTTCAGTTTATTTAGTCCGGCCCCGCCCTCACCGCCTTGACATGGGGCCGGTCGCCGCTATGTATCGCCGCTCGCAATCAACTCGTCCCTGGAGATAACCTTGGGGCGATCCGTTTTCAGGAGCATTGGCCATGGCCAAGCCGACTACGATCAAGATTCGCCTCAACTCGACGGCTGACACCGGCTATTTCTATGTGGCGAAGAAAAATTCACGCACCATGACCGAAAAAATGGTCATGAAGAAATACGACCCGATTGCAAAAAAGCATGTGGAATTCAAGGAAGGCAAGATCAAATAGATCAAGCCTTTTCGAGGTTGGATTTCGGCCGCTCTTCGGGGCGGCCTTTTCATTTGGATTTAGGCGGCTGCCCCATGAATCACACGATTTCGGCCGCCGGTTTTGGCGGTGTACAAAGCATCATCCGCGCGCTTGATCAGCTTTTGCGCAGTGTCGTCTTTCGGGCCCGATTCAGTCGTCGAGATGCCGATTGACGTTGTGACGCTGACTTCATCACGCCCGCCATTGAGCGTGATTGTGTGTTCTTCGATTTCCTTGCGTAACCGCTCAGCGACCACGCTTGCGAAATTGATATCGGTGTCAGGCATGGCGACGAGAAATTCTTCACCACCGTAACGACATGCGAGATCAATACCGCGAACCGAGTTTTTGATTTTCTCGGCGACCGCCTGAATGACTTTGTCGCCGGTATCGTGACCATAGGTGTCGTTGATTTTTTTGAAATAGTCGATGTCGAGAATAAGCATCGACAATGGCCTGCCGGTCCAGAAGGCGCGATCAAACATCGCCGACATGTGACTTGCGAGATAGCGCCTGTTGTAAAGGCCGGTAAGCTGGTCCGTGACCGCCATTTCAAGACTTGCTTCGAATGTCGAACGCAGACGATCAATATATCGCTTGCGCCGAACCTGTGTCGTAACGCGCGCAGCAAGCTCGTTTTTTTCTACAGGCCGTGTGAGGTAGTCGTTCACGCCGATATCTAAAGCGCGCACAAGTTTGCGCGTATCGCCCTGACGGACGATCGCCAGCAGCGGCGTAAGGCGTGTTTCTTCAAATGACCGGATTGTTGAACAAAGGCGCAGCGGGTCCGTCGCCTCAATGCCCATATTGATTACCACAAGATCAAAATCGCCTGATTTGGCGCGCGTGACCGCAACTTCCGCATCCGTTTCTGAGGAAACTTCATAGGCGTCACCGAGCAACGATTGCATGCGTTCAATTTGATCGGGCTGGTCATCAATAATAAGGATACGGCCGTTGTCGAATTCGATATCAGCCATGTCGATGGCGCTGACGACCCCCATGGACTTGCCGGTGGCGTAGCGCATGCGCAATTCATCGGTCATCATCTTAAGGCGCGTCAGACTTCTCACGCGTGCAAAAAGTGCGACGTCCTCAACCGGTTTGGTCAGAAAATCATCGGCACCGGCTTTCAGACCAGCTACGCGGTCCGCCTGTTGGTCGAGCGCCGTAACCATGACGATCGGAATGTGGGCAGTTTCCTGGGTAGACTTTATGATCCGGCAGGCTTCAAACCCGTCCATTCCCGGCATCATGACGTCAAGAAGAATGATGTCAGGCTGGTCGGACTTCGCGCGTTCAACCGCCTCGTTCCCGGAATAAGCGCCGATAACGTCAAAATATTCCGCCCGAAGCTTGGCCTCGAGTAGTTTCACGTTAGGTTCGAGGTCGTCGACGACCAATACGCGCGCCGTCATCAGGCCTAAGCTCCATACTGCCTTGGTTCGACCTGAAGCCTATTCCAAATACCTTTTCACTTTCTCAAGAAAGCTGACAACGGAAATAGGTTTGGAAATATAATCGCTGCACCCGCCAGCTCGGATGCGCTCCTCATCGCCTTTCATTGCAAAGGCTGTGACGGCGATGATGGGTGTCTCAGAAAGGGACGGATCCTTAAGAATTTCCTCGGTCACCTGAAGCCCTGAAATCTCTGGAAGCTGGATGTCCATCAGGATCAGATCAGGCTGGCAGCGGCGCGCAGAATCAAGGGCCTCCGGGCCGGTTCTTGCTTGTTCAACCAAGTAACCATGGGCCTCCAGAAGGTCTGTAAACAGCTTCATATTGAGCTCATTGTCTTCAACAATGAGCACCGTTTTCGGAGCTGCCGACGGATCAATTTTTTCCATAGCCGACATGTTTCGAAGCGAAGCCTTGGTGCGAAAGGTAACCGTTGAAGGAACTATCGCGCAAAAGGTATTAATCGATTGTTTATCGTGCCCCGCCCGGACGGGTTTGTGCGCAGCGCCCAGGGTCCATGAATGACGAAAAACTACCAAATATCAGTGATATGCCGAGGGTGCGGCGCCATTGGGGTCGAGCTCGGGGCTGGGCAATGCCCGCACTGCGGTTCGAGGCGAATCACTGCTCACGAAGAGCTGTTTTCACTCTCTGTGGCTCATGTGGATTGTGACGCCTTCTATGCCGCCGTTGAGAAGCGCGACGACCCCTCCTTGTGCGATCGGCCGGTGATCGTCGGGGGTGGAACCAGAGGCGTCGTTACGACAGCGTGCTATGTCGCGCGGACCTATGGCGTTCACTCGGCGATGCCGATGTTCAAGGCGCTAAAGGCCTGTCCTGACGCGGTAGTGTTGCGCCCCGACTTCGCAAAATATACCGCCGCTGCGCATGAGGTCCGTGAGATGATGCATGCGGTTACGCCGTTGGTTGAAGCCGTTTCAATCGATGAAGCGTTCCTCGATCTCGCCGGCACGGAGCGCGTTCATAATATGCCGCCGGCTGCAACTCTTGGAAAACTGCAGCGAGATATCGAGCACGAACTCGGAATCACTGTTTCGATTGGGCTGAGTTTCAACAAGTTTCTCGCCAAGACTGCCTCCGATTTTGACAAGCCAAATGGCTTCACAGCGATTGGCAAGGCTGAGGCGACTTCGGTTCTTGCGGGCATGCCGGTGCGGGCGATTTGGGGTGTTGGTTCGAAGCTGGCGGCCAAACTCAATGCGGACGGCGTATTTCTGGTTGCTGATATCCAGCGGATGGAGGCGTCCACTCTTGCGTCGCGGTATGGCGAAATGGGTCTCAGGCTTTTTGATCTGGCGCGCGGTCAGAATTTTCGTCACGTTAAGTCCGAACATGTGGCGAAGAGCATTTCCGCTGAAACAACTTTCAACAAGGATATCTCGAACATCGCTGAGCTGGAACGTTCCCTCTGGCCTTTATGTGAGAAAGTGGCCGGGCGCATGAAAGCGAAGTCGGTGGCGGCGCGAGTGGCAAATTTGAAACTGAAGATGGCCGATTTTAAAACGCAGACAAAACGTCAGCTGATGGATCAACCGTCAAACCTCGCCCGTTCTTTGTTCGATCAGTGTAGTAGAATGCTTCATGAAACGCCGCATGGTCGTAGTTACCGTCTGATCGGGGTTGGATATTCCGATCTGATTTCTGCTGACGGCCTGAACCAGCATCAATTGTTTGAAAATCCCTATACCCGCTTCCAGAAAGAGGAAGATGCAATCGATCGCATCCGTCAGAAATTTGGTGAAGGCTCCATCTCTCTCGGACGTAATGCTGAAATCAAGAACCGTAATACAAGTGAGGAAGACAAGCATGAGTAACATAGCCGACAGGTTGCATATGCTCGGTATCGATTTGCCGCGCCCGGTCGCTCCGGTCGCTAATTATGTTCCATTCGTTATTGAAAATGAGATGCTGTACTTGTCCGGTCAGATCTCCATGGCAGACGGCGTAATAATTTCAGGCAAGGTTGGATCTGAGATAACGATTGAAGATGGCGTAAAGGCAGCCCGGGCTTGCGCGATAAATTTGATCGCACAGATGAATTCCGCTTTGGACGGAGATCTGGGGCGGGTTAAACGGATCGTCAAGCTCGGCGGCTTTGTTAATTGCGATCCCGACTTCATTGACCAACCAAAAGTTATCAATGGCGCATCGGATTTGATGGTCACTGTATTTGGCGATAGCGGTCGACATGCGCGGGCCGCTGTTGGCGCGCCGGGATTGCCGCTCGGAGCTGCAGTGGAGGTAGATGCGATCGTCGCGATAAAATGAGTGATGAAAAGCAAGAAGCAAATGACGTTTCCGTTGACGCATTGAGCGCAAGGACCGTTGCGTCAATCACTGACATCCCGGCAAAGGATTGGAATGCGCTGGCGGCACCCTCCCCCTGTACAGCAAATCCTTTCGTTAGCCATGAATTTCTTTATGCTCTGGAGGCGTCGGGTTCGGCAATTGCTGAGACAGGCTGGGCGCCGGTTCATATATTGATCGAGCGGCATGGAGAAATCGCCGCTGCGGCGCCTGCCTACTTAAAAAGCCACAGTTACGGCGAGTATGTATTCGACCATCATTGGGCCGACGCGTTCGAACGCGTTGGCGGCCGCTATTACCCAAAGGTTTTGTGCGCGTCGCCTTTTACGCCGGTTTCGGGTCCGCGTTTGTTGACTCGCGATAAGTCGCTTAAGCCTGTTTTAGCAGACACTTTCCTCAGCTTAATGCGCGCCGCTGGATCAAACACGACGCACCTTAACTTTCTGAATGATACCGATGCGGCTATTCTCGAAGAGCAAGGTTTCTTGTTGCGGCGCGGTATTCAATATCATTGGTTCAACCGCGGTTACTCATCTTTCGATGAATTTCTATCTGCTCTGGCTTCAAGAAAACGAAAAGCCATTCGTCGCGAGCGCCGCGACGCAGTTGAAGGCGTGACGATACACAAGCTGACTGGCGCTGAAATCACAGAAGACGCGCTCGACGCGTTCTGGGGTTTTTATCAGGATACGGGCGCGCGCAAATGGGGTCGCCCCTATTTGACGAGAAGTTTTTTCTCGTTCGCCGCTGACTTAATGCGTGACCGTATGCTTTTGGTAATTGCAAAATCGGAGGGACGGTCAATCGCAGGCGCGCTTAATTTTATAGGCGGCGATGCGCTGTATGGCCGGTATTGGGGTTGCCTTGAAGACCGGCCATTTTTGCATTTCGAGCTTTGCTACTATCAGGCGATCGACTTCGCTATTGAAAATGGCCTTGCAAGGGTCGAGGCCGGCGCACAAGGCGAACACAAAATTGCGCGTGGATACGAGCCTGTGCTCACCACCTCCGCCCACTGGATTGAAAACCTGCAATTACGAAAAGCGGTGGCCCGGGCAATCCTAGCCGAGTCAGGCCATGTTAGAGCGGAGGCCGGCGCACTGGCGGAATATGTTCCCTATCGGAAAGGCGAGTAATGGAAGCGTTGATTTCCGCCATGGCGAGCTGCAACATGCGGGCTTCAAGGAGTGGCAAGTGAAGCAGTTATTGTTCTTTTGCGCGTCTATATTGATAGTCGCGGCTGCCAGTTGCGCGCGTGACGAAATTGCCCCTGCACCGGAGCTCGAGGACGCAGCGCTCAGAAGTCTTGATGCTGCTTATGTCGAGGCATGGCTAAATCCCGATAGTGAAGAGCAGGAACGCGCAGTGCTTGCCCTTTTTGATAAGCGCGCCGTCATCATGCCGGGCGAAGGCATGGCTCCGGCAAAAGGTCAAACGGCGCTTGGAGAATTCTGGTTTCCGGATGGCGAGCCGCCAACCGAAGTTTCGCATTTTACGCATGACATCGAGGCGGTGGATATTGCCGGCGACCTTGGCGTTGTCAGCGGCAGGTACACATTGAGTTTCGATTATAATCAACGAAGCTTTGCGCAGAACGGCAATTATCTCTTCGTGGCCCGCCGTATAAGCGGTGAATGGAAGATCATGCGTATGATCTGGAACGATCAACCTTTGACGGATGTCTGATGTCTCTGAACGAAAAATATGACGATCAAAATATTTTCGCAAAAATTGTCCGCGGCGAAGCGCCAGCGTTCAAGATTTTCGAGGATGATGTCGCTATCGCCTTTCTTGACATTTTTCCTCAAAGCAAGGGGCATTCCCTTGTTATTCCAAAGTCATACGGTGCGACTAATTTCCTGACAGCTTCCGAGGAAGTTCTGCAGCCGCTAATTCTGAGAATCCAGCGAGTCGCCCGGGGGATCGTCAAGGCCCTTTCGCCTGACGGGGCGCGGGTGGTTCAGTTTAACGGCGCGCCGGCTGGTCAAACTGTCTTTCATCTGCATTTCCATATCATTCCGATTTATGAGGGAGATTCTCTCAAGCCGCATGCGGGTGAAAAAGCGGACTTTGCCGAGCTTGAGAAATTGGCTGAAAAAATCAGGCCTGAGATTAATTAGCGGAGTATTTTCCCGTATTCTCCGCTCTATACGGCGGGCGGCCTATCGGACGATTCCAGTATTTCCGCGGTGTGCAGCGTGTTTGTCCGTATAGTGCGGAAGGCGGGCGAAGCCCATAAAGTATGGTAACACGCACTCCTGAAGTATTGGCGTCGTAGCCCAGCAAGCTTCGCCGGCCTACGGAAAAGTCAAATTGTCAAAGAGCCATTGCGGGATATACGCCCGCTTGACGCCACATAAGCATGTGCGAGATGAATTCAAGACTCTGAAAAACTGTATTTTAAGATGACAATTCCCTTGTTTGGAGAAATGGCATGAGGGCATTGTTCGTTAGAGGTGTCTAATTTGTGAAGGTGCAATTGGTGGGATCGTAGGGGTGATGTTGAAATTTACTGGATTTCAGGTGCGGTGGTGCTTTCCTCTTTGTTTTGCAGCAATCATTGCGGTCTCCGCACCCGCTCGCGCGAATGAAACCTACCGCGATTACATGGCGGCCGCTGCTACTGCTTTTGAAAGTGAAGACTGGGCGGCGCTCGACATCGCGCTCGAAAATGCACAGCAATTGCGGCCCTATTCGCTTTACGTATGGAAGAACCGAATTCTCGCCAAAATTCTTCTTGGCGAGAAAGAAGAGGCCCTGGCTCTTACAAAGGAAATTGCGGATCGCGGTCTTTCCATGAGTATGACCGGACATGCTGCCCTCGAGGCGTTTGCCGCATCCGACGCCTTTTCAGTAATCGCCGATCGGATGAAACGCAATTTGCGGCCCATTGGCATGGGAACGATAGTGCTGAATGGGCGGCAAGCTGACCTGTTGCCTGAGGCGGTCGCTCCTTACCCCGGAAAGAGTATCTTGATCGGGTCCGTGCGCAGCGGCGCGATTACAGCATACGACACTGCAGGCGGTTCGAATGTATTGGCGACGGCGCCAGGCGGCGTGTTCGATCTCGAAGTTCGAAAAAATATTGTCTGGGCGGCGGTCAATAATCAGCTTGCTTACGTCAAAGAGAAGGATGCGGCTCCGTTTGCTGCGGTAATTGGATTTGACGCGGATACGGGCGACATTCTGCATGAGTTTCAAATTGACGGCGAAGAATCGCTCTTCGGCGACATCGAAATATCGAAGAACGGGACAATTTTTGCGAGCGATTCAATAACCCCGCAAATCATCTGGAAAGCGCCAAAAGATCAGTCGTTGAGTCAATATTTAACGGATCCCAGATTCGTCAATTTGCAAGGCATTGCACTCGATGAACGCAAGAAGCGGTTGTTCGTCGCTGATTATCTGGCCGGCCTGTTCGTTATCGACACGAAGACGAAGGAAGTCACCAATATTGCCAACAAGACGACCGGTTGGCTTGGAGGTATTGACGGACTTTACTATACAAAAGGATGCCTACTTGGCGTCCAGAACGGAACGACGCCCCAGCGGCTCGTCAAAGCTTGCCTCAACAAGCGCGGAACTGAAATAAAATCATTCGAAGTTTTGCAACAGGCTTTGTCTGAATGGCGCGAACCGACACACGGGTTCGTTGTCGGGAATAATCTTATTTACATCGCGACCAGCAATTGGCCTTCTTATGCCGAGGACGGCGATGTCCGAGACCCGGAAAGCCTGAAGCCAATTCTGATTATGTCGACACCGATAAATTGATTCCTATGCAGATCAGCAATTACGGTATTTGTCGTTGAGCCCAACGCCGCTTTTTATGAGCGGCAAGATTTTTTCAATTCGCTTTTGCTTTGTCACTGTCTGTTTCGCCGAAGCAATATAGTCGGCATATTCACGCTTGCGGCCTTCGGTCAGGGCTCCGAACGCTTTCCTGGCAGCGCCGTCCGCGGCAAGCGCGGATTTCAGTTCCGACGGAATGACTGGCGGCCCCTTTTTCGCGATCTCAACTTTTTTTCCCGTTTTTGCGAGTTTGGCCGCTTCCGCCACATATTGTTTGATCAGCTTGGCGTCGATTTCATCAGCGCTCGTCATTCGCCATTGCCGCATGGCTTTGGTGACGCCCTCCTGGGCGTTGACGAGCACGCCTTTGGCGTCTTTCAGGAGCGCGCCCTGAAAAAACCACACGCCAAAATATGATTTGAATGCGCCAATACCGATTATGTTAGCGCCGTCCTGCGTATAACACGGCGCGCCCCATTTCACTTCTTCCTTTAAGCCGAGGGGTTTTGCGGCTTTGCGAAGCAACGCCAGTTCTTTTTTCCAGGGCCCGTCCTGTGAAAAATATTCAGCGGCTGTTTTAGCGCGGCGCATTTTCTCCCCTGAACTGGCCGGTGCGAGATTTAACGTTCAATGAGCGCCGGGACGTCTTTGGGTTTTTCATCCTTGCTTTCGTCAGGCAGGAACTCGAAGGCGAGCTTCTTGTCGTCGGATTCATCCACTTTGACTTTGACCACGCCGCCATTCTTGAGCTTGCCGAACAATATTTCATCAGCAATCGGCTTCTTTACGTGCTCTTGAATGATCCGTGCGAGCGGCCGCGCGCCCATTTCTTCGTCGAAGCCCCTCTTGGCGAGCCATCTTGTCGCTTCAGGCGACACATCAAACGTGATCGACCGGTCGGCAAGTTGCGCTTCAAGCTGCAGGACAAATTTTTCGACAACGCGATCAATGATTTCAGGCGTCAAACCGCCAAACGCGACAACAGCATCAAGGCGATTGCGGAATTCCGGCGTGAACATGCGTTTGATTGCAGCGTCCGTTTCATCGTGTTTCTTGCCGCCGCCAAAGCCGATTGAGAAGCGTGCAGCGTCGGCTGCGCCGGCGTTGGTTGTCATGATCATAATGACGTTGCGGAAATCGATCTTCTTGCCGTTTGTGTCGGTGAGCTGGCCGTTATCCATCACCTGGAGAAGGATATTGAATATCTCCGGATGGGCCTTCTCGATTTCGTCAAGCAGCAACACGGCGTGCGGGTGCTGATCGACGGCGTCGGTCAGGAGACCGCCCTGATCGAAGCCGACATAGCCCGGAGGCGCGCCAATCAGGCGCGAGACCGTATGGCGCTCCATATATTCCGACATGTCGAAACGGATCAGCTCAACGCCGAGCACGGAAGCCAGTTGCTTTGCGACCTCGGTTTTTCCAACGCCCGTAGGGCCGGAAAAGAGATAGCTGCCGATCGGTTTTTGCGGTTCGCGCAAGCCCGCCCGCGCCAGCTTGATGGCGGCCGCGAGCTGATCGATTGCATTGTCCTGACCGAAGACGACGCGCTTAAGATCTTCTCCGAGATTTTGAAGGCGCTCCATATCGCTCTTCGAAACGCTTTTCGGAGGGATACGCGCCATCTTGGCGACGATTTCTTCAATGTCTTCAACGCTGATAATTTTTTTGCGTTTGTCCGCCGGAAAAAGCATTTGCCGTGCGCCAGCTTCGTCGATGACGTCAATCGCCTTATCCGGCAGTTTCCGGTCCGTCATATATTTTGACGAAAGATCGGCGGCGGCCTTGATGCCTTCCGCCGTGTATTCGACTTTGTGGTGCTCTTCGAAATACGGCTTCAATCCCAAAAGGATTTTGACCGTGTCGTCGACGGTCGGCTCCGTGATGTCGATCTTTTGGAAACGGCGCGCCAGGGCGCGGTCTTTCTCAAAATGCTGGCGGTATTCCTTGTAAGTAGTCGAGCCCATGCATCTAAGGGCTCCTGACTGAAGGGCAGGCTTTAGCAGGTTCGATGCGTCCATCGCCCCGCCCGATGTCGCGCCGGCGCCGATGACTGTATGAATCTCGTCAATGAATAAGATCGCGTCTTCATGTGCTTCGAGTTCTTTCAGCACCGCCTTGATGCGCTCTTCAAAATCGCCGCGGTAACGCGTTCCGGCAAGCAATGCGCCCATATCGAGAGCAAAGATTGTCGAATTTTCGAGGACTTCAGGCACTTCCTCATCAACGATTTTGCGCGCGAGCCCTTCGGCGATCGCGGTTTTGCCGACCCCCGGATCGCCGACGAGCAGTGGATTGTTTTTGCGCCGCCGGCAAAGGACCTGGATTGACCGTTCAATCTCAGCCGCGCGACCAATCAGCGGATCGATTTTCCCTTTTCGCGCTTTCTCGTTGAGATCGACGCAATAGGCGCTGAGCGCGCTTTCGTTCGGCTTGCCGCCGTTCTCGGCTTCTTCGCTTGACCCTCTTGGAGTTTTTGACTGACTTTCACCCGGATGCTTGGCGAGCCCATGCGAAATGTAATTGACCGCATCAAAGCGCGTCATGTCCTGCTGCTGGAGATAGTGCGCGGCGTGGCTTTCGCGTTCTGCAAATAGCGCCACAAGCACATTAGCGCCGGTGACTTCCTCACGACCGGACGATTGAACGTGAATGACGGCGCGTTGAATGACACGCTGGAAGCTCGCCGTCGGCTTCGCCTGTTCGTCGCTATCGGTTTTCAGGTTCGACAAGTTATTTTCAATAAACTCGAACAGATTACGGCGCAGCAATTCGAGATCGACGCTACAGGCGCGCATCACCGCGGCGGCGTCCTGATCTGTCGTGAGCGCCAGAAGAAGATGTTCAAGCGTTACGAGTTCGTGATCCCGTTCTGTCGCAAGAGCGATCGCCCGGTGGAGGGACTCGTCGAGATTTCTACTGAATGACGCCACGACTTATTCCCTTTCCATCGTGCACTGTAACGGATGCTGATGCCGGCGCGAGATCTCCATGACCTGTGCGACTTTCGTCTCCGCGACTTCGTATGTGTAGACGCCGCAAATGCCGACGCCGTTCTGGTGAACGTGAAGCATGATGCGCACGGCGTCTTCTGCGCCTTTGTTGAAGACAGCCTGCAGCAGCCACACGACAAACTCCTGCGGCGTATAATCGTCGTTCAGGAGGAGAACCTTGTAGAGGGATGGACGTTTGGTCTTCGGTGCGGGCTTCGAGACGATGCCCACGCCTGATCCAGGTCCCTGATCGTTGTCTTCCTCATTCGCCATTTGCGACGCGCAATCCTTGGTAGTCGGCTCACTGGGCCAATACGCCATTAAGTATGTATCGAAATCTGGTTGAAAAGAAGGAAATTGCCTCATCAAAAAAATTTGCACAAAATGGAAAACGCCCGGCATTGGGCCGGGCGTTTACATAAATTCACAAATTGCGGCGCTTTCGCGCAGCCAGTCTCCGGGCCAATCAGGCGCGGTAGGACTGGACCATTTCGACGAATTCCGAATAGCGCTTCGTCATTGGCTCGGAGGCTTCTTTCGCTACGCCATTCCAGTGATCGGCGAGCGTGTTGGCGAAAGCGAGGTTTTTCTCAAACGCCGTGCGGGCGAAATCGCTCTGGAGTTCGATCGCCTCCTGGACGCTCTTCGAGGTCGAGGCTGCCTTCACAACCGCGACGCTGTCCTCGAAACGGTCTTTGGCGAAGCTGGCTTGCTCGGTCGCGGCCTTTTCAAAGCCCTTGGCGACGATGTTGGCCGACTGCATCCAGGCTTCAAGCGAGCCCTTCTGGAAATCAGCAAATGAATTCGAGCCTGTAGCGAATTTCTCATAACCTTCTTTGAAGGCGTCCGACGTGAATGCGGTTGCACTTTCGAAAGCGTTTTCAACCGTCTGCTTCTTGGCGGCCATTGTAATCTCCTTGGCGTTTCCTGCTGTCGTCGTCTGATGACGATCCAGCTTTTGTGCAATGCAACATAGGCGATTTACATAGGAGGTCAAGAGAAATATTGCAGCGCAACATAAGTCCCGCATACTGGGTCCATATGATCCTTTTCGGGATCGAATGGGATTTTCGCAAAATTTTAAGATTAACGAGTTTTTTACCCTCCAAGATCACCCTCGGCGTCAAGCAATAAAGGGCCTTGGCGGCACGCTGCTTGCTATTTATCTGGCGAGCATCGCCCGAAGGCGGCTCTTTTACGTGGTCGGCGGATTGGCACGCCGGAAAAATAGCGGGGCGGACGTGGCGGTCACCAATTTTAAGTTGCGCAACGCAAGCGTTTTGGCGAGGGTTTGAAAATGAACTTTTCGTTGCGTTGCGTGTTAGCGATTCTCGTCCTTTTTTCAGGACTAACTCTCCCGGCGACTGAGGCGGCGGCCAAGTCGCGCCGCAGTCATGTCAATAAATACGCGGCTTTCGTGATGGATTCCGATTCGGGGGACGTCTTCTTCAGCCGTTACGCCGATTCAAAACGATACCCGGCCTCTCTTACCAAGATGATGACCCTCTATCTCCTGTTCGAGGAGCTCGAGTCTGGCCGGCTCACGCTTGAGAGCGAATTCACCGTGTCGGCGCGCGCCGCAGCGCAGCCCGCCTCCAAGCTTGGCCTCAGGGTCGGGGATAAGATCAGCGTTGAAGATGCGATCAAGGCGATTGTCGTTAACTCGGCGAATGACGTCGCCGTCGTCATCGCGGAAGGCATATCCGGCTCGGAATGGCGCTTCGCCCAGAAGATGACGGCGGAAGCCCGCACGCTCGGCATGCGCAACACCCAATATCGCAACGCTTCGGGATTGCCGAATTCGCGCCAGACAACCACAGCACGTGACCTTGCCACCTTGTCGCAACGCTTGATCCAGGATTTCCCGCAATACTTCTATTTCTTCGACACCTTATCTTTCACCTGGAACGGCCGCACCTATCAAACTCACAACAGGGTCGTGAAGACTTTCGACGGCGCTGACGGCCTTAAAACTGGATATACGTCGCGTTCAGGCTTTAATCTGGCTACAACAGCGCAACGCGATGGCGTGCGCCTGATCGGCATAGTCCTAGGCGGACGCTCGGTTCGCACGCGCGACAACCATATGAAAAAGATTCTCGGCGAAGCGTTTTCAGACATCAAGGCAAAGCCGACGCTGATCGCCGCTCTGCACCGCGAAACCCCGACCCCGCGGATGAAGCCGACGCTGATCGCAGCGCTCGCTGAACAGAATTCGGTTCCAACGATCGCCGGGAATGAGGCGATGCGCGGAGAAATCAAGATTGCGGCTGCGTCTCTCGGCCCTACTTCCGACGACGGCATAAGCGCCCTTATCGCCGCGGCGGACAGCGACGATTTCAACGAATTCGAACGGGTCAAACTTTCTGCTGTCGATGATCCGGTCGGCGAAGGCGACATCGCTGATGATATGCTCTGGAGCGTTCAGATCGGCGCTTTCACGACCAAGTCAATGGCGCAGCGCGAGCTGGAAACTGCGGCCATTGCAGCAAAGCTGTCGGACCGGTCGCGTATTGTTTCGCCGACAACGCGCGAGGATGGAACCACGCTCTATCGCGCCCGCTTTACGAACCTCAATGAGGATGATGCGGTGGCGGCCTGCAATCAGATCAAAGCGGCGCATCTTGCCTGTTTCGCGATGTCCGAGGCGAAAGCCCAGTAAAGCTTTCGGCGGCCACCCGGATTAACTTTATGGTCGACTTCAAATAGGACTGCCCTTTGCATGGGATGGCTGCGTCGGGCATTCCGCCGGTCGCTACTTGCAGGGTGCTAGATGGCAAACGCCGCCGAAATCGGCACAGCCTCATCGCGCGATACGCGACTGTCCGCTCCGTGGCGCAGCGCGATCGTTACATTCATTGCTGTCCTTTTGCCCTTGTTGGCCGTGTTTTCGACTGATGTCGCGCACATGGCGCGAATTTGGTTTGGGGTTTCGCTTTATCACCACGCAATCGCCGTAACACCGATATCCGCTTATCTCGTCTGGCGCCGGCGTGACTGGTCGAGCGCGAGCCCTGCAGCTGACGCGGGCGGTTTAATAGTCCTCGCTATTGCACTCGCTATGTGGTTGGCGTCTCGCGCATCGAATGTCGCGGTTCTCGGCGATGTGGCGCTTGTGACAGGGATAATCGGTGCCGTCATTATTGCGTTTGGCCGTGAGCTCGCCCGCAGCTGGGCGTTTGCGTTGGCCTTCCTGTTTTTCATGGTCCCCTTTGGCGAGGAATTGACGCCTGCTTTGCAATCGATTGCATCGGCCGCAGTCGCGATGATGCTTAATTTTGTCGGCGTTCAAACCGTGCGGGACGGTTATATGCTAACGACCGGCGCGGGGCGGTTTGAAATGGCGGAGTCCTGCGCCGGTCTTCGGTTTCTGCTCGCTGGCGCCATGATTTCGGCGCTCGTCGCTCATTTGAGTTTTTCGCGTATGCGCAGCAGCGCCTTGTTTGTTGGCGCTGTGCTTTTGGTTGCGGTCATTGCAAACTGGCTTCGTGCGGCATTGGCGATCCTTCTAGCGGCAGTCACGAACCGCAAAATTGGGCTCGGCGCTGAGCATGTAGTTCTCGGCTGGGTTTTTTATTCGGCGCTTATCATCGCTCTTGTTGTTTTTGCGCGCCGCTTTCAAGGCGAGCAGAATGTCGTAAGGGCCCCGGACATTTCTCGCCCAGTAAACGAGACGGCGCCCATTTTCGCGGCGATCTTGCCAGTCTTTGCATTCCTTTACTTTGCGTTCGTGATTGCCGGGACGCCTGCAAATCCTGAACTGAAGCTGGAAGAGTTTTCCGCACCCGGCTGGCGCCGCACTACACCTGTCATCGATTGGCATGCGCAAACAGGCGGCGCCGACAAAGTTCAGATCAGTGCTTTTTCACGCGACGGTGAGACGGTGCAGGTAACGCTCGGCGCCTATGCCTATGACCGAAAAGGAGCTGAGATCGCTTCCTACGGCGTGCGCGCCGCCGACGGGAGCGATTGGCGGATAATTTCTAATTCCCAACTCAATCTTCGGGGAGGCTCGGTAACAACACAGACTCTCTTGAGTGAGCACGGCGATAAAATCGAAGTCGCAAGGGTCTATCGCTATCATGGACGCTACTTCCTGAGTCCGTTTGAATTGAAGCTCCGAATTGCAGCCGACAAGCTTGTTGGGCGGAAATATTCGGGCGCTGCTATTTTTATCGCCGCCCCGAAAGTCGATAGCCCGGATGCAACGCTCGCGTCTTTCATTGAAGACGTGTTGGGCGCGTCATCATAAAGCCTTATGTGCGGAATTGCTGGCATTTTCGATTTGAAAGGCGAGCGCGAAGTCGATAGGCGCGCATTACGGCGTATGGCTGACGCCCTCGCCCATCGAGGTCCTGACGGCGAAGGCTTTTTTGTCGAACCCGGAATAGGTCTTGCCCATCGGCGCCTTTCAATAATTGACGTCGAAGGCGGCGCGCAGCCTATCGAAGACACCGGGCGTAGCGGCGTTCTCACTTTCAATGGCGAGATCTACAATTATCAGGAGCTCCGGCGCAGACTTGTCGAAAAAGGCGCTGCGTTCAAAACCAAATCAGACAGCGAGGTGCTCGCCGAAGGCCTCGCGCGCGACCAGACGGATTTCATCGAAAAGGCGCGCGGCATGTTCGCCTTCGCATGGTGGGAGAAGCGTACAAGAAATTTGTTGCTTGCGCGCGATCGGTTCGGCGAAAAGCCGCTTTACTATGCTCTGACGGCAGACGGCTTCTTCATATTTGCATCTGAAATGGGCGCCATTCGCGCCTCAGAGCTTGTTGATCTGTCTCATTGGCATGAGGCAGTCGCGCTCTATTTCCATTATGGCTATGTGCCGGAATCGATGACGATTTATGAAGGCGTTTTTAAACTGCCTGCTGGCTCGATTCTGGAGGTGGCGGCCGGGCGCGAGATAGCGTCCAAACAATATTGGCGGCCTCAGTTTCGGGTAGGTGCTGGCGAAGAATTTGGCGCCTCCAAGGCGGCTCTCTTGGAGGGATTAGACAACGCCATTGCGTCGGCGCTCGTTTCCAATGTGCCGATTGGCGCGTTTCTCTCTGGCGGCGTCGACAGCGCTGCCATCGTCAGTTCAATGGCGCGCAATAGCACGACGGTCGAAACCTGCACGATCGGCTTTGAGGAAGACGCATTTGACGAACGCGTATTCTCCCGGCGAACGGCTGCGCGTTATGGCGCCAATGCGCATGAGGAAGTCGTCTCGCTCGATGCGGCCGTCCAGTTCGACCGCATTGCGCACATATTCGGCGAACCCTTTGCAGATCCTTCGTCCCTGCCGACATTTCTTCTTTCAAAAGCCGCGCGTCGTCATGTGAAAGTCGCTTTGTCAGGCGATGGCTCGGACGAAATATTTGGCGGTTATCGGCGTTACCCGTTCTTTGCTGGTGAAGAAAAGCTGCGCGCGCTTGTCCCCTTGCCGGTTCGTGGCGCCACTTTCGGTGCGGCTGGCACATTCTGGCCAAAGCTTGACTGGGCGCCGCGGCCGTTTCGCCTCAAGACGACATTGCAGGCGCTTGGCGAGGATAGTATCAGCGCCTATGCCCGCAGCGTTTCGATGATTCCTCCTGACCGCGCGGAGAAAATACTCTCGCGAGAATTCATGCGGTCTATGCCGGACTTCGATCATGCGGCGCCGCTGCGCTCAGTCGCGGATGAAACGCTTGATCCATTCACGATGGCGCAGGCCATCGATTTGGCGACATGGCTGCCCGGGCGCATGCTGACGAAAATCGATCGCATGTCGATGGCGCATGGGCTTGAAGTTCGTGCGCCCTTTCTCGACCATCGATTTGCAGATTGGGCGCTGACCCTTCCCTCGTCCTTTCGCCGCGGCGTTGGCGGCAAGCGTATTTTAAAATCAGCGCTTGAGCCCCGCGTTGATCGCGATATTCTTTATGCTGCGAAGAAGGGTTTTTCGCCGCCCGTCGCCAGCTGGCTGAAAGACCCTGAAGGCCCTGTCTCACGGCTTTGCGAATCGACGCGCTGGCTCAATACCGGTTTTTTCAATGAAGAGTCGATTGGCCAGATGATTGTGCGTCATGCGGCTGGCGTTTCTGATTATTCCGCTGAGCTTTGGGCCCTCATCATGTTCGATGCGTTTTTGGGAGTCGAAACAGTCTAGTTTCTAAGTGACTGCAGGCAGGTTCGGAACTTGAAGAACTTTGAATAATACGAACGCGAGGAAAACGAGTCCTTTTATACCAAGCGCCAACCAAGGAATGTCGTTTTCACCATTAGGATTTGACCAACCGCCTGGGAATTCATCGTCGAAAGTAACGAGAGAACCTAAAAACGTCCAACCAGAAATGACCAGTGCGGTATCGCTTAGGCTGACCCCCAAGGAAAATTTTAACAACAACCCAAGTATGAGTCCAAACAATGCAATACATACAAATGTAGATATCTGAACTATCATAAGAAATATTTAGCGCGTTGTGGGATTTCCGTAAAGTTTGCCGAACGTGGCAATCATCGAATGTGCGTCGAATGCCTTGGATTTTTCTGCGTTCGCGCGCCCAAGTTTCTTACGTAAAGCGGCGTCCTCAATCAGTTTTTTGAGCGCTGTTGCATAACGCCGTTCGTCCTCTGCACGGACGATGAATGGTTCATTTTCCCAGCTGACAAGGCTCTTCACATCGCCGACATCGGTTGCGACCGCTGGCAGCGCTGTCGCCATTGCTTCGATCAGACTGACCGGCATTTGCTCCGTGTCCGATGAAAGCGTAAAAATGTCCGCTACGGCGAGCGCTCTTTCAGGTTCGTCGGTTTCACCAGCGAGAGTTATACGCGGCGCGGCGGCGCTTATTGCGGCCAGTTCCTGCAACGTCTGGCGCTCCGGTCCTTCGCCCCAAATGAGAAGGCGCGCGGTCATTCCCTCGCTTGCATTTTCAAAACATCGGATAAGGCGCGCGAAATTTTTTTCAGGCCGTAAGGCGCCAATAGCTGCAATAGTAACCAGCGCGCCGGATCTCTCGCGTGACGCGACTTTAAATTTTTCAAGGTCGATCCCGATGGGGATGCGCCGCACGCGATCGGGTTTCAACTTCCATATATCGATCGCAATCTTTTCAAGTGTCCTTGACGGGACGATGACAAGGCTTCTCGACAACAAAATTCGGCGGGCGCGCACGCGCCGCGGCAATTGCCGCCCACCCGTTTCGTCTGCGCCAAATCCGTCTTCGTGATGAATATGCCTTATGCGCGGACCGAGCCGGTTGGCGATGACGGCCTCAATCGACCCCCAATTATAAGTGCAAAGGAGATCAGCGCCGGCGACCGCTTCTCGAAGCCGCCGGATATTTCCAAAATCGAGCGTTGAGGCTTTCCTGAACGGGATCGCCGCTGCGGTCGCCAATTCCGGGTTCAGTGCGTCGGCAGCTGCAATGTCATCGCTGAGCGATATGATGCGATGCCGGAAATCGGCGCCCAGACCATCGATAAGCGTCAGAAGCCGACGCTGCTGGCCGCCGAGGGCGAATGACGGAAAAACATGGACGATTTCAAGCGGCGCAGGAGACATAAGGGCCGCCCAGTTCTCCGCAGATTTCAGGCGAGAACGTCAGTGTAAAGCTCGCTCGCCTGCGGCTCCGGGCTTTCGAGCGAGAAATCGGCCGCCTCTTTAACGATCGCCTTGATGTCCTTGTCGATTGATTTGAGGTCATCTTCGCTCGCGTGCTTGGCGCTAAGGATGCGCGCTTCGACGCGTTTGATTGGGTCATTATGTTCGCGAACATTATCGACTTCTTCGCGCGATCTGTATTTCGCGGGGTCCGACATAGAATGGCCGCGATAGCGGTAGGTTTTCATCTCAAGAATGTAAGGCCCCTTGCCGCTTCTTGCATGTTCGGTTGCTTCTCGCGCAGCTTCGCGCACAGCGATAACATCCATGCCGTCGACTTCAGCGCCTGGTATGCCGAACGCTGCGCCTCTGCGATAAAGATGCGTGTCGGAATGGGCGCGCTGGACGCTGGTGCCCATGGCGTATTGATTATTCTCGATGAGGAACACGCATGGCAGCTTCCATAGCTGCGCCATGTTCATCGCTTCGAAGATCTGGCCCTGGTTCGACGCGCCGTCGCCGAAATAGGTGAAGCTGACTGAATTGTTCTTCCGGTATTTGTTGGCGAAGGCTAGCCCTGCGCCGAGCGGCACCTGCGCGCCGACAATGCCGTGGCCGCCGTAAAATTCAGCGTCCTTCGAGAACATGTGCATCGAGCCGCCCTTGCCCTTCGAATAGCCGCCCTCGCGCCCTGTCAATTCCGCCATCACGCCTTTGGGCTCCATGCCGCTGCTAAGCATGTGACCGTGATCGCGATAGCCAGTGATTGTCTGGTCGCCTTTTTTCTTGATCGCCTCGACGCCCACGACGACGGCTTCCTGACCGATATAGAGGTGACAGAAACCGCCTATATGGCCCATGCCGTAAAGCTGGCCGGCGCGCTCTTCAAAGCGGCGGATGAGCAGCATGTCGCGGTAATATTTGAGGAGCTCGTCCTTGGTCGCCGAAAGATTGGTCTTTTCCGGCGCAGCGGCTTTTTGCGATTTCTTTACAGACGCGGAGCGCTTTTTCTGGGACGCGGCCAATGTCTTTCTCCGAGGGAAACGGGCAAGGTCCCGCTTTTAGGCGAGGGCCTGCGACCTAACAAGGGCGGGCGAACAAGGAAGGCGGCAAGGCCCAGCCCGTCAGCGAGTTTTGGCCTTGGCGTCGCGGATGATGGCCTCGAGCTGGTCGCGGGGGATGACGATATCGCCCGCCTCGACATAGCCGAGAACGGATCGGACCTTCTCGTCGACCATATCGGCGTCGAGCGAGCGCGGATTGAGCTGCTCGGCGGTGCGCTCCAGATGTTCCCGCTTTTGCGTCAGCGCATCGACCTCGGCCTGTTTGATGGCGACTTCGTCCTGAAGGGCTGCAAGCGCGCGGTAACCGCTGGCGCCGATCAGCCCGTCATAGGCAAGGTAAGCCGTGAGGCAGACAAAAACGCCCGGCAACAAAATATCAAAAAGCCAATTGATCGATCTGCGATTCACGGCGCCCGCCCCTTGCTTGCGACTCACCTGAGTCGAATTTGGGTTAACAATTCGTTTATGGTGGAAAATGCGTTTTTGCCGGCGGGCGGTCGATAGGATGAACCCGCTTTCCTGTTTGGGTGCAGCGTTTTTGCACGGAAAATCCGCACCGAATATGCGCGTAATATTTTCAGCAAATTGCGTCGCTGGCGTGCTGCGCAATTATTTTCTGTTCTTACTTGTCAAAGAGCGCTGCGCGACAAAAATCACGCCGCACCCGCTTTAAGTGAGGACAACGTAAAGGCATTCAAGCCTCTGAAAAGATGTATTTTTCTTTCGCTTTTCGCATGAAAGGAGAATTTGCGTCAGCCTCTTAAAAAGCCGGCGCCTGCATACCGGGCCGCGGCGCCCAGCTCTTCCTCGATGCGCAGGAGCTGATTGTATTTCGCCGTGCGGTCGGAGCGTGCGAGCGATCCAGTCTTGATCTGTCCGCAATTCGTCGCGACGGCGAGATCCGCGATCGTTGAATCTTCAGTTTCGCCGGAGCGATGCGACATGACGGCGGTGTAGCCTGAACGGTGCGCCGCATCGACAGCCGCAAGCGTTTCGGTGAGCGTGCCGATCTGGTTGACCTTGACGAGGATGGAGTTCGCGCAGCCTTTGGCGATTCCGTCCCTCAGACGTTTCTCGTTGGTCACGAAAAGATCGTCGCCGACCAGCTGGCACTTGCCGCCAATGCGGTCGGTCAATGCCTTCCAGCCCGCCCAATCGTCTTCAGCAACGCCGTCTTCGATCGAAACGATCGGATAGTGAGCCATGAGATCAGCGTAATAGGCGGCCATTTCCTCTGCGTTGAGCACTTTGCCCTCGCCTTCGAGGTGATATTTGCCGTTTTTGAAAAACTCGGTCGATGCAGCGTCGAGCGCAATGTAGACATCCTTGCCAGGCTTCAAGCCGGCCGCCTCAATCGCCTTCATGATGAAGGACAGCGCTTCATCCGCCGACTTCAAATTTGGTGCAAAACCGCCTTCATCGCCGACATTGGTGTTGTGGCCGGCTGACTTCAGTCCCTTTTTCAGCGCATGAAAAACTTCAGCGCCCCAGCGCAGCGCCTCAGAGAAATTCTCCGCGCCAAGCGGCATGATCATGAATTCCTGAATGTCGATTGGGTTATCGGCATGAGCGCCGCCATTGATAATGTTCATCATCGGCGCGGGGAGCGTTCTCGCAGAGACGCCGCCGACATAACGATAGAGCGGCATGGCGGAAGCTTCAGCGGCCGCCTTGGCGACGGCGAGCGAAACGCCGAGGATCGCATTCGCGCCGAGGCGCTTTTTGTTGTCCGTGCCGTCAAGCTCAATCAACGTTTCGTCGATATCGACCTGGTCTTCAGCTTCAAGCCCGATCAACGCGTCGGAAATTTCGCCGGCGATCGCCGCGACGGCTTGTTGCACTCCTTTGCCGCCATAACGTTCGCCGCCGTCCCGCAGCTCATGCGCTTCATGTGCGCCGGTCGAGGCGCCCGATGGCACGCCAGCCCGGCCCATCGATCCGTCTTCAAGGACAACATCGACTTCGATGGTCGGATTGCCCCGGCTGTCGAGAATTTCACGGCCGATTATGTCGACGATGGCGGTCATTGCGAAAGCTCCCAGTCAGGGGTG
>JAWKVJ010000033.1:0-34755 GCA_041398085.1 Parvularculaceae bacterium
GGCGGGGTCTTCCTGCGGCACTTCAAAAAACAGGGACAGTTCGTCGATTGCCGCCGACAGGTCGTAGAATGATCCAAGATAGGCGCTGAGCTGCGCGACGCCCGCGAACACAGCGGAGAGAATGAGTTCGGCGGCGACAAGTTGCCCAAGCGTCAACTGGCCGTCGATGACGAGCCAACCGCCAAGGCCGAGGAGCGTTGCGCTCGCCGCTGCATAAATGATCAGCAGCGACAGAGTCTGCGAAAACTTCCAGCGGAAGTGACGGCGGTGATTGTCCACATAGCGCGCCGTCGCAGCGTCCGTTTTTTTCAGCGCGTAGGCAACGTGACGCGCAGATTTGAAAAACCCGTTGGACCCGGCGAGCTCTTCGAGCCACGACGCCGTCAGGTGCTTGGCGTGTGAAAGGGCTACGGCCGATCTCACTGCGCCGCCGCCCCACAACACAAAGACAAGCCATATCAGCCCGATGAAGACGAGGTTAAAGGCGAAAAAAAGCGGATGATAGAGCGACACCAGCAAGAATCCGACAAGCGCCTGAAGGACGACCGTAAATCCGCCAATCAGTAGATCCGGCACTGCCTTCTGAACGACCACCATGTCGAAATAGCGATTGAAGAGGGGGCCTTTGCCGACATCGAGAAAATAGGGATCAGTTGCATAGACTGCGCGCAGCGCGATTTCCGACGTCATGCGCGCGTAAAATCGCCGCCCGAAAATCTCCATCAGGTGAATGCGAAGCGCATTCAACAATCCCGAAATCAGCAAGAGGCCGAAAAGCACGAGTGAGAGAACGGCAAGCGGCGTGACGAGCCCGGTATTTGCAACTGTGTTGATAAGCATCTGAACGGAGATCGGAAGCGCCAGCGACAAAAGGCTGATGCCCGCTCCGTAGATCGCGGCAAGAATGTAGAATTCCCGCTCGGGCGCCAGAATTTGAAAAATCCAGGCGAAAACTCTCGTTAGCGGCGGTCGGTGATCTGACGTCTCGTCGGTCATAATTTGGCCGGCGGCCCGCCAGATGTGGCGGATTTTTCGCCCCCTTTTTTCGCAACTATCCGCAGATGGGAAGGGCGAGCCGCATTTCAAGAGGACGCACGACGATTTTTAGAGCGCGATCATGATTCGCTGATTAACGAGTGGCCTGACCCATCGAGGTGATCCGGGCGATTTGTTAGACCCGGCAGGTTGTTTGGCGGCGTTCATGCCGCTGCGTCCAGAACGTAGAGCGGCATGAACGTCCTTGGCAATATGGCTTTTGGCACGGGCGACCGATAGCCGAGTGGAGGAGTGCAGCCGAAACGTATTGAGTGAATGCGCCACCATTCGATCAGTGTTTGGCTTCATTCATGGTGTAAAGATCTCGCGCAAGCAGCTTCGTTCCCCTGAGCTTTGGAATTCAGTCGCAATAGCCGTTCTCCTGCTGGACTTCCTGGTTGACGTAGAGCGTCTTGACGCCGAGCCTCGCCGTTACCCGCGCAACGCCTTCTCGATAAATTCAGGCCATTGCCGGCAACGAATGTGATCCGGCGGACCATGAGCAGAAAGAGGTCGGCAAGAACTTCGAGGAACGATCCCGCGTTGAGCCTTCGCTCCACCAGACAGCAAGGCATTCCCGAGTAGACTCATCGATGACGCAAAGCTTGCGGAATGGTTTGCCGTCATGGGTTCGATCCATCACGAAGTCGTAGCTCCAGACATGTTCGGTGTTGTAGCCGCAGCCGCACGCAGAGCTGTCATTCAGCCATAGGCGGCCCCGTTTCGGCTATTTTTTGGGGACTTTCAGCCCTTCTTCGTCGCTAAATCCGGTAGACTCCGCTTCGTTCACATGCCAGCCGTCCCGCCGGGAGCGAGGTGATGCGATGATAGCCGCAGCGGCCGAACTGTTCGGCCAGGGTGATAATCGCTTTTGTCAGCACCTTCTCGCCCTGTCGGCCGCGCGGCTTCTTGCGTTGGGTCGACCGGTGCTGGCCGAGCGTCTCGCAGGCCCGGCGTTCGGAAACGCCAAGCTCACCGACAACTCGGTCAACACACGCTCGGCGGCGCGAAGAGCTTAGAAGTTTCTCTTTGCGGCCTCTGTAAGGATCAGTTTGTCCAGCGTCAGATCGGAGACCGCCTTCCGGAGGGGAAATTCTCCTTCTCCAGCTCTTTCAACCGCCGAGCCTAACAGATTCATCGGACCACTTTGCCGGAGGCAGACCACCAACTGCCCTTAAGCGGCCTCATCGGCGGCGTGATGGGCGTCCGCTGGCAATTGTCTCATCCTTGGGATCAGCGGCGTTCGATTACGCCGAATATTCCGGTGCAAATGACAGCGAAGGATTATTTCGCCGGGCGTGACCCTGCAATGGAAGCGACAGCCACGCTCATCCGAAAGAAGGGGCGCTAACGCTCATGACCCGACCCTGAGCGTATACATCTAAAAGCTCTAGGCAATAGGGTCCGATGTTGGCGAAAAATTCGAAATTTGTCGCAAAATCACCCCCGCAAGCCAGTGACCAACGAAAATTTTCAATAAGGTTAATAGGACAAAGACAGCCGCCAGTTCGCATTTTTATCGCTCATGGTGCGCCATTGCTGGGCAAAAGATGGAACCAGCTCACCCTTTGCCGAATAGATCGCAGCTTGTTCGATGAGCGCGGCTTTGGGTCCTTTGATGCGGATCTCATCGTCCGAGACGGTCACTTCGCTGACGAGCGTGTTTACGTAGGCCCTTGCGAAGGCGCGGTTCTCCGGATTTCTGAGGGCGGCTTTAACGGCCATTCCAAATTCTTCGGCGCGCTCGGGTCTCAGGAGTTCGATCGGCCGGCTGCGCTCGGCGGCAATATGCGCCGCCTGACGCGTCAGCGTTTCAATCCTCTGTTGCAGACTGGCGATGAAGTCTTTCAGCGTTTGGTCCATCGCAATGTCGCCGGCGCCGACGCGGGCGTATAGCTCGGCGATCTGCTTCTTCGCTTTGCGCCTTTCGCCGTCGAGGGTCTTCTGCCGTTCGGCGAGCGATTGATTGCGTTCGGCGGCGCGCGCAACGAGCGCGTGAGCCATTTTCTGGAGGCGCTTCGGCTCCAGCGCCGTCTCTTCGATCGCCGACAGGACGGCGTCGTCGAGTTCGGCCATGGCGATTGCGACGCCGGCGCAGACGGTCGCGCCTGAGTCACTTTTTCGGCAACGATAATAGTGATACCGGCCGCGCGTTTGCCGGATTGCTTGCGCATCGGCGCGCCACGGGCCGCCGCATTTGGCGACCGCCGTCAGGAGCACGTCGCTTGAGACCAGCCGCAGCCGTCTTCATCGGGTGCTGGCGGTCGAGCTTTCCTGGGCGGCGTAGAAGAGCGCGTCGTCGATTATGCGCGGCATGGCAAACGCCACCCACTCCTCTTTGGGCCTTTGCTTCTTCCGTCGCAGATCGTTCGGTTGTAATAGTGCTCGCCGATATAGGCAGTATTGCGCAGGACCTTGTCGACGAACTGCAGGCGAAACGGCTGGCCGTCGCGGTTCCGGGCGCCGCCCGCATTGAGCGTCGTCGCAATGCGCTTGGTTCCTATCGGCCCCAATGTCCCGTCGCCATGGACATAGAGACGGAAGATGAGGCGGACAATCTCGGCCTCCGGCTCGTCGATCTCGATCTTCTTCTTGTTGCGGATGCCGCGAACCTCGGCCGTATAGGTCCGATAGCCGAACGGCGCGCGCGACCCGTTCCAGAAGCCTTGCTCGGCGTTCTCCTTCATTGAGCGGGAGACGTGCTTCGCCGTCTCCTTGCTGTTGTGTTCGTCGAAGGCTCCAAGCATCGTTTGGAGGATGTCCGCTGCGTCCCCTTCGCCGATGTCACGGGTGATAGAGACGAGGCGAACGCCGCTCTCTTCCAGCTGGTCCTTGTAGACGAGGAGGTCTTTGGTGTTTCGAAAGAGTCGCGACAGGCTGTGGACGAGGATCACGTCAAAGGGCCGCTGCGGGCCGCATGCGAGACCGATCATTCGCTGAAACTCCGGCCGCTTGTCGGTCCTGGCGCTCACCCCAGCGTCAACAAACGCACCCGCCACCTCGTATTCGTTTGTCCTTGCATAGGCCCGGCATAGGCAGTCTGGTTCGGTACGGAGAGATCAGCGGCCGCCTGTTTGCCGGTCGAGACCCGCGCGTAGATCGCCGCGCTTCATGACTTGGTCTCCTCAACAGGCGCGCCCTCGCTGTCGTCATTGGCGACGTCCCGCCGCAACGCCTCGATCATCGCCGCAAAATGGGTTTCTCGATCAAAGCAAGCTCGGTCTCGAGGATCGGAAGGTCTACCGTGAGTTCCTTGACGATCCGCCGCCCCACAGGCGGCTGATTGTCATTGGCGGGCTGTTTCAGTCGGCGGGTCATGCTGGGCTCTCCAACAGGTTGGAGGCCGTGACCCACGTTCCAGTCCGCCGGGCTGGGCCAGAGGTTGCACTACAAGAACGCTCACCATGGCCGCCCCATGGGCGGCTTGTCGTCATCATGCCAGCGCAGGATTTCGGCCTTGGTGAAGTAATAATCGCGGCCCACCTTGCCGTGAGGCCGCAAATTCGTCTCCGCAATCCAGCGATAAACAGTGCGCATCGACGCGCTGTAGAGCGCTGAAATGTCTGCGGAATCGAGCAGATCGTCGTTCTTCAGCCGCGAAAACGCCGTTTCTTTAAACTCCGCGTACAACCGAACGCCGCCGCCGGGCGCCTTTACAAGCATCTTGCGCCGCAGCGGGACTTGGCTCCGGGATATCGAGGGTTCCAAATACATTGGCCCCGACTATAGCGTTGCATGTTATACATGACAACTAAAAAAAACCGCGACATGAATTAGCGATGCCGCGCCGCCCATCGACGCAGAGATCCCGACCATTGACGCTCTTGGCTGACACCCAAGTCGACAGAACAGAAAGTGAATCGCGACCGCCAGCAGGCTCTTTCGCGACCCTCTTCTGACTGCTTGGAGAGTCCAAGTTCAATTTTCGCACTGAGCCGGCGCAAAGGGCTTCGAATTTAGGACGTCATACCCGCGTTGGCAGACAATTCGACGACCGGTGGCAAGGAGAATTGTCGCCGCAATGCTTTTAACGGCAATATTGCTGGCCAATAGACGGCTTATAGCCGATGCGTAGGCGGTATATAGCTGACTTGTAGGGGAGATATAGACGGGCATAACGGCGAGCCTATAGGCGCACAAAACACGTCAAAATGGAAACACCCTCGCCGGGAAAACCACGGGGAATTCTTCGATTCTGCCTCCGTTCGCTCTTCGATCTATCTTCGAATTATCTAGGATCGAGCTTAAATTGCTCTTCGCTTGGCGATCGATATGTCTTCGGTGACTTTTCGATGAGCGCAAAAATTGGGGTTGGTTCAGATCAAGCAATCAAGCAGCGCGTTTCCGAATATTTGGAATCAGCATTTTCATTGTTGAGAACGAGGGATCGGAGATTTGCAGAAAGCCTTCGCCAGGTAATAAGTATCTGATCCCCGCTAATATTCCGACGCCAGTTATCGCAAGACCCACGCTCTTACGCCTTCTGCTTTGAGGAAAGCCTCTGCGCCCTGACCGAGCAACATGGCCAACGTCGAAAGCAGGCCGGCTTCGGTGCAGGTCGGCGCAGCGACGGTCACTGATCGCGGCGGGTCTTTGACCGGCCATCCGGTGCGAGGATCGAGAATGTGTCCATATCTAACGCCGTCCTTCAGAAGATACCGGCGCGCATCACCGCTCGTCGTTAACGCCATTGCGCCGATCACAAGAAGCCCTTCGCGCGCCCCCGGCGTCATTACGGATTCAATTGCGACGCGCCAAAGTTCTCCATTGCTTCGCGGACCGGAGGCGCGCAAATCTCCGCCGAAATTTACCAGAAACGCCGGAGCACTCGCTTCTTTCAGCAGGCTGACCACGCGATCGACGGCGTATTCTTTGCCGATGCCGCCAAAATCAATCTCCATTCCTTCAGGAAGAATTATTGCGGGCGAGCGCCAGAGCGCTTTCTCCCATCCGACAAATTTGCGAATATTGTTCACGTCCACGGGCGACGGGATGCGATCTGAACCGTCAAATTTCCACACGCGCCGCAATACGCCCGACGTGATGTCAAACTGTCCGTTGCTGAGCCCGTAACAATGGTCGGCATAGTCGATGAGGCGGGCGGTTTCGGCATCGACAACGAATTCAGCGCCATTTGAGCCGTTGATTTGAGAAACGACACTGTCGGAGCGATATCGGCTGTATTTTTCTTCGATACGCCGCGCTTCTTTTTCTGCGATCCGGCCGAGTCGGCGCGCTGCGTCGCAGTTTCCGGTTTCAATTCTTACTTCGCAAGGCGAAGCCATCGCTGAAAACCGATAAACGAAACAATCGCCGGCCTGCTCCAACGTGGCGCCGTTTGGATTTCCATCAATTCCGGACAAGGAGGAACCGCTAATAGAACGCGAATGAATACCCGACGATTATGCTGGTGGCGGAGACTCCGGTAAAGAGATTTTCTCCTGCGAGTCCCGGTATTGTGCCGGGCGGGTTCTGATCGCCGCTCTGTATGTATCGGTCGCCTTTCAGGTAGAACTCGCCGCCGCCCAGGCGAACGCCAATCTTGGCGCCGATTGTCTTCGCGGAGAATTTGCCAAGCCGGCTGTCCGATGTCGCAAAAGCAGGCAGAGGGGCGCCGGCAAGAAGATAGTCCTTGAAGAAGTCTGCCTTCCCTTGCGTGTAGTAGCGGAAACGCGGTTCGAAATAGAAAGCAGAGCCGAACGGGATGCGTTCTTTGATTTCTCCAGTGAATGATTTGACGCCCCAATCATCCTTGTATACGCGCGCCGAAAGATCGGCAACGGTAGGCCCCGCGGCGATTTTGGAGGCGGCGTAGACGCTCTGCCGAAATCGCGATCGGGGCCGGCTCTCATACAGATATTGAAGCGGCGTGCCTGATCCGCCATCGACGACCGAGATAATTCGGTACGGGTCGGTCTGGTATCCTTCTGACAGGTCTGCGCTGTAGTTCAGCTGAGCGAGCCAGAATCTGTTCACGACCTCTGTGACGCCAATCACGCCGCCGATGACTGTCTTGTTTTGGTTCGGCCCCTTCAAAAGCCCGCTCATCGGCGACAGCGGCACGGGAATGCCGATCTTTGGCTTGGACTGGTCGAATTCAATGTTCGCCGACGCCGACAATGTCGTTCGCTTTTGGAAGAGCTCCTTCTCAACGCCGCCGTAAAACGAAATGGAGCGATAATCGCGTTCGGTGGAAAAGGCGCCGCCGAACGATCCGCGAAGATCCGGCGCCAGCAATTTTGAATAGCCGAGATCAATTGCGTAGCGTTGGTCCTTGAAGCCGTAATCAAGCGGCAGTGAGTTCGCTGGCGCAGTGTATTGACTTGCGACAACGCCCGTTCCTGGAATTGTTACGATTACGCTGTGTCCCGAGGCGCTCGTTGTCGTTGTCTCGGAGTCCGGCGTCTTTATTGGCGTGATAAAGGTCTGTGGCGCGATCCACGGAGCGGCACCGTTGGGCGTGGCGCCCGTCAGCGTGTCGGACGTCAGACGTACGTTGAATGTCGATCCGTCTGACGCATTGAGCGTTGCACTCGCGACGGGTTCGATCGCTTTCAGCCGGCCGCCGTCTTCGGCGTAATAGAGGACCGACATGTCGATCCTCGTCTTCCCGAGATCGGTCGACGTGTCGTCATTTATATTGATCGCGCCTGACTCCTGCGCGCATGCGCTGTTTGCGCCCAAGAGGGTTGCAGACAATAGGCCCAGTGCGCTGGCGACGCTGCCTCCGCCGCGCGCTAATTGCATCCGCAGCCCCCGCCGCCGAATGCGCGCCCTCCGCTCGACCCCTCCTTGCTAAAGTAAATGTGCTCGTCGGCGGCAGTTATGAGCGGATGCGTGTTGAACTGCATGGATCGCCGTGCGAGAAGATCGCGGTCCCAGGGATTCACGTCGAATGACGCGCAACCCGCCGCGCCATTCGCCAAAAGGAAAGCGACCGAAGCGCGTAACAATAAACGACTGAGATTCTCACTTTTCATCCAGTAACTCCCGAAGATGATCGTCATATTTGGCGATGTCGTCCGCGTGAAAACCCGAATGCACGTATCGGATGCGCCCGTCCTTTCCGATGAGAAGGCTTGTCGGCATTGCCTTGACCTTGAATGCCGACGCCAGCAGGCCTTCAGGATCGAAGACGACATGCAAATCGGAATTCATTCGTTTCAAAAATGCGTCCGCGCGCGGCTTCGCGTGATCTACATTGACGGCGACAATCACGAGCTCGTCCTTTGAGAAATCCTGTTTCAGCCGCTCCATGTAAGGAAAGGACTCGGCGCAAGGCGCGCACCAGGAAGCCCAAAAGTCGAGATAAACGACCTTGCCGCGGTATTGTGCGAGATCAATGGGCTCCTGGCCGGACTCAGTTTGCGCTGACGCCCCGGCCGCGATGGTCAGACCTATCGCCAACAGTCCCCAAACAATTTTTCGTCGCGCAAAAGCCGACACGACTGGGGGCAGGTTGTGCGAAAGCATGCCGAACTCAAATTTACGCCGTCTGAAGTCAAAGACGGAGTCCGGCCGCAGTCGCCTCCATGCGGGCTAAATTTTTTTCAGTAGGTTAATTCGGCAAAGATCCCGATGACGCGCGGGCGAAGGGGAGTCTCCTGTTGCGCGGCAGAGATGCTGAACGGATTGCCGAATGCGAAGGTGTTGCCTCTCGAATTGGTAATGTTCTTGGCAAACAATCCAGCGCTCAGACGATCGCGCCGGGCGCCTATGCGAAGATTCGCCGACGCATACTCTCCCATGGTCGGCGCATCGGATTGAGCAAAAGTGAGGTATGACTTCCCGACATACGAAAATGTCGCGTCTGCGACCCCGCGCCAGGGACCGGAGATTGGGAAATCATAGGCGACCGAGAATCCGGCAGATATCTCGGGAATATTTGGCAGCGCGTCACCGCGTTTTGCACCCAGAAACGGGTTCGCCTCCAGGAGTTCAGGGTCATTCCAGAAAAGCGAGAGTGAGGCCTCAAGTCCGTCGAACGGATTTGTAGTCAATTCGGCTTCGACGCCGCGGTTTCGGGCGCGGCCCGCATTGGCGATATAGGAAAACCCGTTGGGCAGAATCTGGTCCGTTTGAATATCGTTCCAACGCACGTAGAATGCGCTCAGATTTGCTGTGATAAGACCGTCGGCGAAGGCGGCTTTAATGCCAGTCTCAATATTCCAGAGCGAGTCCGATTCAAAAGCGCTTGTATCATCGCCGGGGTCCTGAATCGTGAGGGCGGCAAGCGGCGTTGAAACGTTGAATCCGCCAATCCTCGAGCCTCTTGAAAAAAGCGCGTAGATATTCGCGTTGGGGCTAGCGCGATAGGAGAGCGCTATTTTTGGCGATACGCTCATCAAGGTGCGCCGATCGACCAGATTCTTGTCGCGCCGGCTGTTGATCACGCCTGATGACTGGAAGTCCACATCAAACGTAGTTCTGGTCCAGCGCACGCCCGACGTTAATTCAAGATTTTCGGTCAATTTCGCAGTCGTTTCCGCGAACAACCCGATTTCTCCGATCCTGTCGTGACGAAAGCTTTCAAAGGGCGTCGCGCCGGAACTGCCCACACGCAACGAAGTCAACAAGTTTTCGTGGCGCGAAAGGAAATTCGCGCCGATCACCCACTGGAATGGCCGGCCTGATTCGCTGGCGATGCGCGTCTCGTGTGAGAATGAGCGAATATTGCTGTCCAAATTCTCAACGCCTGTCGCACTGGCGTCGCCGATCAGGAGCGGCAATGCGTCTGTCGCGTCGAAGACCGTATCGCTGTCGCGCAGGATGTAAGACGATGTCGATGTAACAGCGCCGAGTTGCGTGTCCCCTGAGAGGGTTGCACTGACAACGCGGAAATCGTCCAAATAGGGCTCCCGGTTCGCGTTGCTGCGACGCAATCCGCCGAGCGCCGGCGTTGTGTATTGTGCGTCTTCGAGTTTGACGAATTGGCCGGTCGCCGAAATATCGATGCTCCAGTCCCGCGACAAAATCCGGCGCACTGCAATCCTGCCTCCCGCTGTGCGCGTCTCGTTCGTGTTGTTCTCGCCGAGCCGGATGTTATCAATATATCCGCTCGAGCGTTCGTAATATGCGGACGCTCGCAACGCAGTGTTATCCTGGTCGATCGGAATATTTACGACCAGGTCGGCGGCTCCGTCGACGCCGCCATTTCGGGTACCGGAAAGATTCATTTGTGCGCGCGCCGAATAATTTTCGAGATCAGGCTTTGCGGTCACCATTCGGTAGACGCCGCCGAGATATCCGGCGCCGTAAAGCGCGCCCTGCGGTCCACGCAGAACCTCGACGCGATCGACATCCACGATTCGTAAATCGGGATTGGTGTCATTGAAGATGAGCGGCGTCTCATCAAGATAGACGCCGACGGTCGATTGGGTGCGATCCGCGAAGGCGCCGTCTGAAATCCCCCTGATGAAGACCTTGTTCCTGCTGACGCCAAGATTTGTTGCGGAAAGTCCTGCGACGCTTGAGGAAAGCTCGCTGATGTCCCGTATTCCGAGCCGGGCGATATATTCGCCGTTTAACGACGAGATGGTTCCGGGAATATCCTTGACCGCTGCGGTCCGCTTGGTCGCTGTGACATAGATCGTATCTCTCGCGCCCGCCCGCATCGGCGCAGAATGATCGCCGTCCACGAGTGAATCATCCTCCGCCCGTTCGACGATCAGGACTGTGTCTTCATCGACAAATTTGTATGTGAACGGCGACTTTGCGAGAATCCGATCGAGCGCTTGCCGCGCAGTTGGCGCGCGATAGACCGGGCGGCTCTCATATCCTTTGAGTGATACGTCGCCGAACCCGATCGACAGCCCCGTATCATGCGCAAGCGCGGCGAGGGAATCCTGGAGCGAACCCGCAGGAATAGACAGCGGGGTGCCGTCGCCGGCAATCGCAGAAGATGAAATTCCGGCAATAGTTAGGGCGATCAGGGCTAAGCGCATCTTCCAAGCTTTGCTGGCGTCCCTGGGGAGATCAACCAAAAAGAATTTCGTCGCATAGAGGTACGTTCCCTCAAAATCCGTCAACAAACCAGTTGTGCGCATCTTCGCCATCAGAAGTGGCGGCGGTTGTTTTTGCGAACGGTTCGCGGTGAGTCGATGAAGCTGTTGGAAGTCGCTGAATTTTACTCCAAGTGCGGCGGCGGCGTCCGCACCTTTGTCGAGAGAAAATTCGAATTCGCCCATATTTGCGGCCTGTCGCTCGTCGTTGTCGCTCCCGGCGCTGAGAACAGGGTCGAGGAGCGGAGAGGAGGCCGATTGATCTGGGTGAAGACGCCGCCCATTCCGGTTGATCCGCGCTATCACCTGTTCTTTGACTCGCGCCCAGTTGACGAAATTGTCGCAGCGGAGCGGCCTGATTTTATAGAAGGCGCCTCGCCCTGGCGCGGAGCATGGATTGCGGCCCGCCAGCCGGCCTCAATTCCAAAAGCGCTCTTCATCCACCAGGATCCAGTCCTGACCTATCCGCGCACGATTTTGCGGACACTCGCCGCGCCCGAAACAATCGATCGCCAATTCGCGTGGTTCCACCGTTATTTCGGCCGACTCCAGAATCGATTTGACACTTCCGTCGTCGCCAGCCGGTGGCTCGCGGACCGGTTCGAGAAAGCGGGAATGGTTCGCCCCGAAATAATTGGAATGGGGGTTGATCCGTCGCATTTCTCCCCCAAGCGGCGGAGCGACCGCGTGCGGTCCGAAATGCTTGCGTCCTGCGGCGTGTCGGATCCGCACGCGACATTATTTGTGACCGTGAGCCGCCATCACCCTGAAAAGCGATTGCCGATGTTGATCGAGGCGATCAAGCGCGCCGAAGCGGAACAGAATAGGCCCATTGCGCTTTATATTATCGGCGATGGGCCGGATCGTTCCCGCAGCGAACGGCTTGCGCGCGCGGCTGGCGGCGTTTTCGTTGCAGGCTTCATCAGCGACCGGGCGCGCGTTGCAGATCTGCTCGCATCGGCCGATACCTATGTTCACGGCTGTCCCTCCGAAACATATGGCCTCGTCATTGCGGAAGCGCTGGCCTCCGGTCTGCCGCAAGTCGTTCCCGATCAGGGAGGGGCCGGTGAAATTCCAAGTCCGGCGAGCGCCGAATTCTACAGGTCGGATGATGTGCAGGCATGCGCAAGCGCAATTGGCCGCGTATTGATGCGCGAGCGCGCCGCCATGGCGCAAGGGGCAGTGCACGACGCCGTCCGTATCCGGGACAATGGACGATCACTTCACGAGCTTGATTGCGCTTTATGAGCGCATTCGCGCCAACACGAGCCGGAGGGTTGCTTCAAGCAAGCGACATGGCGCTTCGCTGCAGCCGTGGCGGCATAGATGTTGAGGCGCAAGGTCCCGGATTTACTGCCCGGCTGACGAGATCAAAATCTGCCTGACGGCGCCGGAGTCACTGAAACAGGCGATAGATCAGAAAGTCTTCGCGCAACGTCTTCCGGCGTTCCGAGTTTCAATATGCCGCTGAATTGAATCTCGCGTGCATTGGACGAAACTGAAAAAGCGGTCTTGCCGTAGAACGCGTTGAGGCGATCCGCGACGGTTGGGAACGAGGCTGCGGCGAAATCGAAAAAGCCGCTTTGCCAATCAGCAATGTTTCCGACTTCCACCTTGCTTACCGAGCCGGGCGAATTCGACTTGAGTTGCAAAAGGTCACCGGGCAACAGGGAATATGTCTCTGCAGGCTCGCCACGCTTCGAGTTGCTTACCTCCACATGGCCGCGAAGAACGGCGACAGATTGCACGCCGCCTAGCGACGCGACTTCAAACTTCGTTCCAAGGACCCTGACCGTGTTCTCGCCGACGGCGACAGTGAAGGGCCGGCCGGGATCCCTTGCGACGTCGAATACGGCGCGGCCTTCAATGCTGTCGACTTCACGCCGCTTTCCAGTAATTTTTGCGGAAAAGGAGGAGCCTGGCGCCAGCGTAACGGTGCTTCCGTCGCTAAGCGACACTGTCCGGACCGAGCTGTCTTTAGCCGCTTCGGCATATAGGTCAGGTCGCGCCGGGGCGACTATCCTTAATCCGGCAAACACTGCGAGCGCCAGCGTTGCTGCGAGCGCCGCGGCGATGCGCCAATTCGAATAACGGTTAAAAACCCCGCCTTTCCGAAATTCGGCGACAGCAGGCCTGAACTGGCCGGCCAGCCTTTTGTCGCGTTCGACGGCCGCAGCCAGGCGCTCGGCCTCCGCGAATGTGGAGAACGCACCGGCGTCCTCTTCTAGCCACGCGCAGAACGCCTCGTAATCGGCTTCAGACGCCTCTCCCGACGCTAGTCTGATTTGCCAGTAGAGCGCGGCCTCTCTCTTGGCGTCCGCGTATTTATCCGGGGTCTCATTCGTCATCGTCGCTTACACCCCTCCAGCAACATTGACGGTTTCGCCCTTTGGTGCCCTCCATAGATGCAAATTTCCCTCTCATGCTTATTCCCCCGACATATGATCGAGGAGGAGCCGCATCGCCTTCATAATATGCTTTTCAACGGTGCTTTTGCTAATGCCCATTCGCGCTGCGGTCTCGCTGTGGGAAAGTCCGTCGATCTTGTGCAGCCAGAACGCTCTTCGCACCTGCGGCGAGAGTTCGGAGATACGCAGTCTCAACGATTCAGCCTTTTGCGCGGACATCAAAAGCTCATCGGCGCCAGTGGCGTCGGAAGCATATTCAATTCCGAATTTCACCGGGGCGCCGGATTCGAACCAGGCTTTTTCGCGGGCTTTGCGGCTTGTATCCTGACGAACCCGGTCAATCGCCAGATTGAGCGCGACGCGCATCAAAAAGGCGGCGGGATTGTCGATTTTTTCGGATTTCGCCGCTCTTTCATAGTGAATGAGCGCTTCTTGGAACGTCTCTTCGGCCGCATCGGCATCGCCGAGACGGCGCGTAAGCACCCTCAAAAAGACGAGGCGGTGGGCACGAAACAGCTCCGCGGCCGTGACTTGTTCATCTTTCATCGTCGCGGAAATCAGCTTCGCTTCGGGGAGCGCCCTTCTAACCAATATCACCCAAGGCGGCAAATTGGGTCGTATTTGCTTCTGAGGGCGGCGAAGAGCGTTGGTGAGACCGACTTTCCGGGCCGACCATCCGGCAGCACACCAGTGTCGTCCCGATGCGATTTTCATTTTGAGGCGACATGGAGGCTTTGCTGACGCTGCTTCGTCATTCGTTCAGCGGGCGTGATACGCCCCGCGCGCAATTTGAGCTCCGGAGACGGAATTGACGACTCTAGTTACTGGCGCAACCGGGTTTGTGGGATCAGCCATAGTGAGGAGGCTCTTGGCCCACGGCGAAGAAGTTCGCGTCCTCGTCCGTGAAAGGAGTGATCTAAGAAATCTCGACAGCCTGCGCGTCGAAAAAGTTTGCGGGGATTTGCGCAATTCGCAATCCATGGAGCTCGCCTGCCGCGGCATAAAAAATCTCTACCATGCCGCCGCCGATTACCGGCTCTGGGCTCGCGACAGCCAGGAAATCTTCAATTCAAACATTGAGGGAACAGACAATGTCCTCAGGGCCGCACTCGACGCCGGCGTAACCAAGATCGTCCATACAAGCAGCGTGTGCACGATCAAGCTGCGCTCTGACGGGATCCCGTCTGCTGAGAATGACATTGCGACGGCGGACGACATGCTAGGGGCCTACAAACAGTCAAAGTTTCATGCCGAAGTGCGTTGTCAGCAACTGATCGCGCTCGGCGCCCCCATTGTCATCGTCAATCCGTCAACGCCGATCGGGCCGCGAGACGTCAAGCCGACACCAACGGGCCGGATCATAGTCGAGGCGATGCGCGGCGCCATGCCTGCCTATGTGAATACGGGACTGAATTTCGTTCATGTCGACGACGTCGCCGAGGGCCATCTGCTGGCGATGGAAAAGGGCCGAATAGGAGAGCGGTATATTCTCGGCGGCGACGACCTGCCGCTAAAGTCGCTCCTGTACATGATTGCTGAAATTGCCGGTCGCACCCCGCCAAAAATAGAACTCCCGCGACGGGCTATCTATCCGCTAGCGTGGGCCGCCGAAAGCGCGAGCCTTCTGACCGGTAAGGAACCTTTTGTCACCGTGAACGGACTTCGCCTCGCGAAAAACTGGATGTATTTCTCGTCCGAAAAAGCCGAACGTGAATTGGGATATAGATTTAGACCAGTTCGGGAAGCCGTGCAGGATGCCATTGAATGGTTTTCGAGCGCCAGCCCACCGGGCGTGTATCTTTCGCACGTTGCAGCAGCGTCGTGAATTTGCGCCCGCATTATGCATGGTCGAAAATTCAGAAACCAAAAATGAAATAGCCCGAATTCTCCTGCGGGGATTGCGCTGAAATCTGTAAAAGAGGGTCTAACTAGAAATTGCAGGAAGGCGTTATGGAAATCTTAGTCGGTCAGAAATGGATCTAACGCAATTCAAACGGGAATTCGACATTTTTCATGATCAATAAAGAATCATTGGGGCAGGAATTGAGATTGATTTCATGCATCCATGACGTCACTCCTCTCTATTTTGACAGGTTACGAGAAATCGTGAATTTCTATGACCGAATTGGCATTGGTCACACTTTTGCAATGCTTGTTGTGCCTGACTTTTGGTCGGCATGGCGACTGGACAAGCATCCTGAATTCGTAAGATGGCTGCGGGAACTAGCCGAGTCAGGCGTCGAAATTTTTCTTCACGGATACTACCACAAATTTTCGGCCCCGCCCTCCGAACGATCGCTGCTCCTGCGGGCGCAATTCGCGATTTTGGGAGAGGGCGAGTTTTCAAACGCCACTTACGAAGAGGCCTTTACGAAAATTCGGACGGGAAAAGAGTTGCTCGAAGAGCAATTGGGCGTGACGATCGACAAGTTTGTAGCCCCCGCCTGGCAGTACAGTGAAGCTACACGTCGCTCGCTCGGTGCGCTCAAATTCAGAATCGCAGAAGATCGTAGACACGTTTGGGATCCATTGACCGGCGCGTCATTGACTGCGACTCCGGTGATTGCATATTCGGGGCGCACTCCTTTGCGCCGAAATCTCTCGATCGGATGGTCGCAACTCGCATCCATCGTACTCAATAATGCCCAAGTGGTTCGTCACGCCATTCATCCCGCCGACTTTGGCAATGAAATATTGATTAAAGAAATTGGCCGATCGATTTCGACCTTCCTATCTCACCGCCTGGCTGCAACGTATGAAGACTGTCTATGCTAGCTCTGTAAATGCGCGGGCGGCCTTTTGGCGTGAGCCCGCTTGGTCGGTGACGTATACTTTTGATCTCTTTCTGCTGACTACGTGTGTCTTAATCTCAACTATCCGGATTTGAGGGCAATTCCGATATCGCCTTTTTGCAAACGAGCTGATCCAAGCCGCCTTATTACGCGAGCTTTATTCTGAAGCAGCTCCAAACAGATTGGGTTTATTCGAATTCCCGCTTATGCCCTTAATTTCGGCCAGTCGACTTGCGAAGTCGACGTCCGCTTTGAGGATTTGTCGGCCGTGCTCGCGAAACGTACTCAACATCGGAAATTGCTCCAAAGAAGCAAATTCGCTTGTCCTGACCCAACTCGGTAAGTTTCCTCAGTTTTCAGCCCCCTGCTCGCACTGCTTCCCAGTATTGAATTTCACTCGATCCAGTGTGCCATTTTGTTGATCGTTGATAATACTATGGGATTTCAATCACCATTGAGTCAGACAAGAACCGATCTCGTTCTGATTTCTGCTCGAGTCAGCCATTTCGCGGCGCCAATTGAAATATGACCCGCCCCGCTTGAAAGCATCAAGTCATGCTAGGTCTACTTGGCCGCATCATCGGGGTTTCGTCGAACGTTGGGAAGCGACGACGAACCCCCGCATCACTCCGCTTAGAGAGCAGATTGTATCCGTTCGATTGTTTCCTCAAGCATCGTGTCTCGCGTCTCACCAATTGGCGGCGGTGAAATTGCGAAGTCTGGCACAACGCCGCGCACGGTTTCGTCCCCGGACGGCCGCACCATGTAGGACTTTGGATAGCTGATTATCGCGCCCGAAAGCGGCAATGTGAATTGCTCAACAGCGCCATAGGTCGTCGCAACATCAGCAGTCTCCTCGCCAATGATTTTGGCGAATCCGTAGTCTTGCAGCATAGCCGCCATCACGACTGCATTGGAATAGGACTGGCGATTGACAAGAACCCAGACGCGCCCGTCAAAATGCCTGTCGGGGTTGGGCTTTACCGGAACAAGGTCGACCGAAAAGACTTCGCCAGTAGGCGTCTCTGCGAGGCCTTTCGCAATCTGTCCGGATAGCGAATTGTCATTCTGCGCTTTCCCCTTCCATGCAGCCTTGGTGTTCGCCCCCGCGCGTACAACATAGCGCGATGCGAAGCGATAAGATCGATCCGCCACACGCGTGAACAGCAGATCCGAAAAGCTCGCATCGCCCCCCGGATTGCCGCGAAGATCGATCAGCAGGTCCTCTGCGCCGCACGCTTTCAGCGCTGTCAGCGCCGCGTCGATGAAGGCCGCGTATTTGCCGATCTCGTAAGTGCCGCTTTCAGTGGTCCGCTCGGCGTCAATCGCAAAAAATGGCCCAGGGCGCAGGTAAAATATCTCTTTATTCAGTGCCTCGAAGTGACGATGCATCGGCTCGAAGTCGGGGCGCCCGACTGGCCTTGCCTCTTGGATTTCCCGCATCGTTGCGTACGGTACCGCCTCCAGCACGAGGCGTCCCGTTTTGCCCTCCGGCCGATCGAATTCCACTTCAAGACTCTCGACTGGCCCGAAAATCAGATAGAGGAATACAGGGGCGCCGCTTTCCAATTGCGCACGGAGTAGTTGCTGCGTGTCCGCCGAAATGATGCGGCGCGCCTTTGTTTCGAATTCAGAGATGCTTAGTCCACCGATCTTGGTTAGTCGCGCGCCAGGCGGCATCCGATCACTTTGCGACGCCCAAGCGTCGGTGACCATCTGTCCGTCGCGATAGGTAAACGACAGCGGGATAATCTTGCCCCCTCGCCTGAGATAGCCAATCGCGTTCTGGACTGCTGCATTGGTGTTGGCGTGCGCAATTTTTCCATAGGCCAGTAGATCCTGTAGAATCAAATCGAATGCGTCGAGATTGATGGGCCCCTGAATTTGATTCAGCAATGAATTGTAATAACGATCATAGTCATCTCGCGAACGCATCGCGTACAAATCAATGTGCTCTTCAGCAAGAGTTGAGTAGAGCGTCGCAAGCTCCTCACGCGCTTGTTCTGCCGTTAAATTCTCCTCAGCGCCAGCGGGGGCGGCCACGAGTAAAAGTGACAAGCAGAGCGAGAAGCGGATGCGACTGAAAACATTCAAACTAAGCATGGAGCTGGACCGTAAAGCGATCGCTTTTCCTGTCAACCGCCTGCCTTAAATCCTGAATGACTTTCAGCGAAGCGCGCAATATTTGCAAATGTCCTCTATCGGCGCAGGTCGGCTATCGCACCATAGATCCGAGGACTTCAGCAGGTTTTCTAACTCTCGCTATCACTTGCAACCAGTACTGTTTTTCACCCGCACCGGTGCGCCATTCCGGTATAAAACTGCGAACTGATCCCGCGTTAGCAGCGACATGCGCGACACCGCCCGCCGATATTGCGTCCGCGAGCGCATCTTTCGGTCCTGAGATGACGATCTCCGATTTGCCGACCAAGATTTCGGAGACGAAGGCGCGGATATAGCGCTTCTTGAGTTCAGCCGGCGCGTCTGTGAGCAAACGCGTCAGCTCCTTCGCCGCGATTTTCGCTTGATCAATCGTGATCGGCTTCAACGCCTCTTTGGCTTGCAATTCTTGCGCCTCGATGAGGCGTAAAGTGTCGCTGCGCTCCGCTTCGGCTTCCTGCATCTTCTCCTTGAAGAGATCGGTTTCTGTGACAGTGCCGTCTGCAAGAGCGTCAAGCAGGTTGCGAATGCGCTTATTTGCTTGCGCGAGTTGGCCGCGTAGCTGGTTGAGAGCGTAAGTGGATTGGTCGCGATTTGTATCGCGTTTTCTGGCGACGGCGGCGACGATCGCCTGCGTGCGCTCAGGCGTCAGCAAGCGGCTGGCGAGAGCATCAAGCGTCAGCTGGTCGAGCTTTGCCTCTGGGATGGCGACGCCAAGACCGCCGACGCAGACTCCTGTTTGGTATTTGCCGGCACATTTGTAGTAGCAATAAGCGCCACCTTTGCCGGTAGTCAACATGAGCGGCCGGCCGCAGCCTTCGCATCGGGCAAGCCCGACGAGACGGTCGTGTAAATCAACCGAAGGTTTGCGAGTCGGCCCGGACTCGGTTTCGCCAATGCGTTCGGTCGCTATTTCGCGCCGTATTTCGTCTCGACGGTGATGCCGATCCCCTTGAGGAAATCATTCGGCAGAACGCCGCCGGCGCAAATGATGACATCGTCATTGGCGGCGCGTTTTTTGGCGCCGTCAATTGACAGAACGACATCGCTTCGGCGGATTTCTGCGACCTCAGTGCCAAGCGCCAGGTGAAGTCGCGATTTGTCGGCGACGGCGACGCGCTCGCGGTTGCGCTGGCGTGCGCGATTGAAGGCGTCGCCGCGATAAGAAAGGATCACTTTGGCGTCAGGTTGGTCGGCGATCTCCGCCGCCGCTTCCAGCGCGCTGTCGCCGCCGCCGACGACGAGAACCCGGCGTCCGGCATATTGCGCGGGGTCAATCATCCGGTAGACGACCTTCGACAGGTCTTCGCCTGGCACGCCGAGTTTTCTCGGCGTACCGCGCCGCCCGATCGTTAAAAGCACGGCCTTTGTCTTGTAGGATTTTTGAGGCGTGACGACTTCAAACCCGCCGGCGAGCGGCCGAATTTCCACAACACGCGAATTCTCATTTATGACGACGCCGGTCTTGCGAACCGTCTCATTCCAGAAGTCGAGAAGCGCTTCCTTGCTTGGGTCTTTGAGCGACATTTTGCCGACAAGCGGCAGGATCGCGGGCTTCGTCATGACGAGCTTGCCGCGCGGATAATGCGCGATGGCGCCGCCAATCGTATCTTGTTCCAGCGTCGCGTAATTGAGCTTTGCTTCCTTCGCAGCGAGCGTCGCCGCAAGGCCGGCAGGACCGGCACCGACGATGACGACGTCGAGGTTCGGGCCTCCGTGCTTTGACAGTGTCGCCGCAATTGATGCGATCGCTTGCCTACCCTGTTCGACAGCGTTTCTGATAAGGCCCATGCCGCCCAACTCTCCAGCGATGAAAATGCCGGGCACGTTTGTCTGAAAGTCCGGGCCGACAATGGGGATGTCAACGCCGCGTGTTTCTGTTCCGAAGACAAGTGAAATGGCGCCGGTCGGACAAGCGTCGGCGCAGGCGCCGTGGCCGATGCAGCGCGTCGGCTCAATCATCGCCGCCTTACCTTTGATAAGGCCAAGAATTTCGCCTTCAGGGCAAGCGCTGACGCAAGAGCCGCAACCAAGACATGTTGCGGGATCGATTGACGGATGAAGCGATGCCGGTTCGGTCAGTCCTGCCTCGCGCGCTTCAGCAAGGATCGCTTCAGCGCGCTTCCCGGATTTTCTCCTGAGCGCAAGATAAGTGAACCATATCAGCGCAAGCGGCGCCGCATAGGCGAGATATTCAATCGGACCGTGCATGGCCTAATTTATAGAGACGCCGAGCGCCGCAGCTTCCGACTGGATGCGCGCACGTGTTGAGGGATCGTTTGAGAAGGCGTTAAGCGCGGTCTTCAAATCGGCTTGCGCCTGACCCGATTGGCCGAGAACCGTGCGCGAACGGATAAGGCGAATCCATCCGTCGGGATCGTTCGGCGAAGCGGCAAGCCGCTGCGCAAGTCCGTTGACCATATTTTCGATCATCGCCTGGCGATCGCCTTCCGGCATCGTCATCGCCGCGCGCACTTGCTCTGTCGTCGGCATCGGCGACGTCGAGGCAAGCGTCGGCGCGGCTGCTTCGCTGTTGAGGCGGCCCGCAAGATCAAAGCCGGTTTCGCTGGCGCGATCGCGGATGCGCTTGACGAGATCGCCTTTCCAGTCGGCGTCGGCCGGCGCGGAATTGACCATTGCAATCCAGGCTTCAATCGCGCCTTTCGAGTCGCCAGACTGGTCTAGCGCGAGGCCTTTGAAGAAACGTGATCTTGGATCTGCCGGATTGGACGCGAGCGCCGTATCGAATGCTTTCAGCGCTTCCGGCGTGACGAACCCTCCGGCGGTTGCGACAATCGTTTCACCGTAAGAGGATTGATAACCGGCATTGTCTGGCGCGAGCGCCACAGCCTTGGCGTAGGCGTCCTGCGCTTCGCGATTGCGGCCGAGATTGAAATAAGACCAGCCGAGCATCCGCCAGCCGTCAGCGTTTGACGGGTCCTTGTCCAGCTTGGCTTTGAGACCATCGATCATGCTGTCGACTGTGCCGAGCGCCGGCTCAGCGTTCGCCGCGGGCAAGGATAATTGCGATGCTTCCTTTATTGCCGGCGAAGAGGGCGCGCCGGGCGATCCTTTCAGGAAATAAAGGGTCGTTCCGCCTGCAATGACAAAGGCGGAAATCGTCAGGGCAGCGGTAATTCTGGGGGAAAGCATGGACGTGGACTCCGGCGATTTGTTGTCAGCAGATTTCAAAAGACGGCGCTGCGCTTCAAGGCGGAGCGCGGCGGCTTCGTCGTCAGAAATTGAGCCGCGCGCGGCGTCCGCGTCTATTTCGGCCAGCTGGCGCTGATAAAACCTGGTGTGTGAATCCGAATGTTCGCCTGTGGAAGGGAACAGGAAGGGCGCTGCTGCAAAAAAAGCGGCGGCTCCGATCATGATGGTGAGGACGATCCAGATCATGCGCCGGCCTCGCTGCTGATTGCTGCAAGGCGCGTCTTTTCTTCTTCGCTCAACGTCTCGACCGGCGCCGATAGTCGGTTTTTCGAATTTTTCAGGAAGAACGCGAAGCCGAAGGCAGCTGATAGAAGAAACGCAAGCGGCCCCGCCCACAACGCAATCGTGTTCGCCTGCACCGGCGGGCGCAGCAACACGAAATTTCCGTAGCGGCGGACGAGATAGGCTTTGACGTCGTCGTTGCTGTCGCCAGCGGCAATCCTTTCGCGCACAATGACGCGCATGTCATGCGCAAGCGGCGCGTTCGAATCGTCGATTGACTGTTTCTGGCAGACGACGCACCGAAGTTCGCGGCTGACCGCGAGCGCCCGCGCTTCAAGCTTCGGATCGGAGAGTTTTTCGTCCGGCGTGACGGCCAATGCGGATGCGCCTAGGGTTATGGCGGCAATGACGGCAGTGAGGCTTGTGCGGATCATGACGCTTTCTCCGCCTTCAACGCTTCGATCAGCGGTTTGATCGTATCGGTCCAAACATCATCAGTAATCGGGCCCACTTGCCGGTACCGGATGCGGCCTGTTCGATCGACAATGTAAGTTTCCGGCGCGCCAGTGACGCCAAGGTCGATCGCAAGTCGGCTGTCATGATCCTTGCCGATCTGCACGTAAGGGTCGCCATAGGCTTCAACCCATGCAGCGCCGTCTTCGGACGTATCCTTCCAGTCGACGCCGTAAATCGGCGCGACGCCTGCCTTGCGAGGCGCATCAAGGTCGGATGTTCAAGGCGGCACGAACCGCACCACGAACCGAAGATATTGATCATCGCAACCTGGCCTTTGAGGTCATCGCGCTTGAAACCGGGTGCGCCGTCGCGAATTGTCGGCAGATCAAAATCAGGAAGCGGCCGGTCAATCATCATCGACGGCAATTGATGCGGGTCCTTGCCAAGGCCGATAGCAAAGGCGCCGCCGATGGCGGCCATGATGACAAGCGGAATGAGGGCGGCGGTGATGCGCATCGCTTACCCGCTTAAGGCGGCGGGGGAAAGGCGCGCTGCTTTAAAGCGTGCGCCGAGGCGGAAGCGGCGATCGGCGAGCGACAACACGCCGCCGAACGCCATGCCGAGCGCGCCAAGCCAGATAAATCCCGCAAGCGGATGAACATAGGCGCGAACGACATGCCGCCCGTCGCGTTCATCGCCGATCGCAACATAGAGATTGACGAAGGGGTTCGATCGAATGCTTCTGCCTCCGTCGTTTCCGAACCGCGCGCTGGATAATAGCGCCGTTCCGTGACGAGCCTGCCGCGCTGCGCCCGCCTTTCATCACAGCGATCGTTGCGCGCCTTCGCTATTCTCGTAATTTGGTCCGTTTGCAAGCCGCACATCATCAAGACGAAATTGATAGCCGGAGATCGTCATCGTCTCGCCGGGCGCTCAGCGCATTTGCGTGTCTTCTTTCGCCCATGAACTCATGGCGACGACGCCGGCGATGCAAATGCCCATCGAGGCGTGCCCGAAAATAAGGCCGAGCGTTGCGCCCGGAAGATTGAAAGCGAGTTTGGACGAATCTCGCAGTGGAACGCCGCCCAATTTGACGCGCTGAATGAAAATAACGGCCCCGCCATGACGAGCCACGCGGCTATCGCCATTCCAAAGGCGGAAAGCGGCGCGCGCAATGCGATTGCAACGCCTGTAAACACAATCGCCGCGACCGCGCCGACAAGTTTTAAACGTGCGGCTACGCTCGCCGCCGAATCCTTGCGCCATTTGAGGAGGGGTCCCGCCGACATGGCGATGAGCATCGGAACCACCAACGGCACGAATGTCGACCGGAAGGTAGCGGGCCGACGGAAATCTTGTCGCCGCCGATCGCGTCAATGACGAGCGGATAGAAGGTGCCGGAGAAAAACAGTCGCCGCGCCGCAGACGAGGAAGATATTGTTGAGCACGAGGGCTTCCTCGCGGGCTCACGGCCGCGAACGTCGGACCCGCAAGCGCCGGAGCCCTCCAAGCATAGAGCGCGAATGCGCCCATCGACGCTGTCAGCAATATTGCGAGAATGAAAACGCCGCGCGCCGGATCGAGCGCGAAAGCGTGTACGCTTGTAAGAACGCCGGACCGGACGAGGAACGTCCCGATAAGGCTAAGCGAAAATGTCAGAATGCCTAGAAGGATTGTCCAGCTGACGAGCGTCTGGCGCCTTTCGACGACGAGCGCGGAATGGAGAAGCGCGGTTCCGACAAGCCACGGCATGAATGAGGCGTTCTCGACCGGGTCCCAATACCACCAACCGCCCCAGCCAAGTTCGTAGTAAGCCCAGAGGCTTCCCATCGCGATGCCGACGGTGAGGAAGCACCATGCCGCAAGCACCCATGGCCTCACCCATCGCGCCCAGGCTGAATCGACGCGGCCCTCAAGCAATGCGGCGACGGAAAACGAAAACGCCATCGAGAAGCCGACATAGCCGAGATAAAGAAACGGCGGATGGAAAGCGAGGCCGGGATCCTGGAGCAGAGGGTTTAGTTCCGCGCCTTCGGCCGCCGCCGGAATGAGCCGCGCAAACGGGTCGGACGTGAAAAGAATGAAAGCGAGAAAAGCGGCGCCGATTATTCCCTGCACGGCGATGACGCGCGCTTTCAATGTCGGCGGCAAGTCGCGGCCGAACAAGGCGACCGCTGCGCCAAAAGTCGCAAGGATCAACGTCCAGAGGAGCATTGAGCCTTCGTGATTGCCCCAGGCGCCGGCGAATTTGTAAAGCGCCGGCTGCAATGTGTGCGAATTTTCCGCGACAATTTTCACGGAAAAGTCTGAGCTTAAAAAGCTGTAACACAGCATAGAAAAAGCGGAGGCGATGAAGAGCAACTGGCCGAAAGCGAGCGAATCGCCGGCTCGCATCAGCGTAATGTCACGCCGAGACGCCCCGATAAGCGGCGCCGTCGCCTGGCCGATTGCGAGCAAAAGCGCCAATATCACAGCCATTTTTCCAAGTTCAGGCGCCATGCGTCGCCAAAGCTCCGTTTGGGAACGATTTTGAGTTCAATAGATGATTTGGGAGTCAGTCAGGTAAAAATTTATTAAGCGTTTAAATTAACGTTTGCGTTCGATCGGCAACGAGTTCTTGTTCATCCCGTGCAAGGATCGCCGGTCGGGCAGCGGATTTGAAAATGACTCGCACTCTGAATTCACCGGCGGCGGTCCGGGCGGCGGTTAGCGCGCCGCCTTCGCGCAAAGCGTCGCGGCGCAATACGGCGTCCGGCGGCACGCTGATTTTTGGCGTGTTGATTTCCGCTGCGCTCGTCTGGGGATATGCCGCCAAAGGCGGCGCCTATTCTTCCGAGCATGGCCTCGGCTACTGGCTCGGGATTGTCGGCGGCGTTCTGATGCTTGCGCTCTTGCTTTATCCGTTGAGAAAGCATGCGCCGTTCATGCGCGGCGCCGGGCCCGTCTCCTATTGGTTTCGTATGCATATGGCGCTCGGGCTCATCGGGCCGACGCTCATTCTCTACCACGCGCATTTCGGCCTGGATCGCTCAACAGCAATGTTGCGCTTTTCTCTATGCTGATTGTCGTTTAAACGCGGCCCTCATAGGCCGGTTCATCTATGCGAAGATCCACAAAGGCCTTTATGGCGTGCGGGTCGATGTAAAAACCTTGCGGAAGAAGCGCGCGAGTTCCGGAGGCGTTCGGCGCGGCAATGGACGAAAAAACGGCAAACCGTTTCGACGCCCTTGAGCGCGCAGCGTTTGAAACGCCTTCGGGCATGGGGTCAGCGGCGGTTAAAGCGTTTTCCGCCGCTCCGGCTAGAACCTTACGCGCCTCACTCCGGCGCAAACTCAAGAAAGCGGCAAGCGGCCAAGCGAATTCCGGCGCGGTCCGGCGCGCGATCAAGAGCAGGCTCGATTTCTGCGACCGTTATTTTCGGCGCATCGAACAGGCAGCGGAGCTGGGCTTTTACGAGCGCCTTTTCGCAGCCTGGCACGTGCTCCATTTGCCGCTCTTTATTTTGCTCATCATAACCGCGATCATCCATGTTGTTGCGGTTCATCTTTACTAACGCCCGCGTCCTGATTGGCGCGATCGTTGCGGCCTTTTTCGCGTTTGCCGCGACGGCTTCGGCGCAGTCGACGATCGAAAAGCTCGTGTCGCCAGGCCAGCTGTCAAAAGACCACCAGGGCGAAGACATCACTTGCAATTCTTGCCACGCCTCATTCAAAAAGACGGCGCAAAACGCCCTTTGTCTTGAGTGTCATAAAGACGTCGCTGCGGACATCGCGGCGCTTAAGGGCTTTCACGGCAAGTCGACGGAAGTTTCAGGCGCTTTGTGCAAATTGTGCCATACCGAGCATGAAGGCGCAGAATTTGACATTGCCGCCTTCGATAAACCGGCATTCGACCACCGGCTAACGGATTATCCGCTGCTTGGCGCACACAAGAAGGCGGAGTGCGCCGCATGTCATGTCGCCGGCAAGAAATTCCGCGAAGCGCCTTCGCGCTGCAATGATTGTCATGCCAAAGACGACGCGCATAAGGGAACGCTTGGGTCCGATTGCGCCTCTTGCCATAAGGAAACCTTATGGAAGGACGTGACATTCAATCACGACAAGACGAAATTTCCCCTGCTAGGCGGCCACAAGATTGCCGACTGTGCGGCATGCCACATTGCCAAGAAATTCAAGGGAACGCCGACCGATTGTTTTGCCTGTCACAAGAAAGACGACGCACACAAAGGCGCCTATGGAACGGCCTGCGCCAATTGCCATGATGAGAAAAGCTGGAAGAGCCCGATCTTTGATCACGCGACGAAGACCGGCTTTGCGCTTAGGGGCGCACACAGAACGATCGTCTGCAGCGCTTGCCACACGGTTTCTCTGACCGAGCCGAAACTCGGCCGGACCTGCATTGCCTGCCACCGCAAAGTCGACGTCCACAAGGGAAGGAACGGCGCTGATTGCACCGACTGTCACAATGAAGAGACGTGGAAGACAAATTCGTTCAATCACGACACCCAGACCAAATTTCCGTTGAAGGGCGGCCACAAGACAGTGGAATGCGCGCTCTGTCATATTGAGCCCGTGACCAAGGCGTTGCCCGGCCGCGCCTGTATTGATTGCCACCAGAAAGACGACCCGCACAAAGGCTCGCTTGGGGCGAATTGCGCTGCATGCCATAATCAAACGTCATGGACGCAATCGGTGAAGTTCGACCACGATCTTTCATCGTTCCCGCTCCTTGGCGCACACAAGAACGCCAAATGCGAAGCGTGTCACACGACCAAGGACTTCAAGACGGCTCCGTCCGATTGCAAGTCGTGCCATGCTGACGACGATGCGCATAAGGGTGCATTGGGGTCCGATTGCGGCGAATGCCATAACCCGGGTGGCTGGTCGCACTGGCGCTTTGATCATGACGCGCAGACGAAATTCCCGCTGACTGGTGGGCACCAGGGCCTTAAATGCGCTGCGTGCCATCGGTCCGAGGCAAAAGAAAAGATCCAGCAATCGTCGGATTGCATCGCCTGTCATCGGAGCGATGACAAACATCGCGGACAATACGGAACGAATTGCGAAAGGTGCCATAGCCCGGACGCTTGGGACCAAATCAAGTTTCCATAAATTGAATTGATCTTCCGTAAGATTTGGCGCGCGCGCATTAAAATTGCGAATGCGCGCGCATTAAACTCAATTAAGCCGGCCCATGGAAGGTTTTCTTAAACTGCAAATCGCCTAGTGTCGCTTCATATGGTCAGCATACCGATCATATTGCGAGTGAGTTGCAAATCGCGCTTGTTCTTAACGAGGAGTTAACGCGCCGGCGCGGCGTGCGTTGTTTAGGGGCGAACGGCCGATGTTCAGTCTAGGCCGGATGGGAAGCAAGGCGCCGGCGCGCCGCGGGAAAGCGATCCGCGGGCGATGGGCGGCCTTTGTTTGCATGCTTGCCCCTTTCTTGATTTTCATCCTTGCCGGCAGCGCGAGCGCATCGCCGACCGCCAAAGAAGTTTCCGATCACCTGAAGACCGGATTTGCGCTGGATGGAAGGCACCAGACTGTCGATTGCGAAAGCTGCCACCTGAATGGAAGCTTTTCGGGCGCGCCGCGCCAATGCGGCGCGTGCCACAACGGCTCTCTCGCGGATGGGAAGACGCCGACACACCTGCCGACCAACAACAACTGCGAACAATGCCACAGCACGACAAGCTGGACGATTGTCCGCTTCGATCATGCGGCGGCGATGGGAAATTGCACGTCATGCCATGACGGACGGCGCGCCGAAGGAAAACCGGCCGGTCATATAGCGACGAACGCCGATTGCGGAGACTGTCACCGAACGGTCGCATGGACGAGCGTGCGGTTTGATCATTCGGGCGTTACCGGCAGCTGCGCGTCCTGTCACAATGGCCGCGAGGCGACGGGCAAGCCTCCGACGCACCTGCCGACAAATAATGTTTGCGAAGATTGCCATGTGACGTCGGGCTGGACGTCAGTGAGGTTCGACCACTCGGCGACAACGGCTTCCTGCTCGACCTGTCACAATAATACCCGTGTCGCAGGAAAGCCTGCGAGCCATATTCAGACAAACGCCGATTGCGGCGATTGTCACACGACCTCGTCCTGGTCTGGCGCTAGGTTCGATCACTCTACCGTCACCGGAAACTGCTTTTCCTGCCATAACGGAACGACGGCCACCGGAAAGCCGTCTACGCACTTGCCGACCAACAATGTCTGTGAAGACTGCCATATTACGTCGACGTGGACGTCGGTTCGGTTCGATCACTCGGCGACAACGGCCACGTGCTTCACTTGCCACAATAACACGCGCGTCGCCGGAAAACCGGCCAATCATATTGCATCGCCCAACACCTGCGACGATTGCCATAATACGACGTCGTGGGCGAATGCGAGATTTGACCACTCCAGCGTCACCGGCAATTGCGCGTCCTGTCATAACGGAACAGAGGCGACCGGAAAGCCGGCGAATCACTTGCCGACGACCAATGTTTGCGAGGATTGCCACGTCACTTCGAACTGGGCGTCAGTCCGCATGGATCACTCTGCGACGACGGCGTCATGCGTCACATGTCACAACAATACGCGCGTAGCAGGCAAGCCCGCCAATCATCCCAATACCAATAATGTCTGCGAGGATTGCCATAATACGACGTCTTGGGCGAATGCGCGCTTTGACCATTCAAGCGTCACCGGCAATTGTTTCTCCTGTCACAACGGCACTGACGCCACCGGCAAGTCGGCAAATCACCTGCCGACCACGAATGTCTGCGAAGATTGCCACATCACGACGACCTTCGCTTCGGCCCGCATGGATCACTCGGCGACAACCGCAACCTGCTTTACCTGCCACAATAATACGGCGGTGGCGGGAAAGCCGGCGAACCATATCAAGACTACGAACACCTGCGACGATTGTCATATAACGACTGTCTGGACGTCGGTCCGGGTCGATCACAACGCGGTTCAAGGGACTTGCTCAAGCTGCCACAACGGCTCGATCGCAACGGGCAAGAGCCCGCTCCACATCACCACGTCAGCAGAATGCGACGCCTGCCACACGACGCTCGCCTGGGTTCCTGCGAATTTCGACCACAACAGCGTGACGGGATCGTGCTCCAGCTGCCATAACGGCACGGAGGCGACTGGCAAGCCGGCAAACCATTTCGTGACAAGTCTGCAATGCGATGAGTGCCATCGCACGACGGCATGGTTGCCTGTCACTTATTCGCACACGTCGCCATCATTCCCCGGAATGCATAATTCAAGCGTCACGTGCAATGACTGCCACACGACAAACGCGCAAACGATTGTCTGGCGGAACGGCGCATACCAGCCGGATTGCGCGGCGTGTCACGCGAACCAGTTCCGCCCGAGCGCTCACAAGAAATACGAAAACCCTGATACCTTCTACACGGTTTCGGAGCTGCGGGATTGTGCTGGCTCCTGCCACACATACACCGACAGCTCGCTGACGACGATCAAAGACCGCCGCAACAGCCACCACCGCCCGTCTGACAGAGGCTTTGACTGAGAATGCTGGCGACCGCTTTATTTCGTCAAAGGACTATCGTGCTCGCTATGGGCGCGCTCTTCGGTCTCGCAGTTATTGCAAAAGCGCAGCCGGTCGGCGACCGCGTACTGTCGCGGGTCAAGGTAAATGAAACGGAGCAATGTGCAGTCGTCACGATCGGGTTCAATATCCGCGTTCAAGTTAGGTCGCATTTCCCTGATTCTGACGGAGACCATGTACGAATTGATTTGAAGCCGATCGAGGCGGGAAACGTTTCGGGAGTCGCCGGCCGCGAGGAGTTGCGTCCGCCGTCGAGCCGACGCGCGGGAATTCAGGAAATCCAGTATGACGGCGACCTGCCGACCGGCCCCATTCTTACGGTCACCTTCAACACCAAACGCTATTTCGCAGTCGACCAGGGCGGCGATTTTCAAAGTGTCATCCTGAAGGTTTCGGACTCGCCTGTCGATGAAGCATGCTCGTCGTCCCGGCCGGCGCTACGGACGGGACCTGGCGAGGAAGGCAAAGCGTCATCGACCAAAGCGTCGTCAATTCTTCATTCGACGCCTGAAACGCTCGACACGAATGCGGTCTATGCGTTGAACCTTATGTCACAGCAGCCGCCGATTGAGCATGCGTCGCTGCCCAAGGCGGCCGCGTTTGATCGTTACGCCCTTTATGCTGTTCGGTTCGAAGAAGACGGCGTCGTCTGGAATCGATTGCGGCTCGGCTTTTTCAACAACCGCACAGAAGCGCAAAAGGTGCAATCTGAACTCGCCGGCGTCTATCGCGACTCTTGGATTGTGCGGACGACCGCCGAGGAGCGCGACGCGGTCTATAAGGAGTGGCTAGGGGCGCGACGGGCCCGTCTGGCGAACAATCAGCTTGTACAGGCGCCCCCGACCCAACAGCAATTGACAGAAAACGCTGACGCTGCAGCGCTTGTGGCGGAAGCCAAGACGCAAATGACCGCCGGCGACTACGAACGCGCAATCCAATTGCTCACGAAAGCGCTGACCCTTGATGAGAACCCATCAACGCCGGAGGCGAAAGAGCTGCTTGGCGTCGCACGAGAAAAGAACGGGCAATTGGCGCACGCCAAGGGCGAGTATGAGGAATATCTGCAACGCTATCCCGATAATGAGGGCGCTGCGCGTGTGCGGCAACGTCTTTCGGCGCTCTTGTCCAACGGGAAGGAGGCTCCGCCCGCCTTGCGAGAGGGCGCGCCGATTGGAAACTGGGTGACACGCCTTTCCGCCAGTATCTCTCAATATTATCAGCGCGACGAGAGCGTCGTCACGCTCGAACAGCCCGATATCGTGCCGGACCCTGACAAGCAGGTGAACCGCAACGCGCTTATTTCTGGCGCAGACGTCACGGCGAGCGTGAGCAATGACCGGTTCGACACGAGTGTACGGTTTTCGGGATCGCACACCAAAGACTTCGAACAAACCGGCTCGGATTTCGGTACGATCAGCGCCGCCTATCTTGACCTTGCCGACAACGTAACCCATTTCGCAGCGCGGATAGGCCGTCAGACTCGAAATACTGGCGGTGTTCTTGGGCGCTTCGACGGCGGCCTGATCAGCTTCAATGCAAGTGATCATGTGCGATTCAATCTTGTCGGCGGCGCCCCGGTGTTGCGTTCTCGGGATCTTTTCATCGACAACCATCGGAGGTTCGCGGGCGCAAGCATCGACCTCAACCAGATTATCAAGGGCGTCGATACAACAGGCTATTTCATCTACCAGAAGGTTGACGGCCTCGTTGACCGTGAGGCGGCGGGCCTTGAGGTTCGCTATGTCGACAATTCAAAGTCGGCATACGGCCTCATCGATTATGACGTCTTCTACGACACGCTCAATCTCGCGCTCTTTAACGGCTCATGGCGCCTAGAAGACAACACGACTTTCAACGCCTCGTTCGACTACCGCTATGCGCCAACATTGCAGACGCTGAATGCGCTCCAGGGCCAAGGCGTTTTGACGATTGACGATCTTCGAAACGTCCTCGGATTTACAGACCAGGAAGTTTATTACCTGGCCGAATCGCGAGCCGCGCGCTCCAAGTCAGGCTCATTCACGGTATCGCACCCGCTCTCAGACAAGGTTCAGGTGAACGCTGGCGTCACGCTTACGGAACTATCGCCGACGATCGACGCCGGCGGCGTTCCGGGACAGCCAGGAACCGGCCTCGAGAAATATTACTCCGCGCAAGTGCTCGCCAACGGACTTTTGATGGAGGGCGACCTTGCGTCGTTAGGGTTCCGGTTTGACGATATGTCGACGGCGCGGCGTTACGTCATTGACGTCAATAATCGCTATCCGCTGTCGAAGAATTTCCGGTTAAATCCGAGAATAAGGCTGGCGCAGCGCCAGTCGATCACTTCAGACCAGATGCAATATACGATCAAGCCGTCGATGCGTTTGAACTTTATCCCCGTCCGGCGCTTTCAGATCGAACTTGAAGGCGGCTATGAATGGACGCAGACGACAACTTCGCTCGATAAGGAAACCGTCAAAGGCTACTACGCCATTGCTGGTTACCGTCTCGACTTCTGACAAGGGAGCGATCCATGTTCGACCGTTATGAGAGCGAATTGCATGATCGGCTGCGGCGTGCGGCGACGCGCGGCGAGTACCGGTATTTTGCGAACATGGCGCGGCGGGAGGGGGCATTCCCGCATGTGACGGCGCATGGCTTCTCGCCGGACTTCCGGAAATATTACGGCTCGAAGTCGAAGACGCTGCACGGGTCGGAAACGATCGACCTCGTGCGCGAGGCGGTCGTGTGGTGCTCGAACGACTATCTCGGCATGGGCCAGAGCGCGGTCGTCAAGGCGGCGATGCATGCGGCGATCGACGACTATGGCGCGGGCGCGGGCGGCACCCGCAACATCGCCGGCACGACGGTCCTTCATAACCAGCTTGAGGCCGAGCTCGCGGATTTGCACGGCAAGGAGGCGGCGCTCGTCTTCTCGTCGGGCTTTGTCGCCAATGAGGCGGCGCTGTCGATCCTCGGCAAGGTCTTTGAAGGCTGCGTCATCCTTTCAGACGCCGACAACCACGCCTCGATGATCGCCGGCATCCGCCATTCGGGCGCCGAGAAGAAGATCTGGCGCCATAACGACCTCAATCATCTTGAAGACCTCCTGAAGGACCAGCCGCTCGAACGGCGCAAGATCATCGCCTTTGAGAGCGTCTATTCGATGGACGGCTCAATCGCGCCGATCGGCGCCATCTGCGATCTCGCGGAGAAATACAACGCCTTCACCTATCTCGATGAAGTGCACGCGGTCGGCATGTATGGGTCCCAGGGCGGCGGCGTCGCCGAGCGCGACGGCGTTGCGCACCGGGTCGACATCATCCAGGGCACGCTCGGCAAGGCGTTCGGCGTTGTCGGCGGCTATGTTGCGGGCGACGCGCTCGCGATCGACGTCATCCGCTCCTTCGCGCCGGGCTTCATCTTCTCGACCGCGATGCCGCCCGCCGTCGCCGGCGGCGCGCTCGCTTCGGTCCGTCACCTCCGGAAGTCAAACGCCGAGCGGCAGGGCCAGCGCGCCAATGTCGCGCGCGTCAGAGCCGCGATTGACGCGATCGGCGCTGACCGCCTCGTCAATGACAGCCATATCGTGCCGGTGATGATCGGCGAGGCCAAGCGCTGCAAGGACGTCTCCGACCGGCTCCTCAAGGACTTCGGCGTCTACATCCAGCCGATCAACTACCCGACTGTCCCGACCGGAACCGAGCGTTTGCGCATTACGCCGACCCCGCTCCACACCAGCGACGAAATCAGCGCCCTCAAAGAAGCCCTCAGCGTTATTCTGGCGAGGTAACCGCGATAGTTAGCTGAACTTTTACTGCATAATTTCAATACGATGCCGCCAGCCGCCAGTTCGCATTTTTATCGCTCACGGTGCGCCATTCCCAATTCCACAATCGTCGATCGTTTTTGCTGAAGACTGGTGCGAGCGAGAACTATTTTGAGGTTCGTCAGCGCATTGCCCAATAGCAAGCGCCGAATATTTGTCCCTTATATGTCCGCTTACGTCCTAAATACGCCTGTCGACCAACAGCCGCCAGCGCCTACAATGACCGCAACTATCCGCCCGTGACTTGGATTGTCCGAACGGGTATCATTGATCGTTCAATCACTCCGAGGGAGGATGTCTTGTGCTAAAAGGCAAAGCTCTAATGATTGCGGGTTTGAGCGGGCTGCTCATTGCATGCAGCGCGAATGACAGGTCGGACAAGCCGGCCGCAGATAACGGCGCTGCGCATGAGCAGGCCATACGTAAAATCAACGAACAATGGCTCGCGCTCATTCGCGATCACGACGCCGCCGCAGTGTCCAAACTATACGCCGTGGACGGAGCGATGATGGCGCCTGGCGCTCCCATTGCGCAGGGTCAACCAGCGTTGGAGAACGCGTGGGGCGGGTTGATGCAATTGCCGGGGTTCGGGCTCACCTTCGAGGCCGACCAGATCGTCGTCGCATCGGGCGGCGACATGGCGCTTGACCGGGGCACATATCAGTTGTCGCTCGACGGTCCGGATGGATCGACGCAGGATATCGGAAAATATGTCGTGGTCTGGCGTAATATCGACGGTCAGTGGAAAGTCGCCGCAGACATTTTCAACAGCGACGGCGCCCCGCCAAACTAGTTGAGCGGCCATAGCTTCGCAGCAATTCTGGCCTGCATCTATTATCTCGAACCGTCGTCCGCAGCTCATTACAGTGCGGAAGCCGGCCAGATGGGGCCTTTCCGCCAAGATAGCTATGTCGTCTTCGCGGAGTTCATGCCGGAAATGAAGTCCACTTGGCCCAACTGCCTATTTTGTCCGGAAAGTCCGCGACTTCCGGCGCGGCGTCGGTAGGACAGATCTTTATTTCTTGCGGGGTCCAGCGGTTTTGTCCGGATTATGCGGATATTCAGCGGATGCAGAAAACAAA
>JAWKVJ010000034.1:0-34542 GCA_041398085.1 Parvularculaceae bacterium
GCCGTTTACGACAAGGACGGCGTCGTCATCACCGCGATCGCCGTCAATCACGGCCATATCTGGCCGGCGGTCGGTTACCGCATCGATTACAAGGGTCGCTCGGCGGTCATCAGCGGCGATACGTCGAAATCTCAAAATCTCGCAAAACATGCAAAAGGCGCCGATCTCCTCCTCCATGAAGCGTTGAACCAGGACATGGTGAACGTCATGGGCGAAGAATTTGAAAAGGACGGACGCCCGCGCCTTCAAAAAATCTTCCATGAAATACAGGCCATCCACGCCACTCCGGTCGACGCCGCTGAAACGGCCGAGGAGGCCGGCGTCAAGACGCTCGTCCTCACTCACCTCATTCCGCCGCTGCCAAGCCCCATTCTTTATGGGTCGTTCATGAAGGGCGCGTCCGAAAAATTCTCTGGCGGCATTGTCATTGCCGAGGACGGCATGCTTTTCTCGCTTCCGGCCGGGTCGGAAAAGATCAGCCGCCGCAAGATCCGGTGAGTAGTTTGAGTAAGGAACGAAACATGACCAGCCGCGCCAGGACGCTTACCGCGCCATCTCCCGCCGTCAACAAGCGCAAATTCATAATGCTGGCGCTCGCCATGCTCGCCGCATGTCTCGCCGCCTTCGCCGCGCGTCCGGCTCATGCGGAAGAAGTCGCCGTCGCGCATATGAACGTGCAGCAGGCGAAACAGCTGATCGCCGCGCTTCCCGATCTGCAGATCATTGATGTCAGAACCGGCGGCGAGTTTCGTGAAGGTCATCTGAACGGCGCCGTCAACATCAATTATTATTCGCCGCTCTTCCGTCGCGACATAGGAAAATTCGACCGCGACCGGCCCTATCTCGTGCACTGCAAGACCGGCGCGCGCAGCTCGCGTGCGGTTCGCATCATGCGCGAGCTTGGTTTCACGATGATCTATCACATGGATGGCGGAACGGACGCCTGGCGGGCGGCTAGTCTTCCCTTTGTGAGGGATTGACCGGCCGAAAATGATAGCGCCCCTCTCCGGCGTAGTTTAGAATAACTTTATATTCGCAGCGGCCCGAGGGCTCTTCACAAGAAAAGAGGGACGCCGCGAGATAAAACGAACCATGGCGATCGAAAGGAGACAGTCATGAAGTTTGCAAATATGGGTTCTGCGGATCGCATCATCCGCTTCATCGTCGGCGCGGCGCTGCTCGCCGCCGTGTTCCTCGGCAAGATCGATTCATCAACGCCGCTCGGCATTGGCGCGATCATTGTCGGCGCTGTTTTCGTGCTGACGGCGGTCTTCGCGTTCTGCCCGGCTTACCTGCCCTTCGGCCTCAAGACGAACAAGAAGAAAGAAGCCTGAGCTTTCTTCCTTGAAACTAAAAAGCGCGCGGGAGCATTTCCCGCGCGCTTTTGATTCATGCTCGGCGCGCTCTAGTGCTTTCCGGGGTCGAGTTTCACGCCGCGGCGCTCATGGGTGATATAAGCCTGAATGTCGATCATTCGCGGGTCGTCCGCCGCCAGCTCTTTTCCTTCCAGCGGATTACGAACGCACCAGTTAATCATCACCCACATTGGCACGACGCGACCGATCTGCTTTTGAAACTTCGGATATGTCTCCGGGTGAATGTTCGACCCGTTCGGGTGACATTGAGCGCATACGACGCCGTTGGTTCCAAGCTTTGGATCGGTGAAAACCGCACGGCCCTTTTCGACCGACGCCATGAATTCCTTCGTCCAAACATCAAGATCGCCCTTGGTGAACTCGTCAGCCGCAGCGGGCGCGGTCATCGCGACGAAACCCGTTAATCCCGCGATCAACCAAGCCTTCATTTTTTCCTCCGGTTTCAATCCCAATTTCATTGGCTTTCTGATCGATCAATAATGTTTTTGCGGCGGAATTTCCCGCTCGGCGAATTGAAGGTCGCGCGGACGCTTCAATTTCGGATCATAGGCGACCGTGCGCGGCGAATTGTCAGGCAAGGAGTAATTCAACGCCACATTGCCGGTATTGACGTCGATAAATTGCCACCCCGTCGCATCGCGTTCATGGAACGGATCGGCGCGGTTCATTGGCACGGTGATGACAGGCAGATGACTGCCCGCCTGCGCGTAAGCTTCCGGGTATGGCCATGGCCATGCCGTGGCCATAACCGAATTGAACGAGATATTGCCGATCTGGTTGTACTGAATCTGGTGAACGTGCCCATAAATAACGGTTGAGCGTTCAAACGGCGCAAGCAGCGCCTGCACCTGCTCAGCGTCTTCAGTCCAGAAATTCCAATTCTTGAAAATCTTCTGGATCGGCGAATGCGAGAAGACGACGACCGGCGTCGATTTTGGAATTTTGGCGAGGTCGGCGGCGAGCCACTGGCGCTGTTTCGCGCCAACCATGAAGGGCGAACCGCGCGGATCATCGAGGCCCGCCATCACATTCATGCGGAACGCTCCAGAGGGCCATTTGTTGATCCAGTCCTCATCGACAAGGATCGAATTCAGAACGACGAAATGCACGCCCTTATGGTCGAAAGAATACCAGTGCGGCGACTTGGTTATTTCCGACCAGTATTCGCCGAGGTCGAGATAATAGTCATGCTCGCCAAGGACGAAGCGCACATTATCGTACCGAAGCCCCGACAAAATCTCCATGCCATGGTCGAGTTCCTCGCGCTTGCCGAGCTGAGCGAGATCGCCGCCAAACATGACGAAATCCGGTTTCGGATCGAGAAGGTTCGCTTCCGCAACGGCGCGCATCAAACCGCGATCCCAATTGCGCACGAACTTGGCGCCCTCGATATGCTGGATGTGCGAGTCGGAAATATAGGCGAATGTGAAATCGCCCGCTCCGCCTTCCTCGCCGAAAGCGAGATTGACGAGCGTCAGATCCATAACGCCGCCGGCGGCAAGCGCCGAGGCGCCTTTGATGAGTTGACGGCGCGAAAGAGTGTTCACCATCTCGTCCTCCTTAAATTCCGTCCGCAGCGCCGGAGGCTCCGGCGTCGATCTTCGCCTGTTCGGCAAGACTGCTTTTCGCGGCGTCTTCAAATTCAGGGCTCGTCAGCGTTTCAAGAAACGCGACAAGGTCGCCGATCTGTTCATCGCTCAAATTGAGCGGGCGTATGCCGCCAGACTGGAACGGATTGGCCTGTTTGTTCTGATCCTCATGCGGAGAGATTGTCGTGTTGTAGAAACTGACGACCTCGCGCAACGTCTTCAGGCTGCCGTCATGCATGTAAGGCGCAGTCGCCGCGATATTGCGCAAGGTCGGCGTCTTGAATTGCCCGATATCCTGCATTTCACGGCTCACCGCATATCGGCCAATCTCGGAAATCTTGGCGTCCCCGAGGATCGCCTCATCGGCGGCCTGATCGGTCTGCGCGACACGCTGATATTCCGCGGCGACACGGTCGAGGTCGGTTTCAATGCGCGAAAACCCGATACCGAGATTGTGGAACTTGCCGTCCTGGAACAAGGCGAAGGTTTCGCTTGTCGTATGGCAGGACTCGCAGCGGCCTTGATTCAGAAAAACGTCAAAGCCGCGTTTGGCCTGCTCGCTGATCGCATCTTCCTCGCCGCCATAGCGCCAGCGATCGAAAGGCGAATTGCCCGAAATCACAACACGCTCGAAGGAAGCGATGGCGGCTTTGACATGTTCTATTGTGATCGCATCCGGCTCAACGCCGAACGCGTCCCTGAACATGCCCTGATAGGCGGGATCGGTGCGGACAAGATCGACGATCGCGTCATGCGAGGGTAGATTCATCTCAACGGGATTGAGGAAGGGATCGCCTGATTGACCTTCAAGGTCGGGGCGGCGTCCATCCCAGAATTGAGTAGTATTGAACGCGGCGTTGATAACGGTAGGCGCGTTGCGCGTGCCGGTCAGCTTGTTGACGCCTTCTGAAACGGAAAGCGGGCTATCCGTAAAAGCCTTTGCGGCGTCATGACAGGTCGCGCAATTGACCTCGCCCGTCGATGAAAAACGCTTTTCATTGAACAGGACATTGCCAAGACGCACCTTTGCGGGCGTCAGTTCATTCTCTGCCGGCGCCGGCACGGCGGGAAGCCCGAGGGGCGGTTTATCCTTGATCTCAGCGACAAATACGGTCGATGCAGCGACCGTATTTGACCCCGCCGCCTCGGCGGTAACTAGGGATTGGGCCGCCGCCGCTTTGACGCCTTCGTCGACTTCAGGCGCGCTCGCCTTTTTGCCGCAACTGGCCGCGAGCACCATTAAAGCGCCAATCATCAGCGTGTCGCGCATATCTCCGCCCCCTCCTCTGGGCCGACCGCAAAGCGAATCAATTAGCAAATCTGATCTAGAACAATTCTAAAATGGACAGTTTGTCGCCGTCAACAAAACGAAAAAGGTCAATTCTGTCCTAGAGTTGTTTTGCGAGCGCGAAGCAGCCTCGACACCGCACCCGCACGCGGGTAGTTTAATGGGGGGAAATGAAACCGGGCGGAAAATGGTTTCCGATATAAAAGAACGCCTCGTCTCTGCCGGCGTCCAGCCAACGCGAATCAGGCTGGCGCTCGCCCGAATCATTTTCGATGGCGAACATAAGCACATCACCGCCCATGAGGCGCTCGCTGCGCTTCAAAAGCGCAACCTTCGCCCCTCTCTCGCAAGCGTTTACAATACGCTCAATCATTTTCATGAAATGGGCTTGCTTGGCCGGGTGACGATCGACGGAGGCTCGGCCCGGTTCGATACGCGTCTGGAGCCGCACCATCATATCTATAATGAAGATACCGGCGAGCTGACCGACATCTCGGCCGACTCCGTTACAGTCAAAGGCCGCCCGCGCATGCCGCGCGGATCAAAGCTGAAATCGGTTGATGTGATCTTCCGGATCGGCTCGAAAGGCTGAAGGATCAGCCAATCAGGCTACGGTTGTCGCCTAGCGCTTCGAAGAGCCGGTCGAGGTCCTCACTATTATTATAGAAATGCGTCGAAACACGAAGATTGCCGTCGCGATCAGAGACGGTGATGTTTGCTGCATCAAGGCGCTGCACGAGTTCAGGCGCATTCGCGCAGCGGATAGCCATCATCGGCCCTTGTCGTTGCGGGTCGGACGGGCTTGCAAGCGACCAGCCTTCATCGCGAACGCGCATGGCGATTTCTGAATTCAGAGCGCGAATACGCGCCCAGATCGGCTCGGCGCCCGCTTCCATCAGAACAGAAACCCCCGCCGCCGCCGCATGCATGCCGCAAACATTTGGCGTGCCGCTTTCAAAACGCCGCGCTGTCGGCGACGGCTTGTGTTCATAGATGTTCATTGCGCCGATATCTTCCTGCGCAAACCAGCCCGTGAATACGGGATCAAGCGAAGGATGAGCGGCGGCGTTTACATACATATAGCCAACGCCGGCTGTGCCGATCAGATATTTAAGCGAGCCGCCGACCAGGAAATCGGCGCCCATCTCCTTCACATTGACCGGAATGGCGCCGACGCCCTGATAACCGTCGACCAGAACAAGCGCTCCACGCGAATGAGCAAGCTTGATGATGGCTTCAACGTCATTCGTCGCGCCGTTGCGATAGCACACAAGCGGGATCGATACGAGCAAGGTTTCGTCGTCGATCAGCCTTTCAAATTCGTCAATCGGAATATGCGAACCGGTTTTGTCGGTTTGCGCGCGTCTAATTATTGCGCCGCGCCGTTGCTGAGACAGAAAGATCTGAGAGGTTGTCGGAAAATCGAAATCTGTAAGAACGACGCCGCGTCTTTTTCCGGTAAATTCAAGCGCGGAAGCAAGCGCATTGACGGATTCGCTGACCGAACCGGTAATGGCGACTTCGTCGCCATCGCAGCCAAGGAATTCCGCCAGTTTGGCGCGAAAAATCTCAAGCCGGCTAACCCAGTCGTTCCAGTCCGATCCCTTGTCGTCGCGTCTTTGAAGATAATCTTCAACGGCGGCGCGCACTTCATCCGAAAGCGCGCCATAGGAGCACGAATTAAGGTAGGTCCGATGCCCGAAAATCCTGAATCGTGCGCGGAAAGCGTCGATGTCGTTTGTCATGCGAGCCTCCTTAAACTGATTACTTCATCGCGTCATAGATCGCCGCGCCGAGAATGCTGATCAGGATGATCGGAATGCCAAAGCGCAGCCATGCGAGCAGCAATCGTTGCGACAACTTCAATCCCCCGCCCCAGCCGAACTGTTTCAGCATTTCGGAATGATTGAGGCGCCAGACGACTGCAATGATGGCGAGACAGCCGCCGAATATCGTGAATCCGGAGCCGAAGATGAGATCCATCGGCTGAATGAGACCCGGGCGGAAAGCGGGCAATCCGATCAGCGCCGACACGAAAATTCCTGAGAAAATCAAAAGGCGTCGCTTGCCGATCTTCTGGCCGATTGGTTCTTCCATGAGGCTTACATTGACGACCTGGAATGAGGCGATCACCGAAAGGAAGGCGACGAGGCAGAGCCCGACAAGCAAAAGGCTGCCGAACACCCGCCCGCCCGGCATCACCGAAAAAAGACGCGGCAAGGTCTCAAAGATAAGGCGCGGACCGCTGCTCATTTCCATCGAGAAGACAAGAATAACCGGCACTAAAAACAATGACGCAAGAAGTGATGCGCTGACATCGTCACGCCGTGCCATACGCGGCCGATTGAAGGCGCGTGTCGGTCGCGCATGAATTTGCCGTACACCATGACATAGGCGCGCTGAGACCAGCCGAAAAATAGCATTGCCCGAGCGCTGCAAAATCTCGCGCACGCCAATGCGTGAAAAATCGGGTTTTAAAACTCGCCAAGAGCGGCGACCGCGCCCGGCTGCGACAATGCTGTATAGATGAGATAAAGGCAGATCAGGAAGAACAACGGGACAAAAAGATTGCTGACCCGTTCAATGCCGTTTGTCAGACCGCGATCGATAACAAAATCGCCCCCCACACGACGCCGATCGCAATGATCCACAGCTCGACGGCCGCAATCGCCGCTTCATAAGAGGGAATATTTCGTCCGCCGTGAAGCCGCGGAATATCGACACATAGGCGCTGTAAAAAACCGTGCCTACAACGAGCACATAATAGGACGCGGCCATGATAATGCCGCTGACGAGCACGTAACCGACAAGCCTGCTCTTGGTAAGCCGAACGATTTGCGCAGCACCGTATTCCTGTCGCGCCGCGATGAGCGCGCGCCAGCGGCAAGTTCGGCAGTCAGATCGCCGGCACGGCGACAATCGCCATGAAGAAGAGATAGATAATGAGAAAGGCGCTGCCGCCATAGGCGCCCATCATGTAGGGGAAACGCCAGACATTGCCGAGGCCGATGGCGACGCCGGCAAGCGTCATCACCGTCGACAGAAGATTGGAGAAACGAGGCCCTGAACTGTCAGCCTGCTGCGGGGCGTGCGCGCTCATTTATCGGCCTCCCTCTCCTCGCCCGTCTCAATAATTAATCGCGGGACTTCCCGCCGGATAGAACGCACCCATCAGGCGCATGCCGCCAGGCGCGGTGCATTCAAGAGAATGGACCTGTTTTCTCGGCAAGAAAATAATGTCGCCCGGGGCGACCGCAGCCCGCGCGCCTTCGGTCCACATGAATCCCTCGCCCGTTAACACCATGATCGCTTCTTCATAAAGATGGTGGTGCGCCGCGGCGCGCGACCTTGGAATCTCGCCGATGAATTGCGTTACTTCTTTCGAGCCCGTTTCCTCACCAACTAGCACCTGATAAAAGCGGTCGGCCATTGTCTCGCGTTTTGATTCATCAACGCTGAACGATCGGTCAGGGAAAGCGTCGTCAAAATTTTCAGGCATCAATTTCACCCATTCCGGCGCTCTACTGGCCGGACATACGGTCATCAAAATTTTCGCTGGCGTATTGCCGGCGTTCTGACCTGGAATCGCCTCGCCGACGCGAATGTGAAGACCGGTTTCCGGCGCAGTTGCAACACCGTTCTCCGGAAATCATGACTTCCGGTTCGCCGCTCGCAATGAACAAAACAACTTCGCTGCCCGGAAACTGAAAGACGTCTGAAACGCCATGATCGCCTCGGCGTAAAACTGAGATAGAAACTTTGCGCCGTCTTTTCGCGCCGATCGCTTCGCAAATCTTAGCGAGCCGCGCCGCTCCATCGCCGGCGCATCAACCGTGCACATAGCGGGGTGCCGCCATCGAGCGCCGATTTCGTCACCCCCACGCCGCTTCTCGGCGTCACCGGGATCGCCGCCATTTGCGCGACTTCGCTCGCGTCCGCTTCCTCATAGGTTGCAGAAAGCGCATTGTGCGAACCATCGCAAAAAGGCGCGCTTAACCGTTTGCAGGCGCGCAAAGTGAGGGCTTCGCCATCAGCCTCAGCGACGAATCGCAACGGCTCAATTCCCGTTCCCTCATGTGAGCCGTCACAGTGTAGGGCTGGCGTTTCGACCGGCCGCAAGCGCACCAGTGATAGGGCTTGCCTGCGCGCAATTCGACAAGGCAGGGTTTTTTCGCAGCGATGACGGCGTCTGACTACATGGACGTTTCCTGGCTAGCTTTTTCGATTACTGCCGGAACAGCTTTCAAAAACAAGGGGCTATTGTATAGATATGTTTTAGGGCATGAGCCCTATCACAAAGCGTTCACGGCGAAGCATCGCGTTTCGGATTTGATTTATGGCTTCCCGCCAGACACTAGCAATCATCATCGATACGGCGATCGATTTGTTCAACGCCCATGGAACCTCTGCGGTTTCCGGCAACCGCATCGCCGAGGCTTGCGGCATTTCCAAAGGCAATTTGCACTATCATTTTCGAACCAAGGCGGAGGTGATCCGAGAGATTTTCTCGCGAATGGTCGAGGAGATAAATTCAAGCTGGTATGACGACCATCTTGAGCCTTCCATTCGCCACCTCGCCGAAATGTTCGCGCGGCAGGTTTTATTCATTTACAATTATCGCTTCTTCTATCGCGAGCTGGCGGGCGCTCTACGCGATGATCCCGTCCTGATGGGACGCTATCGCGACAACCGCGTAAAGCGCTCTCGCGCTCTGGAAGAGTTCCTCGCGCTCTCGAAGCGGCGCGCGAACTCGACTTCGGCGGCGACGCCAATCAGATCCGCGACCTTGTCGAGATGCGCTGGATTATTTCGGAAAACTGGCTGAATGCGCAGGAGTTTCTTGGCCGCGAGATCAATGTCGAGACAATCCTCTCCGGTTATGACCTCGTGCTCAGCCTGTTGCGGCCCTATTTCGTACGCGAGGAAAGCAATGTGATGAGCGAGTCGCGCGAAGCGATTCGCGCCTATCTTGAAAAAACCTCAACCGCCTGCCGCGCAGCGCCGCAAGCTAGGCTGCAGGGACCTCATTCCGGAAGATTGCGGCAAGAGCCGTCGCGTCAATGACGCCGCCGCTGATAATGCATGCCGGCTTGCGCGCCTTCACCTTGCCTGTCGCAACCGCGGCATAGGAAAGCGCGCCAGCCCCTTCAGCGATAATAACGCGCGCTCTCCGTAGCAAGCGATCTGATCGCGGCGGCGATTTCCTCCAGCGAAACACTGACGCAATCATCGACGCATTCTTCAAGAAGCGGCCACATATCCGACAAAACGCGATGCCAACGCCGCTCACAAAACCGGGATCGGCTCCGATGTGTCGACCGGTCAGGCCGGCGGCGCGTGCCGCTTCAATGGCGCGGCGCTTTCCACCTCACAAGCGATAATCGGAATTTGAAGCCCGGGCGCGCGGACGCCCGCCGCTATCCCGCATATGGAGGCCGCCGCCGCCGATCGGCACGAGGATGGCGTCAATATCAGGCGCGTCTTCCAGCAATTCGATTGCGATTTGCTGCATTTGCGGCGAGCGCTTGGGAATTACTAACCGCGGGCCAACATAGGTGGCGTCCAGTCCATCGATCTTGTGTTCGAGCACGACGCGCCACCATTCTCAGCGCTCACTTCCACTATCTTTGCGCCAAAATCGCGAATCTTTTTCAATTTTGCTTCAGGTGCGCCAGGCGCTGTTGCAATCGTCACCGGCGCGCCGAGTTTTGCGCCCATCGCCGCAACCGCGCCGCCAATACTCTCCTTGAGCTCGCAACAATACGCCGCGATTAAGATCTTTTCCAGCGCCGTCAGCGAGCGCCGCAGCGGGACGAATCTTGAACGCGCCAAAAGGCTGCAAGCATTCCAGTTTTTAATCGCACCTTCGGCGTTGCCGGCCCAAAGCAGAAATCGTCGGCGTGCGGCGCGAAACCGACAATGCGCTTTTGCGTTGCAACAATCTCGTTGAGGTTCGGCAATCGCGTCATTGCACGTTAGCCTGGTGACATAATCGTCCAACCGTATGGTGAAATGGCAACGCTTGTCGGTCCAGTGCGCTGTCGACGCGAATTTTGAACGCGCACCCTATTTTTTGCCTTGTGCGCCTCAGCATATCACCTCAGCATCAATGTTTATGTGGCTTTGCGCGTTCGGGCTGAACGCAAAGGAGGGGTTGTCATGATTTTCAAATCGTCAGACTTGCGCGCAAGTGCCGCCGCTGCTTGCGGGATTAATGTCGACGGCAAGCTTATGGCCGCAATTGCAAGCGCCGGCCGAACTTCCGATGAAATTATCGTTCCGCCACCAAACGTGCGGCGATACCGATATTCAATCGACTGCCGGCAGCGTCAGCGCCATCAGCGGCGATGAACTCAGCAATCGCGGCATTGTCAATTTTGAAGGATTCGCCGGCCAGGTTCCGGCCTGCAGTTCCAGGATCTTTGACCGGGCGACAAGGAATACATCATTCGCGGCGTCAACGGTAACGGCCCCTGGTGGTCGGCGCTTATTTCGACGAATATGTCATCACCGCCAGCGACCAGCAGGATGGCGGCGGCAAGAACGCCCCGATCAAACTTGTCGATCTTGAGCGCGTTGAGGTTCTGAACGGCCCGCAAGGAACGCTCTATGGCGCCAACTCGGCTGCCGGAAACATAAAGTTCATACCGCGAAAACCAGACGCCAGCGCCTGGCGCTTTCGCTGACGCCGACCTCTCCTTCCGGCACGCGCTATGGCGGTTTCAACTACAATGTGAGCGGCGGCCTCAACGTGCCTGTTATCGAGGATGCGCTCGCAGTTCGTCTTGTCGGCTGGCGCACGGACGCCGATGGCTGGATCGACCAGCCGCGCCTTGAAAACGGGCCGGGGTCATACAACGGCAATGCCGAAAACATCAACACCGAAACGACGAATGGCGGGCGCATCATGGCGCGATTTACGCCAACTGAACGTCTCACCATCGACGCCCTTTATATGGTGCAGGAACTTGAAACCGGCGGCACGTCGCGCTTCACAGCACGCGGCGTTCCGGCGTTTCCGAACCAACCGGCGAATATTGCGTCTCTACCAGGCAACACCGGCTTTTCGCCTCTTCCCGGCCTGCCCGCGCTGACGCCGGACCGCGATTTCGTCAACACCGACATCACCCGCAATGGGCGCGACGACCGGGTTTCGCTTTATGGCGGCACAGCCGCGCTCGATATCGGGCATCGGCACAGCGACCGTTTCAGCAAGCCATTACCAGCACGACATCACCTTCCGGTTTGATTCAACGCCGATCCTTCTTTTCTTCGGCGTGCCGGCTCCTGCCATCACCGTTCAGCCGCAGACCTATCGCACGACCATGGTCGAAGCGCGTTTCGCATCTGACTTTGGCGGACCGTTCAATTTCGTCGCCGGCCTTTATTACCAGAAGCGACGACAACGACTTCGCCGTCAACGCCGACGACAACGTTTATGACGCTGCGCCCTTCACGGTGCTCAATTCAAACGACTTCTTCGGTGGCGGCACGATCTTTTTCGCCCGCGACCGCCACGACGAAGTCATAAACAAAAGCGGCATTTGGCGAGGCAACGCTCGATGTAACGCCGCAGCTTCACTCTGTTCTCGCGGGCTTCCGCGTGTTCGACAATGATCTTTTGTCGCGCCAGTCAACGCTGCACGCCTTTGGCGGCGCCTTGAGCGGCGTCGCAGGCACGATTGTCGGCGTCAACATCAATGGCAACCCGATTGGCGAGGTTACGACCGGCGAGTCAACGACGCGGCCGAAATTCTCGATCACCTATGACCTCCGACGATGTTCATGTTACGGCTCCTTATTCGGAAGGCTCGCGCCGGCGGCGTCAACAACGCCAACCAGCCATTTGCGCCGGGCATTCCGGCAACGTTTGGCTCGGACAATCTCACAAATTGGGAAGGCGGCATCAAATCGCGCCTGTTCGGCAACACGCTGCAGGTGAACACGTCGGTCTTCTTCATCGACTGGAATAATATCCAGGTCGAGCCGCGAGACCCCGCCGGCAACATCCCCTTCACGACCAATGGCGGCGACGCACAAATTCGCGGCGCTGAATGGGCCCTCGAATGGGCGCCGGCTGATCGCTGGAACTTCTCGTTCTCCGGCGATTATTTCTTCAAGAGCGAATTGTCGACCGATCAGCCGGTTCTGCCCGGCGCCTCGCCATTCGTCATCGTCGGCCTTGCTGGCGACCGCATTCCGAACGTGCCAAAACTTCAATTCTATGCATCGGCGAATTACGAAGCGAGTCTGTTCGGCAAACCGCTTTTTCTGACGACCGACATCACTCACCGCGGATCGACCAACACCGAATTCCGCACATCGAGCCCGTTCAATATTGCGCTTGATTCCTACACGCTCGTTGATCTCTATGCGCGGCTACAGGTTTCCGACCGCGTCGCCTTCGGCATCTACGCCAAGAACGTCACCAATTCGCTTGGCGTTGTCGACGGCATCGGCACATTCCAGGATCCGCAGGCGATTATCGCCACGCGGCCACGCACAATGGGCGCGACTATAAGCTTTAAATACTAGTACGACGGTTCTCCCTGAAAATCTTGCCGCCGGCGCATTCGCCGGCGGCCTTTTTTTGGAAGCGACAGGAATTGCTGACAACCCTAAAGCCGCGAGACACCTGCAAGCGCGTCAGCGTAGACCGCCGGCGCGGCGGCAAGCACATTCTGACGCCAATTCTCTGCAGCCGGGCAGAAACGCTCAATCACGAGACGGCGCGCATCTTCAATAGCGCGTGCGTCATTTCCTGATGTATTCAATCGCAGCCAGCGATCGACCAGCAATGCTTCCAGCATTGGCGCGATCTCATAGGTTCCCCATTCAATTGTTACGAACAACATCAAAGCATCATTGAGCGGGGCAAGCGCACGCCGCATGCCGCTGATCAACGTTCCTGTATAATCGGGGGATACGTCGCCAAGAATATCGTCGCAATGAATGGCGTGAGACGGCCAGATTGACGAGGCGCGCGCAAAATTATGCGATGCGCGGTCATCATCAAGGATAAAAAATGGCTCGCCATAGGGGCCAATCCCCGTATGCCAGTCAATAAGGAGGATTTTTTTTGCGCGACCAAGATTTTCTCCCGCAATCTCGAATAGCGTTTGAGCCGACCAGCTAAGGCCGCCGCCGCCGAAACTAAGACCGTCCGCATATTTATATTGCCCGGCCGTGACGCCGGATATGGCGTAGGCCTCTCCTTTTTCGGCGATAACGGCGTTAAATCGCTCCATGAAAATAGCCATCGACGCTTCGTCCGCGCCGGCGCGCACAATCATCGGATGCAATTCGCGATAGGCCTCGTTCACCGGAACTGCGCTCGACCAGTCAATGCAATTTCGATTGAGATCGATGCCGTCTTCATTGCCGCGGCTTGAATGCGCCCAGCCATAGGCATTGACCCCATGTACAAGAAGGACGCCGGTGTCTTGGGGAATCGCCGGCTTGTGCATCAGCCATTGCAACATCGTCGCTGCGCCGGCCGATGCTTCAAGCCCATGCGTGCCGCACATTAAAACAACAACTTGCGACGCGTCAGAGCGTCCGAGCCAAGCGTAGTCTATCGCGAGCTCGCCGCCATCGGGTCCTCGCACATGCGGGTTAATGCGCGCGCGCGCTTTAGCGCCAGCCTGTCGGCAAGCATCATGGAACCGCCAGCGCCCTTCTTCATAATTGCGCGAGAAATATTTGTCTGAAGGCTGCCCGCCGGGACTGGCCATAATCCGTGTTCACTCATTTAAAATACGCCCCTGCGCATGATCGCTATCATGCGCAGGGATTGCGGTGCGCCATCCCGGCAAAAACGCCGCCTAGAAATTAAGCGCCACGCCAACACCGTATGTGCGGCCGATATTGGGATGGTTGACGATCGTTCCAAGAAAGTCGCGGAAATCGTCAATGAGCCCGTCCTCATTTGTAAGGTTCCGACCCCAGAGGAAAAGCTCAAGCGTGTCATTGCGCGCAGTAAACCCGACGCGTCCGTTCAATAGTGTAAGCGAGGGGATATATCCGAAGGGAACCGTCGCCCCGCCGGCCAACATCGTGGTGCGCTGGTTATCCGGCGTCCGGAACTGGCCGTCCTTATAGGTAAGGTCGGCGCGAATAAGGAAGCTGCCGTCAATTGCCTCGATCGGATAGGTGTAAACCGCGCCGATCGAGCCGGTAAATTTCGGCGCATTGACGAGCCGGTTACCCGATGCGTCGGCGCCGCCGGCGCCGCCGCCCGGAAACTCGTCAAATGTCGCATCGAGATATCCGCCAGATCCATAAATTGAAAATCCTTCGGCCGGCTCAAGATTGAATTCGACCTCAACCCCCTTGGTGCTGACTTTTGCCGCGTTGGTGATCCGGATTGATGTGCGCCCGCCCCCGAGATCGACGAACTGATTCACCTGATAGTCGTTATAGTTCGCGATGAAGGCTGCGAGGTTGAACGTGAAACGGCCATCCCATAAAGAATTCTTCAGGCCAAGCTCATAACTGTTGACCGTCTCCTTGCCGAATTCGAGATCCGGGTTGGCCGCCAGTTCGTTGGCGTTGATGAAGTCCAGGTTGAAACCGCCGCTTTTATAGCCTGAGGCGTATTTTACATAACCATTGACACCGTCAGCAAACTGATAGCTGAGGCTGACCGTCGTTGAAAAAAACTTGTCTGTACGATCATTGATGAGCGGCGACGGAACGCCTGTTACTGGATCAGGATTGGTGGAGCCGATTGCAAAAACGCCTGAATTGCGTCCATCGAGTAGCCAGTTCACGTTTTTCTTTTCGATGCTGTAGCGTCCGCCGAAGCCAAGCTTCAGCCTTTCTGTGAATTCAAAGCTGCCATTGGCGTAACCTGCATAGCTTTTTGTCTTCACTGTACCGGAATTAGCGACGCGCGAGCCTTCCGGACCGAAGCCCGCGACCGCAGCGATCGTCGCGAGATCGGCCTGCGTCAGATTGTTAGGGTCGAGCATCAAAAGGGGCGCAACCGACGGCGCCACAAAACCGGCGACAAAAGTTTCATAGAAATCGCTGCCGAGAATTGCGTCGCGGCGCGTATCCGAGTTCTGATTGTAATAATAGAGCCCGAACATGTAGTTGAAGCGTTCTCCGCCTGGCGAAACCAGCTGCAATTCCTGCGTGAACTGCTTGTACTGATCTTCATATTCGATGGAGAGCAGAGAAACTGGCGCATAATCCGTGGCGTTCGCGTAGAAGATTGACGTATCGCGATAACCGCTGATCGACTTCAGTGTCAGGCCGTTTCCTAGCTTATATTCAAGATCGGCCGCGCCGCCATAGACATCGCGGCTTTCGTTCGGATCGAAATCGAATGCGACCGTGCGCGGCTCGGGAGCTATCGCGACAGGCGTGATGCCGAATGTGTCGGAAAGCGGTTCGCCAACAAGAATTCGGTTATCCGTGTTGAGACCGTCGAAGGAGAAATTCGCCTCGAAATTGTCGCTTGGCGTCACGCGGAGCTGTGCGCGATAGGCCCAGACATCTTTCGTATCGAGATCATTTCCGGTGACAATATTCTGGATGTATCCGTCGCGATTGACCTTGGAGATCGAGAATTTCGCCGCAGCGATCGGCGAGATCGGCACATTCACAATGCCCTTGAACTCTCGATAGCCGTAATTGCCGATGTCGGCAGTGAGCCGGCCTTCGAATTCGTCAGACGGTTTTTTCGTGACAAGACTGATTGCGCCAGCGACCGTGTTCTTGCCGAATAGCATGCCCTGCGGACCGCGCAGCACTTCAACGCGCTCAAGGTCGAGCAATTCCTGATTGAGCGCCGGCGACTGGCCGAGATAAACCCCGTCAAGATAAACGCCGACACGGCTGTCGAAACCGATATTGCGCGAATCGGACCCAACGCCGCGAATAGTGATGACCGAGCGGAAATCATTATAGCCTGAGATTTCAACGTTCGGGATATATTCGGCGAGTTCTGAAAGTTCGCGCGTGCTGGTTTGATCAATCGCATCAGAACCGATAACCGAAATTGCGATCGGCACTTCGGAAAGTTTTTCGGCCCGCTTGGTCGCCGTGACGATCACTTCGTCCCGCGCCCCGTCTTCGTCCGCTGCAAAAGCCGGAGCGATTGGCGCCAGCGCAGCAAGGGCCAACAGACCCGCTGAACAAAATAGCCCATTTTTTTTCATGTCAGCCCCTCCCAAGAGCAAAAGCCGTCTTGCGAATGTGATGTTAATCAGCTTAACATAAGCGGTCAATGCTAAGTTCTGCGTTGCGCCAGGGGGAAACTTCTCCCTAATCTGATGATATTGCGGCGCACAATCCGGAGGCTGCCTTGCTCGACATTGATGCGGCGACGCCCGACAAGGTCGAAAAGAAGTCCGGCTATCATCATGGCAATCTGAAGAACGCTATTGTCGACGCTGTCGCCAAATTAATTCGTGAACGCCAGTCGCTCGATTTTCGTCTAAAAGATGTCGCGCGCCTTGTCGGCACGACGCAGCCTGCAATCTATCGCCATTTTGAAAACAAGCAGGCGCTGCTCGTCGAAACTGCGGTCATCGGATACGGCCTCCAACGCCAGTTCCGCGATCATGCGCTCGAAGTCTGCGACGCGGCGCCGTTAACACGGCTCCTCGCGGTCGGTTCCGCCTATATTCATTTCTCGCGGCAATATCCCGGCTACTTCCTGCTTATGAAGGTTCTCGAAACGCAGGAAATCCTTTCGTCCAGGCGCTATCAGAAACAGCGTGACGTGACGCTCGATCTCGTTCGCGGGCTTATCAACGAATGCATCAGCGAAGGATATTTCGTGAAAACGGACCCGGAAATCGCAATGACGACGCTACAATCAACCGCTCTTGGCTTCGCACAGATCACCCTCACCGACCAGCTCCCCTTTTTCGCGCCTAAAAAACATAAGAACAAGGAGCTCGTTTCGGACGTCTTCTCACTCGCCGTTTCAGGACTTTTGACGGCGAAAGGAAAGCGCCACCTCGCGCGCGTTTCAATCGACCCGTTCAATGCGCATGATTAGATCGTTCGGCGCAGCCTGATGAAGGAACAACCATGACCACAACCCTCGATGTGACGAGTTCCCAGAAATCAACGGGCGGCGCGCTCAGCATGGATGATATTCTGGCGACAATTTACAAGCCGATGGAAACGCCGCCGGCGCCAAGTACGGCGAACGCCGCCCTGTTGCTCATTGACATCCAGCAGCTTTCAGAGCCTTCCTATCTGAAAGAAAAGGCGCTCGCTGCGGGCCTTGAGGAAAAGGCCATTGACGCGAGCCTTGCCGATTACGCGAAGCGCTTTGACGCAGCGGTCTCTAATTGCGCAAGCCTGCTCAGCGCAGCGCGCAAGGCAGGCATTCCGGCAATTCACGTAAAAATTCAGGCGCTCAATTGCGCCGGACGCGACACAAGCGCGCTTCACCGCCGAATGGGCTGGCGGTTTCCGCCGGGCGCGAAGGGGACGAAATTTGTTGAACGCACCGCGCCGATCAAGAACGAAATCATCATCACCAAGACTGCGAGCGGGGCCTTTACCGGCACTTCCCTTGATTCAACACTTCGCAATATGGGTATCGACTATCTCTTTGTTTGCGGCTTCATGACCGATGAATGCGTTGAAACCTCCGCCCGGCAGGCGCTTGATCTTGGTTATCTGACGCTGGTCGCTAGCGATGCGACGACGACTTATCAATCCCGTTTTTATGAGAACACGGTCGCCAAATTCGGCGGTTACGAGATCTATGTCGCTGAAGATGGGTGTTATCTTGACGGCAAGCGTTATTCATCGCTCTCAGCCGCGGCTTTCGCCATCACCGGCGTCAAACGCAACGGACCGGCTTTCTTCGGCTTGAGATCGTCGCGGGTGGCGCCATGAGCGAGATCAAGCGCTGCGCCATCTATACCCGCAAGTCGACCGAAGAAGGACTGGATCAAGCGTTCAATTCCCTCGACGCCCAGCGGGAAGCGTGTGAGGCCTATATCACCTCGCAACGCCATGAAGGATGGCGGCTTGTCAAAACCCGCTACGACGACGGCGGTCTTTCGGGCGGCAATATGGAGCGCCCGGCCCTGCAGGCGCTGCTCGCAGAACTCGACGCCGGGCGCATCGACATCATTGTTGTCTATAAGGTTGATCGCCTCACCCGCTCGCTCGCCGACTTCGCCAAGCTCGTAGAGCGCTTTGATGCGCAAGACGCCTCATTCGTCTCAGTCACCCAGGCGTTCAACACCTCGAATTCCATGGGAAGGCTGACGCTCAATGTCCTTCTCTCTTTCGCCCAGTTTGAACGGGAAGTGACCGCTGAACGCATCAGGGACAAGATCACCGCCTCAAAGCGCAAAGGGCTATGGACCGGCGGCGTACCACCACTTGGCTATGACAATGTCGACAAGAAACTGGTGATCAACAAACAGGAAGCCAAAACGGTCAGGCGGCTGTTCGCTGTCTATCTCGAGACCGGCAGCGGCCGTGCTGTGCTGGAGATCGCCAAGGCCGAAAACCTAACGGCAAGGCCAAAGCAACCAGGAGGCGCAGGCAGACAGCTGACCCGCGGTCCGCTTTATTACATTCTCTGCAACCCGATCTATGCTGGTTATGTGCGCTGCAAGGCCGAGCTCTGCGAGGGCGAGCATGACCACATCATCGACCGCAGCACTTGGAACCAAGTTCAGATAAAACGAAATGAAGCCGCGCAGCGCGCCGGCAAATCCCTCGTCTTCCGCCAACCGCTTGCCGGCAAGCTCTTCGCAAATGGCGAGCGGATGACGCCGACCCATGCGCGCAAGGGATCAAAGCGCTATCGCTATTATGTGACCAAAGCGACTGAGACAGGCGCCGCCGCCTCGCAAGGCCGCTGGCGCACACCTGCCGATGCGCTCGAAGCGGCGATACTCAACGCAATTGATCATTGGCTTGCATCGCCAGAGGCGCCATCCGCCATCTTATGTGAGCGAGTATCGGCCAGCGCCCTCAACAGAGTGTACACAAAGCTTGAGTCGATAGTCGGAGCAGAACGCAAGCTATCACCGCGCGAGCGCCTCTCGATATGGGCCGAACGGATCACGCGCATCGAACTCAGTGAAGCACAGCTGACGATCAGATTTGATCCTCAAAAGCTGATCACCGATGCTGGCGATCTACCTCTTGCAGAGTCCATCACAAATACGACCGCCGCCGTCATCGGACCGCGCGGTCAGGGCCTACGATTGATGATTGGGGAATTCGAGAATGCCGAGCCAAACGAGTCACTCCGGCAACTTATCGGCGATGCTTTCATCTGGCGCGACAAATGGTTCAACGATCCAACCAGATCGCTTGCTGAAATTGCACGCGATGCGAATCTTGATGTCGGAGAAGTCAGTCGCGCCATCCGGCTTTCATTCCTGGCGCCTGACATAGTCTTAGCCATTCTCAATGGAACTGCATCGACGTCTCTAACAGCGAAACAATTGCGGCGACTGAACGACCTGCCGCCCAGTTGGGCCGCGCAGAGACGACTGATCAAAATCGAGCCGAACTAACTCTCAAAAAATAGCAACAACCGGGGTACAGATTAGGATCAATGCAAGCGTTCGTTGGACCCTGGAAATGGACAACGGAGACATTCGGCAAGACACCCGCACCTTTTGCATTCGGAGACAGAAAAATGTCTCCGCTCTCGCTAAAAGCCTGCAATTTGCGGGCGACAGCCGGACAATTCATTGGACCCGGCTTTGAAACAGACTGAATGGTGGAGGGGGATGGATTCGAACCATCGTACGCCGAAGCGGGCAGATTTACAGTCTGCTGGATTTAGCCACTCTCCCACCCCTCCACGGGATGCGTGAAAGCTGGCGCTCTCGCGCGGGAGACGGGCGTCTATAGCGAAGCCCCCTCGTCCGCGCAACCGCCGGGGCCGCCCCTTTTTCAGCCCAGTCCCCGACTGCTAACGCCTTGTATCGGAACGCGACTTTTCCCTGTATAGCGGCCCCATGAAGGACGCCGCCACAAAGCCGTATCGCGGTCGCAACCGCGCTGCCAGAAATGGGGATGCGGCGGCGCGCGGCCCGAAAGATCGCCGGCCGGGAAGTCGAGCTGAGGCCGGCGCCGGGATTGTCTGGCTCTATGGACGCCACGCCGGCGCCGCAGCGCTTGCAAATCCCGATCGCCGCATCAAACGCGCCTTTGCGACGAAGAACGCGTTCGACTGGCTGAAAACGCAGAATATTTCCGAAACGCGCATCGCCAAGATCGAGGATGCGCGACCTGACGCGATTGACCGCTTGCTCCCCGTCGGCGCTGTCCACCAAGGCCTTGCGGTCGAGGCGTTTGATCTCGATCGCGCGCGCCTTAAGGACGTTTGTCTTATCGACGAACAGCGTCGCCCGGTCGTTGTTCTCGACCAGATTACCGACCCGCAAAATATCGGCGCGGTGTTTCGGTCAGCGGCCGCCTTCGGCGCGCGCGCCGCAATCGTTCAGGAACGACGAACGCCCCCTCTCGCTGGCGCGCTCGCCAAAGCCGCCGCCGGCGCGGTTGAAACATTGCCCTGCGTCAAGGCTGTGAACATTGCGCGCTCGCTCGAAGCCTTGAAAGACATTGGCTATCACTGCGCCGGCCTTGCCGGCGAAAGCGATACGCCAATTTCAGCGCTACCAACCGACAAACCTGTCGCGATCGTTCTTGGCGCGGAAGGCGCCGGCCTTCGCCAACTTGTCGGCGAAACCTGCAGCGCGCTTTATCGCATTCCGATTGCACGCGAGATGGAGAGCCTCAACGTATCGAATGCCGCTGCTATCGCCCTTTATGAAGCGACCCGCATTGCAGGAGACGGCGATCGATGACCGAACGCGGGCAATGCCACTGCGGCGCGGTGCGCTTTGAGGCCGAGGGCGAGCCGAAATTCGTGACGCGCTGCCATTGTGAAAGCTGCCGGCGGACGACTGGCGCCGCCTTTTCAACCTGGGTCGGATTTCGAAATGAGCAAGTGAAATGGCTCGCTGGAGAGCCTGCGTTTTATGCAAGTTCTGAGGGCGTCAAACGCGGCTCTTGCCGGAAATGTGGAACGCCGCTCACCTTTCAAAGCGAAAAATGGCCTGGCGAAACGCATTTGCTGATCGGCGTTTTCAAAAATCCTGAATGTTTCCAACCCAAAGGCGACTATCAAAGCGTAGAAGCCCTGAGCTGGGTCAGACATTGGAGCGACATTTCATGAGCGAACAGAGAAAAAGCGCCGTCGTCACAGGCGTGTCGACAGGCATTGGACGCGCAATCGCCAAAGCGCTCATTGATGATGGCTGGCGCGTTTTCGGCAGTGTCCGCAAGCAAAAGGACGCCGACGACGCAAGGGCCGCGCTTGGAACCCAGTTCACGCCGCTTCTTTTTGACGTCACGAATGCTGACGCCATCAAAAAGGCGGCGGGCGAAGTCGAAACTGCGCTTGGCGGTGAAACGCTCGGCGCGCTCGTCAATAATGCCGGCGTCGCCGTCGCCGGGCCTGTCGCTCACATTCCTATTGAGGAAGTCGAGCGCCAGATTGATATCAACGTCTATGGTCCGCTGCGCGTGACGCAGGCATTCCTTCCTCTTCTTGGCGCCGACCGCTCACGGCGCGGCGAGCCGGGGCGCATTGTCAATATGAGCTCGGTCGCCGGCAAGATCGCCTCCCCCTTCATGTCTCCTTACGCGATGTCGAAACATGCGCTCGAGGCAATGTCGGAAAGCCTTCGCCGCGAGCTTCTCGTGCATGGAATCGATGTCATCGTTGTCGGCCCCGGCGCGATCAAAACGCCGATCTGGGCGAAGGCGGATGAACTCAATGTCGAACAATATCAAGACACCGAATATTTCGACACCCTGTCGCGGATGCGCGATATGATGAAGGAATTCGGCAATGAGGGGCTTGAACCGGCTGAAGTCGGCGCGCTCGTTCTGGATATCCTGACAACGAGCAAGCCGAAAGTCCGTTATCCAATCCTCAAGAACAAGTTCGCGATGTGGACGATCCCCAATCTTCTGCCGAAACGGCTCGTCGACAAGGCAGTGGCGAAACGCTTTGGCATTAAGCAGCGCGGGGCGTGAGCAATTCACCGTTCAAAGCGGTCATATTCGATTTCGGCGGCGTCTTCACGACCTCGCCGGTTGAGAATTTTGCTGTCTATGAAAAGGCCAACGGCCTTCCGGAACGATTTATTGGCGGCGTCATCAAAGCGCGCCTTCAGGACGGCGCCTTTTCAAGGTTCGAGCGCGGTGAAATATCCGTTGATGAGTTCGACCTGGCGTTCGCTAACGAAACGCGCATAGCCGGCCATGAAATCCCCGGACGCGAATTCGTAAAATTTCTCGAAGTCGATCTGAAACCGGAAATGGTCGAAGCGTTCGATCGCGTTCGCGACGCAGGTTTAAAAACCGGCTGCATCACGAATAATTTTCCAACCATGGAATCGGATGGATCGCCGCGCGGCGCACGCCGCCGCGACGAACTGGAACTTATATTTTCGAAGTTCGACTGCGTTCTTGAATCATCAAAGCTCGGTATCAGGAAACCCGAACCGCGCATTTACAAAATGGCGCTGGAGGCGCTGAACGTTGCGGCGAACGAAAGCGTGTTTCTCGACGATCTCGGCGTTAACCTGAAACCAGCGCGCGCGATGGGAATGGTGACGATCAAGGTTCCATTCGGCGACGTCACTCCAGCGATTGAGGCGCTGTCGGCATTGGTTGGAATTCCGCTGCAGTGATCATTTTTCGTCCTGGTTAGCCGTCTCGCTGGCGCCGAGCTTCTCAACGCGCGCGGCCTCAACCGTAAAACACGTCTCGCCCGCGCCCCTCGGCTTGTTCAACACCCGGCGGCTGCCGCTAAGCGGATAGGAATAGCCGCCGCCGGCGCGCCATTCGCCACCGGAATCATCTGAATTCGGCCAGCCAATATCGAAAGTCGCGCAAATCTCATAGGTTTCACCATCAAGACGCCGATAAATATAGGGCGCATCCGTCGCCGGATCTTTCGGCAGATCTGCTGCGCAACCGGGCGCTGACGGCAAACGTTGCGTTCTATCTTTGAGGAAGGATTCCATCGCCTCAAGATTCTCCGGCAAGGTAGCTGCGTATGTGTAATGGCAATCGATAAGGCGCGTCGTTTGGGTCAGCCCTTCAATACGCTGATCGTCGGCAAGGTTCTTTCTCGCCTCGCCGGGTCCGCGCGTGATCGTAAACGCCCATCCAACCAAGAGGATAACAATAAGCGTTGCAATAACTGACAACAACTTGCCGGTGAGGTCGGCGCCTGCTTCTTCTCGTTCGGCGGCGTGCGAGTAGTTGAACAAGATTGCGCCTGCGATGGCGCCGACAACAATTGCTTTCAAGGCGAAGCGCACGCCCAATCCGCCCGAGAGGAATTGATAGACGACGGCGACAAGATCGCCGATGAGCGCTATCGCTGCGAAGATAAGCGTCACATAGGTGAGCCATGCGCGCACGCGGCTGCGCCGCCTTTCAGGATCGCTGCGGCGGCGCGCAGCAAGCCTTGAGCCGATAAAAAGAAATATCGGATACCCGACAAGAAGCGAAGCGACAGACCAGCGAAGACCAGAATTGGCATGGCTGTAATAGGAATAATTTCGGGAGAGTTCGTCGGCGAAGTGGAGATCGACCCAGGTAAAGGCGAGCCCGCCGACCTGAGTCGCCACCATGCCAAGCAGCGAGAAATAGACGATCAGCATAAACGCTTCGCGCGCCGATCCTGTTACCTTGGCGCGCGGCGACGGCACTGCAACCGGAAAATCGACATCGGCGAACGCTTCCAGCGCCGCCGCGCTCTGGTCTTTCGGCCAGCCGGCCTTCGATAGCGCCTCGGCGATCGCCTTGCGGCTCTCGCCCTTCTCGATCGCCCGTCTTACAAAATCGACCAAGCCGGCGTCAGCCATAGGGGCCCTCCCTCACTGAGTTTCACTCTACGCCCCTCCGCAATTCGGCGGTAGAATGCGCGCTCACATTGCTAGCGCCTTGAGCTGCCGTGACTTTCAGCGAAGGCGTTCACGCTTCGTCCCGGCCTTGCAAGCCGCGGCAGGAGGAGAGAAATGTCGCATTACCGGCCACAGACGCATCTCGAAACGCATGAGGTTACGAACCAGCCGCCGCCATTTGAAAACATCAACCTTTTCGAAAATGACGCCGCGCTGATCGGCGCAGTGGAAGCCGGCGGCGGCGAAATCCATGGCGCAAGGCTCTCCGAATTCGGAGAAAAATGCGGATCGGCGGAAGTTCTGGAATGGGCGCAGCTCGCCAACAAATTCACCCCGCAACTCAAAAGCTTCGACCGTTATGGTCAACGCCTCGACGAAGTTGAATTCCACCCCGCCTATCACGCGTTGATGGACCTTGGGTTATCGTCAGGCGTTGCAGCGGCGGCCTGGAATGCAGACCAGGCCGGTCATGTCCTCCACTCCGCCCTGATGTTCCTGATGGGGCAAGCGGAGGGCGGCGTCTGCTGTCCGATGTCGATGACTTATGCGTCGGTTCCAACGCTCCTCAATGAACCCGACATCGCCGACGAGTGGATGCCGCGCATCACGGCGGCGAAATACGACCCGCGCTTTATTCCGGCGGAGGAGAAAAGCGGCGTCACGATCGGCATGGCGATGACTGAAAAACAGGGCGGCTCGGATGTTCGCGCCAACACTACGCGCGCTGAACGCCAGGGCGATCATTTTCTTCTTCACGGACACAAATGGTTCTGTTCAGCACCGATGTGCGATGCTTTCTTGACGCTCGCCTATGTCGATGAAGGGTTATCCTGTTTCCTCGCGCCGCGCTGGAAACCGAACGGGGAACGCAATCAGTTGCATGTGATGCGGCTGAAAGACAAACTTGGCGACCGCGCCAACGCATCCTCTGAAATCGAATATCACGGAGCCTTTGCGCTCATGGTCGGCGAACCCGGACGCGGCGTCAGGACGATTATCGACATGGTGCAGCACACCCGCCTCGACTGCATTGTCGGCTCGGCCGGCGGCATGCGCGCGAGTCTGGCCCAGGCGCTATGGCATACGGAACACCGCAGCGCCTTTCAGAAAAAACTGATCGATCAGCCGGCCATGGCGCGCGTGCTCGCCGACCTCGCGATTGAATCAGAAGCGGCGACAGCCCTTGCTTTCCGAGTTGCGAAGAGTTTCGACAATGCGCCGGAAAATGAAAGTGAGGCGGCGTTCATGCGCCTTGCAACGCCGATAGCGAAATACTGGATCTCGAAACGTCAGCCGGCCGTGGCCTATGAAGCGCTTGAATGCCATGGCGGCGCCGGCTTCATCGAGGAAGGCGTGATGGCGCGCTATTTCCGGGCCTCTCCGTTGAATGCGATCTGGGAGGGGTCGGGAAACGTCATCGCGCTCGACGCGCTCCGCGCAATTTCCCGGGAGCAAGACAGCCTTGAAGCGGTCGTTGGCGAAATCGCCAAGGCGCAAGGCGCCAATGGAAATTTCGACCGTCACGCGAAACGCCTGACAGAGTGGCTTGAGCCAGGCGCGCTCGCCGAGCACTCAGCCCGCGCGTTCGCCGAAGACATGGCGCTCGCACTCGAAGGCGCCGCGCTCTACGGCGTTGCTCCTGATTACGTGTTTGACGCGTTCTGCAATTTGCGCCTCGACCCGGAGGCCCGAAGCTACGGTTTTGGCGCCTCCGACGCACGCATGGATGTTGAAGCCATTATATCCAGAAACGCGCCGTTTTAGTTGTCTGACTTGGCGCCGAGCTTTTCGTTAATTTCGCCGAGCCGGTTATACATGCCGAAAATGACGAGATAGAGTTCGCACAGGAAACGCCAGAATATCACCATTAACGCGCCGGCGATCGGCGCAACGATGAGAGTCCCAATTCCTGACATGAAGCCGCGGCCAAAACCGCTAAAGGCGCCAAGGATGACAATGAACGCGATTACAATCATTCCAACCCAGTAAAAGAATTTGATCAGCCCGGTGGCGATCAGCCGGTCAAAAGACATAAATCTGGAAACGAGGCCGTTCATGGCGTTCTCCCTGTCGCCGTCGAAATGGGAACGCCCGCCCTTCACAAAATGGCGCCACCCGGCGGAAATAGCGCGGTGGACGGATGAATATTATTAAGATGAGTCGCTCTCAGCATAGGGCTTATGGAACAAGGCTTGCTCCAACGAAAAAGGGCGGCGTTTCCGCCGCCCTTTCTCCATCACTCCGCTGAGCGAAAACTGACGATCTTTGTCGGATTGCGTGGCGGCTCGCCGCGCTGCACCTTGTCGACATTCTCCATGCCATCGGTGACCTCGCCCCAGACTGTGTATTTGCCGTCGAGGAATGACGCATCGTCAAAGCAGATGAAAAACTGGCTGTCGCCTGAATTGGGATCTGACGCCCGCGCCATCGAGCAAACGCCGCGCTGATGCGAAATATCGTTGAATTCGGCCGGCAATTTCTTGCCTGAGCCGCCCGTTCCATTGCCGGTCGGGCAGCCCATTTGCGCCATGAAACCTTCAATGACCCGGTGAAGCGTCAAGCCGTCATAAAAACCTGAATCGGCGAGCTCCTTGATACGCGCGACATGGCCCGGCGCCTTGTCGGGACGCATTTTTATGACGACGTCGCCTGTATCGAGTTTAAGAATCATAGTGTCCGACATCGCCGGGTTCCTTTCGTCTGGTCAGTTTGGAGAAGCGCACAACGCGCAGCTATTGCAGTTCGAATTTGCCGTCGACCTTGCGCGGCGGTTTGATGTCGCAGAGATCTTTCACAAATCCGGTCTCATCGACCAAATTCGCTTTCTTGACATAGTCTAGGAAAAACGGGCTGTCAGATTTCATGACCTCAATCTTCGGCCGCTCACCCTCCGGAACGTCAGCAGCTATTCGCATACGAACAACCGGCGTCGGGCGTTTTGGCGGCTCGCCGCGTTCAATACGCCGCGTATATTGAAGACCGTCAACGACCCACCCCCAGACCGTGTAACGCGAATCGAGGCTAGTGCGCGCATCGCCAATATCGAGAAAGAACTGGCTGTTGCCGCTATTCGGATCGGTTGCGCGGGCCATAGCGAGGACGCCGGGGCAATTGGCGCCCCAGATATTCACCTTGCGGCTTGTCAGAAAGCTGCGAAGCGATTCAGGGTCGGCCGCAGCCGGTAAACCGTCGATCAAACCGACGCGTGCAGCGATACGGTCACGTCCGATCACCGTGAAATTCGGGATGTCGATTGCTTCCTTTGTGAACTCGGCCGGAAGATTGGGAAGATCCGAATTGCCAGTTCCATCGCCCTTGGGGTCGCCGCCTTGCGCGACGAAGCCCTCGATGACGCGATGAAATTTTAGGCCGTCGTAAAAGCCCTGGCGGACAAGCGTCTTGATCTGCTCGACCGTTTTCGGCGCCAGATCCGGACGCAGTTCAATCGCCACCGTGCCAGCGGGAAGATCCATGAGGATCATGTTTTCCGGATCAACCGGGCGCCACGCCGAGGCAGGCGCTTTGAGGAGATCGACAGCCGGATTTGGAGCTGGCTTTTTCTTGGCGAGGGCCGGATCGAGCCCTGCAAAAACGAGAATGGCCGAAAGCGCGATCGCGCCGGCGATGGCTGGTCTCTTCACTCGATACTCCTTCAAAACCGGTTCCTCCTGGGGAAGAAATGTGGCGAGGGTTGGGTCATCAACGACTTATGGGCCGAAAAGTCCAGTCCAGGAGGAGCTGCGCGCCTTACTCGGCGAATTTCTTTTTGAGGGCCGAGGCGACTGACACCGGAACAAAACTCGATATGTCGCCGCCAAGCCGCGCGACCTCCTTGACGAGACGCGAAGCGATAAACTGGAAGCGGACATCCGCCATCAAGAAAACCGTTTCGATATCGTCATTCAGTTTCTGGTTCATCCCGACCATCTGAAACTCATATTCAAAGTCTGAAACGGCCCTTAGCCCACGCACGATAAAATTGGCGCCTTCTTTTTCAGCGAACGTCATGAGCAGCGAATCAAACGGCTTCACAATGATCGGAACGCCGGTCTTGCCCGAGATGACCGCCATCTCTCCCGTTACAAGCTTGACGCGCTCCTCAAGGTCGAAAAGCGGTCCCTTGTCGCGATTGATCGCGACGCCGATGATCAGCTCGTCGACCATTTTCACCGCACGCTCGATAATATCGAGATGGCCGAGCGTGATCGGATCGAACGTGCCGGGATAAAGCCCGATGCGTTTGGTCATGTCAGCCAGCCTTTCTTTCAGCTTGACGGTGAACAGGTCCGCCACGCCAGTCCGGCATAGCGCTAGCCCCGGTTGCAACATTGAATGCCGCGCGCGCCAACAGACGCGTTGAATCCAGGATCGGCAGCGGCGACGTCTCATCGGTGATGAGAAGCGGAATTTCTGTGCAGACGAGGGCGACGCCGTCGCAACCCTCGCCCTTCAGCCGATCAATTACACCAAGATAAAAAGAGCGCGACCTGTCGGTGAATTTCCCTTCGACCAGCTCGTCAAAAATGATCCGGTCGATCTCGCGGCGTTCATCAGAATCAGGAATTGCGATAGCAATTCCCTTTTCGCCGAAGGCGCGCGGATAAACCGGGCCTGTCATTGTAAAACGCGTCCCTAAGACCGCGACGCGCGTCATGCCGCGGCGCGCCGCCTCGTCAGCGACAACATCGCCAATATTAAGTCCCGGCAAAACAAGTTCCGGTCCCGGCGCTTCGAGCGCAATGTGGCTGGTATTGTCCGGACAGGCGAAAAAATCGGCGCCGGCCGCCTTCAGCCTTTCGACCGTCAGTGCATGGATTGCGCGAACGGTCTTTAGATCGTTCGCCTCCCAGGCGGGCATCGACTGCGACATTTCCATGCAATGCATGGAGATATCGGGGTGGCGATGCGGCCCGAGCCGTTCGAACCCTTCGCGGCAAAAGGTGAGGAAGCATAGCGCGGCGCCTTCCGCGCTATGGGCGAGCACGCCGAAATGTTTCATTCCGGCGTCTATTCCGAACCCTCCCCGTCAATTTCGTCGTCTTCCTCATCTCCAATGTCTTCGATACGTTCGACGGAGACGACCTTTTCATCAGCCCCGGTGCGGAAAATTGTGACGCCTTGCGTATTGCGGCCGGCGATACGGATACCGCCAACCGGGGTGCGGATCAGTTGGCCGCCATCGGTGACGAGCATGATCTGATCGCTGTCCTCGACAGGGAATGACGCCGTCACCGGACCATTGCGGTTATTGACGACGATCGCCGCAATGCCTTTGCCTCCGCGACCGGAGGTTCTGTATTCAAACGAGGAGGAACGCTTTCCATACCCGTTTTCGGTTACGGTAAGAACGAATTGTTCAGCGGCGCCAAGTTCGGCGATCCGCTCAGGCGAGAGCGCCGTAGCGATCGGTTCGCCGTCCTCGACTTCATCATCGCCCTCCTCGCCCGCAGCGCGCCGCATGGCCGCTGCATGTTTGAGATAGGCGCGGGCCTCGTCGGTCGTCGCGTCAATGCCGTTGAGGATCGCCATCGAGATGACTTCATCATCGCCGGCGAGGCGAATGCCCCTGACGCCGGTCGACGTCCGTCCTGCGAACACGCGCACATCCTCGATACGGAAGCGAATGCACATGCCATGCCCCGTCGTCAGAAGGACGTTCTGCTCCGGCCGGCAGATCTGGACGCCGACGATGGCGTCCTGACCGCTGCGCCATTCGTCTTCGAGCTTCATTGCGATCTTGCCATTGCGGTTGACGCGCTGGAAATCGGAAAGTTTGTTGCGACGGACATTGCCTGACCGCGTTGCGAAGAGAATCTGCAACTCGCTCCAGGACTCCTCATCCTCCGGCAATGGCAGGATCGACGTAACGCGCTCTCCCTGACTGAGGGGAAGCAAATTGACGAACGCCTTGCCGCGCGATGTCGGCGCGCCTTCCGGCAAGCGCCAGAGTTTCAGCTTGTAAGCCATGCCTGTCGACGTGAAGAACAAAAGCGGCGTGTGCGTCGAGCCGACAAAGAGCTGCGAGACGAAGTCCTCATCCTTGAACTTCATGCCCGAGCGGCCCTTGCCGCCGCGCTTTTGCGCACGGTAGGTCGAAAGAGGCGTGCGCTTTACATAACCGCTATGGGTGACGGTCACGACCATATCCTCGCGCGCGATTAGGTCTTCGTCATCAACCTCGCCCTCCGCCTCGATGATCTCGGTGCGGCGCGGCGTCGCGAATTCGGCTCTCACAGCCGAAAGCTCGTCCTTGATGATGGTGAGGACGCGGTCGCGGTTCCTGAGAATGTCGAGATAATCCTCAATCTTTTCGGCAAGTCCCTTCAATTCATCGCCGATCTCGTCGCGGCCAAGCGCGGTCAGGCGTTGCAAACGAAGATCGAGAATGGCCTTCGCCTGCTCCTCGGAAAGCTTCAGCGTTTCGCCGTCGGTCATCAAATGACGCGGATCGGCGACAAGAAGAACCAGCGGCGCAAGGTCTTTCGCCGGCCAGTCGCGCGCCATCAATTCTTCTTTCGCCGTTTGCGGATCGGGCGCGCGGCGAATAAGCGCGACGATCTCGTCAATATTGGCGACGGCTATCGCGAGACCGACCAATATATGCGCCCGGTCGCGCGCCTTGTTGAGCTCGAACTTGGTTCGCCGCGTAATGACTTCCTCACGGAAGTCGATGAATGAGGCGAGCACGTCGCGCAACGCCATTTGCTGCGGCCGACCTTGATTGAGCGCCAGCATATTAACGCCGAACGACGTCTGCAATTGCGAATGACGATACAGCTGGTTCAGCACGACATCCGGCGCCGCATCGCGCTTCAGTTCAATGACGACGCGAATACCTTCACGGTTCGATTCGTCGCGAATATCGGCGATGCCTTCGATTTTCTTTTCGCGAACGAGATCGGCGATCCGCTCGATCATCACCGACTTGTTGACTTGATAGGGAATTTCCGTCGCGATGATCGCTAAACGGTCTTTGCGAATTTCCTCAATCGTTGCGCGCCCGCGCATGATGACGGAACCGCGCCCCAACAGAAGCGCGGCTTTTGAGCCTGAACGCCCAAGGATCATGCCGCCCGTTGGAAAATCGGGGCCCGGCACGATCTCAATCAGCTCCGCATCGGTGATCGCGGGATTGTCGATCATCGCCATCGTCGCATCGACAACTTCACCGAGATTGTGCGGCGGTATATTCGTCGCCATGCCGACCGCGATGCCGCCGGCGCCATTTACGAGCAGGTTCGGATATCGCGCCGGCAAAACCACCGGCTCTCTTTCAGAGCCGTCATAGTTCGGGTTGAACGAGACCGTGTCTTTTTCAATATCTTCAAGCAGCGCATGCGCGGGCTTGTCCATGCGCACTTCGGTGTAACGCATGGCGGCCGGCGGATCGCCGTCGATCGATCCGAAATTGCCCTGCCCGTCGAGCAATGGCAGACGCATGGAGAAGTCCTGCGCCATGCGGGCCAGCGCATCATAGACGGCCTGATCGCCATGCGGGTGATATTTACCGATGACGTCGCCAACGACGCGCGCGGATTTGCGATACGGTTTGTTCCACGCATAGCCATTCTCATGCATCGACCAGAGAATGCGACGATGGACAGGCTTCAAACCATCGCGCGCATCGGGAATGGCGCGGGAAACGATGACGCTCATCGCGTAATCGAGATAAGACCGGCGCATTTCCTCTTCGATGGAAATGGTCGGCGTACCGCCGAAATCATCGCCGCCCGCCGGAGAGTTCATCCCGCCATTACCGCCGTTTTCGCCGCCGTTTTCCGGGGCGTTATCTTGTTCTTCGACTGTCACGAAAATCCTTCAGGAATAAGGCGCTAAAAGACGGCTTTGCCTAGCATTTCAACCCCCTCTGCCGCAAGCACAGCAACACCCACAGACCGTCCGAAATTCGCGGTATTTTACTTTCGTAAAATCAGCGGCTTATCGGGTTTTCCACAAGCCGCGATCAACGGCTCTGGCGGCCGGTTTTGAAATTGCCGCGCAGCCGACAAAAAAGCGGGTCTTTATGGTGCGAATCGCGCGCCGAAACAGCGCTCGACGGGCGACCAGCGACGAGCACTTTTCGAATAAAGACGCGATCTAAAGTCGCGATTTTCCTGTCGACCGCGACAAGCAGCGCTGCGGCGGCTAAAATGCCTAGCTAAAGCCCCAAAGGAATACGCCCATGCACCGCATCGCTTTCGCCCTCGCCGCTTCTTTTATTCTGGCTTCTTGTGGGAAGGGTGCGCCAAAGGAGCCGCTTCTGGGCGCGCTTGCGCCTGAAGGCTGGGCGCAGGCGAGCGCCAAACTGGATGATCCGACGGGTTCGGAGATCGGGTCCATCGCTTTCGCCCAGGGGCCGAATGGCGTCCTTGTGCGCGTCGATGTTGAAGGCCTCAGCCAGGGTTGGCACGGCATTCACATTCACCAGGTCGGCGATTGTTCGGACGGCGCGGAAGGCTTCAAGAAATCCGGCGGACACATCAATCCGGACAATGTCATGCACGGTCTGTTGAACCCCGAAGGCGCGCATCGCGCTGACCTGCCGAACCTTTACGCCGGCGCCGACGGGCGCGCGACAGCGGAATTTTACCGCGCCGGCGTGACGCTCCATCCATCCGAAGAAGCGACTGCGAAAGGGCTGGCGACATTAATTGATGAAGACGGTTTCGCCGTCATCATTCATGAAAACGCCGATGACGCCGTCACCCAGCCGATTGGCGGCGCTGGCGGGCGCGTCGCCTGCGCGGCGGTTAAGGGGTGAACGCTACGGTGTCGATCAAATGGATGGGCGCCCGCTTGTGAAAAGAAGCAGTAGCCTGGGTTAACGAACGCGCCTCCACACGGCGCTTCCTGCTCGCCCCTGCAATTCGAGGGAGTCTGCCGTTGGAAGGCTGAAATTACCGCCGTCCGTATACGCTGTTCCGGACGGAAGTATCGGATTGCGCGTCCATGTCCCGTTGATCGACCAGGCGCCATCTTTCGCCTGATATGTTCCTTCATGAGTCGCGCCATTAGTTGGGTCGCTAAATATATACCGGCCATCGCGATCGAACTCGATCGTCCAATGCGCAAGGCCGCCTTGAGGCATTGGAACATCCAGGGCCCAGCTTCCAACGATGCTCGGCGTCACTTTTTTGGTTTGTTGATCGTGCTTATTCGCGGCTTGCGAAGGAATACCTCCAAGCGGTTTGTCAGTCGGCTCGCTGCGCAACATCAGCGCGGCGACGAGCGCAATGAAGACCGCACCGGCCGCAGCAATCAAAATCAACCGGCGCGACGGAGATGACGAATGCTGTGACGCTTTTTCAGCCAGCGCGACAGGCGCAGGCTCCGGCGGAGACGCCGCAGGCGCGCGCGCGCCGCATGTCGGGCAATCGTCATGCGGCGCGGCGTCGAATATGTGCCCCTCGGGGCAGCGAACCATCCGCCGTGGCGGCGCACCTTCATTGCCTTCCGTCATTTCTTATCCTCAGTGTTCGGCGCCGGCGTATTCGCCAGCCTTTGGCGGACAATCGCGAGTTCGGCCTTCCGCTCCGCATCAGTCGGGGCCGCGAAAGAGATTTTCTGGTCTTTATCGACCGAGACGACACCCATGAAATCGAAAGGGTTCTGAGCAGTGAGTGTCGTCGAGCCCGCCCGCTCCCAGAAATCCCCATCCCCAAGCGCATTCACGCGCACGGCGCAGTTCGCATTGGCCGCAGGAGGATAACCGAGATTTACGAAAATCTTGTATTTCGTATCCGAGATCGCCTCACCGACCATCTGGATTTCGGCGGCGGGGCCGCCGCTATAGACAAGCGAATTGTCCCCGGTGAATCCTTGCCCTCGCTCGACGCGCGGGTCGAATGGCGGCGGCGGATCGTCATTGCCCGCATATTCGCGGTTCGATTCTATGAAGAGATCGACATCGTCTTCGCATGTATAGAGCGCCTGAACGACAAAGGCGTTGCGACGCTCCAGCACTTTGATTCGCTCTTCAGCCCGCGTCAGCTGCGCGCTCTTCTCCTGAAGTTCTTCTTCGACCTGATTTAGCTGAGACTGCACTTCGCCAAGTTGATTGTTGACGCGGTCGACGTCCTGACGGATGCCTCGGCTTAACGCCTCGATCTGATCAAGCGCATTGCCGCCCTCCAGGCCGCGCGTGCTGGCGCCAGACCTCGATTTTATCGTTTCATCGAATATTTCTTCGGTTCCGCCGCGGATCTTGTTCAACCCTTCGACAGCCGCATCGAGGCGCAGTTTCAATTCATCAACATTCTGCGTGACTTCCGGATCGAAGACGTAGTAGCGCGCGAGAATGATCATAATGATCAAAAACGCGCCCATCGCGCCGCTGATCACGTCCATCAGCG
>JAWKVJ010000035.1:0-34472 GCA_041398085.1 Parvularculaceae bacterium
AGCAATGCAGGCGATTGGCTGTCTCGGCATGCGAGCCTGCCACACAGACAATTGTCCGGTCGGTATCGCAACTCAGAAAGAAAATTTGCGCGCCCGGCTCGACATCGCCATCGGCGCGAAGCGTCTTGCAACCTATTTTGAGGCGATGAGTGAATTGATGTGCGTCCTCGCGCGCGCCTGCGGCCATCGCTCGCTTTCGGATTTTTCGCTGGAAGACCTTACAACTTTCAAGCGCGACATGGCTGAATTGTCAGGCGTTCCTTATGGCGGTGTCGGCGGGTGATTTCTGACGCGCAGGCAGCGCACGCCATTTGAGCCATGCGTGGAGTAATATGGCGCAAGAATTTAACTGGCGGAGATAGGGGGAGAAAGTTCGAACTCTGAAACCGCCATTTTCGATATCCTCGCAGAATGGGAAACACAGCTACAGGCGGAAAACATCAACTTTGAGGAGTTGGGCCTATGACCAATTCCACAAAGACGATCAAGCGCTTACGCCCCTCAGAGCCGTTCAACGCCGCCTCTTTTCAGGATAGCGGGGCAGAACCGTCGAAACGTCCGCCGCCGTTTTCCATCCGCTTCACCCATAAGGAACGCCAAATTCTGGTTGGTGAGGCCAAGGGCAAGCCCTGGGCGGAGCATATTCGCGAGAAGCTGTTCGGGGAGGCTTCCATGCGCCAGCGCGGGCGGCGGGACGATGCCAATCATGCGGCTCTCGGCAAACTCCTTGGGGAGCTCGGCAAATCCCGTCTGGCCTCAAATATGAACCAGATCGCCAAGGCGGCAAACCAAGGGGCGTTGCCAGTCACCGCTGACTTACAGGATGAACTCAGGGAGGCCTGCGCCGATATCCGCATGATGCGGGATGCCCTCATATCCGCTCTCGGGATCAAGGTGGAGTGGTAGGCCATGCTTTTTGTTGGAAACCAGCGCGGCGGGGCCAAAAACCTCGCCGCGCATCTTCTCTCCCCGGATAACGAGCATGTAGAGGTGCATGAGGTACGGGGCTTTGCCTCGGATACCGTGTCAGGGGCGTTCAATGAGGCCTATGCCCTGAGCCGTGGCACGCGCTGTACGCAATTTCTGTTTTCCTTGTCGGTGAACCCGCCGCCAAAGGAAAAACCCTCCACGCAGGATTTTGAGGACGCCATCAACCAAGCAGAAAAGCGCTTGGGCCTAAACCCGGCCGGGCGGTTGTTCGAACTCGCCGTCTCTGTCGGCCAAAATACGACCTCGACGCAGTTTCTTTATGACGGCGGCGAGGCGATTGCGGAATATGATGACGCTGCAACGCCCAACCTCTTGCGCCGTTATGTTCCGGGCGCCGGGGTTGATGAAACGCTGGTCTGGTATGAAGGCGATGATGAAACCGATCCGCGCTGGCTGATGAGCGATCCGCGCGGCTCCGTCATCGCGGCGACGGACGCCTCGGGAAGCCTCATAGACTTCGATGCCTCGAACGACCCGTCGGATGGCGATCTCAACAAATATGACGAATACGGCGCGCCGGCGTCGGGCAATGCAGGCCGCTTCCAATATACGGGCCAGATGTGGTTCGCCGATCTTGGCCTTTATTATTACAAGGCGCGGTTTTATCACCCCGCCCTTGGCCGCTTCATCCAGACCGACCCGATCGGCTATGGCGACGGCATGAACATCTACGCCTATGTCGCAAACGATCCGGTGAACGAAACCGATCCGAGCGGGTTGTCGAACAAGGATCTGAGCGACAGGAAGCTCGTCGTGTATCAGACCAGGAATGACTATCCGTTTGCAGACGAAGTCGTTGTGGAAGGCGTGCGCCCGAAGTTCGATTTAGGCCGGCTCGATCCATACCCAAATTTGATAGCCGACCTTTGCGGGCTCTTTGGTTGCGGAAGAGGGGCTTTTCAGGCCAGCGCTGAAAACGCTGGCGGCGCCGGACGCGGCAGAGGGAAGGACAAAAGAGATAAGGACAAAGATCATCCAAAATGCCCTACGCCCCATGAATACCCTGTTCCTGATGGCTATGAATCTGCCGACCCCGGACGCAATCGTTACATCCGAAAAACAGAGCCGGGTTCTCCGTTAGAAATAAATCCTGCCTACCAAGATGACATTGACAACTCGAGCATCAATCGAGCAGGATTGTATTCTGATCTGGGATATATCGCACTTGGTTCATTCTTAGGTGCCGCTGCTGGACCTGCGCTTACTCCTGGCATGGCGGCAGGTGGGGCTGCAGCGGCCGGATCGGCGGCCCAAGTCGAACAATCACACACAGACATGCAATGCAACCCATAATAAGGCGGAACGAAATGAGTATCTATTGGCGAACGGCAATTCTATCGATTGGTGCGGTTTTGCTGTGGATCATTAGGTATAATGCACCGGCGGAAAAGCAGAATTCCTATTTGGCAGGCGCCATCCTCATCTCGGTGTATTCGTTATTTATGATCTGGAAAATCATTTTGAGTAATCGAAAAAGAAAATAGCAAGAGGCGCTGCGCGCCTCGTAGGGCGGGGTTCACCCCGCCGGAAAAACTCAATGCGCTGCGCGATCAGTCTGGCAAGCGGAAGCCCGCTCGGCGCCGGCCATATCGAATTCAAGATTCCGGATTCCCGCTTGCGCGGGAATGGGCGGGAAATTGTCGCTGCTCGGCAGCCAGAAAGTAGGTCGGGTCGAGCGTCCTTCGGCAAGCTCAGGATGAGTGCGACGCTCGCTATCATTGAAAGCGATTATGCGCCGGGCTTCGGAAAGCGAGTGGGGCGGATTAGCAAAGCGTAATCCGCCACTCTTTATACGGATAAATTCTCCCGGCAACATGACCGCTGACGGTTCGGGCAAGACCTTCGGTTACGACGCCGACAATCGCCTCACTTCCGTGTCGGGCTCGGCGAGCGCGGCGCTTTCCTATGATCCGGCCGGCCGGCTTTACGAGTTCGCCGGCACGGCGACGACGCGTTATCTCTATGACGGCGGCCAGGCGATCGGCGAATACAATGCCTCCAATACGCTCTTGCGCCGTTATGTGCCGGGTGCCGGCGTTGATGAGACTTTGGTGTGGTATGACGGCTCAGGCACGACGAACCGGCACTGGCTGATGACCGATCCGCGCGGGAGCGTCATCGCGATCTCTGACGCGTCGGCAATGTCACCGGCAAATATAAATATGACGAATACGGCGCGCCGGCCTCGACCAATCCGGGCGGCCTCTTTCAGTATACCGGGCAAATGTGGCTCGCCGAGGCCGGCCTCTATTACTACAAGGCGCGCGTCTACAACCCCGAACTCGGCCGCTTCATGCAGACCGACCCGATCGGCTATGGCGACGGCATGAATATGTACGCCTATGTCGGCAATGATCCGGTGAACGGAACAGACCCGAGTGGGTTGTCGAATAAGGATCCGATCATCAGACGATCTTCCCTAAACGTTTACCGTCCGCATTCGTTGTCCGCCCTGTTTGTCACGCCAGCTACGCCGCTGTCTTGGATTCACGTTTTTGCCCGGTGCGCAGTTCGTAAAGGCGATCCGAAACGCCCATAGCGAAGACCTTGGCGATGTCGTTGTCATTCGGCACGTCGCGATAGTCGAAGCTGAGCGTATGGTTTTCGTCGAGGAGGAGCGCGCCCGTCTTGGCGCTGTATAGTTTGCAGTTGACCTCGACCTCGGCGCGTGCGCGGGACGCTAGCACATTAACTTTTGCGTTGGTGTCCGATACCACCGCGAACACCACCAAATCCGCCTTGGCCGCCCGGCCGAACTGCTCAATTTCCTTGACGCGGTCGGCTGCCGGATAAGACAGGACTTTGGCCTGATCGACGCCAGTGCGTTCAACAATAGCGATCGTCTGCTTGGAGGAGATCGTTTTGAGGCCGCTGCGCGTGTTGAAGGTATCGACCACGTCGCCATCGATCGGACTGTTTGTCGGGAATATAGCGACCGTGCCGGCGGACTTGATTTCATTGAGCGACGCTTCGTTCGGCGTCGCCTCATCCACCTTATATTTGGCCTTGCTGATCGTCCCTATCGAATAGAGGCTGTAGCCGGTCCAGGCGGTCGTGGCGGCGGTGAACACAAGCGGCGCGGCCGCGATGCAGCCGGAGAGCGGCAGCGCCGCCAAAAAGATGGCGAGACGTTTCATCATCAATTCCCCTCTGATGTGGCGGTTATTGGGCGGCGGGCGGTTTTCCCCCGCTGATCGATTGCAACAGGCCGGAGAGCGCTGGACGAAAGATCAGTGCGAGGATCGGCAGCGCGACAAAAAACGTAGTGAGAAGAAAGAACGGGCTCACCGGAAAATTCTGTGGCGTCACATACATGGTCGCCATCAGGCCCGGCGACAGGAAATACATCTTGATGGCGGCGATGACGGTGGTCGCGATCGCATATGTTTTACCGCCGTCGAACAACGCGGCGATTGCCGCGATAATCAGTGCGAAATACCCGATCCATGTGCCGACGACCGGCACTGGGAACGACAAAATAATGAGAATGATGGCGGCAATGCCGAAGCCTTTGCCCATACGCCCCTCCTTGAATGTTGACGGGTCGAGGGCGGCGTTTGCGTTCTCCCCCACGACCGAAGCGACAACAATTAAACAATAGTTGGGGCTGGCGATTTTGCGGCTTTATACAACAACCTGCTGTAAGTGCGGTTGATCATGGCTTCTGATTATTAGCTACGAATGCAAGGACTTGCGCGGCTAACCCAACTTATGTTTAATAGTTGGGCTTCCCATACAGTTCGCAAAACAGCCGCGTGCGCAGCGTTGCACCCGCGCGTGCGCAGCTATGGGCAGCGATGTTCATGTCGACGAAATTGCCGAAAAACACAAATCATCCGCGCAAGGGATCGACCATCAAGGTTGAGCCTATTCGCGATGTCGATGCGATCCTGACGATCAAGACGATGCTTGCCTGCAAGCCGCGCGATCTCTGTCTATTTGTTCTTGGGGTCAACACTGCCTATCGCGCGAATGAGCTGCTTTCATTGACTTGCGGGCAGGTGGCGCATTTGCAGCCGGGCGATGTCATCGACCTCAAACAGCGCAAGACGAAGAAGCACCGCTCGGCGACGCTCAATCACGCGGCAGCGAAATCAATCCGTCAGTGGCTCGCTTATCATCCGGGGCCATCCCCAGATGCGCCGCTCTTCATCTCGCGGTCAGGCAAAGCGCTTTCCGTCCCCACGCTTTCTAATATGGCGAAGGCTTGGTGCGCGGACGCCGGGCTTCTCGGAAATTACGGAAGCCACACGCTCAGGAAAACCTGGGGCTATCATCAGCTGAGGCGAAACAAGGAAACCAAGCCGCAAATGGTCCTACCGATTCTCATGCACGCCTATGGACACACCAGCCAGGAGCAGACGCTCGACTATCTCTGCATCCAATCGGATGAGGTGGCGAGCCTGTTCATGCAGGTGGAGTTGTAACTAAACTAACTCGCCAATTCGATGATATGCTCTGTACGCATTCTATTGGCTAACGTATTGGATGAGCCGGTCGTCATTGGCATGTAACGCATTTTGTCCGGTATTTCTCGCGTCGTTTCGCTCACAAACTCAAATCCAGCTGATTCCGCGGCACTCCGGAGAATCTCGTTGTTTCTTATGTAGGTGCCACGAATGGACGAGTTTCCGACGACAAATATTGCTCTACGGCCTTTGCGGATAACACGCCAACTTTCCTGCAATTGTGCCCGCAAATCCGCATGGTACCGCCTAAGCATTCGAATGTTTCGTTTATCCAAGGTGCCAAGCTTTAGCTTTTTCGAAATTCTATCGAACTCTGGCGCTATGTATTCGCTAGCTCCGGTTTCGGCACCAATTGCCGTTGTGCGAATTCTGCGGAGTTTGGAAAGCGAAAAACCAAACCAAATCAGTGAAAATTTATGTCCGCGCATATAATCAATTGCATTAAGATATGGTGGTGACGTGATAATGGCGTCCACAGATGCAGTGGGGATGCGTGCCATATTCCTTGCGTCACAAAGATAGGTCTTTGAGTTAGTAAGAATTCCTCTCGAGTCTAGGGCGTTCAATACATGGTGCACGGATGATTCGAGATTCTCGTAAATACTATATTCATTCTCTGTAACGGTTTTATGTGGACGGCTGTGTGCTGTATCTCTAGCAAGAGATGCCTTTGGCTCTTTCGTAATTATTAATCGGCTCAGCGCCACCATTAGAACGTTTATCGGCGTACTATTGAAGTTGTAATTTACATTCGAAAAATATTTCGCAACTCTCCTCAACTCAAATTCCTGCTTTGGTCCAAACCAGTAATTTATAAAGTCGAGTGTTTCCGGATCATTGTCGATCCATTCGAGGGCGGCCTTTCGTGCGTGATTACGCTTACAATAGGCCATCATGTTGTCAAATGCATCCCATACGGACGATTCGCGAACTCGCGTGGAACTAGTGCGAGAAATTAGTCTTGCTAAGGGATCTAAGTCGCACCCAATTGACGTAATGCCTGATCGGGCTGCCTGGGTAAGCACCATTCCGGAGCCGCACATAGGGTCAAGCACAACGCACTTTTTTGACAACTGATTGATGTTATCGAGCGCAATTTCGGGGGCCATCCGAGCCGGAAAAGGGTGAGTATGCATCATGGACCTAGCAGGTTTCTGACCAATTTAGAAAACGAATCTCGACTGATTTTCTCTTCGAGCGAACCGTCCCGGCCGCGAACAGAATACATATGCCGAAGTTTTCGGCGAATTGAAATGTTTTCTTGTTCTTCAAAGTTATCATCTAAGCACAATCGTAATTGTTGGTGATCCAGCGCTACGACACCATCTGTGCCGCAAACAAACGCAGTTATGCCCACACCAAAGTGTTTAACAAGCTCGTTTTGCAAAACTTGGTGTTCACGATGAAATGTAAACACCCACGGTCCCATTCGAGAACGCGAAAACTTGATTGATAGTGGAAGGCGTTCCTCTAAGACATAATACCCATTTCGATCGGCAAACGCTTTGCGTACGCTTAATGGTCCGCCGCATTGATCCAACAAATGAACGAGGGCTGCGCCATAATATCGTTGGTAGTCGCGAATCATCTCTTGTTTTGTATAAACCTGATCGAGCCGCCATTTATCTTGTAGAAAATTCGTGCTTTTCCGTATTCATTAAAGAATATTTTTAGATGATGACGCGCATTAGGAAGCTCGCCGCGCTTAAATTCGTTGTTTGCGAATAATCCTTTCTTGCGACGAATTGTTCGCTTTTCTTCCTCGGTGTAGGAACTGGCACTAGTACCGAACTGGCTCGGCTTGTGGAAGCAAATGCCTGTTTTACGACTAGTATCGTCTTGCAACAAATATTGAGCCAAATAATTTGGGAAGTCCTGATCGGAAAACGAGTCCTGCAGCAATTCGAGAACTTCTCGATTGCTTCGTTTGCCACGTTCGAACAGCTTAGCATGTCGTGCTTCGTCGAAATCAAACGACCCAAACGACATTTCGCCGCCTTCAAAATCGACGGACGATTTGTCTATAGATGCGGGAGAGGTCGGGGTGGTTTTGTGATCGGCTAGCCAAACGGGTGCGCCGGCACCACTGCGCATCGCATGTATGGCTAGCTTGTGAAATTCGAAACATTTGCTCCAATTTGCAAGCAATGTATCTGGAATCCAAAGTTGAAAACACTCTTTGTAGCTATTGCGTGATCCAAACATTCTTGCTCGTTGTATGTAAGTATCCTGCGAGAATTTCCCTTTTACCGCTCTTGTGAAATACATCGACAAGAGATTGTCGAAAGTTACGCCTCGGGAAATAATGTTTCCGCCAGCTCCAAAAGAAAACAAGCTAGTAGGTTTTGCAATGTCGGAAACGCTTCCGCTTGATCCTTTAGAATTGATTTCAACGATCAAATGCCGATCAATATTTCGCAACACAAACTCAACAATTGTTTCGTGATCTTCCGCCGCGTACTGATGCGATATATCAACTAAGCGCGTGACTAATCGCTCGAAATTCGTGTGATTGCGATTCGACAACGTACTAATAGTGTCCTGAATATTGCGAACATCTTCCGTGTGCTCATCTTTTTTACCGCTCGTGTGAACGAGCATGGTAAAATGCTCTTTTATGCCTCGCTCGTGAAGTTCTGCAACGCCACATAAGAAATGCATTATAGCATTTTGCAGTTCTAATCGTTCTGATCCTTCGTCGGCATGAAAAGTGTGCAGACGGTAGTTTACGCGTCCGTCTGATGGGAAAAAAAATTCTTGCCCGACATATGCGGGATGAGGTTTGAAGTCCACCCACAGCTCTGCGTCATTTTCAAACGTGTTGTTCAAATTCAAACGAGCTGGCGTTGCGGTTACACCGATATACTGACCATCGTTGCCGAGCAGGTCGCAAATTAACTGATTGATTTTGGTTTTTTCGTCTTTATTTACTTTTGCATTTGGTGAAGCGTAGTCAGCTTCATCGTCTATCACCATCAATTTCTTTTGATGCCGGAGAAGTTCGATGAGTTTCTCCAAATCACGAGCATTTTTCTTCGAGAAGATTACCCATTTTTTACCGCTCAAATCCTTAGCGTTGGTTGGGAGCTCGCTAAACTGCTTCGGAGATGGGCTGAGGCCAGAACCCCTAAACCGCGATAAACTTTGTTCTAAAAGATCAAGGCTATCGGTGAGCAAATTCACAATAATTTCGGCCCCTGTATCGAGAAGTTTAGCATTGAGCGCGATCATCATTTCGGTCTTTCCACTTTGTGGTTCGCCAAAAATTACAAACGATCGCCCATCGCTCCTCTGAAGGGTCGCAATTGTTTCGCTAACTGTTGATTCAATCGCCGTAGTATTAAGAGACCGATTTTTCAGGGCTTGAATGCGCCGGTCATATTGATCGTTTCCAACAACGCCAACGATATCAGCCCATTTCATTTAGTTGCTCCCCGCAAAGTCTTCGTATGTATTTTAGCGTTGAAACGAAAAAAATCGCTATGATTCGTTTCTATTGGGATAGAAATTTTCAAGAATTGAAGACAGAAAATAAATAGGTGACCGGGTTCTGCAGACCCGGCCACCTTGGCTCCCTTTCGGGAGTGTCGGTCAGGTAGCTTCGCGGCATTCCAATCGCTGCTGAAGCCAATCCATCACTTCGTCTTCAACCCATCCCACCCTGTTTGGGCCAAGCTGTACCCGCTTGGGGAATTTGCCCGCCTTTTCCAGACGCGCGATGTGCTGCGGCGAGTAGAGGACAAGCTCCTTCAGTTGGCGCTTTGAAAGTATCCTCATCACGATGATCTCCTAGTTGGAGAGCATCGCGATGCCCAAGGTTACGACAATACCCAGGCGGGAGGAGCGTAGCGGGCCGGACGAGGGGTTGTCATCAGCGACATGGCGGAACATGGGTGCGCCAAATTTATGTGGGGTAAAATGATGGTGGAAATTTCTCGGAAATAAAATAAATGTAGTAATAACAATGCATTATCGTGCCGAACTGGCGGAGACGAAGGGATTCGAACCCTCGATACCGTTTAACGGGTATACTCCCTTAGCAGGGGAGCGCCTTCGACCACTCGGCCACGTCTCCGCGGCGGAAAATGTCGGCATTTATGGTGCGATGCAAGGCTTGACGGGCGCGATTATTCCCCGGCTCCGACAAAAGAGCGGCAAAAGCTCACTGGCAGGGCTTCGTCCCGGCCTGGAATTCGGCGAGCGCGCCGGCGTTGAGGTCGGCGGCTGAGGCTTCCTCTTTGGCGGTTTCGGCGATGTAGCGGCTATAGGCGATGCAATCGCTGTCAGCATCCTCCGCCGCAAGGGTGTTGGCCGCTTCATTATCGGCGCCGGCGTTAACCGCAATCGGCAGCGCCGCCGCCGCCGGTTCGCCGGTAGTCCGGGGTGACGGCGCCATGTCTTGATCGGGCGCTATCGGAACCAGCACCGGCGCCGGTTCCGCCGCCGCGACCCCGGCGGGCGCAGCATCTTCTTGGTCCGGCAAGGTCTGATCTTCTGGAAGTGCAGTCGTAACAGGCGCTGAAATTTTCGTCGCCGGTTTCGCCTCAACAGATGAAGTCTCGGCTGGCGCGGGGCTTGGCGCCGGCGCGCCATGCGGACCCGACGTCTTCGGTCGCGCCGGGCGTCGCGCGCCGAAGAATGACCGGCGCGGCTTCGGCGTCGATTTCGCGGCTGCAGCTTCTATCTGCTTTGCATTCGCTGACGCTTCATCCGCATGCGCCGGCTCCGGCGCGGATGCAACAGGATTGATGACAGGTTCGGCCATCGCGATGATCGCCGGCGAAAGATCGGGCAGGGCGCCGCCATATTTCTGCGGCTCGATCTTGCCGACCCGGCCTTTCGGACCGCCGCGTTCAATATCGCCGGCAAGCATGCCGGCGATCGGGCCGCCGCTTATACGGCTTCTGTAGATCTCGGCGTTCTCAATAACGCGCTGCACATAATTGCGCGTTTCGGAAAACGGGATTTGTTCGATCCAGTCGACAGGATCGATCGCCTGCGAGCGCGGATCGCCATAATCCTCGATCCACTGCGCGACGCGGTTAACGCCGGCATTATAGGCGGCGAAAGACATGATGTAGGAGCCGCCAAACCGGTCGATGAGATGCGAAAGATGGGCCGATCCGATGATCATGTTGTAATTCGGATCGCTAAGGAGCGCAGACCGACGATAGGGAAGGCGCTCCTTGCGCGCTGTTGCAAGCGCGGTTGAGGGGATGAGCTGCATGACGCCCCTGGCGCCGGCCCGCGAATAGGCGTGCGGGTTAAACTCGCTTTCTTGCCGCGACAGGCCAAGAATAAATTCAGTCGGCACAAAACGCGCAGCCTCCGGCGGCACGCTGATTGAAGGGTAAGCGACGTCGGGTGAAAAGGCCCCCGCCTTCACGGCGACCTTGCCGGCGCGCACCGCGACATGCGGCGCGTTAACGCGCATTGCGAGATCGGAAAGCTCTTTGAACTCGCCGGGCGATTCAAGCGAGTCGTCGATGGCGTAAGAAAAGAGCAAAAAGGCGCGCGTGTCGCCGACATCGGTCAGCATACGGAGCGCTGCAACGCCCGGGCGCGAGCCGAAGCGCGCTTTTTCGTCGGGGCCCGGCGGCGCGCCGCGATCGAATTTGGCGCTGGTGTCGCCGATCTTTTCAGCCGCAAGCTGGCCGTAAAAAGTATAAATGTGCTCAGCCGCCTTGGCGTAGCGCGTGCGGGCGATATCGGCCTTGCCCTGATCTTCGGCGGCGCGCGCCAGCCAGTACCAGCCGCGCGACAGCGAGATCGGCGCGCCGACATTGGCGAGCATCGCTGCGAAGTGTTTCTCCGCGCGCGGCGCATCGCCAAGATAGCGCAGGGCAATCCAGCCGGCGTCGAATTCGGCTTCTGCGAATTCCGTCGATCCGGGTTCAAGCGCTTGATGCGCCGCCATGGCGTAGGCGTCGGCATATTGGCGGTTCTTTAACGCCCAGCGCATCAAAAGCTGCTGCTCATACCAGAATGCGCCGGGGTCTCTTAACGCCGCTGCGTCGCGCGGCGCGGTAAGCGCAATCTGGATGGCGCGCGGTTCTTCATCCTTGCGGCGGAAATAGCGGATTGCGGCGGCGATAACGCCAGGATCGGCGCGATCCTTTGGCGAAAGCGAATGGTAGAGCGCCTCTGCGTTTTTCAAGTTTTGCAACAAAGCGGCTCTGACGTCGTCGCGGCGGTGTTCATCGCCCGCAAGACGCGAGAAAACCCGGCGCGCTGTCGCCGGCTGGCGTTCGAAAAGCAAGCGGTCAGCCCGTTTCGCGTGATCTTCCGCCGTCAACCTGCCGCCATACCAGGAAAGGATCTGGCGCTCGCCTTCAACCGTGAAATCGTCATTGGCCCAGGCGTCGCGGAGGTGCAGTTCGGCGGCTTCGTTCTCTCCGTCGGAGAATAGGGCGCGGGCGAGCTGAGTCTTGCCTTCGCCGGTAATCGGATCGCGCGCGTGAAAGAAGTTAAGAATTGCGGATACAGGCGTCGCCGCGTTCATATCCCTTTCGGCGTTGCGCTGGATCTTCGCAGCTTGCGGCCAGTCAGGATGCTCGTCGAGAAAGGCGCCGACTTCAGTCAGGGTCGCGTCCGGATCGCCAGCTTCCAGATAATACCATTGGCCAAGGCTCTTCGCGGTCGGGTCGCCGATATTGGCGACGATGGCGCGCGCCGTAGAAAATCGGCGGCGGCCAACGGTTTCCTTCACCGATTTCAGGCGTTCAAGGTCGTTCGCAGCGACAAAAACCGGGCCGGGCGCTGGCGGTTTCAGCCGCGGCGGCGCCATCGCCCCGGCCGGTCCGGCCCCGAAAATTGTGGCGGCGGTCAAAAATGCGCCCACCGCCGCAATCAAGCGTTGTCTTCTACGCATGGTCAACAAATACGTCCCCTCGGATCCTGCCGCCCATGGTAACTGATTTCCCGGCAATTGCATGCCTTGCTCGCGAAAAGCGCCATGAATCCAACGTAAACTTGCCCGGTTCTGCGGTAGGTTGTATCGAAACCGCGAATTTCTTGAGATCGGCTAATTCCCATGATGCTTGAAGGCTCCCTGACGGCGCTCGTGACGCCATTCAGGAACGGCGCCGTCGATGAAAAAACGTTCCAGAGCCTTGTCGACCGCCAGGTGAAGGCGGGAACGAGCGGGCTCGTGCCGGCGGGAACGACCGGCGAATCGGCGACGCTCACCCATGCAGAGCATCGCCGGGTCATTGAGCTTTGCGTTGAGGCGGCGGCGGGCCGCGCGCCGGTCGTCGCCGGCGCCGGATCGAACGCAACCGCCGAGGCGATCGAGATCGCCAGATTGCAGAAAAGGCCGGCGCCGATGCGCTTCTCGCCGTCACCGGCTATTACAACAAGCCGACGCAAGCCGGGCTGATCGCGCATTTCACCGCGCTTCATGATGCGGTTTCGTTACCTATCATTCTTTACAATGTTCCGGGCCGCACCGTCGCGAACATCTCGGTTGAAACGCTTGGGATTCTGTCGAGGTTGCCGCGCATTATCGGCGTCAAGGATGCAACCGGCGATCTCGCGCGCGTCGCTTTGCAGCGTCTCGCTTGCGGACCTGATTTCATACAGTTGTCCGGTGAGGACATGACGGCGGTCGGCTTCAACGCGATGGGCGGCAAGGGCTGCATCGGCGTTACGTCAAACATCGCGCCGGATCTCGTCGCAAAAATGCAGAAGGCGAGCCTTGCCGGCGATCTTCCCTCAGCGCTCGCTTTGCAAGACAAACTCGCGCCATTGCATGACGTCATTTTCACCGAAACGTCACCGGGTCCTGTCAAATATGCGATGTCGCTGATGGGGCTGATGAGCGATGAATTGCGCTTGCCGCTTGTTTCCCCGACCGATCAAACGAAAGCGCGCGTCAAAAAAGTGCTTGAGGCGCTTGGGCTGATCGGCTGATGGCGCCAAAGCCTGAGGGGTCATACAAGGTCGTCGCCGACAATCGCCGCGCGCGCTTCGATTATCACATCGAGGATACGCTCGAGGCCGGCATCATGCTTACCGGCACCGAGGTGAAGGCGCTGCGCGAAGGCCATGCGACAATCAAGGAAGCTTACGCCTCGCCGGAGAATGGCGCGATCTGGCTGATCAACGCCAATATCCCGGAATATTCGCGCGGCAATCGGGAAAACCATGAACCCAAACGCCCGCGCAAATTGCTTCTGCATGCGCGCGAGATTGCAAGGCTCGCGCAAGCCGTAGATCGCAAGGGCTACACGCTTGCGCCGCTAAAACTCTATTTCAACGATCGCGGTATCGCGAAACTGGAGCTTGGACTCGCAATCGGCAAGAAGGCGCCGGACAAACGCGACACTGAAAAGAAACGCGACTGGTCGCGACAGAAGCAGCGGATCTTGCGAGATCGCGGCTAATCCAGCGTCCGCCTGAACCGCGCCAGCGAGGCGAGGGCGAGAACGGTGAGGATAACCATGATCGGCCAGATATCGCCCCAGATCTCCTGAAAGCCGGCGCCTTTCAAAATGACCTCCCTGACGACCCGCAGGAAATGCGTGATGGGGAGCGCCTCGCCAATCGCCTGCGCCCAGTTTGGCATCGCTGCGAATGGGAACATGAAGCCTGACAGCAATATCGACGGCAGGAAGACGAAAAACGTCATCTGCATCGCCTGCATCTGCGTCTTGGCGACCGTCGAGATCAGATAGCCGAGCATCAGATTGGTGAAGATGAACAGCGTCGTCGCGAAGGCGAAGGGGCCGAACGGGCCTATAAATGGAATATTGAAGATAAGGCGCGCAGCGACGAGCACGATCGCCGCCTGGATGATCCCGACAAAAATGTAGGGCGTCGTCTTGCCGATCATGATCTCGCTGGCGCGCACCGGCGTCGATAACAGCGATTCAATCGTGCCGCGTTCATTCTCGCGCGTCAGCGCAATGGCGGTGATCATGGTCAGCGTCATGGTGAGGATAACGCCTAACAATCCCGGCACGATATTGAACGAGGTGACGCCCGCCGGGTTGAACTCGCGCTGGACGATAATGTCATAGGGCGGCGGCTTGGACTGCAATCGCGCGGGCAGACGCTGTAAGTCGGGCGCAAAGGCGGAAGCGGCGATCTGGCGAATGGCGCCGACGGGGCCGGCCGCTGCGACGGGGTCGGTCGCATCCGCGGCGATCAGTATTTCAGGGCGGGCGCCGGCGACGAAATCGCGTTCAAAGCCTTCCGGAATGACAATCAGGAAGGAGATCGCGCCCGAGCGAATGAGATCTTCGCCTTGCTGGTCGGTCGTTACTTCCTTGACGATGTTGAAATAGTCCGACTGTTTCAGAGAGGCGAGGAAAGAACGCGTTAGCGGGCCGTTGTCGCGGAGTTCAACGGCGGTCGGTAAATGATGCGGGTCGGTGTCGATGGCGAAGCCGAACAGCGTCAATTGCAGGATCGGCACCATGATCATGATCGCGAAGGTCGGCCGGTCGCGCCGCATCTGCACGAGTTCTTTCATGAAGACGGCCCAGATTCGCTTCCAGCTCATGCCGCCGCCCCATTGGCGAAATTGTCCGCCGTTCCGGCCATCAGATAAATGAAGGCTTCTTCTAACCCCGCTTCGACTTCCTCCGTTTCCAAACCCGGCACCCCGTCAAGCGAGGCGACAGCGCGCATCAGCGCTTCCTTGTCGCGCGCGGCGGCGTGAATGGCCGCGCCAAAACGGGCGATGACGTCGAGGCCTTTCGCTTGCAATAAACGTTTATGCGCTTCTTCAAGATCGGAAGCTTCGATCTTCACCGCATGAAGGCCGACTTCGGCGGGAATGTCGGCGGTTTTTTCATCGATCAGTTTTTTACCATAGGCGATGAAGGCGATGCGGTCGCATTGCACGGCTTCATCCATGTAATGGGTCGAGACGAGCGTCGTGACGCCCTGGCGCGCATATTCGCGGATGGCGTCCCAGAAATCGCGGCGCGCTTTCGGGTCGACGCCGGCAGTCGGCTCATCGAGGAGGAGAAGTTTCGGTTCGTGGATCATGCAGGCGGCGAGCGCTAGCCGCTGCTTCCATCCGCCGGAGAGAGTGCCCGCTAATTGTTTGGCGCGGTCGGAAAGCCCGAGCGAGGCGAGCGACGCGTCAACGCGGCTTTTCAGATTGTCGAGCTCGTAAAGCCGCGCGACGAATTCAAGATTTTCGCGGATCGACAGATCCTCATAAAGCGAGAAACGCTGCGTCATATAACCGACGCGCGCCTTGATCGCCGTGCTGTCATTGATGACGTCAAAGCCGAGGCATGTGCCGCTGCCGCCGTCAGGTTTCAAAAGGCCGCACACCATTCGGATCGTCGTCGTCTTGCCGGAACCGTTTGGCCCCAGAAAGCCGTAGATCGCGCCTTTCGGCACCTGCAGATCGAAATTATCGACAACCGTGCGGCCGCTGAATTTCTTCGTCAGGCCTTCAACGTTGATGACGAGTTCGCCGTTCACTTGATCGGCTCGATCGTTACCGGAAGGCCGGGGCGAATGCCGGTCGGATCTTCGGGGCGCGCCTCAACGAGAAAGACGAGCTTTGACCGTTCTTCGAGTGAATAGATAACGGGCGGGGTAAATTGCGGTTCGGTCGCGATATAGCTGACCTTTGCACTGCGCGGCGTCGAACAGCCATCGCAGGTGAAAGAGATTTCCTTGCCGACATCGAGGTTCGGCAGCATGGCCTGGGCTGCGAAAAATTTGATTTTGATGTTCTTTGGCGGCAGCAGCGCGACAACTGGCTCGCCGGCGCCGACGACCTCGCCGGGGCGGTGATAGATGCGTTCGATCGTGCCGGCGTCGGGCGCCGTCACTTCCATGTCGGCGCGGCGTTTTTCTGCAAGCGCCGCCGCAGCGGTCGCCGATTGCGACTGGCCTTGCCCGGCGGTGCGCTGGGCGCGCGCTGCATCGAGCCGCGCTTTGGCGGCTTTGAGGTTCGCAGCGTCCGCATCGTATCTGGCGCGCGTGACATAACCGTCCTTCAACAATTTCGCAGAGCGGTTGAAGGTCTGTTCGGCGAGGGCGAGCGCGGCTTCTGCTTCTTTCACTTGTTGGTCGAGCGCGCCATTGTCAGCCGATTGCGCGGCGGCGCTTGCCGCGCGCGCGGTTGCTTCATCGACATTCAATGTCGCCCGCGCTGTGTCGAGGCGGAAAAGCGCCGCGCCAGCGGCGACCTTGTCGCCTTCGCTGACCGACAAGGTTTTGACGACGCCGGGGTCTTGTGCGCCGAGATAGAGATAGTCGGCTTCCGCGTAACCGATAAGCGTGTCTGGCTTTTTCGCTCCGCAGGCGGCGAGGAGGAGGGCGGCGAGAATTATGGCGATACGTTTGCTCATGCGGCGATCCCCTTGAAGAGAATGTCGGCAGCGGCGAGGGCGCGCGTTTCTGCGTCTTCGTCAGGCGCCGCGCCGAGCACATGCGTCTTCATGCCGTAAAGCAAAATAGGACCCATGATCGCACGCGCCACGGCGTCCGAATCGATGTCCCGGAAGACGCCGCGCTCAACGCCGGCCCGGTGGAGGCCTTTCAGCGCCGTGATCGCTACATCAACGACGCGCTCGCGATAATATTTGCCGATCTCGGGAAATTGCCCGGCGACGGAAAGAACGATGCGCGGCGTCTGGAAGACGCGGCGCTCGCCGATGATGCGCGACGCGGTCGCAACGATCAGGCGCAAAGTCGCTTCCGGGTCGCTCCTGCCGGTTTCGGCGAGGGCGGATAGCATAGCCGCGATCGGCGCCACTTCGCGCTCGACGAGCCCTTCAAGCAGCGCTTCCTTGCTGTTGAAATAAAGATAGACCGCGCCTTTAGAGACACCGGCGCGAAGCGCGATGTCGTCGACCCGCGCGGCCTCGAACCCCTTGTCGCTGAAAACGGATAGGGCGGCGTCGAGAATCTCATCGGGGCGCGCCTCGGCTCTTCGCCGAAATTTCGGCCCGCGAGATTTTCCGGTTTTTGCGCCCGCCTGCGACGAGATTTTTCGGTAGGGCGATTTCGCCGAGGCGGAAGGGGGCGCTCCTTCGGCCTTATTTTTTAAGGATTTTCGCGCATCCGCCATAATGATAATTTATATAACTGACCGGTCAGTTAGTTGCAAGTATCAGCCCGCTGCATTGCTGAATTCAAAGGATTACGAGCCCATATGGCGTCGAATTTCGGTCGACAACGCCATCTATGAACTGCTGGCCTTTTCCACTGGCCGCCGTTAAAAGAGTGATTTCATATAACACTTATTGGCTGGCGCCCCCCGAAACCGGACTGGCGGCGCGTTGAAAGGCGTAAAAATGAAAGAGCGCATTCTCGTTACGGCGGAAGAAAAAAGAGAAATGGCGAAAAGTTACGCCGCTGCGCTCGGCGTCGATGAGAATTACATCTCGACCCTGGTCGATACATTTTACGGGCGCATCCGCGAGGACGAGAAGCTGGCGCCGATTTTCAATGGCGCAATCGGCGACGATTGGCCCGAACATCTCGCCAAGATGAAGCGCTTCTGGAGTTCGGTGGCGCTCAACACTGGCGTTTATTCCGGAAAACCGGTGCCGGCCCATCAAAAGCTTGAAGGCGTTGAGCGCGACTATTTCGAACGCTGGCTGTCGCTCTTCCGAGCAACGCTTGAAGAGACCGCGCCCGACCCGCGCGCGGTCGATCTTTTCATGAAACCGGCGACCCGCATCGCCCAGAGCCTGATGCTGTTCATGTTCGGCGTGCCGGGCGTTCCGGCGCGATAGGTTTCATCGACATCTCTCGATCAGTCATTCCGGGGCCGCGAAGCGGAACCCGGAATCCATATGCTCTGCGCCGCAAAGATAGTGGATCCCGAATAAAGGGTTCGCCATTTCCGGGATGACAAATTGTCGTTGCCGGTAACACCCCCTCAAAAACGAAAATACATTTTATGAGCTTGTTCGGTCCGGTGTTTCGCGCAGGCGAACGCCTCTTGGCAATCGCTTGATTTCATTCAATCCGTAACCGGATCATTATGAATATTAACCAGTTTCAGACCCATTTGGAAAACTTATCCCCCTCCATTTCAGAGGGTGTAGCCTACCTTCTTCAAGAATGAGGAAGGAGCTATGCTCACTGAAATAGAAAGAGGTGCGAAACAACACGCTGCGACAGCAGCGAATGCCGCCGCTGTCGATCCGTATGATGCGGACAAACCTTCTGAACCCCGCGGAAATGCTGGAAACATCCTATGCCTCGCCGGCCGGAAAAGGCGGCATGTGCGGACAAAAGCGAAAGCTTCGGCGCTGTTATTCCGCCGCGGTTTTCGCCGGCGAAAACTGCAATTCGGCGAGGCGCGCATAAAGACCGCCGCGGGCCAGCAATTCAGAATGCGTGCCCTGGTCGATGACGCGGCCGTCATTCAGAACGACGATACGGTCGGCTTTAAGGACGGTCGCAAGCCGGTGGGCGATAACAATCGTCGTGCGGTCTTTCGAAATGCGCTCAAACGCATCCTGAATGAGGCGCTCGCTTTCAGAATCGAGCGCCGATGTCGCTTCATCGAGAAGGACGATCGGCGCATCGCGCAGGATGGCCCTCGCGATGGCGAGGCGCTGACGCTGGCCGCCCGACAAGGTCGAAGCGCCCTGACCGAGCTGTGTGTCATAGCCTTCCGGCAGAGCGGCGATGAAGTCATGTGCGTTCGCGGCGCGCGCCGCCGCCTCGATTTCTTGAAGCGAGGCGTCCGGCCTTCCAAAGCGGATATTGTCGGCGGCGGTTCCGGCGAAAAGCGGCGCGTTTTGCTGAACGATCGAAAGCGCGCTTCTGAGCTCAGCCGGCTCGACATGACGGATATCGACGCCGTCAATCGAAACGCTTCCTGCTTGCGGGTCATAGAAGCGGAGGAGCAATTGGAAGATCGTCGATTTGCCAGCGCCCGACGGGCCGACCAGCGCCGTTGTCTTGCCGGCGCCGAAATCGATCGAGACGCCGTCAAGCGCGTTAATCGACGACCGTGCGGGATAGGCGAAACGGACATTGTCGAAATGGATAGCGCCGGCGACCGGCGCGGCGAGGGGCGTCACCGGTTTTTCCGCTTCAATATCGGTGTCGGCGGCGAGGAGCTCCATCAATCGTTCAGTCGCGCCGGCGGCGCGCATGACTTCGGCGTATGTCTCGGTCAAAATGCCGACGCCGGAAACGGAAACGAATGCATACATGACGAATTGCGTCATCGCGCCAGGGGTGATCGAGCCGGCTTGCACTTGCACGGCGCCGAACCAGAGAACTGCGATGAGACCGCCGAGCACGAAGGAAAAGATGATGCCGGTCATCATCGAGCGCGTCGTGATGCGGCGGAGTGCGACATCGAAGGTTTCTTCAACAGCGCCGGCGAAGGCGCGGCGTTCTTCCGGCTCGCGCGTGAAAGCCTGCACGGTTTCAATCGCGCCGAGACTTTCCGAGGCGCGCGCCGAGGCGCCGGCGATACTGTCCTGGCTGGCGCGAGACAGCTTTTGAACGCGCCGCCCGAAAAGGATGATCGGCGCCAGCATCAGCGGCCCGACGCCGAGCATCATCAGCGCCAATTTCCACGAGACAACAAACATCAGCACGAGCGCGCCCAAGGTTGTCGCGGTCGTTCGCAGTGCGACGGAAACGGACGTGCTGATCAGCGTGTCGATCAGCGTCGTGTCGGTCGTCAACCGCGAGAGCACTTCACCGGTTCTGACATGCGCGTAATAACCGGGGCTGAGGCCGAGCAGATGATCGTAAACGGCTTTCCTGATATCCGCGACGACGCGTTCGCCAAGCCGCGAGACGAAGTAAAACCGCATGGCGCTTGCAAGACCGAGCAGGACCGCGACGACAAAACCGACGATGAAATAGGAATTAAGGTCGCCGTCGAAATTCGTTTTCTCGCAAATTGCGGAGGCTGCGTCGCCGCCAAAGCCGCAATCGACAACAAGCCTGAACGCCGCGGGCAGAAGGAGCGTCAGCGTCGCCGCGGCGGCAAGAAAAAATGTGAAGGCGGCGAGAAGGCCCTTGTAGCGAAATACAAATGGCGCGAGCGCCGTCAACGGTTTGACGCTGCGCGCCTTGGCCCGTTTTTTTGCGTCGAGCGCGATTTCTGCGGCGACAGCGGAGCCGCGGTCGGCGTCGGCGCGCGACGCCTCGATATTTGTTTTTTCGTTCATTGGATTTTTTTATGGCGCGTTTTCCCGCGCGTCGCGTTCAGCGGCGGCGACGCGTCCGGGAGGGACAAACAACATGACGGTGTGGAAGGCGGCGGCCGCCGCCGCGCCGCCGGAAACGCAAAGGAGCACGCCGCCAACGCGCGGGCCGAAAAGAATTTCGGAAAACTTCATGACGAAGAGGAGGAGGATGAGCGCAATGGCGGCGCGCGCATAAAAGCGCAGCAATTCTGAAAAATCGTCGCCGCCTGAAAATTGAGCCGCGAAACGCGGCCATGCGACATAGATATAGGTCCAGCAGCCAAGTCCGGCCGCGACGATCGCGGCGCCAAGCGAGGGGCCGTGGAAGAGCCCGACAAGAAGATCTTTCGCGTCGCCAAAACTGATCGCCGCGATGCCCGCGCCGATAATGCCGAACACGGCGGTAATGCCGAGCGTCATGATCGGCTTGGCGTTTCTTACTCGCCGGAAGCCGGCCTCCCGGCCCGGTATGCCCCAATTTCGCGTCACGCGGCGCTTCCTGAAAGTCGTAGGCGGACCGAGGAAAATACGTCCTCAAACATCGGTTCGGTCAGCCGGCCTGTGTTCGTGTTGTAGCGCGAGCAGTGATAGCTGTCGAACAACGAAAGCCCGCTGTCGAGATCGTGCCGCGCAGCATGGCCGAAAGGGGCGTCCTTGGCTCTGACGCCAAGCGCGGCAAGGGTTGAATCATGGGCGATTCGGCCAAGGCAGATGATCGCCTGAAGTTTCGGCAGCGTATTGATTCGCGCTTTCAGGAACGGCCGGCAGGTGCGAATTTCCGCCGGTGTTGGCTTGTTGCCGGGCGGCGCGCATCTGACCGCGTTCGTAATCATCGCATCCTTGAGCTTCAGCCCGTCATCGGCCCGCGACTTATAACGCCCGTTTGAAAAGCCGAATTTCTCAAGCGTCGCGTAAAGAAGGTCGCCCGCATAATCGCCCGTGAACGGACGGCCGGTCCGGTTGGCGCCGTGCAGTCCGGGCGCAAGACCGACAATCAGCAGGCGCGCATTCTCTGGCCCGAATGACGGGGCTGCGCCGTTAAAATAATCGGGATAAGATTCCTTGTTGTCGTCTCGATAGGCGCAAAGCCGCTCGCAGAGTGCGCAATGAGATGCGGGCTCTGCTGGCGGGTTCGCTGTTGATGCTTGTTTGCGCCGAGCGGAAGCCGTCATCTCCTGACGGCCTCAATCTCAATCGACTTCTTCGAAATCGTCTTCGTAGTCGCCTTCAAAATCGTCTTCATAATCGTCGTCATCATTTTGCTGGCGGGCGCGGCGCTGCGGTCCGCCGGTTCTGCCGATATCCTTTTCAAGATCGGCGAGATCGAAAAAGCGGTCAGCCTGCCGGCGCAATTCATCAGACGCCATAGGCGGTTGCGACTTGATGGTCGAGACGATGCTGACACGCACGCCTTTGGCCTGGATCGCTTCAATCGCCCGGCGAAAATCGCCATTGCCGGTGAAGATGATCACGTGATCGAGCCGGTCGGCGAGCGTCATCAGATCGACGGCGAGTTCAATATCGGTCGAGCCCTTGAAACGCTTCTTGCCGGTCGCATCGACAAATTCGCGGGCCGTCTTGGTGACCATCGTATAGCCATTATAGTCCAGCCAATCGACGAGCGGGCGCAGCGGCGAATAGTCCTGATCCTTATCTTCCTGTATCGCCGTGTAATAATAAGCCCGCAACAACTTGCTGGCGGAACGAGCTTTCGTCAGCAGGCTCTTGTAATCCATGTCGAAACCAAGCGCTCTTGCAGCCTTGTACAAATTTGCGCCGTCGATGAAGAGCGCGGTCCTCTCCGACTCGCGCAGATCCAGAAAATTATTCATTTGCTCCTCAGTCCACTATGCGAGACAGAGAATGAAATATTCGCCGTTTCGCCCAACGATTGATGTCTAACTAAGTGATTCTTCTCGCGCTAGGTTCAAATCTGCCATTTTGCGGCGCCCAGCCGTCGGAAATTCTTGTTCTGGCGATCCGGGCGATCGACCGAATCGCGCCGGTTGCACGAGTTTCCCGTTTCTACTCATCGCCGGCTTGGCCGGATCCCTCGGACCCGGAATTCGTGAACGCTGCGCTCAGCGTGTCCAATGCGCCGCCGCCCGAAGAGTTCCTGATGCGCCTCCATGAGATTGAGCGGACCTTCGGCCGCCGCCGGAACCGGCCAAACGGGCCAAGGACGCTCGATATCGATCTTCTCGCTTATGGCGATGAAATCAGGCGCGAGGGTGCGCCGATTCTGCCCCATCCAGGGCTGATGCGGCGCGATTTCGTGCTGGCGCCGCTCGCAGACATCGCGCCGGACTGGCGCCCGCCAGGCGCGCGCGCCACCGTTTCGGCGCTGCTCGCCTCATTGAAGGTGATGACCGCGGAGCCGATTTCTCCCTGACTTTGGGGGCTTTCAGGGGTTTTTGCGCTGCAGCGGTTGTTTTTTTTCGGGCGAGGGGCTATCTCGCCGGACTCCCGTCCGGCCAAGACCGGGATCCGAAATTCTCAAGGAGTGATTGATGGCGCGCGTCACCGTCGAAGACTGCGTAGAAAAAGTCCCGAACCGGTTTGACCTGGTGTTGCTGGCTGCACACCGGGCGCGGGTTCTTTCTTCCGGCGCGCCGCTTCTAGTCGACCGCGACCGGGACAAAATCCCTGTCGTCGCGCTCCGGGAGATCGCAGACGCTCAACTCGAGCCGGAAACAACGCGCGAAGATCTCGTCGTCTCTCTGCAAAAGCAGGTAAATGTCGAGGAAGACGTCGCTGGCGAAGGCGCGATCGAAAAGGCCGATGCGCCGGAATTTGACCGCACCAATGAGGATGAGTTCCTGCAACAGATCAAGGCAGCGGGCATGACCACGCCGCAATCCTTGCCGAAAGGCTGATTGAGGCCGCTCCCACACGAGCGCGCAGGAAGGGCGCGGTTGGCCTAGATGGCTGGTAAACGTCGCGACGCAAATTCGGTTCTCGAAGCGAATGATCGCGGCGACGGCGCTCAACCTCAAAAACGGCGAAAGCGGCCATCGAAAAACGATGCGCAAGACCAGAATCAAACTGGTTCGAAGCAGGCAGAAGCTGCGCGCGTCGTTGCGGCGCAAGCAGTTGCTGAGGGGCCGGCGGAAAATGCGTCGTCGTCTTCAACTCATGCTGATTCAGAAAAAGCGCCGGCGCATTCGGGAAACGGCTTGATCCGCCAGCATGAGCTTGTCGAGCGCGTGCGCGCATATGATCCGCTCGTCGATGAAGACCTCCTGAACCGCGCCTATGTCTATTCGATGAAGGCGCATGGCGGTCAAACACGTAAATCCGGCGATCCATATTTCATCCATCCTCTAGCCGTCGCCGCAATTCTGACGGATCTGAAAGCCGATCCCGCCACGGTCGCAACAGCGCTACTGCACGATGTTGTCGAGGATACTGAAGTAACCGTTGACGATATTTCGAAAAGGTTTGGACCGGAAATCGCCAGCCTGGTCGATGGCGTCACCAAGCTTTCGCAGATCGAACTTCGTTCGGAGGCCTCAAAACAGGCGGAGAATTTCCGGAAGCTCGTTGTCGCCATGGCTGACGATGTCCGCGTGCTGCTCGTCAAGCTCGCTGACCGCCTCCATAATATGCGCACGCTGCACTACGTCCCAGACGCCGAAAAGCGCCGCCGTGTTGCGTTGGAAACGATGGAAATCTATGCGCCGTTAGCGGGCCGCATCGGCGTTCAACGTTTTCGTGAAGAGCTGGAGGAACTGTCATTCCGCGAACTAAGCCCGCAAGCATTTGAGACCATCACTAACCGTCTTGAGGGGTTGCGGACCGATATAGTCCGTCATCTTGTGGAGCTTGCGCATCTGCTGCGCGAGAAATTGCAGGAAGCGGGCGTAAAGGCGGATGTCTATAGCCGCGAGAAGCGAGCCTATTCGATCTGGCGCAAGATGCAGACGAAAAACGTCTCGTTTGACGAACTCGCCGACATCTACGCTTTTCGCGTAATCACCGAAGATGTCGAAGATTGTTATCGTGCGCTCGGCGTCATCCATACGACCTGGCGAATGATTCCCGAGGAATTTGACGACTACATTTCCGCGCCAAAGCCCAATAATTATCGCTCGATCCATACCGCGGTGATCGGCCCGCCGCGGGCCGATGGACGCCGACAAAGAATTGAAATCCAGATTCGCACGCGTGAGATGCACGAAACCGCAGAACGCGGCGTTGCGGCGCACTGGCAATATAAAGATCAGATCGCGAGCCCGGCGGTTGAGATCGTGGCGCGCGGACAATACGATCCCTATGAAACGCCGCGCCGCCTCGTTGAGATGTTTCAGCAAGGCGAGGACCCGGAAGAAGCGCTGCGTTACGCCAAGCTTGAACTCTTTCAGGACCAGGTATTCTGCTTCACGCCGATGGGCCGCGTGATTGCGCTTCCAAAAGGCGCGACCGGTCTCGACTTTGCCTACGCTGTTCACACCGATGTTGGCGACAGTTGCATCGGTGTTAAAATAAATGGTGCGTCGCGGCCGCTACGAACGCCGCTTAAAAACGGCGATGTCGTTCTAGTCTTGCGTTCAGATAATGCGCCGGTCCCGCCTGAGTGGGAATCGATGGCGGTGACAGGAAGGGCGCGGTCAGCGCTTCGTCGCCGCATCAAGAAAATGAAGCATGCGGAACAGGTTGAGCTTGGCCGCGCGAAATCCGAAAGCGTTTTCGCAGGCGCGCAATTGCCGCTGACTTCTAAGGCCGTCGCAGCAGCGCTCGTCAAACTCGGCGAAAAGACGGTCGACGACGTATTCGCGCGGGTCGGGCGCGGCGAACTCACGGTCAATGAACTTGTCGAAGCGGTATATCCGGGCGCCAATCGCCAGTCGGAAGGCGAGATCCGGCCTGCCGGCATGTATCCTTTTCGCCCGCGCCTTGCAATCGAAGGGTTGCCGCCAGGCGCCAATGTAATGATGGGCTATTGTTGCTCGCCGATTCCGGGCGAGCGCATTGTCGGCATACGCGATGGCGACGACGTTGTCGTGCACGCGATCGATTGCATGACGCTTGCGAAAGATGATCCATCACAGACGCAATGGCTCGATCTTAAATGGCGCGACAAGGAAGGGCTCATCGCCTACGCCAGGGTCGTCGTGACGGTCACCAATGAAATCGGCGTTCTTTCGGAGGTCGCGGCGATTATCGCGCGCTATGGTGTTTCGATCGCCAATATCAGACTCGAGAACAAGGCCCCTGACTTTGTCGAACTTTACATCGATATCGTCGTAAATCATTTACGCCAGCTTGAACAAATGCTCGCGGGCATCAGAGCGTCGCCGCATGTATTGTCGGCTGAAAGAAATGAAAGGATAGGGGATGGAGACCGCTGAGGTCCTCAAGGAGTTTGAAGCGGCGGGCGCGCTGATGCGTGGGCATTTTATCCTGTCGTCGGGGCTTCATAGCGACACCTATCTCAACAAGTCGATCGTCTCGATGTATCCGGATCGCACTGCACGGCTTTGTAAGGCGCTCGCCCAGAAGGCTGGTGTGAAGATCGGCCAGATTGATTTCGTGATCTCTCCGGCTATGGGGGCGATCATATATGGATATGAAACGGCGCGCTGGCTTGGCGCGCCTTTCATGTTTGTCGAGCGCGTCGATGGCGAATTTAAACTGCGCCGTGGTTTTTCCTTGCCAAAAGGCGCCCGCGTTTTGGTCGTGGAAGACATTGTCTCAACCGGGCTTTCGGCGCGCGAGTGCATCGACGCAGTCAGGAAAGCTGGCGGTGATGTTGTTGCGCTTGCCTGTTTTATCGACCGTTCCGGCAGTAAAGCGGAATTCGACGTGCCGCTCATCCCGCTTGCAAAACTCAATGTCGAGGCGTGGCCAGCTGACAACCTGCCGCCGCATCTTGCAAATGTACCGGCCGTAAAACCGGGGAGCCGGGGGGTGAGCCAGTGAACGCCGAGGGCGAAACGCGTCCGATCCGTCTCGGCGTTAATATCGATCATGTTGCGACGATCCGGAATGCGCGCGGCGGCGATCATCCTGACCCCGTGCGCGCCGCTGAACTTGCAATGAGCGCTGGCGCTGATGGCGTCACTGCGCATTTACGCGAGGACCGCCGTCATATTCGCGACGACGACATGCGGCGCTTGAAAGAAGAGATTCCGTTGCCATTAAATTTTGAAATGGCTGCAACCGCGGAAATGTTGAAGCTTGTAACGGAGATCGGTCCGCATGCCTGCTGCATCGTTCCGGAAAACCGCAACGAACGCACGACTGAAGGCGGGCTTGATGTCGCCGGCCAGCACAATTTTTTGACGCCGTTCATTTCGACGATCACGGATGCCGGCGTCTTTGTTTCGTTGTTTGTCGATCCCGATCCACGTCAGATTGAGGCGTCAAAGAGCGCCGGGGCGCCGGCGATCGAAATTCACACCGGCGCCTATTACGAAGCATGCGCCGCGAGCGATCCGAAAAAAATAAAACAGGAGCTGGAACTCATCCGCGAGGCGGCGCAGCTTGCCGAGTCTATCGGCCTTGAAGTGCATGCTGGCCATGGTCTGACGTTCCAGAATGTGCAGCCGATTGCCGCCCTCCCGGAAATTGTCGAACTGAATATCGGACATTTTCTTGTTGGCGAGGCGGTGTTCATGGGGCTTGGCGAAAGCGTTAAGGAGATGAAGCGGTTGATACAGGACGCTCGCACCGGGGGGCTATATTGATCACTATTATCGGCAATACGGTCTCGCCCTATGTGCGCAAGGCGCTCGTAATTCTGACGATGAAGGGCGTCGAATTTGAAATCGATCCGATTGTTCCGTTTTTCGGCGATGACGAGTTTTCGAAACTGTCGCCCTTGCGGCGCATTCCGGTGCTGATTGACGGTGACGCCGTTATCAACGACTCTTCTGTTGTCGCGCAATATATCGAGGAGCGCTGGCCGCAACCGTCGATCCTTCCTTCGACTGCGAAAGCGCGGGCCAGGGCGCGCTGGTTTGAAGAATTCGCCGACACGCGCATAGGCGATGTCTTCATCTGGAGAGCGTTTGGAAAAATGGTAATTGCGCCGGCGTTCTTCGGTGCCGAACGCGACCTTAATGCACATCAAACGCTACTTGAAACCGAAGTAGTGGAAATCATGGATTACCTTGAAAGCGTGACTCCTGCGGAGGGCTTTCTTTGTGAAACATTCGGCCTTGCTGACATTTCTGTCGCTGTCATGTTTCGCAACATGGCCTACGCGCGTTGGACACCGGATGCTGTGCGTTGGCCGAAAGTCAGCGCATGGCTCGCTCGCACTGAGAGTGAAGCGGCCATGAAAGAAGCGATCGATTGGTCAGATGCGCTTGCGCGCACGCCGCCGCCCGAACAGCGCGCGAAACTTGCTTCACTCGGATTAAGAGTGACCGAGAAATCCTATTTTGCGTCGAGCCCGCGGCGCGGGCCGATGACGGCGATCTAAGGGAAAAATCCCATGATTATCGGCCTCGGCAATGATCTCATCGATATTCGCCGCGTCGAAAAGACGCTCGAGCGCCATGGGGCACGTTTTGTTGAGCGGATTTTCACCGAGATCGAGAAAGCAAAATCGGACCGACGCCATAATCGCGCCGCCTCTTATGCCAAGCGATTCGCGGCCAAGGAGGCCTGCGCCAAGGCGTTGGGAACCGGCCTTTCTCGCGGCGTGTTCTGGCGCGATATGGGCGTTGTTAACCTGCCAGGCGGCAAGCCGACACTCAAACTGACGGGAGGAGCCCTGAAAAGGCTTGAACAAATCACCCCGGCGGGCCATGTCGCCGATATCCACCTGACCATCACTGACGATTTCCCGTTGGCTCAGGCGATCGTCATCATTTACGCTAGGCCTTCGGCTGGCGGCGCGACCTGACAAGGCAAGAGGAAAATGGCGTTTTTGTCCAAGAGTGAAGCGCCGGGGCGCGCGGCGAAAAAAGAAGAAGTGCCGATGACGGCGGCAGAAGAGGCTTGGGACCTCGCCAAGACCGTTTTCTATGCCGTGGCGATCGCGCTCGTCTTGCGAATTTTTCTATTTCAGCCTTTCAACATTCCTTCCGGCTCAATGAAGCCGACGCTGGATGTCGGCGATTTCCTTTTCGTCTCTAAACCGACCTATGGCTATTCGCGCGCTTCGCTCGTCTATCCGCTGACGCGGATAGATATCCATGGCCGCGTGCTTGAAGGGCGCGGTCCGAAACAGGGCGAAATTGTCGTGTTCAAAAACCGCAAGGATGGGAACAAGGATTACATCAAGCGCGTCATAGGCATGCCTGGCGATCGCATTCAAATGATTGGCGGCGTGTTGAATATCAACGGCATTCCGGTGAAGCGTGAATTTCTTGGTATGCGCGAATCTGATTGCGATCACGTTCCCCATGTTCAGGTGCCGACCTACACCGAAACGCTGCCTAATGGCGTCAAGCACATCATTCAGGAATGCTATGGCGATGAGGGCCCGCTCGACAATGTCGGTCCTTACCTCGTTCCCGCCGGGCATTATTTTATGATGGGCGACAATCGCGACCAGAGCCAGGACAGCCGCGTTGAAAGCCAGGTTGGTTATGTTCCGGAGGAAGACCTTGTCGGCCGGGCGGAACGAATCTTCTTCTCTGTAGATGGCGATAAGGCGAAAATCTGGGAAATTTGGAAATGGCCCTTCGCCATCCGTTATGGACGAATTTTTGATCCTGTGAGATGAGCGCAAAACGCCTAGCGGCGCTTCAGGAACGGATTGGCTGGACGTTTAAAGAGCCCCAGCTATTGAAGCGCGCGCTTACGCATTCAAGTCTGGCCGCCTCGTCAAAAATTGGCGATCTCGAACGCCTCGAATTTCTTGGTGATCGCGTTCTAGGCATTTTAACGGCCGAGGAATTATGGCGGCGCTTTCCAAAAATGCGCGAGGGCGATCTGGCGCCGCGCTTCAATGCGCTCGTTCGCAAGGAGACGTGCGCCAAGGCGGCGCTAGCCTTCGGTCTCGATGAAGTTATCCGTATGTCCGCACAAGAAGAAGAATCCGGCGGGCGCAAAAAAAAAGCGATCCTTGGCGATGTCTGCGAGGCGTTTCTTGGCGCGCTTTATATTGATGGCGGCCTCGAAGCAGCGCGCAAGGCGTTTGACTTTTACTGGCTGCCAAATCTTGAGCAGCTTTCAAAACGTCATCGCGACGCCAAGACGACGTTACAGGAATGGAGTCAGGAACGCGGGCTCGGTGCGCCGAAATATGAAGTCGTCGACTCGCAAGGCCCCGCCCATGCGCCGGCCTTTACAATCGATGTGCATGTGAAAGGCCACAAATCGGTTCGCGCTGAAGGCCAATCAAAAAGGGCTGCGCAAATGGCCGCTGCAGCGGCGTTCCTCGTGCGCGAAAAAGTATGGGCCAATGATGACTAAGCGCTCATCCTTCATCGCCCTCATTGGCGCGCCGAACGCCGGACCGCGAAGGCGGTCAATCAAAATACAGCGTGTGGCGCCATGACGAAGAAGAGTTCTTTCATTGCCGTGATCGGGGCGCCAAACGCAGGCAAATCGACTCTCGTCAACGCGCTGGTCGGCGCCAAGATCTCTATTGTCACCCAGAAAGTGCAAACGACGCGCGCGCGCATTCGCGGCCTTTTGACTGAAGGCGACACACAACTCGTTTTCATTGACACGCCCGGCATTTTCGCACCGCGCCGGCGTCTCGATCGGGCTATGGTTTCCGCCGCCTGGGAGGGTGTTGAGGGCGCTGATGCGATCCTCCTCGTTGTTGACGCATCCGAATACAAAAACGCCAATCATAATTCGAAATCGATTTCCGACACAGATCGCATCCTCGCCGAATTGAAGTCGCGCGGTGCGAAGGCCATGCTCGTCCTCAACAAAATTGACCGCGTGGAGCGACCGGAATTGCTGCGTGTTATCGAGAAATTCAATGAAGCGGAAATCTTCACCCAGACGTTTCTGATCTCAGCTGAAAATGGCGATGGCGTTCAAGATTTGCGTGCGCACCTTCTGGAAAAGGCGCCCGAAGGCGCGTGGATGTATCCTGAAGACCAGCTTTCCGATATTTCCGACCGGTTGATGGCCGCGGAAGTAACGCGCGAAAAAGTGTTCAAACGGTTGCATCAGGAACTCCCTTACGAATCGACTGTTGAGACGACAGACTGGTCGCAAACCAAAAAAGGCGAACTGCGCATCGAACAGACGATCTACGTAAGCCGGGCAGGGCATCGACCGATCGTTCTCGGCAAGGGCGGCGCGACCCTGAAAGCGATTGGCGAGGCGGCTCGGACTGAAATCGCCGATATTCTTGGCGAAAAGGTACACCTATTTCTGACCGTGTCCGTTCGCGAGAAATGGGCGGACGAACGCGCCCGCTATCGCGAAATGGGGCTTGATTACACGGATTGAGCCGCTGGGCGCGTCATGCGAGGTTCTCTGAAAAAGGAGAACAGCCAATGCCCGTTTCGTCATCTGCAGAAGAAAAAGAGCCGGTCCTCGTCGACGCGGTTCAGTCTTACGAAGACCCGCATCCATATCTTAAAGCGGCGCGCGAGAAAGGCGCTGTCGGCGTCAATGATCTTGGCGTCTATATCGTCTTCAAGCACAAATATATGGACATGCTTCTCGACAATTCGAACACGCGTCAGTTCGAACTTGAAGGCATGATGCTGCGCGGTATCACATCGGGACCGCTCTATGATTTCTATGACAAGGTGATGCTCTTTTCGAATGGCGACATACACAAGCGCCGACGCATGCCGATGGTCAGAACCTTCGCTTATAAGCTTATGGATGGCGTGCGGCCGCGCGTGCGAGAAATCGCCGCCGAGATCATTGAAGCCCATAAGGGAAAAGGCGAAGTCAATTTCCTCGATGCTTTTTCGCGCGCGCTACCGGCGCGCATCATTGCCGAGATTATCGGTGCGCCGCCGGAGGACTGGCCTCAGTTTACGAAATGGGTCGCGGCCGCCGCGCGCGGGATCGGCTTTTTCCAGAATGAGGAGCTTCCTGAAATCGATGCCGGTGTTGCCGCGCTTGTCGACTATGTCGATAAATTACTGAAAGAGCGTGGCCAAAGCCCGCGCGAGGATTTCCTGACATCCTATGCGCAGGCGACAGCGACGGCGGGTGACTTGTCTGAGGCTGAAGTGCGCGCGCAAATGGCTGGCGTTATCCTCGCAGGCTCTGACACGACGCGGACCGGAACGGCGTCAATTCTCTCGCAATTACTGCAACATCCTGACCAATGGGCGATGGTCGTCGCCGATCCTGACAGATGGAAGAAACCGGCAGTGGAGGAAGGACTTCGTTATGACCCCCCTGTCGGCTCGGTGCCGCGCTTTTCGCTGCGTGAGATGGAAATTGAAGGCGTGACGATCCCGGAAGGGCGCGTTGTTTCAATGTCAGTGCTTTCAGGGCTTCGCGATCCGGAAGTTTATCCCGATCCCGAGCGCTTCGACATTACGCGTGAAAACCTGCCGCGCTGGAATATAGCCTTTGGGGGCGGCGCGCATCGCTGTCTCGGGGAAGCGCTTGCGCGCGCAGAAATGGAGGAGTCGATCGCGACGATTGCACGGCTCGCGCCAAACACGCGCATTATCGGCAAACCGCCGACAATCAAAGGGTCCGCCGCGATCCGCCATATTGACGCGATGACGGTCGAATTCGCCTGATTTTAATGCGCAGTCACAAACCAGGACTTTGCTCTTAGCGCAACGCCGTCGGGCGTTGCGTGCGGCGCGAACGCATTCGTGACTTCATTTCTGATTGCGTTGACTGTCGCTTCTGGTTGCACGCGTATGAGGTCGCCAATAGACATCGAAGACAAGACGAAATCGGCAGCGGCCTGTGGCGTCGCGCCATTGCCGCCCAAATGATGCACGCCGGTCCATTCATCGATCATGATATTTTCAAATCCTGCCGATTTAAGAATTTCGTGCAAGTATTCTTGATTCCCAAAAGCGAAGGGGCCAGGCGCCTTTGGGTCTCGCGCTGGCAAAACCATATGTTTTGATAGTCCGCCAATAACGAGGCTCGCCCATTCATTTTCGCTAGGCGGCGCCCATACGGCAATGCATAGCCGGCCATCCTCTTTCAATGCGCGCCTTAAATTTTTGAAGGCCGCTACTGGATCATCAAAAAACATGACGCCAAAGCGAGATGTAATGATGTCATAGGCGCGTGGTTGCAGTTTCACTCTTGCAGCGTCGGCGTTTATCATTGAAACATTCAGATGTCCTTCCGCCTCGGCTCGCTCCAGCGCTGCCTTAGCCAGGACCGGAGAAATATCGAGCCCCGTCACCGTTCCTTCAGGCGCTACGAGAGGCGCCAGCGCGACGGTCGTCGCCCCGCCGCCGCAACCGATATCGAGCACGGCTTCGCCTCGTTTCGGCCCAATAGCCTCAATCAAGGCGGCGCCAATCGGCGCGATCATTCCTTCAAGGAGACCAAGATTGGCGAGCCATTTCTCGCCGCGATCGCCGGCCCAGTCTTCGCCCTTGAGGCCATTTTCTTCCGCACTCATTCTGAATTCCTTTTTGTCGGCGGCAAAGATAGGCTGCATTGCAGGAAAATAAGAGAGGACCAATGGGCGCGGGGGCGTTCAATGAACCGCAGCGCATGGTAGCCTAAAGCCATGGAGTTTTCAGATGACGGCATTGTTCTTCTGGCGCGCGCGCATGGCGAAACCTCAGCCGTCGCCGAAATTTTCACGCCGCATCATGGCCGCTGGGCGGGTCTTGTTTATGGCGGGCAGGGGCGCTCAAAAACGCCGATCCTGCAACCTGGCAATGGCGTCAGAGCGACATGGAAGGGACGGCTCGCCGAAAGTCTTGGACATTTTACGCTTGAGCTGACACATGCGCGGACAGGCGAGCTAATGCAGGATCGCTTGTCGCTCGCAGGGCTTTCCGCCGCTTGCGCGCTCGCCGCCGCGACGCTTCCTGAACGCGAAGCGCATCCGCGCGCCTATCATACGATGCGCATTCTCTTTGATCATCTTGATGAGGTTGAAATCTGGCCTGCGCTAATGGCGCGTTGGGAGTTGGGGTTGCTCGCCGATCTCGGCTTCGGTCTGACGCTCGACCGATGCGCGGCGACAGGTTCCACCGAGAACCTCGTCTATGTATCGCCGAAATCGGCCTGCGCGGTGTCCGCCGAAGCAGGCGAACCTTATAAAGACCGATTGCTGCCGCTTCCCGCTTTTTTAAGGGACGCGTCAGCTGAGGCGGGCCCGGTAGACGCGCGCGCAGCGCTGGGGACGACTGCATATTTTATCGAGACGAGGATTTTATATCCTGCCGATCGGCAGCTTCCTGAAGCGCGCCGTCGGCTTGATGGATTTCTGGCCAATTTAGTTCTTGCTCAACAATAGTCGCGACGCAGGCGAGCGTCCGGTTGAAATTTGTTTCTTTGCTGTTGCGCCGGACCGGACCGAAGTAACTTTTCGGGCCAAGGTGGTTCATGCCGGGTAGATCATGCACGAAAACATGCCCGGCGCGCCGCAAGCGATTCCAATGGGAGCGAGAAAATATCTTCCAACGCATCGGGAATATGGCTGCGCCAAGGCGAACGGATTTATCGCGTCCGCCGCGCAGATGATGAAAGGATGCGAGACGTTCAATTCCCGGCGTTGAGGTGAAAAGTCCAGCGATTGAAATAACCGATATTGGCGCGTCGAGCAGGCGGGAGAGATAACCGGCGGCGCCTGCGGCGATCTGAACGCCGCCGGAGTAGCCGATGATGATTAAAGGCGTCTTCGAAAGTTTCGGATAACCAGCCCGGTAGAGCCCGTCGCGAATCAGGTCTGCGGCGCCGAAATTAAATATTGGTCCATAACGCGGGTCAGCGGCGACAAGCACCTGGAAGATGTTGCGTAAATTGACGAGGTCCGCGAGGCGTCGGCGGC
>JAWKVJ010000036.1:0-34342 GCA_041398085.1 Parvularculaceae bacterium
ATTTGAGCGAGGCATTTATTGACCGCATGATGCTCGACAACGCGCGCATTGACGGAATTATTGCGGGGTTGAAGACAGTCGCCAGTCTTGAAGATCCCATTGGCAAGGAAATCTCTAGCTGGGAGCGCCCGAACGGACTTCGCTTCACGCGGGTCAGAACGCCAATCGGCGTTATCGCCGTCATTTATGAGAGCCGGCCGAATGTGACAGTCGACGCCGCCGCGCTCGCCATGAAGGCTGGCAATGCGGTTATCCTGCGCGGCGGGTCTGAATGCATCAGAACGTCCGCATTACTGGCGCGCCTTTTCAAGGCGGGCCTGCAAGAAGCTGGCATTGACGAAAACGCAGTCCAGTTTGTGGACACGCCGGACCGTGAAGCAGTCGGCTTGCTTTTATCAGGGCTGGGCGGCGTCATTGATCTCGTCATTCCGCGAGGCGGCAAATCGCTTGTTAAACGCGTCCATGATGACGCGCGCGTCGCCGTTCTTTCGCATCTCGACGGGCTTTGTCATGTCTATCTCGACAAGGACGCCGACATCGACAAAGCAATTGCGATAGCGGTCAATTCAAAGATGCGGCGAACAGGCGTCTGCGGCGCGGCTGAAACACTGCTCATTGATCGCGAACGCCTTGTCGATCTGTGGCCGCCCGTCGCCGCGGCGCTCAAGAAGGCTGGGTGCGAACTCCGTGGCGACGATTATATCTGCGGACTGGACGAAAGCGTCGCGCCGGCGAGCGAAGAAGATTTCTATACGGAATATCTAGCGCCAGTCCTTTCCGTCGCGGCGGTTGACGGCGTTGATGGCGCCATCCGTCACATCGCCCGGTATGGTTCGGCGCACACTGATTCAATCGTTACGGAGAACGAAGAAACCGCCCGCCGGTTCCTCGCAGAAGTCGACAGTGCGATCGTTCTTCACAACGCCTCGACGCAGTTCGCCGATGGCGGCGAGTTCGGTTTCGGGGCGGAAATCGGTATCGCCACGGGGCGTCTCCATGCGCGTGGGCCAGTCGGACTTGAAGAGCTGACGACCTTCAAGACAATCGTCCGCGGCGCCGGGCAGATCAGGCCCTAAATCCCGTTAACAAAAAGCATTTTTCGCCTCATTGGCAGAAAATGCTAACGTGTATGCGACATTTCGACGGCCTAGCGAAGAAAATCAAAAATCCTGCGATTTTTCACTTGCCTTTAACCGTCTCTGCCCTCTAACTGCGCGCCGGGTGCAAATGTGCTGCGCCGCAATAGGGTAATTTGGGACAATGTCAGGGTCAGTTGAAGCGAGTTTGAGAGGCGCCGCCGCGATAGCGGGCGGGCCGTCATTCGCGACCTTCGCCGGGCTCCTTCTTCTTAGCATCGTACTTCTTATTCGCCCCTCACGGGGAGCGGTTTTGGAGCGCGCGCGCTAAGGCAAAAAGCGACAAGGATCTCCAAAAAACCCGCTCCCGAAAGGAGCGGGTTTTTTCTTGTTGCGCGGAAAAGAAACAGACATGAACGAACCGACGAAAAGATCAGATGCAATCGTGAAAGGCCCGGCCCGCGCTCCGGCAAGGGCGATGCTGCGCGGCACGGGCCTCACGGACAAAGATCTGGCGCGCCCGCTCGTCGCCGTCGTCAACACCTGGTCGACGGTGACGCCGTGCAATCTGCACCTTGCAGACCTTGCCGAACCCGTTCGCCGCGGCGTTCGCGCCGGCGGCGCAACGCCGATTGATTTCAATACGATTGTCGTTTCCGACGGCGTCACCATGGGCGCGGACGGCATGCGCGCCTCGCTCGTCTCGCGTGAGGCGATCGCCGATTCAATCGAACTCGTCGTCCGCGGCCATTCGCTCGACGGCGCCGTCATCTTGGTCGGCTGCGACAAGACAATACCGGCGGCGGCGATGGCTCTCGCCCGCCTTAATATTCCAGGCGTCATTTTTTACGGCGGCACGATTTTGCCCGGATGCCACAAGGGCAAAGACGTTTCGATCCAGGACGTTTTTGAAGCCGTCGGCGCGCATGCGGCGGGCTCAATGTCCGACGAAGAGCTTGGCGACATTGAACGCGCAGCCTGTCCAGGCGCCGGCGCCTGCGGCGGCCAGTTCACGGCCAATACAATGGCGATGGCGATGGCGTTTTTAGGCCTCGCGCCAATGGGCGCGGGCGATCCGCCGGCGGTTGACGAGGCGAAAGCGGGCGAAGCTGAGCGTTGCGGCCGGCTTGCCGCGGAAATGACGCTCGCTGGAAAAAGCGCGCGCGATTTCATTACCGAAAGCTCGCTTAAAAACGCCGCGACCGCGGTCGTTGCAAGCGGCGGGTCGACCAATGCGGTTTTGCATCTGACGGCGATCGCCGCGGAAGCCGGCGTTCCTTTCTCGATTGACGCCTTCGACCGGTTGTCGCGCGAAACGCCGGTCATCACCAATTTAAAACCCGGCGGTCAGTATCTCGCGCGCGATCTCTACGAGGCTGGCGGCGTTCGCTTGTTCGGGGCGCGGTTGATGCAGGGCGGCGCAATTGAAAATTCCGAAACCGTCAGTGGTAAAACGCTGTTCGAGGAATTTGCAGAAGCCGACGAAAAACCCGGCCAGCGCGTCGTCGCGTCTGTTGAAAATCCGTTCAAGACGACCGGCGGCTTGCGCATCCTTTATGGCGATGTTGCGCCGTCGGGCGCCGTTTTGAAAACCGCCGGTTATGGCGACGGCTCTTTTGCAGGCCGCGCGCGCGTTTTCGATTGCGAGGAGGACGCCTTCGCCGCTGTCTCCGCGCGCGCAATCAAGGCAGGCGATGTCGTCGTCATCCGCTATGAGGGGCCGAAGGGCGGGCCCGGCATGCGCGAAATGCTGGGCGTCACCGCCGCGCTCGCGGGGCAAGGATTGGCCGGCAAGGTCGGCCTCATCACTGACGGGCGCTTTTCCGGCGCCAGCCACGGTTTTGTCATCGGTCATGTCGCGCCGGAGGCAGCGTCGGGCGGACCGATCGCTCTCTTGGAAGAGGGCGACATGATCCGCATCGACGCGGAGGCGCGCCGCATCGACGCCGATATTGACTGGGATGCGCGCGCCAAAAATTTCACGCCGAAAAAACAGAAAAGCTTTGGCGGCGCCTTCGACAAATACGCCCGCCTCGTTTCCTGCGCCTCGAAAGGGGCGGTCACCATCCAGCCAACCGGCGCCTGAGCCTTGAGGAAAGAAACCCGATGAAACTCTATATGCAATCCGACGCAAACCCCGCCGCCGTCAAATCCGCGCCCGTCGCGGTGATCGGTTATGGCAGTCAGGGGCGCGCCCATGCGCTGAACCTCAAAGCCTCAGGCTGCGACGTTATTATCGGTGCGCGCGAAGGCGGCGCCTCGGCGAAGCGCGCAAGCGAGGAAGGATTTGAAGTCGCCGCGCCGCGCGAAGCGGCGAGCCATGCGCGCCTCATCGCCATTCTGACGCCTGACATGACGCATGAAAAAATCTTCGCTGAAGATGTCGCGCCGGTCCTGAAAGAGGGCGACGCCGTTCTTTTCGCGCATGGGTTTACGGTGCTTTACGGCCGCGTGAAGCCGCCAAAAAATGTCGATGTCATCATGGTCGCGCCAAAGGGACCGGGCGATCTTGTCCGCCGCGAATATGAACGCGGGCGCGGCGTGCCCTGTCTCTTTGCGGTCCATCAGGACGCGAGCGGCAAGGCCAAAGAAAAGGCGCTCGCCTATGCAAGCCTTATCGGCGGCACGGAAGCCGGCGCCATTGAAACGACCTTCCGCGAAGAAACGGAAACGGATCTTTTCGGCGAGCAGGCCGTTTTGTGCGGCGGCGCGACCGAGCTTGTTCTTGCCGGTTTTGAAACGCTGACCGAGGCCGGTTACCGGCCGGAGATCGCCTATTACGAATGCCTCCATGAATTAAAGCTGATCGTCGATCTTCTCTACGAAGGCGGCATCGCCAAGATGCATGAATTCATCTCCGAAACCGCAAAATATGGCGATCTCGTTTCCGGCCCGCGCGTTGTCAATGATGAAACGCGCGCGCGCATGCGTGAGGTTTTGACCGACATTCAATCGGGCGCTTTTGCGCGCGACTGGATCCTTGAAAATCAGGCTGGCAAGCCGCGCTACCAGCAATTGCTGGAAAAGGATCTCGCCCACCCGATCGAGAAAACCGGCAAGGCGCTGCGCGATCGCATGGCGTGGCTGCGTCCCGGCGCCAACATCGCCGCAGAGTAAAAGAGAAAAGTTCCATGCCGCCGACCGCCGCCTGCGCCATCAATGACAATCCGGAAGACGCGCCGATGAAAACCGGCGCGAGGCTTCTCGTCGATACATTGGAAGCGCTCGGCGTCGATCTCCTCTTCGGTTATCCGGGCGGCGCCATCATGCCCGTCTATGACGCGATCGCGCGGTCGAATTTGCGGCACATTCTTGTTCGGCATGAGCAGGGCGCAGCGCTCGCCGCAGACGCTTATGGCCGCATTTCGCGCCGGGCCGGCGTTTGCCTGGCAACATCGGGGCCGGGCGCCACCAATCTCGTCACCGGCATCGCCAATGCGTTCATGGATTCAATTCCTCTGGTTGCGATCACCGGTCAGGTTGCGCAGCCTTTCATGGGAACGGATGCGTTTCAGGAGATCGATATTTTCGGCGTCACTTTGCCGATCGTGAAACATTCTTTCGTCATCCGCGACGCGTCGGAAATTCCCGCAACGCTCGCCAAGGCGTTCGAAATCGCCGAAGGCGGAAGGCCGGGCCCGGTTCTCGTCGATCTGCCGAAAGATGTGCAGCAGGCGGCGATTGAAACGCCGGCCGCGCCGATGAGAGCCGTCAAGGCGTCGCCGCGCCCGGCGGCGGAAGAAATTGCCGCTGCTGAAGAGCTGATTGCTAAGGCGAAAAAACCGCTCTTTTATTTTGGCGGCGGCATAGCGCGCGCAGGCGTAGCGGAGCGGATCCGAAAGATCGCCGCCGAGGCTCAAATCCCGTCCGTTTCAACGCTGCATGGCGTCGGCGCCATCCCGACCGACGATCCATATTTTCTCGGCATGCTCGGCATGCATGGCATGAAGGCGGCGAATATCGCCGTTCAGGAATGCGATTTGCTAATCGCTATCGGCGCGCGGTTCGACGATCGCGCGACCGGCAAACTCGACGCCTTCGCACCGCATGCAGGCGTCGTTCATCTCGACATCGATGCGGCGGAAATTGACAAGCTGCGACGCGCGCAGGCGCCGATATGCGGCGCGCTCGGGCCGTCACTCGACGCGATCACAATCAAGCCCGTCGCCATTGATGAGTGGCGCAATTATGCGCGTAGGCTGAAAGCCGATCACGCGCCGCGTTACGATGCGCCTGGCGCAGGCGTTTTTGCGCCCGCCATGCTGAAGGAAATGTCGGAGCGCGCAGGCGACAGTTTTGTCGCCGCCTGCGATGTCGGCCAACACCAGATGTGGGTCGCGCAGCATTGCCGCTTCGCCCGACCGGAAGCGCATCTGACAAGCGGCGGGCTCGGCGCGATGGGGTACGGCTTGCCGGCGGCGATCGGCGCCAAACTCGCCGCGCCGGAAGAGAGCGTTTTCTGCATCACCGGCGACGGCTCGTTCCAGATGAACATTCAAGAGCTTGCAACGCTCCGCCGTTACAAGATTCCTGTCAAGATTGTCGTCTTCGACAATTCAATGCTCGGCCTTGTTCGTCAGTGGCAGGATCTTTTCTTCGACGGGAATTATTCCGAGGTCGATCTTTCCGACAATCCCTGTTTCGTCGAGGTCGCGAACGCTTTCGGGATCGAGGCGTTTGCGGTTGAAAGCCGTGCTGAGGTCGCCGCCGCCATTGACCGGCTCATCGCCGCGCAAGGCCCGATCCTCGCCCATGTCCGCATCAATCCTGAAGAAAATGTCTGGCCGCTGGTGCCGCCGGGCAAATCAAACGCCGAAATGATGGAGGCTTGAAGCATGAATATCAGCGAAATCAAAATCGAGTTCGATTCAGTCGAGGGCGCTGTTCGCCGTCTCCTCGGCGTCATTGAGCAGCGCGGATTTGACGTGCGGTCGATGTCGATGGGGTCTGACATGGACAATGCGCGCATGACGCTCGGCCTTGCGCCGCGCGATAGCGGGCGCTGCCTTGATGTTCTCTCGCGTCAGATCGCCCGCGTTGAAGGCGTCAGAACCGTTGCGCGCGTCAATGCGGCCGCGCCTTTTGAAAGGGAGGCGCACCATGCCGCACACGCCTGAAACCCGCCAAATATTCATCTTCGATACGACCTTGCGCGACGGCGAACAGGCGCCGGGCTTTTCAATGGGCGTTGAGGAAAAGCTCAAAATGGCGCGCGCGCTCGCCAAACTGAATGTCGATGTCATCGAGGCGGGATTCGCGGCCGCTTCGCCGGGCGACGCTGAAGCGATCCGGCGCATCGCCGAGGAAATCAAGGGGCCGACAATCTGCTCCCTGTCGCGGTCTCGCCTTGAAGACATCAAGGCTGCGGAGGAAGCATTGGCGCCCGCCGCGCGCCGCCGCATCCATATCTTCCTTGGAACGAGCCCGACGCACCGCGACGCCAAGCTCAAAATGACGAAGGCCGAAGTGCTCGCTGAAATCGAACGGTCGGTTACTTACGCGCGCTCGCGCTTTGACGAGGTTGAATTCTCGCCGGAAGATGCGATCCGCACGGAGCGTGATTTTCTTGTCGAAGCCTTGCAATGCGCGGCGGACGCCGGCGCTGACGTGCTCAACGTTCCGGACACGGTCGGCTATACATCGCCCGATGAAATCTATGAGCTTTTCCGTGATCTCATCGCCAGCGTGAAGACGCGCGAAGGCGTCGTCTTCTCGGCCCATTGCCACGACGATCTCGGCATGGCGGTCGCCAATTCGCTCGCCGCTATTCGCGCCGGCGCCAGCCAGGTCGAATGCGCGATGAACGGCATTGGCGAGCGCGCCGGCAATTGCGCGCTTGAAGAAGTCGTCATGGCGCTGAAAACACGCGCGGATTATTTCTGCGCCGATTCAAATGTCGAAACGACGGCGCTTTACGAGGCGAGCACGCTGCTCGCTGATCTCACCGGCCAGCCGACGCCGCGCAACAAGGCGATTGTCGGAAGGAACGCTTTCGCGCATGAGGCCGGCATCCACCAGCATGGCGTGCTTGAGGACCGCCGCACCTATGAGATCATGACGCCAACCGATATCGGCGTTCCCTCAAATGAACTGGTGCTCGGAAAGCATTCGGGAAAACACGCCTTGAAGGCGCGCGCCAAGGCGCTCGGTTTTGACGTCGGCGCCAATCATCTTGAAAGCGTATTCGCGGCTTTCAAAAAGCTCGCCGACAAAAAGCGTGAAATCACCGATAGTGATTTATGCGCGCTCATCGCCGGCGATCCGGAAGGCCGCGGCGCCTTCTCGCTCATTCGCGTTGAAATGCGCTCAAGCCACGAAGAACGCACAAAGCCGTTCGCGCGCGTCACGCTATGCCACGAAACACGCGGGAGGGTTTCCGATATCGGCGCCGGCGAGGGGCCTTTTGAAGCGGTGTTCAATGCGCTCGCTTCGATTACCGGCGCGCCGGCCACGCTTGAACATGTCTCGATCACGCAATCGGCGGGGCAAGCGCGGGCCGATGTGCGGGTGCGCTGCTGCGATCGCGTATTTGCCGGCGCCGGCGCTGACGGCGACGTCATCGTGGCCGCAAGCGAAGCCTTGCTCGCAGCCTTCAACCATATCGAGAAATCCGCACGAGCCGAGCAGCGAAGTGAATTCGCCGGCGCCGCCTAGAAAAAGAGTTAGTAAAATCATGTCGATTAACGCAACAAATTATATCTGGATGGACGGCGCGCTGCGGCCATGGCGCGAGGCGAGCGTTCACGTCATGACGCATGCGCTTCATTACGGAACGTCTTTTTTCGAAGGCGTTCGCGTTTATGAAACGCCGGAAGGGCCCGCCGCCTTCCGTCTCGATGATCATATCGACCGGCTTTTTGATTCCGCGTCGATTTATGGCTGCCAGATTCCTTTCACGCCTGAAAAAATTATGTCAGCCTGCGAGGCGGTCGTCATTTCGAACAAGCTCGAAAGCGCTTATCTGCGGCCGATCGTTTTTTACGGCTATGGCGAAATCGCCGTCGCACCGGGGCCGAAAGCGCCGGTGCAGGTCGCCGTCGCTGGTTTTCCATGGGGCGCGTATCTCGGCGAAGAGGGGATGGCGAACGGCGTTGACGTTTGCGTTTCAAGCTGGCGCCGCGTTGCGCCCGACACAATTCCCGCTGCGGCGAAGGCCGGCGGCAATTATCTCTCCGGCGTGCTGATTTCCTCAGAAGCAAAGTCGCGCGGCTTTGCCGAAGGCATCGGGCTCGATGTCAACGGTCTTGTTTCAGAAGGCGCCGGCGAAAATCTTTTCGTTGTCCGTAAGGGCGTCATCTATACGCCGCCCACTTCAGCCTCGATCCTGCAGGGCGTGACGCGCGATACGGTCATCCGTCTGGCGCGCGCTGAAGGCATTGAAGTCGTCGAACAGGCGATGCCGCGCGAAGCGCTATATCTCGCCGACGAGATTTTCTTCACCGGCACGGCGGCGGAGATCACGCCGGTCAGATCGGTCGATCACAAACCGACGCGCGCCAATGGCCGCGGCCCGGTGACGGAATTGTTGCAACAGCGCTTTTTCGGCCTCTTTAGCGGTGAAACGCCGGACCGCTGGGGCTGGCTCCGTCATATCGGGGCGGAAGCGACGATGAATTCAAGGGAACGACATGAAACCGCAATCGCTGTTTGACAAATTATGGTCGCGACATGTCGTCGTCGATGAAACGGAAGAAGCGCCGACCGTAATCTATATCGATCTCCATCTCGTGCATGAGGTGACCTCGCCGCAAGCGTTTTCCGCTATCGCCGAACGCGGTCTTCGCGTGCGCCGCCCGGATCTGACGCTCGCGACGCTCGACCATTCAACACCGACAAGGCGCGCCGGCGCCGATGGCCGTCTTCCCTATGCAAGCAAGGCCGCAGAAGCGCAGGTTCAAACGCTGATCGACAATTGCACGGCTAATAACATCCGGCTTTTGAGTCTCGATGATCCGCAGCGCGGCATTGTCCATGTCATCGGGCCGGAGCTTGGTTTGACGCAGCCCGGCAAGACCATCGTTTGCGGTGACAGCCATACGTCGACGCATGGCGCTTTCGGCGCGCTCGCTTTCGGCATTGGCACGACGGAAGTGGGTCATGTGCTCGCGACGCAATGCGTGTTGCAGCGCAAGCCGAAATCGATGCGCGTCACATTTGAAGGCGCGCTTGGCGAGGGCGTCGGCGCGAAAGATATGGCGCTTGCGATGATCGCGGCAATCGGCGCCGATGGCGGCCAGGGCTACGCCGTTGAATTTGCGGGCGAGGCGGTTGAAGCGCTGTCGATGGAAGGACGCATGACGCTGTGCAACATGTCGATCGAAGCAGGCGCGCGTTTCGGCATGGTCGCGCCGGATGCAAAGACCTTTGAATTTTTGAAAGGCCGCGAATATGCGCCCAAAGGCGCGCATTGGGAGCGCATGCTTGATGACTGGCGCGCTTTGCCGAGCGAAGACGGCGCCGAATTCGATCGCGAAGTGACAATCAATGTATCGGCGCTTGCGCCAATGATCACCTATGGCGTTTCGCCCGACGCCGCCGCGCCCGTAACATCGAATGCGCCAGCGCCGGCGAATGACGCGGAACGGGACGCCGCCGCCTATATGCGTTTAGACGCGGCAAGACCGTTCGCCGAGGCGCGGGTCGATCGCGTCTTCATCGGCAGCTGCACCAATTCACGCCTCTCCGATTTGCGCGAGGCCGCGTCCGTGATGCGCGGGCGCAAGGTGGCGCGCGGCGTTACAGCGCTTGTGGTGCCGGGCTCCTATAATGTGAAGCGCGCGGCCGAAGCCGAAGGGCTCGACCGTATTTTCACCGACGCGGGCGCTGAATGGCGCGAACCCGGCTGTTCGATGTGCATCGCCATGAACGGCGACAAGGGCGCGCCGGGCGAGCTTGTCGTTTCAACCTCGAACCGCAATTTCGTCGGTCGGCAAGGGTCCGGCGTCAGGACGGTTCTTGCAAGTCCGGCGACGGCGGCGGCCTCGGCGGTCGCCGGCTTTATCGCCGATCCGCGCCCCTATCTCGCAAATGAAGGAGCGCGCGATGTCGCCTGAAAAATTCAAAACGCTGACATCGAGAACAATGGTCCTGCCGCAGGAGAATATCGATACGGACCAGATCATCCCGGCGCGGTTTTTGACGACGACGACGCGGGAAGGGTTGGGCAAGGCCGCCTTTTATGACTGGCGTTATGACGAAGAAGGCCGGCCAAAAAACTCTTCGGTCTTTAACGGCGTCAATCCGGAGACGACGCGCATTCTTGTCGCCGGCTCCAATTTCGGCTGCGGTTCAAGCCGGGAACATGCGCCATGGGCGCTTGCCGATTTCGGATTCAAGGCGGTGATCTCGTCCGACATCGCCGACATTTTCAAAAGCAATGCGCTGAAGAACGGTCTTCTTCCGGTGACTGTCGATGAAGCGACGCATGAAAAGCTGCTCGCCTCGCCAGGCGCTGAAGTGACGATTAATCTTGAAGAGATGACGGTGACGCTTGAGGACGGCGCGACATCCGCATTCCCGGTTGAAGCCTTCGCGCGGCGTTGCCTTCTCGACGGCGTTGACCCGCTCGGCCATTTGATAAATCAAATGCCGGCGATCAGGGGTTATGAAGAGGCGCGCCAGTGACGTTTCGCATTGCTTTTCTGCCGGGCGACGGGGTCGGTCCAGAAGTCGCCGCCGCCGCGCGGCTCGTGATGAAGCGCACCGGCGAAAAATTCGGCGTTTCGCTGAAATTTGAAGATTATGATTTTGGCGGCGTCGCGATTGATCGGCACGGCGATCCTTTGCCGCCAGAAACATTGACCGAATGCCTTGAAGCGGACGCAGTTTTTCTCGGCGCCGTCGGCGGGCCGAAATGGGATCGAGGCGGCCCGCGCCCGGAAGCGGGTTTGCTGGCGCTTAGAAAACATCTCGGCGTCTACGCCAATCTCCGCCCCATTCGCGTCATGCCCGGCATGGAGGGCTTGTCTCCTTTGACGGCGGATCGCGCCGAAGGAGCCGACATTCTTATCATCCGTGAACTGACGGGAGGGCTTTATTTCGGCGAGAAACATGAAGGCGCGGAGCGGGCGAGCGACAATTGCGTTTATACGAGCGAGGAAGTGACGCGCGTTGCGCGCATCGCCTTTGAAGCGGCGCGCGCGCGGCGGGGCAAGGTGACGTCTGTCGACAAGGCGAATGTGATGGCGACCTCGCGGCTCTGGCGCGCTGCGGTGATCGCGCTCCATGAAACAGAATTCAGCGATGTCGAACTGGAGCACGTGCTGGTCGACGCCATGGCGATGAAACTTATTCAACGCCCGTCCGCCTTCGACGTCGTGCTCACCGAAAATCTCTTCGGCGACATTCTGTCCGACGAGGCGTCGGTAATCGCGGGTTCGATTGGCCTTGCGCCCTCTGCGTCCCTTGGCGATGGAACACGCGGACTTTATGAACCGATCCATGGCTCGGCGCCCGATATTGCCGGGCAAGACAAGGCCAATCCGGTTGGCGCTATTCTTTCGGGCGCCATGCTGATGCGCTTCAGCCTCCGCCACGAAGAAGCGGCGCGCGCGATCGAAAGCGCCGTCGAGGCGACAATCGAAAAAGGCTACGGCACGGGCGATATTGGCGGGCGCGACGCCTGCTGCGAATTCGCCGCGCGCATCGCCAACGCGATCTAGTCCCGAAAGTCATTTGTCGTTCGTATTATGTGGCGCTAACTTCCGGTGTTTACGAACACCGGGAGGCGCGTGTTGAGCGAGACGCGAGCGCAGGAATTATATCCTCAATGCGACATCGATCTTTTCGCGCCCGATGCGCTCAAGGATCCGTTTCCGCTTTACAAGACCATTCGCGATCTCGGCCCAGTCGTCTGGCTTTCGCGTGTCGGCGCGGCGGCGATCAGCAGGTTTGAAGATGTTCAGATGGCGCTGCGGTCGGCAGACGCGCTGATTTCGGGTGAGGGGATCGGCTTTAACCGCATCGCCAATCACCAAACCGCTGAACGCGGCGTTCTAACCTCCGATGGCGAACGCCATCAGAAATTACGCAGCGTCCTTGCAAGGCCGCTGGGCCCCGGCGCCCTGCGCGAGCGCCGCGAGATGCTGAAGTCGCTCATTGATGCGCAAGTCGCGAGCCTGGTCGGCGGAGAGACGTTCGATGCGGTTCCCGCGCTTGCGCGTCATCTGCCGCTAAAGGCGGTGACCGCGCTTGTCGGCCTTGATGAGGAAGGCCGCGCCAAGATGCTGGATTGGGCCGCCGCCTTCTTCAATACGCTTGCGCCGATACCGGAAAATGACGCGGACTTTTCGCCGGCGCTCCGCGCCGATCTGGACTTGCTGAGGGATCTCCGCGACTTTTTCGCCGGCGTTGATCCAGACTGTCTGGCGCCGGGTTCATGGTCAGCCGACTTGTTCAATGCCGTCGGTGAAGGCCGGCTCACTGAAAGCGAGGCGCGCGGTGCGCTGAGAGCTTTCGTGATCCCAAGTCTCGATACGACGATTTATGCAAAGGCGAATCTTCTCTTCAATCTTGCGCGCCACAAGGAGCAATGGCGGCGGCTAAAAGAAGACCGCTCCCTGATTTCGAGCGCGATCATTGAGAGTGTGCGTCACAGCGCCGTCGTTCGCGCCTTTTCGCGTTTTGCGGCTGAAGATTACTCGGCGGACAACGTATTCCTGAAAAAGGGAACACGCGTGATGGTGATGTTCGGTTCCGCCAATCGCGACGAACGCCGTTACAAAAATCCGGACGCATTCGATGTTGCGCGCAACCCGCGCGATCAGCTTGGCTGGGGCACCGGGCCGCATATGTGCGTCGGCATGCATCTCGCCAAGCTCGAAATGGAATTGCTGCTCGAAGCGCTGCTCGACAATGTTGAAGCGATTGAAGCGGACGCTCCGGAATTCGGCGTCAATGCCGGGCTTTACGGCATAGACCGGCTGCCCATGCGCCTGCGCTAGCGCGATCGCACATTCGCTTTTTCTAAATTGAAAGCATGCGCGCTTTTGCGCATGGTCACGAGGGAGCGGCCTGTGCGAAGGTCTGGCCGCATCCGCAAGGAAGGAACGCCATCCCGTGAAAACAAGAACGCTCATGCTCGCTGTTTCGGTCGCCGCGCTCGCGGTCGCCGGCTGCGGCAAAAAATCAGAATCACAAACTGCGTCGCAAACTGATCAGCCGGCTGCGGCTGCGTCCGCTGCAAGCGCGAGCGAGGCCGATCCATGGCCCGATTTTATGGCGACATTCCTCGACAAATATTTTGCGTTCAATCCGACATTCGCGGTCTATCAAGGCAAGCATGAATTCGACGGCAACCTCCCTGACTGGAGCGCCGATGGCGTCGCCGCGAATATTGACTTCCGCAAGAAAGCGATTGCTGACGCCAGGGCGATTGACGCTTCTAAATTAAGCGATGCTGAAAAATTCGAGCGCGATTACATGACGAGGGTCATGGACGGCGAAGTTTTCTGGCTCGAGACGGCGGACTGGCCGCATAAAAATCCGGCCTTTTATGTCGGCTCGCTCGACCCGAGCCCCTATCTCATGCGTCCCTACGCTGACAAAGCGACGCGCATGAAGGCGTTCATCAAATATCTCCAGAACGTGCCGGCGGCGGCTGTGCAGATCAAACAAAACCTGCAACTTCCCTTGCCCGCTACCTATCTAAAATATGGTCAGGCCGGCTTTGACGGTTTTGCCGATTTTTACACGACCGGCGGCAAGGAAGCGTTCGCCGATGTCGACGATCCTGAATTGCAGAGCGAACTCGACGCCGCAGCAACGGCGGCTTCGGCGGCGATGAAGGACCTTTCCGATCATCTTGGAACGGTCGATGCGACGCCTGACGGCTTTGCGCTCGGCGCTGACAAATTCTCGGCGATGCTGAAGCGCACCGAAGATGTCGACATTTCGCTCGATGATCTTGAAGCCGCGGGCAGGGCTGATCTGAAACGCAATCAAGATGCGTTGAACTCGGCGTGCGAGGCTTATGCGCCGGGCGAAACGATGGCGGCCTGCATGTTGAAGATGCAAAGCAACAAGCCGGTCGACGGGCCTGTCGAGGCGGCGCGCAAACAATTGCCGACGCTTGAAGCCTTTGTTCGCGCCAAAGACCTCGTGTCGATTCCGGGCGAAGAACAGGCGCTTGTCGAAGAATCCCCGCCCTATAACCGGCAGAACTCCGCCTATATCGATCCGCCAGGGCCGTATGATAAAGGCATCCCGTCCGTCTATTACATTTCGCCGCCCGACCCGTCATGGGACGAGGCGACGCGCGCGGCCTATATTCCGGGCAAGGACGATCTGCTTTTTACATCCGTGCATGAAGTCTGGCCGGGTCACTTCCTGCAATTCCTTCACGCCAATCGCGTGAAGTCGATCTTCGGGCGCCTCTTCGTCGGCTATGCTTTCGCTGAGGGCTGGGCGCATTACACTGAGGAAATGGTGGTCGAGGCCGGCCTTAATGACGGCGATCCTGAAACGAAAATCGGACAAATCTCCAATGCGCTCTTGCGCGATTGCCGGTTTCTTTCAGCGATCGGCCTGCACGCCAAGGGCATGACGGTTGAACAGAGCGACAATCTTTTCCGCACCGAATGCTATCAGGACGCCGGCACCGCCAAACAGCAGGCGGCGCGCGGCACCTATGATCCCGCCTATCTCAATTACACGATGGGCAAGTTGATGATCAGGAAATTACGCGCCGACTGGCTCGCCAAGCATTATCCCGATGGCGGCGGGCGCGAAGGCTGGAAGGAATTTCACGATGATTTCCTAAGCTATGGCGGCCCGCCTATCCCGCTCGTTCGCCAGCAAATGATGGGCGATGACGAAGCGAAGGCTGTGTTTTAGGATGTGGCGATCTGATCGCTAGTTTGTCGTCCCGGAAACCGCGTAGCGGTTATCCGGGATCCATTTTCATGGACGCACATCGCAAGTGGATTCCGGGTTCCTCGTTTCACTCGGCCCCGGAATGACAATCTGGTTCGCAGCGCGCCAATTCGCGGGCTCATCCCCGCATATCGGCTTCAACGAGGCGCGGGCCTTTTACGGCCAGCGCCTCTTTTAATGCGCTTCGGAATTCTTCGGCGGTTTTTGTGCGCACGGCCGGCACGCCCATGCTTTCCGACATGGCGCACCAATCGATCATCGGATTTGAAAGATCGAGAAGCGACAAGGCTTTCGGTCCCGGATTTTGGGCGCCGACGCGGGTAAGCTCGATGTTCAAAATCGCATAGCTCGCATTGTTGAGAATGATCGTGGTGACGTCGAGTTTTTCGCGCGCCATCGTCCATAGGGATTGCACCGTATACATGGCGCTGCCGTCAGCTTGCAGACAAATGACCTTGCGGTCAGGCGCGGCGAGCGCCGCGCCAATGCCCATCGGCAGGCCTTCGCCAATCGCACCGCCCATCAGCATCAGCCAATCATGGGGTTCAGCGCCCGCCATCATCGGGAAGGCGGCGAGCCCGGCGGTGACGGCTTCATCGACAATGATTGCGTCTTTCGGCGTCAATTCGGAAAGCGCGGCGGCGACGCCCATCGGATCGAGCGGTCCGGACGCCGGCGGCGGCGTGAAGGCTTCCTGCAGCACCGGCGTTTGCGGCGCGCCAAGCGCATCGGCAAGACGCGTCAGGGCGTCTAGCGCATCAATGCGCGCGCCGGCGAGCGTCGTCAGTCTTGCGTCTTCCGGCCAGAGGCGGCTCGGCTTTCCGGGATAGGCGAAAAACGCGACCGGTTCGCTGGCGCCGACGAAGACGAGCTCTTTCAACCCGGCAAGCGTGTCAGCCGCCATTTCCCCGAAATAGGGAAGGCGTTCGACGGCGACGCGTCCGCGCCCGCGTTGCCAGCGCGTCGTGAATGTCTCGCAAATGAGCCGCGCGCCGGTTGCGGCGGCGATGCGGCCCGCCTGAAACAGCGCGTCCTCCATCATCGCCATGCCGCCGAGAAAAAGCGCGGCCGGCGCGCCGGATTTCAGCGCTTTCACAGCGTCATCGATCGCTGCATCGTCCGCCTTCGGAATATCGGGGCGTGCAAGCGGCGCGGCGGGCGCGCCCGCTTCGTCCCAGGCGCAGTCCGCCGGCGCGATCAATGTTGCGATGGCGCCCGGATAACGCATCGCTGCGCGGCAGGCTTCAGCGCCGTCGGCGGCGAGCGTTTCGGGCGAAGCGCTTGTTTTCACCCAGTCGGAAAAGGGCCGCGCCGCGCCTTCAATGTCTGACGTCAAAGGCGCGTTCAGCGCGCGATGATCACGCGCATGATCGCCAACAATGTTGACCATCGCGGCTCGCGCGCGTCTTGCATTGTGAATATTGGCGAGCCCGTTCGCCATGCCGGGGCCGAGATGCAGAAGCGTCGCGGCGGGCTTGCCGGCGATGCGCGCATAACCGTCCGCCGCGCCGGTGACGACGCCTTCAAAAAGGCCGAGCACGCCGCGCATATCCGGGTGTTTGTCGATCGCCGCGACGAGCTGCATTTCCGACGTGCCGGGATTGGCGAAACAGATTTCGACGCCGGCATCGTAAAGCGTGTGGATAAGGGCTTCCGCGCCGTTCATTGCTGCGCGTCCTTTCCCGACATTTTCTCAAACCATGACGCGTCGCGTCCGTCATTGGCTTCCGAAATAACGTAATTGCGGATCGCTTCGGCTGCATCGGCGTCGATAATTTCACCAAATCCGCCCATGCCGTTTTCAGCGCGCGCGCCGTCAATGACGATCGATTTCCATTGCGCCTTGTCGGCAAGAACCGGCGACCGGCGCAGATTCGGCACGAGCCCTGACGATTGTGCGTGATCGCCATGGCAGACAAGGCAGTTTGCGGCATAGGCGACCGCGCCCCTGGCGACATCTTCTTCGCTTGCCTTAAGCGGCGGCGGTTCGGGAATCTCAAGCGCGGCTGTTTCAACTGGCGGCAATTCGCCTTTCGCGCCGAGTTTAAAGGTCAAAATGCGCCCGGCTTTTGCTTCGCTGCCGGTTGGAACGACGCCGCCGGCGATCAATGCGTATGCCCCGCCCCAGCCTGCGGCGACTGCAACATATTGCTCGCCGTCAATTTCATAGGTGATCGGCGCGGCGGTGACGCCGGTCTGCGTGAAGAATTTCCAGAGCTCTTCGCCCGTCTCGGCGTCATAGGCGGAAAAATTGGCCGTCGACGCGCCCTCAAAAACGAGCCCGCCCGCCGTTGAGAGAACGCCGCCATTCCACGGTCCAAATTCAGCGCTTGACCAGCGTTCTTCCTGTTTGACGGGATCCCATGCGAGGAGCTTGCCTTGCAATGCTGACCGCAACGCCTTGAAGGTCGCTTCGTCGGTCGGGAAGGAGCCAAGGAGGAAATTCGCGCCGGTATTCCAGCCGCCTTTTTTCTCCGTAAACTGATCGTCGCCATACATGAACGGAATTTGCTGAGCGGGGATGTAAACAAGCCCGGTCTCGGGGCTGTATGACATCGGTTGCCAATTATGCGCGCCCAAAGGGCCTGGCAGCTGGAAAAAGGGGTCTTTGCCGGGCCAGCGGGCGTCGGGATTTTCAACGGGCCGTCCGGTCTTCAGATCGACGCCGCTCGCCCAGTTCACAGGCGCAAAATTCTTCGCCGAGATCAATTTTCCGCTCTCGCGGTCGATGACGTAGAAGAAGCCGTTTTTTGGCGCCTGCATCAAAACCTTTCGCTCGGCGCCGTCGATTTCAAGATCAGCGAGAATGATGTGCTGGGTCGCCGTATAATCCCACGTCTCGCCAGGCGTTGTCTGATAATGCCAGACATACTCGCCAGTCTCGGGCCTTAGCGCGACAATCGATGAAAGGAAAAGATTGTCGCCGCCGCCGGGGCTCCTGATGCGCTGGTTCCACGGCGAACCGTTGCCGACGCCAATGTAAAGAAGGTCGAGATCGGGGTCATAGGCCATCGAATCCCAGACCGTGCCGCCGCCGCCGAGCTTCCACCACTGGCCGTTCCATGTTTTTGCAGCCATTTCCATGGCGGCGTTTTCAAAGCCGTCCTCCGGGTTGCCGGGCACGGTGTAAAACCGCCATGAGAGGTCGCCGGTGTTTGCATCGTAGGCGGACAAATAGCCCCTGACGCCATATTCGGCGCCGCCATTGCCGATCAGCACGCGCCCCTTGACGATGCGGGGCGCGCCGGTGATCGAATAGGGCTTTGCCTTGTCGAAGGTCTGGGCGTCCCAGATCTTCCTGCCGGTTTTTGCGTTGAGCGCGATTAGCCGCCCGTCGATCGTGCCGGTGTATATTTTTCCGTCCCAAAGCGCGACGCCGCGATTGACGATGTCACAACACATCTGCGCGGCGCGCGACCGGTCGACATCAGGATCGTATGACCACAATTCTTTACCGGTCTTGGCGTCGAGCGCGTAAACAATGTTCCAGTTCGCGGTCACATACATGACGCCGTCATGGACGATCGGCGTCACCTCGATACCGCGGCTTGTTCCAAGATCGAAGGCCCAGGCGAGGCCAAGTTCGCCGACATTGTCAGCGTTCACCTGATCGAGCGGCGAAAAACGCTCCTCCGCATAGGTGCGGCCATGGGTCAGCCATTCTTTAGGATCGGCTGCAATGATCGCTGCAGTGTCGACGCCTTCGGCGGGCGCTCCTTGTTCAAGCGCTGCGTAAACGGCGGCGTCGGGCGTTGGCGCTGTTCTTTCGCCGCAGGAGGAGAGTAGTTGCATCGCCGCTGCGCCGGTGCTCAATACTGCAAGCCGACAAAATTCTCGCATCGCGTCCTCCCGTCCCGTTTCACAAGATGTCGCGCAAGGCGGCGGCTTAGTAAAGTTCAGCGCGCAGCAAAATTGACCGCGGCGGCGGCGGCCATGTCGGCAACCTCGTCGCGGCTCACCGGACCTTTTTCCTTCAGCCAGCTATGCGTCCAGTTGAGCATGCCGAAAAAGAGCATCGCCTGCGCCTTCAATCGCGCCTTCGATTCTTGCGGATGCGCATGGGCGATCAATTGTTCGACATGGTCGATGAGGCGGCGCTCCTTGGCGACGATGTCGGCGCGCTCTGGCTCGGGAAGCGAATGCAGTTCGTAAAGCATAACCTTTTGCTTTTCGGCTGCGCCGGCGTAACGGCGCAACAATCGGCGCGCGAATGACTGCAGCGCGTTCTTGCTGTCGCCTTCGGGCTTTTCTTCGAGAGCGCTCAAAAGATCGGCCATATGGCCTTCCATCACCGCGTAAAGGATCGCCTCTTTCGACGGGTAATAATGATAGAAGAGCGATTTCGACATGCCGCAGGCGTCGGCGAGGTCGGAAAGCGATGCGCCGGCAAAACCTTTTTCGGCGAATAGGCGTGCAGCGGCGTCGACAATGGCGTCGCGTTTTTCATCGTAATCCGCCGCCTGTTTGCGCGCCATCGCCTAATGCTCAGATCGCGTTCATGGTGAGAAGCGTATAGGTCGCGACAAGTTCGTCCTTCTGGTTCGTCACCGCGACATCCCACCTGACTTCGCCATATTCGTCATTGCGCTTCTTTTTTGATTTGGCGGTGAGGCGTACTTTTATTTCATCGCCAGGCGAGGCCGGCGTTAAAAAGCGCAGTTCATCAAGCCCGTAATTGGCGAGAACGGGGCCGGGCGCCGGATCGACGAACAGCCCCGCCGCAAAGGAGAGAATGAGATAGCCATGCGCGACGCGACCCGGGAAAAACGGGTTCGCCGCGGCTGCTTCCTCGTCCATATGCGCGTAGAAAGTATCGCCGGTGAAATGCGCGAAGTGCTCAATATCGTCGAGCGTGATCGTGCGCGAGGCTGTTTCAATCGTCTTGCCGATTTCAAGCTCGCCGAATTTGAGGCGGAAAGGATGCGGTGGTTTTGCTTCCGTTGATGAACCTTTGACCCAGCCGCGCGTGACGGCGGTGAGCGCATCGGGCGATCCCTGAATGGCGGTCCGCTGCATATAATGCGAAACGCCGCGCGCGCCGCCGAGTTCTTCCCCGCCGCCGGCCCGGCCCGGCCCGCCATGCACAAGAACGGGAAGCGGCGAGCCATGCCCTGTTGATTCCTTCGCTGAGTGGCGGTCGAGAATCATGATGCGGCCGTGGAAGGAGCCGGCGTTCAAAACGACGTCGCGCGCAATCTCAGGATCGGCTGTAAAAAGCGACATAACGAGCGAGCCGCCGCCGCGATTGCAAAGCGCGATCGCGTCTTCGAGCGATGAATAAGGCATCAACGTCGCGACCGGCCCGAAAGCTTCGACTTCATGCACGGAGGTCGCTTTCCACGGATCGTCGCAGCGAAAGAGCGTCGGCGCGGTAAACGCGCCGGCTTTGTCGTCGGCGCCGATCAGGTCCGGTTCAGGATTGCCGAAAACGATCCGCGCCTCGGCGGCGAGCGCGCCGGTTTTCTCGCGCACGTCTTCGCGCTGCGAAAGCGAAACGAGCGCGCCCATTCTCACCTTTTCATCGGCGGGGTCGCCGATCGTCGTCTTGGCGAGCGCGTCGGAAATCGCTTCTTGCGCGGCGTCCATCAACGCAGCGGGAACGAGCGCGCGGCGGATCGCCGTGCATTTCTGGCCCGCTTTGACGGTCATTTCGCGCACGACTTCTTTGACGAACAGCGAAAATTCCGGGCTGTCGGCGCTCGCATCGGGCCCGAGCATGGAGGCATTTAAAGAATCCTGCTCGGCGATGAAGCGAACGCTTTCTTTGAGGATAACCGGGTTGCTTTTCAGCTTAAGCGCGGTCGAGGCCGAACCCGTGAAGGAAACGATATCCTGCCCGCCCAAATGATCGAGGAGATCGCCGGTCGATCCCGCGATGAATTGCAACGCGCCTTCGGGGACTTTTCCGGTTTCGATGAGGACGCGGAATGCGGCTTCAGCGAGATAGGCGGTCGCCGTCGCCGGTTTGACGATCGCCGGAACGCCGGCGAGGAGCGACACCGACAGTTTTTCGAGCATGCCCCAGACGGGAAAGTTAAAAGCGTTGATGTGAACCGCAACGCCTTTCAGCGGCGTCAGCACATGCTGCGCCATAAACGTTCCCTCGCGGGAGATCTGTTCGACCGGGCCGTCAGTTGCGATGTAATCGTCTGGGAATTCGCGCTTGCCCTTCGACGCGATTGAAAAGAGCGTGCCGGCGCCGCCTTCAATGTCGATCCAGCCGTCTTTTCGCGTCGCGCCGGTGTGAAAATTGAGCGCGTATAATTCCTCTTTCCGCTCCATCATGGCTTGCGCCAGCGCCTTGATGATGGCGGCCCGCTCATGAAAGGTCAGCTTGCGGAGGTTTTTGCCGCCGACCTCGCGGGCGTAATCCGCCATGGCCTTGAAATCGAGCCCGCCGGAGCCTGTTTTCGCGACGATCTCGCCGGAGACGGCGGAAGGAATGTCGGCGAGCTGGCCTTGCCCTTCGACCCATTGTCCAAGAGCATAGTTTTTCAGGATGATGGGGGGCATGGGATCAACTCCGTGTTTTCGACGTCATCCCGGATGCTGCGCGACATGCAATGTTGCGCTGCTGATCCGGGATCTCGCGGTTCCGAATTGTGGATCCCGCATCTGCGCAGCAGCATTGCATGCTGCAGCGCGTGCGGGATGACGGGACGATGCATCGGTCTGTCACCGTCCTTTAAACGCGGCTTTGCGCTTGTTCATGAAGGCGTCGACGCCTTCGCGATAATCTTCGGAATACCCAAGCGCGCGCATCGGGTCGCACTCGAGCTCCAATTGCTCGTCGAGCGCGCGCGCGAAGGCGCTGCGAATGAGCCGTTTCGTTTCTGCAAGGCCGCGCGTCGGCGCGCTCGCGAATTTTGCGACGAGCGCGTCCGATTCCTCTTCAAGCTTGCCGTCTTCGACCGATTTCCAGATAAGGGCCCATTCTTCGGCTTTTTCCGCGGTAACCGGCTCCCCCGTGAGCGCGAGGCCCAATGCGCGCGCCTGACCGACGAGGCGCGGCAGCGCCCATGAACTGCCTGAATCCGGCACGAGGCCGATATTGGCGAAGGACATGATGAATTTTGCGGACTTCGCCGCAAGAACAATGTCGCATGCGAAGGCGAGCGACGCGCCGGCGCCGGCGGCGACGCCGTTGACGGCGCAGACGACAGGCATTGAAAGCGAGGTGATGCGGCGGATCAAAGGATTGTAGCGAAGCTCGACCGACTCGCCCAAATCGACCGCTTCTCCCGGCGCAACGGCGCGGTCCGACAAATCCTGCCCCGCGCAGAAACCGCGCCCGGCGCCGGTAATAAACAGCACACGGATCGATCGGTCCTGTTCGATGCGCGTCAGCGCCTCGGCGATCTCGGCGTGCATTTTCAGATTGAAGGAATTGAGCTTGTCGGGGCGGTTGAGCGTCAGCCGCGCGGCGCCGTTCTCGATTGAGAAAAGGATCGTTTCGAACGGCATGCCCGCCACTCCATTGTCAGCGCGCGCCAAGTCCTATAATTGAACGGCCAGTCGGTCAATTGAGCGAGACTTGTCCATGTCGAACGCCCCTACGCCCAATGGCGACGCACTTGCGCGCCGGGTCGCTGAAAAGCTGCACGCCGGCGAGCGCACATCGACAGCGTATGACATTCGTCTGGAGGACGCTGGCGTCGGCTATGCCCGCGCCTCGATGGTCGTGACCGAAGAAATGCTGAACGGGCTCGACGTCTGCCATGGCGGCGTCATTTTCCTGCTCGCCGACACGGCCTTCGCATGGGGCTGCAATTCAAGGAATGTCGCAACCTTCGCGCAGCATGGCTCAATCTCTTTCATCTCGATGGCGACTAAAGGCGAAACGCTCACCGCTGAAGCGCGCGAGGAAGCGAGCGAAGGCCGCACCGGCGTTTATGTCGTGTCGGTCAAGTGCGGCGATCGCGTCGTTGCGATGTTTCAGGGCCTGTCGCGCACCAAGGGCGGCCCGGTGGTGGAGGAATAGTGTTAACGCGCCGCCGACCGTCATCCCGGATGCTGCGCAATATGCAATATTGCGCTGCTGATCCGGGATCTAATGAAACGGCTTTTGGATCCCGCATCTGCGCAGCGGCACCGCATGCTGCCGCGCGTGCGGGATGACGAGGAAGTTGGAGAAAGTTCCCATGACCAACGCTTATATCTGCGACGCGATCAGAACCCCGATCGGGCGTTACGCGGGCGCGCTCTCCGCTGTGCGCGCCGATGATCTGGCGGCGATCCCGTTGCGCGCGCTGATGGAGCGCAACAAAGGGGTTGATTGGGCGGCGCTTGATGACGTCATTCTCGGCTGCGCCAATCAGGCGGGCGAAGACAACCGCAATGTCGCACGCATGGCGGCGCTCCTTGCGGGGCTCGGCGAAACGGCGCCCGGCGCAACCGTCAACCGGCTTTGCGGATCGGGCATGGACGCGGCGCTCATCGCCGCACGCGCGGTGAAGGCGGGCGAGGCCGATCTCATCATCGCCGGCGGCGTTGAATCGATGAGCCGCGCACCCTTCGTCATGGGCAAGGCGGAAACCGCTTTTTCGCGCTCGGCGGAGATTTTCGACACGACGATCGGCTGGCGTTTCGTCAATCCAATCCTGAAAGCGCAATACGGCATCGATTCCATGCCGGAGACGGCGGAGAATGTCGCGAAAGATTTCAACGTCTCCCGCGAGGATCAGGACGCTTTCGCCATGCGCTCGCAACAGCGCGCCGCCGCCGCGCAAAAATCCGGACGCCTCGCGGCGGAAATCACACCCGTCTCCATTCCGCAGAGGAAGGGCGACCCGGTTATCGTCGACAAGGATGAGCATCCGCGCGAAACGGCGCTGGAAAAACTCGCCGCCTTGAAACCCTTCGTCAAAAAAGACGGCGTCATCACGGCTGGCAACGCGTCTGGCGTTAATGACGGCGCAGCGGCGATGATCGTCGCGTCGGAAGCCGCCGTCAAAAAATACGGGCTCACCCCCCGCGCGCGCATCATCGGCGGCGCGGTTGTCGGCGTTTCCCCGCGCATTATGGGGATCGGCCCGGCGCCGGCGTCGAAAAAAGTTCTGGCGCTGACGAAATTCTCCGTCGCCGATATGGACGTCATCGAGATCAACGAAGCCTTCGCCTCGCAGAGCCTTGCGACCTTGCGCGAACTTGGGCTCCCCGATGACGCCGAGCACGTCAACCCCAATGGCGGCGCGATTGCACTCGGCCACCCGCTCGGCATGTCCGGCGCGCGGCTCCTGCTGACGGCGACCGAAGAACTTCACCGAAGCGGGGGAATGCGCGCGCTTTGCGCCATGTGCATCGGCGTCGGACAAGGCATCGCCAGCGTCATCGAGCGGGTGTAGATCGCTGGCGCAAATGAAACTCCGTTGGCGGATCATCTGGCTTTTTATTTTTCTGATGGCGGTCGCTGTCGGCGTCGCCGAACGCGACCGGTTGATGCGCTCGTTTCAGGGCCCGGTTGAATCGAAAAACGCGATTCATGATTAACCATCAGGCCCGTTGAAATCGTTCAGAAACAAAAATCCGTCCCCCTCCCTTGCAGAGGCTTTAGAATGCTTCCTTCGGCCGGTTCTGACCGGCGTTCGAGACGGAATGGAGAGAATGAGCGGACGAGGACTTTCCGGTATGATCAAGCGCGCCCGCCGCGCCGCGGCTTCCGCCGGAACGCGAGGTCTCGCCGCTCCGCACAATGCGGAAAAAACCGCTGAACCCCGCGTGAATGCTGGATCTGTCCTCTATGCGGCCCGCCGGAAAGGGCGGATTTTCCGCCGGCCTGGTCCCGCCCGGAATTCATTGACCGATCGGTCAGCTAATTCTATATCTCACACTTGTCCCGGAGGTCCCGCATGTACGCTCAGGAAGTGAAGTCGACCGGCAAGGCCGTCAAATCCCTTGACGAGATGGAGCCTGAAGAGCGCGCTTTCCAGCAGCGCATCGACGCCGACATCAAGATCGAGCCGAAAGACTGGATGCCGGAAGGCTATCGCAAGACGCTCGTCCGCCAGATCTCGCAGCACGCACATTCGGAAATTGTTGGCCAATTGCCGGAAGGAAACTGGATCACGCGCGCGCCGACCTTGGAACGCAAGATGATCCTTCTCGCCAAGGTGCAGGATGAAGCGGGCCACGGGCTTTATCTTTATTGCGCGGCGGAGACGCTCGGCGTTTCGCGCGACCAGATGACGGAGCAATTGCTGTCGGGCAAGGCGAAATATTCCTCGATCTTCAATTACCCGACGCTCACCTGGGCCGATATCGGCGCCATTGGCTGGCTTGTCGACGGCGCGGCGATCATGAATCAGGTGCCGCTGCAGCGCTGCTCCTTCGGGCCTTACTCCCGCGCGATGATCCGCATCTGCAAGGAGGAAAGTTTCCACCAGCGGCAGGGCTACGATATCATGATGAAGCTCGCCAAGGGAACGCCGGAACAAAAGGAAATGGCGCAGGACGCGCTCAATCGCTGGTGGCAGCCATCCTTGATGATGTTCGGCCCGCCAGATGGCGACAGCGTTCACTCCGCGCAATCAATGGCGTGGAAGATCAAACAGAATTCCAATGATGAGCTGCGCCAGAAATTCGTCAATGAAACCGTTCCGCAGGCGGAGTATCTTGGCCTAAAAGCGCCGGACCCCGACCTTAAATGGAACGAGGAGAAGAAGGGCTACGACTATGGCGCGCTCGACTGGGACGAGTTTTACGAAGTTCTGAAAGGCAACGGCCCCTGCAACGCTGAGCGCATGGCGGCGCGGCAGAAGGCTTGGGAAGAAGGCGCGTGGTTCCGCGAAGGGCTGATGGCGCACGCCAAAAAGCGCGCGGCGAAAAAGATGGCGGCTGAGTGACGGAAGGGTAGAAGACATATGTCCAACGAATGGCCTCTCTGGGAAGTTTTCATCCGCGGGCAGCATGGGCTCTCGCATCGTCATGTCGGCAGTTTGCATGCGCCGGATGCTGAAATGGCGATACGCAATGCGCGCGATGTTTACACGCGCCGCAATGAAGGCGTTTCGATCTGGGTCGTGAAGGCGGCGGAAATTTCCGCATCATCGCCGGGCGACAAGGAGCCGTTGTTCGATCCGTCGAACTCGAAAGTCTATCGCCACCCTACCTTTTACGACATTCCTGACGAAGCGGGGCCGATGTGACAACAGCCGTCAAGCTCGATCCTGTCTATGATCTTGCGCTTCGCATGGGCGACAATGCGCTGATCCTTGGTCAGCGCGTTTCGGAATGGTGCGGCCATGCGCCGGTGCTTGAAGAAGACATCGCCATGGCGAATGTCGGGCTTGATCTCATCGGTCAGGCGAAGATGTGGTTTGACTATGCGGGCGCGATCGAAGCCGCGGGCAAAAGCGCTGACGAGATCGCCCTCCTCCGCGATGCGAGGGCGTTCACGAACGCGCTTCTCGTCGAACAGCCGAACGGCGATTACGCGCATACGCTGATGCGGCAATTCCTGTTCGACGCCTGGCATTTGCCGATGCTGAAGGGCCTTGCGGCGTCGAAGGATGAACGCATCGCCGAAATCGCCGCGAAATCGGCGAAGGAAGCGACTTACCATCTCGAACGCTCGGAAGATTTCGTCGTCAGCCTCGGCGACGGCACGGCCGAAAGCCATGACCGCATGCAGGCTGCGCTCGACGCGCTTTATCCCTTCGCCGGCGAATTGACGCTCGCTGACGACATCGATCGCGATCTCGCTGCGCGCGGCCTCGCGCCGGACTTGTCCGTGATCGCCGCTGCGCATCTGGCAAAAATTGAAGCGGTCATCACCGAGGCGACGCTGAAACTTCCTTCGGGCGGCGCTGTCCGCAAGGGCGGAAAGCAAGGCCTTCATTCTGAACATCTCGGCTTCATTCTCGCTGACATGCAATGGCTGCAACGCGCTTATCCGGGGGCTGAGTGGTGAGCGCCGCCGCCGCGACGAAACCGTCGGTTGACGACATCTGGCGCTGGCTTGCCGACGTGCCGGACCCGGAAATTCCGGTCTTGTCTGTCGTCGATCTCGGCATTGTCCGCGGCGTTCAATGGAAAGGCAATCGCCTTACTATCGCCGTGACGCCGACCTATTCCGGCTGCCCGGCGACGGCGGTCATCTCGCTTGAAATCGCCGAGGCGATCCGCCGCCGCGGCGTTGACGACGTCAAAATCGAAACATGCCTTTCGCCCGCCTGGTCAACCGATTGGATCAGCGATGAAGGCCGCGCAAAACTGAAAGCCTATGGCATCGCGCCGCCGGTTGCTGACGCGCGCTGCGTCGGCGATCTGAAAAACCCGATCGTTGAATGCCCTCATTGCGGATCGGCCGCGACGGAACAGGTTTCGCGCTTCGGCTCGACGCCCTGCAAGGCGCATTGGCGCTGCCGCGACTGCCTTGAACCGTTCGACTATTTCAAGAGTTTTTGAAAATGGCCCGTTTCTTTCCGCTTACCGTCACAGACATGAAGCGCGATACGCGCGACAGCGTAATCCTGACGCTGGCGCCGCCGGCGGACGCAGCGGAAGATTTCAAATTCATCCAGGGGCAATATCTGACTTTCCGGCGCACGTTCGAAGGCGAGGAACTCCGCCGGTCCTATTCAATCTGCGCCGGGCTCGATGACGGCATTTTACGAGTCGGCGTCAAGCGCGTTGAAGGCGGCTGGTTTTCCGGCTGGGCGAATGAGGAATTGAAAATCGGCGACACGCTCGAAGCGATGGCGCCGATGGGGAACTTCCATAGCGCGTTGCAGCCGGATGCCGCGCGTCATTATCTCGGTTTCGCCGGCGGCTCCGGCATCACGCCTTTGATCTCGATCATCAAGACGGTAATGGCGCGCGAACCGAAATCGACCTTAACGCTCGTCTACGCCAACCGCTCAGCCGCGGCGATCATGTTCCGCGAGGAGCTGGAAGACCTCAAAAACATCCATATGGGCCGCTTCAATGTTGTCCATATTCTGGAATCGGAAGCCGACATCGAGCTCTTTTCGGGCATCCTCAATCGCGAAAAATGCGACGCGCTGTTCGAGCATTGGGTCGACGCCGCCGCTGCTGACATGGCGTTCATCTGCGGCCCGGAGCCGATGATGCTCGCCGTCGCCGAAGCGCTGAAAGCAAAAGGCCTCGCTGACGATCGCATCAAATTCGAACTCTTCGCAAGCGCGCGTCCCGGCCTTGCGACGAAGCGGAAATTCTCCGCCGCCGCTGCGGCGGGCGAGGCGCACAAGGCGACGATCATTCTCGACGGGACGTCGCGCGAGATCGAAATCGCGGCGTCCGGCCAGTCGGTGCTTGAAGCGGCGCTCGCCGCCTCGATCGACGCGCCTTTCGCCTGCAAGGCGGGCGTCTGTTCGACCTGCCGCGCCAAGCTCATCGAAGGCGATGTCGATATGGAAGCAAACTACGCGCTCGAAGACTATGAGGTCGAACGCGGCTATATTCTGACCTGCCAGAGCCATCCGAAAGCGCCCGGCTCGTCGTGGACTATGATCAATAGATGAAAAACGACGACGACATACTCGCCTATCTCGCACGCGGCGGAAAATTGTCTGCGCCCGACAACGCGCCTGCGCGTTATCGCGCCGAGCTGATGCGGTTGATGGCGAGCTTTGTCGATTCAGAACTTGCGGGCGCAGCGGGATTCGCCGACCGCATCAATGACGGCCCCGGCGTCAAGGAACGCATCGCCGCCTCGCGTATCGTTCTTGAAAAGCTCGATCATGCGAGCCGCGTTCTTGCGATCATGGCGGATTTTGGCGCTGACGCGGCGCGCTATCAGGAAACGCATTCCTGGGCGGCGCGCATCAATCGCGACGATGATATCGGCACGACGCGCAAGAGCGGCGACATGCGCCTTAATGTGCTTCATTATCCGCTGTCGAACTGGACCGACGCCGTCGTGCTCAACGTCTTGATGGGCAATGCGACGATCATCCAGATCGGCGAATATGCAGCGTGCTCCTATCAGCCGCTTGCCGAAGTCTTCCGCGAAATCCTGCCGCGCGAGCAGCGCCATGCCGAACTTGGCGAGGAAGGCTTGTTGAAAATCGCCGGCGAGGGTTCACCCGCCCGCCGCGCCATTGCCGAAAGCGTTGATTACTGGCAGCCCAAAGTCGCCGCGACTTTCGGGGGCGCGTCATCGCCGCGAACAGAGCTCCTCAGGCGCTTTGGCCTCCGCAAGCGCTCGAACGCCGATCTCCTCGACGCCTGGCTCGGTCGCATCAGTGTCGTCCTGCAACCCACTTTGCGGGTATACGACGCCTGACATGCGACGATCCGCCGTCCGCGCGCGATAGCGTGATCGCCTTATTATTGTTACATTATCCGGGGACTGATAGCATCCGAGGAGACGCTGTTCGTCCGAGGATCGCTACGATTGATCGACGCCGCCATCATTGAGGGACATGAGACGCCTGCGCGCCGCCGCTGGCTCTTTGCCGCGTTTGCGGCGCTGTTCCTCGCGGCCCAGCTCATCTTTGCAGCCCATACCGGCGCCGGCGCCGATGCGCTCAGCAATCATGCTGCAGACACTTGCGTCGCCTGTATGGCGAGCGCGTCTGCGCCCGATCCTGTCAGTCTCGTTGCGACGATCAAGGCGCCGACGCTGGCGCTCGAAACGATCGAGTTCGTTTCAAGGAACGTCGCGCAGCGCGAAACCCTGCAACTTCACGCAAATTCCCGCGCGCCGCCCGTCGCCTGATCTTTCGTCAGAACCGGCTCAAGGAAGCGCTCACGCGCTTGTTGAACCATCCGAAGATCAGCAAGGGAAATGCAAAGTGAAAACCAAGATGTTGCTCCGCCTGTCGGCGGCCGCGATCGCTCTATCGGCGAGCGCGCATGCCGGCGAACCGGAAGATCTGGCGGCGCTGAAGAAAGAGATCAGCGATCTCCGCCAAGAATATGACGCCAGGATCGCCGATCTCGAAGCGCGCCTCAAAGCTGCAGAAGATTCAAAGGCGCCGGCGTCGCAGGCAGCGCCCGTCGTTGCGTCGGCGCCAGCAGCGCCCGCGCCCGTTGAAGTCGCTTCGGCGCCGCCAACGCCGGTCTCGAGGCCTCCGATCACGCAAAGCGCCTACAATCCTGGCATCGCCGCGTCGCTGCAGGGCCAATACGCCTATTCGCAGCGCGACCCTTCAGCCGCGCAAATCCCCGGGTTCCCGCTCTCTGACGAAGCAGGATTGCCGTCGCGCGGTCTCTCGCTCGATGAATCCGAAGTCTCCTTCTTCGCCAATGTCGACCACCGGGTTTATGCAAACCTCACTGTCTCGCTCGACAACAATAATGATGTCAGCGTCGAGGAAGCCTATATCCAGTCGAAGAGCCTACCCGGCGGCTTCACGTTGAAAGCGGGGCGCTTCTATTCGGGCATTGCCTATCTCAATGAGCGACACACGCATGATTGGGATTTTGTCGACGCGCCGCTCCCCTATCGCGCGTTTCTTGGAAACCAGCTGGGCGACGATGGAATCGAAGTTCGGTGGGTCGCGCCGACAGATTTTTATCTTGAAGTTTAGGCAGAATGGTATCGCGGCGACGCCTTCCCGGCGAGCGGCGCGGCGAGGAAGGGAACCGGAACCTATGCTTACTTCGTCGCAACTGGCGGCGATCTTGGCGTTTCGTCGAGCTGGCTCGGCAAGATCTCCTATCTGAAAACGAAAGCGGAAGATCGCCAGATCGGCGCCGACACTTTCAACGGCAATGACTGGCTTGGCATTGCGACCGCTGTCTACAAATGGGCTGCCGAACGGCAACCCGACCGTACGCAATCTCATCCTGAGCGGCGAATATTTCTTCGGCAATGAAAAGGGCGATCTCAATCTCGTCCCCGTCGACCAGAACCGTTCGGGCTTTTACGTGCAGGGCGTCTATCAGTTCCGGCCGAGCTGGCGGGTCGGGCTGCGCCATGCGCGCCTGATGTCAGAAAGCGCGCCGCTCGCGCTTGCCGGCACGTCGCTCGACGATTTCGGCCGTTCGCCGGAAGCGTTCAGCGCCCAGCTTGAATATGACACCAGCGAATTCAGCCGGTTCCGGATCCTCTACACCTATGATCATTCGGACCTGCTTTCGAACAATGAACTTATCGCGCGCTACACGGTCATCATTGGCCCGCACGGCGCCCACCGCTTTTGAAGGAACTGATCCATGCGTAAATTTGCATTTCTGATCGGCTTGCTGGCGGCTGCAGGCCTTGCGCCGGCCGAAGCCAAGTTGAACGTCTTTGCGTGCGAGCCCGAATGGGCGGCGCTGACGACAGAACTCGGCGGCGATAATGTCGATGTCTATTCAGCGACAACGGGGGGACAGGACCCGCACCAGGTGCAGGCGCGGCCGAGCCTTATCGCCAAAGCGCGGAAGGCCGACCTCGCCGTCTGCACGGGCGCTGAACTTGAAATCGGCTGGATGCCGCAGATCGTGCGCCAGTCCGCGAACTCAAAAATCGATCTCGGCCAGCCCGGCTATTTTGAGGCGACAAGCTTTATTGACCTCAAGGAAAAGCCGACGTCGCTTGACCGCGCCAATGGCGACATCCACGCTTATGGCAATCCACACATTCAGACCGATCCGCGCAATATCGCTGTTGTCGCCAAAGCGCTCGCGGCGAAGCTTGCGGAAATGGACCCCGCGAACGCGGCGACCTATCAGTCGCGCCTTGCCGATTTCGAGACGCGCTGGAACGCGGCAATCGCCAAATGGACGGCGGAAGCCGCGCCCTTGAAAGGCGTGCCGATCGCCGTGCAGCATAAGAGCTGGCCTTATCTTGAAGACTGGCTTGGCCTTAAGGAAGTTGTCGCGCTTGAGCCAAAACCAGGCGTGCCGCCGAACAGCGGCTATCTTGCGACGGTGATCCAGACGCTTCAGGCCCAGCCGGTGAAAATGATCATTCGCGCCGCTTATGAAGATCCGCGCTCGTCAGAGTTCATCACATCCAAGATTCCAACCAAAGCGATCGAGCTGCCTTTCACGGTCGGCGGCAATGACGAGGCGAAAGACCTCTTCAGCCTTTACGACAATACATTGAACCTCATGCTTGGAGCGCTTCAGCAATGAACATTGGGGGGCTCGAAATCTCGATACTCATTCCGGCGCTGCTTGCCGGGCTTCTCGTCCTGTCAACACATGTGCCGCTCGGCCAGCAGGTCCTGTCGCGCGGCATCGTCTTCATCGACCTTGCGATTGCGCAGGTCGCAGGGCTCGGCGTCACTTTCGCCGCGGCGTCGGGCTTTGACCCTCATGGCTGGCGGATGCAGGCGTCGGCGATCGGCGCGGCGCTTCTTGGCGCGCTTTTGCTGACGGCGACGGAAAAGAAATGGCCGCAGGTTCAGGAAGCGCTTATCGGCGTGCTCTTCGTGCTTGCAGCCTGTATCGAGCTTTTGGTCCTCGCCAATAATCCGCGCGGCGGGGAGCATCTTAAAGATCTCCTCGTCGGGCAGATTCTCTGGGTCGATCCGAAAACGCTGATCCCGATCGCAATTGGTTACGCAGCGGCGCTTCTAGTCTGGTTCAGCCTTGGCAAGCGGCTCGGCCACCTGGGCTTCTACGCGCTCTTTGCCCTCGTCGTGACGCAATCGGTGCAACTCGTCGGCATCTATCTCGTCTTTTCGAGCCTTATCATCCCTGCGCTCGCCGCGCGGCGCTTCGCGCCGTCTGCGCGTCTCTTTGTCGGCTATTCCGTCGGGATCGCCGGCTATCTTTCTGGGCTCATTGCGTCTGCGCTTACCGACGCGCCGACAGGCCCGATGATCGTTGTCGCTCTCGTCAGCGTCTTTGCGCTCACCCTGTTCATTCCGGAAAGCCGCGAGGCGAAAGCCTAGGCCTTTGCGCTATTCGTGATCGACGGGTTTGGGGGTCCCCGGCTGAAGGAGTTTCAGCGGGGACTTTCCTTCATTCTCGATCACATTGCCGGCCATGACCGGGTGAAGCTTGGTGTCATTCCTGAGGAACACGCCGCCGTCATAGCGGTTGATGATCTTGTTGCCGGTAACGACGAGGCGCGTCGCCGCGCCGCCGCGGGTCAGGTCGTAATTGATGATCGTGTAATTCTCGCCGTCAGCGGACTGGATGATCGTGTTGTCGGCGACGGTGACGTCGCCGCCCTTCGACGCGTCGACGGCGTAGCTTCCCTTGCCATAGCCGTCGTCGAGCGTTGCGCCTTTGACAATCGTGATGTCAGCAAGGCTCTTCACGTGATGGCCGATACGCGTGTTGACGAAATTCCCGCCTTCGACATCGAGCTTATGCCCTGACGACACATAGATCGCGTGGCTCTGGCCGTCGCCAAAGCCGTTGTCGCGAAAATCGGAATTCGTGATGGTGATGACGCCGTCGGCTGAGCCGGTCGACAAGATGCCGTCGTCATTGTCGAGAAATTTGCAATTGACGACGGTGAGGTTGCGCCCTTCATGCCTGATCCCCGCGCCGTTGCGGTCCCAGGACTTGGTGCCGATGAACGTAATGTTCTCGACGGTCAGATTGACGCCCGTTTGCGGCACCAGGATGCCCTTGTCGGTGACCGCGGCGGACCGGAAAACGGTCTTTCCGTCAGCCGCGCCGCGCAGCGTCACGCTGCGGCCGATCTTGAAATCAGTGAGATCGTAATTTCCGGCCGGAATATCGACGACGCCGCCGGAACGCGCCGATGAAATCGCGCGCATCAGCCATTCGCTGTCATTGGCTTTCGCTGGCGCCCCGCAGGAAGCTGCAGCAAAGGCGAGCGCTGCGCTGAAAAGAAAAGGTCGTCTCATGCGGTCAATTCCTTCACGACGTCGCGCGCACGGCGCAGGCGTTCGACGATGGCGTCAGGCGGCATGCCGCCAGTGAAGCCGACCGCCTCGCCGACGATGAAAGTCGGCACCCCGGTGACGCCGGCCTTTGCAAAAGCGATCGCTTCGGACGCGACCGATTTTTTCTCTTCATCCGACGAAAGCATTTCTTTCACCGCGTCGGCGGGAAGGCCCGCTTTCGCGGCGATGTCGATCAAGGTCTCATCATCGCCGATATCGCGAAGCTCATCCCAGAAAGCGCGGTAAATGGCGCGTGCGACTTCTTCCTGATTGCCCGCGCCAAGGGCGAGGCGGATGACCATATGCGCCTTCAGCGTATTCGGCAGATGCGCCGGCGCGGCCGGATCAAAATCAAAACCGCTCTCTTTCGCGTAAGCCCTGATCGTCTCACGCGCTTTGGCGAGGCCTTCGGCGTCCGGAAATTTCTCTCGGTAATAGGCGTGGCGGTCGACGCCTTCGGCCGGGGTCGCGGGGTTGAGCATGTAAGGCCGCCAGCGCAGGGCGAGAGGGATTTCGTTCGCCAGCCGGTCACGGGCGGCAAGGAGTGACATAGTCCCCACATAACACCACGGGCAGACCGGATCTGCGACAATGTCGACGGCGAGCGGCGATAAGTCAGTCACAAAGGTCCCC